>NZ_JBSGUQ010000029.1:0-86670 GCF_053608005.1 Lentzea sp. NPDC055074
ACTGCGCCATCGACGACCACACCCGCCTGGCCTACGCCGAGATCCACCCCGACGAGACCGCCACCACCTGCGCAGCCTTCCTGCGCAGAGCAGCCCGAGCCCTCGCCACACAGGGCATCCCGGCCATCGAGCGGATCATGACCGACAACGCCATGGCCTACCGCCGCTCACACGCCTTCCGCGATGCGATGGCCGACCTCGGCGCCAGCCACCGCCTCACCCGCTCCTACCGGCCCCAGACCAACGGCAAAGCCGAACGCTTCAACCGCACCCTCGCCGAAGAATGGGCCTACGCCCAGGTATTCACCAGCAGCCAGCAACGCGCCGACGCCCTGCCAAAATTCCTGCACCACTACAACCACCACCGAGCCCACACCGCACTCGGCGGACAACCACCCATCAGCCGCGTCGACAACGTCTCAGGGCACTACACCTAGCTGCAGATACGCCGATACAGGTAGTCCCTGTTCCGTAGCTGTCCCGCACCACGTTTCAAGGACGGGGCTGCGGAGTTTCAGGCGCGAACTGGCCGCGCGCACCAGCGGATATCAGTGCGGACGACAGTGCCAGTCCAGGTACATTTCGTGCTCTGACAAGCAAGATCTTGGGGCGAGCATGGCTCTGGCAAAAAAGGGCTCTCGGCGGATCATCGTCGAGGGCACGGTCTATCGCTGGCGCGTTCGACACAAGCCGACGTACTGCTAAGGCCTCGCCTGGACACCGTTGAGCTATGCGGTCGAACAGGTCGACTCCGCGGGAACCGTCCTGGTCGTCAAGACCAGCCGGCCACACCCGAGCAACTGGATCAACGCACCTGCCGCTCCGGTCACGCCGGCCGACGTCGCCAACGGCATCCGCACAGCCCTTGCCGCTGGCTGGTCACCAAGCTGCCCTGGGAAGCCGTTCGTAGTCGACTGGTCGGCAGACTTCGTCTCTGCGACATAGCGCAACGACCGAGGCTGTTGCGGCTGTGACCTTGCGACCCACAGAACGCTCTGGCCCGTCAGAGAGATCGGCACGGCCTCCTGCGTTCGGCGGAGCCCACTCGGGACTCCGCCCAGCGCAGACCGAGAACCGCAGAGCCATCCGTCAGTCTCTGATCTCCATCGTGCGGAGCTTCGAAAATGAGCCGATCACGGCTGTGAGCTGCGACTGAGGTCCCGCCGACCGTTCCGCGGGCGCACTCTGTTCCGTGCATGTTCCGTCGGCAAGCCTGTGGACTGGTCGACACCGTCAAGGCGGTGAGTTGTCCATAGGCGCGGCAGCCGAGCGCCGTGCCCAGCGGAAGCAAATCGGCTACTCGGCGCTCGTCCCCACGTGGGCACAACGCCATGCGAGTTAGAAGCTCGTCAGCCTGGAAGCCTGTCACGGCAGACAAGGCGACGGGCTCTCAACTGCGCTGGCGGTCGGTAACGACTGCCCCTCTAGATATCCAATGGCGACTAGGCCCTGCAGCACACAGGCATGAACTCGGAGCCGCCTATCGACCCAGCGTTCCCTCTGCGATGCGACGCAAGGTGTCAGGCAGGTAGGGCAGAACCTCGTTTGCATCGCTCAACCAGTGATGCGTGTCTTCGTCGTTGAACTTGACGCGGGCCTCTTCGTAGTACGGCGTCTGAAGACGGCGAACGAGATGAACGTACTCATCCAAGTCAGCTACGTTCCGGCCACCGCCACCCGCGAGTGGCCCGTTACTCAGCATGCTGAGCAGCCAGGTAAGGCCATCGGCTCCCAGGAGCAGCGGCAAGTCCAAGTTTCCGCTGTACCCGGCCGCACTGCCAGGATCACATCGCCGAGGATCTGGATCTGACTCGATGGTCTTGTGAACGATCTTGAAGTCGTAGTCGATGTAGCGGCCATCGTCCTGCCGCGTCCGCCAGACGACGAGCCCATCGTTCTGGGCGCTCGTGATCGGCCCGCCGCAGACATCGCACGACCAGGTTTCTAGAGGCACTCGCATCTCCTCAATAACGGTGCTACCTGTATCGCCTTCGCGGACAGCCTGTTACCGCACTCACCTCTCGGCCACACCTCCCGCTCCCCGGCTGTACCTAGCGGCTGGACGGCGGTGTCAAGGGTCGGCGAAGGCCATCACGTAGCGCCGTGAAACGCTCGTGATGCGGTCGTCCAGCTGTTAATGATCTTGGGACTTGAGTGCGGAGAACCTCCGCATAGCGCAGACATTTACCGACTCGCTCAATGGGCGCTGGTTTGGCATACTGAGTCATGACCCAATGGCACTTTCCGCCACGCGAGTCGTCAGAAAAATCTCTCAGGCGACTGCGCGAACTCGACGCGGAAGCTGACAGCCGAGTGTCAGAACAGCATCTTGTATCGCGCGTGATCTTGAAACGCTTCACTTCGATTCTTGAAGATGGCTCGCGCAAAGTGGGCAGGTACGATGTCGCCAAGCGTATGCACCTTGACCCGAAAGGGATTAGAGGTTGTGCGAAGGTTACCGACTTCGTCAAGTACCGGTCGGAGTCGATGGAGAAGATCTGGCAGATCGTCGAGAACAAGATTCCCGCCTCTTTGGCTATAGTTTGCGACCGCAAGGCTGAACTTGATCCGACGTCGATTGACGTGGTCAAGGACTGTATCGCTCTGCACTATGTGCGCAGCTATCGCTATGCCCAGGTACATGGCGATAGCGTCCGAAGCGCTGAACTCTACGCTCGCCACAGAATGTTGACAGAACATAGAGATAAGGTAGTGCGCGAGTTCTTCAGGGTTCACGGCCTCTGACCGAGCGGAGATGAAGTACTGAGCATTCTCATCGAGGAGCACTTCAAGCCTTGGCGCGAGAGAGAGTCTGACGGTTCGCTTTTCCGCCAAAGCATTGAGGTGATGTTCCTGAGGGTTTGCAAGATTCTTCAGCCTTTATCTGTCGAGATTCTCCACCGCCCGCCGGGGTCGAATTTGCAATAAGCGACTCCCCCGCCTTCGCCTTCAACTTTGATCCTCAAAACTCTGCAGTCTGGTTGAATATGGCGATAGGCGACTCACAAGGAGTAGGCATGCCCTTGTCTCCCGACTGCTTCGTTTGCGTCGGCCCAGCAATGCAGAGAACGGTTGTTGCGGAAGACAACGTTCAAAAGCTTAATGAAATACAAGCGATCCTTGCACATAAGCAGGTATATTTCCGACCAGGCGGCAACATGGGAGCGGAGATTCAGGGCTACCTAAGTTCTGTTCCAGCGTCCGCTGAACAGGTCGATTCATAAGCTTCCGCGGTTCCTGCGGGGCTGGTCGGCCGCTACCCCGTTCGGCCGGGGTAGGCCCTACCTCCCGTCGCCGGGCGCGGGTGGGTGGCCGAAGGTCGGGCCCCGCCCGCTTGCCCGAGCGACAAAGGGACGGGGCCGTTAAGCCCCTGCCGGACGGGGATCAGCGCAGTGCGGCCGAGCGGTCCCGCAGGGGCCGCCTTGATGAAGAAAAGAAACTCTGAACACAGCGGTCACGGTGCCAACCCAGCCTCTTGATGAAGAAAAGAAACTCTGAACACAGCGGTCACGGTACCAACCCAGCCTCTTGAACCTGCTCCGTCTATGCTCCGGCTATGCCTGGAGGCGCACCTACATGGGTTGCATACGCAGCTTTGGGGACATCCCTCTTCGCACTACTGGTCTCAAGCCTAGCTGCTCGCATTGCATACCTGAGCTACCGAGCGAGCGGTCCACGGCTGCGCCTAGTCGTGCTCCACATTGAAACGGATCCCGCGGCTCGTCGTGTCTCGATGACTTTCACCGTTACGAACGAAGGTCGCGGCGACGTGAGCATTCAAGGGTTCAAGATAGTTCCATACGGAAACAAAAAGCCTGTCTTAGAAGTTGACGAGATTGAAGAAGGCCCAGAACTTCCAGCTCGCATTCCAGGCAGTTCGAGCCTGACTTGGCAGATCAACGTGCTATCGGCCGCACGCAGTTACGACGCTGGTTTGCGCACCGGCAAATTAAGCCCTACTCTTCGTGGCCGTCACAGTTTTACTTCGTAGCGGCGGCCGGAAACGGTACTCTTGCACGTGATCGCGCTCATCAGTATGACGCCAGGACACTGATGGCAGACGCGTACCCGTCCGAATGACACGTAACGCTAGGAAACTAGGGCTTCGAGACGATCAACCAGAGCCGGAAGCGACCTGACGATCGGCGGATCGGTACCACGAGCCCTCCAAGCCCTAGTCAGGTAGCCCGTTGCCTTTCGTTCCGCCGCAACAAGGTCCGCATAGGCCGCTGCACAAGATAGAACTCGTGGCCAACCCGGTCACCGGCCAGAAGGCCGCGATTCAGCAGGGCAACGTCGAGGTTGCCCCTCGGTCGGTGCTCAACCCGAAACGGGGGCGGCAGATCCTGGCGGCCGTCACGTACGCGGGGACAATCACCGGCCAGTACGACTACCTGTACGGGTTCTTCGCGACGATGTACTACGCCGCTCTGCGGCCGTGCGAGGTCAACCGGCTCCGTGAGGTGGACTGCAAGCTCCCCGAGACCGGTTGGGGCGAGCTGATCTTGGAGAAGTCGGCTTCGAGGGCGAACAGCCGCTACACCGACTCGGGCGAGATGTGGGAAGAGCGGACGCTGAAGCGGCGGGCTGAGGGCTCCGTGCGGGTTGTCCCGGTCCGTTCGCAGCTCGTGGCCGTCTTGAGGTGGCACCTCACAACGTTCCGCACTACGTCGGACGGCCGTCTGTTCCGCGGGAACGTCAGCGGAGCGCCGATCAGTGCGACGGTCTACACGGACGCTTGGAAGAAGGCCCGAAAGGTCGGGCTCTCTCCGCAGCAGGCCGCCTCGCCGCTGGCGGGCGTTCCGTATGACCTCCGTCATGCCGCTGTGTCGACGTGGCTCGCGGCCGGCGTGCCCCCGACCGAGGTAGCGGAGCGGGCGGGCCACACCGTGGACGTTCTGCTGAAGGTCTACGCGAAGGTGATGGACGTCAGCGGGACAAGTCCAACCTGAAGATCACGGAGCTGCTCGGCGAAGACGTCGTAGACCATGGCGACGACATGTGAATAGATCTTCGCCCCAGCTACGACTGGTCGTAGCCGGGGCGAAGGAAGTTGCCGCTAGCGGCGATCGGTGGATACAACGCATGTTGGACCTGCGCTGTGGCTGGACTCAGCGGTGAACATGATCGTGTAACCAAGCGCTGCGGCTGCCAACGCAACTCCAGCCGCGACTGCCCAAACAGGCCGGCGATAGATCAACCAGCACACACCGATCAAGATCATCGCGAGGATGATCCACCTCACGTCTACCATGACCATGCGTCCCATCTGCAAGCCCAGTGAGGGCCCCGGTCCCGTAGACGGGCGTCCACGTTCGTCTAGGATGGACGAACGTGGACAGTCGCGTCAAGCGAGCCATGCTTCACGCAACAGGAGGTCGCCGTGAACGTCGATGAACGCTCAGGCAGCGAGCTAGTAGCCCACGCGACGACCGCCGAAGAATTCCATCGTGCTCTCAGAAACCTGATGACAACAACAGGAATGTCATACAGGCAAATGGCAGAGAATTCGCAGCGGATCGGCCTCCCGCTCGCAAGAAGTACCGCATACAATATTGCCAAAGGTGACCTGCGACGCACTCCGTCATGGTCCAACATTGAGGCCTTCATTCGAGCGTGCGGAGTGGAAGACACCGAGGCTTGGCGTTCAAGCTGGCTCCAAGTCGTTGCAGGTGAACATCAAAATGAGTCCCTACGACCCAAGCCGAGCATCTCAGTTGACGAGCGCATTAACGTTTCCGCAGTAACTAATCTGATCTCTGCAATGAAAGATGTCGATGTTGCTGTAATCAGGCTTGGTTCTATCGTCGTCGTTAAGCACGATGGACAAGTCATTGCGACAACACTGAGCGAAGGTGATATCGATTCACTCGGCGAACTTTCTGACGCCGCATCCGTCATCGCCAAACTCGACCAGCTGCAGAAGTCACGCCAGAAGCACCACGAGCCAGGCGACAGAACGTCCGATTAAGGAGCGTCACAGTCGACACTCCACTCAACGCCGCAGCGATGTCAGATGCACACAAACTTGCAGGTAGGCTCATATGAGAACGCCCCGAGCAATGATCTTGCTCGGGGCGTTTCTTGTTCCGTGCATGTTCCGTGAGCCGTGGCAGACCGACGCAGTTAGCGGCAGACGGTGACCTGCGGCGCTGACGTCGTTGGCAGCATCCGAGCAGGTCAACCGGCATGTAAGCCCGTCACGCAGGAACAACGGAACGGCACTGCGTGGGCGAGGTCTAGCCGCGCAGTTCCATCGTGCGGAGTTCCCGCATCCTGCCCGTTAGACCGCGTAGCCTGCGATAACAGCACTCAATTGGGCTCACCTGCGATCGGCGTTCCATACGTGTTCCAGTGACCGCTGCTCAGCCCACAGAAGCCAGGCAAGCCGACATACCTACCCATCTATGGCCAAGGTTCGTGGGCAAGCCTGTGGGCCGGTCGACGCCGTCAAGGCGTTGAGCGGTCCACAGGAGCGGCAGCCGAGCGCCGTGCCCAGCGCTGGCAAGCTGACCGACCAGGCGCTCGTCCCCATCCCGCCTCCCCGCAAAGCGTCGGCCGAACCGGCATGCAAGGTTGGCTACCGAGGGGTAGCCTCGCGGCGCTTCCTTATGGTCCAACGCCAGCTGGCTCCACCCGCAGAACCGTTGGGACATCTGGGGGACATGGACGGGGCAGTGATCGCTATGGGTAACAGGACAGAGCTAGAGTGCGCCTCGTGTCAGGCGAGGAGACCCAGGCCAAAGGGGCCGACGGCGCACGCCGAGCGAAGCTCTATCTTGAGTCATTCGCACGCGCAAACGTCCAGTGGGTTAACCCTGACCCGATCTCGATACCAAAGCTCACCTTCCCGTGGGCTAATGGCAAAGACTTCTCTTTCGATCTTGGCGGAATTCTTCTCGGCGAAGAGCTTCATGGGCAAGAGTTCCTTGCCGAATCCAAGATGTACAAGAGCGCCCAGGACCAAGGTACCCACTACCGGAAGTACCTTGCACAGTGTTACCGCGCCTTCCAGCTCCGCCCAGATCGATGCGACAACTTCACGTGGATAACATGGGCTCCTTTCCTGGTCACTGAGTGGGACGAGCTGGATTCTCCAGAAATGGTGAAGGCCAGCGTCCTCCTCCACCGAGACAGGGTGTTCAATGTGGCCGATGAGGACGAAGCAAACTCGCTCATAGTCGATCAAACGTGTAAAGACGTCGCAGACCGGCTGTGGATGTGGGTTCTTTCTAAGCGGCAGGAAAAGCTAACCCTCACCCGTGAGCACCTTGGCGTCATTCGCAAGTACGACACAATGAAGGGAGATCGGTGAGCACAACAAACTATTCATTGCGCATCGCCAATGCGCTGAGTTTGCCGCGCCCTTCCGAGAGTGTCGAGGCTGTCAAGGTGGCCGTAATGGACGAGATAGCGGCCCTAGATCCGCGAGCGCGCGTAAAGAAGACTGAATACTTCAACCACAGCTTTGTTCCAGACCTTGTCGCCAGCTGGCCAAGCGACCCAGCGATCCCCGATCGATACATATACCTGCGGTTCAACTCAAACATCGAGAATCTAATCGAAGACATCTCGCTTGTTAGCGAGAATCGCCCAATTGTATTTGGCCTCTCCGAGACGCCACGTCCACAAGATAGCCAACTAACCGACAAGCTAGAGTCCGATTCCCGCCAGCACAACACACTGGTGACCGACGCACCTGGGCTAGAAACACTCATCAGAGACCGCGCTTCGCCGTTTATGCAACTCGTATCTTCAGCAATTGCCCAGGGCGGACGCGGACTCATGGACATCCCCGGCGCAGAGTTGACGTCACACTCGCTGTCTAACGGGATTGATGGCGCCCTCCATAACTTGGAGGAGCCGACTCGTCGCGCGACGTCGATACTTGACGCGTACCTGAATAGCCAGCAGTCAAGCAGGATTCAGGGCCTCTTGCAGGCTGTTTGGGTTGCCGCGGGCGGATCACTGGAACGTTTCCCTGGGCGTCGCACTCTAGCCGAAGAGCTACCTACGGAAGCTCTTCAGTTCATCTTCGAGTATGAGGCGATTGAAGACGATGACTTTTGGCGGCGACTGGGAAGCCGTGTGTCATTGAAACGCCTATCAGAGTTGTCGCTGCCATCAGGATCGAAGAACTTGGACAAGTTCATGCGATCCAACCTTGATGTCCTCTGGGCCCGATCGTGCCGGATTCGCAGCGAGCAGCAGCACTTGTCCAATAACCCCCATCCTGACACCTACTGGTTTGCAGACACTAGATTCCTAGGCCTTAAAGGCAAAGGGTACTCTGCATACTTGTCGGAGAAGATCGACGACCTTGAGGTCATCAAGCCAGAACTTAGCGACGGCATTGAGATCGAGGATCTTTACAGGCGCGCCGCACTGGCTCGCGCACGCATCGATGAGGTCGTGATCTCGAATGGCCATCAGACGGTTAAATACTATTCAGACACCTCCACTGTACTTCAGGATGAAAGCCTAGGATCCTTCGCCGAGCAGCTTGGCGAAGGGTCGTCAGTCCGCCGGGTTGAAATCACACTCACTGATGGCCGCCACTTGTCGTGCGACTTCACGACCAACACCACTTCAGGCCGCACCAAAACAAAGCTAAGCTTGCCGGAGATTCTACTCAACGCCGTACCCTTGCTTCGCGAGGTTGCAATAGATGAACTCAGCGAGCTCCAGATGAAGCTTTCGTTCGATGGCAGGCTTCCAGAGCAAGAAGAACTCGAATTTCCGTAGTCTTCACACTACAGACGCTGGATCCACGCTATGAAATCAGAGCAAGACGCGAGCGGCGAAGCCAATCTGAAGTTCACGGCAATTCTTAGCGGTGGACCAATGAACGGACGACAGGTCGAGAAGACTCGATACGCCGACGGTGGCTATCCACTTGAGATTGGCGTGTTCGACCCCAGTGGTCGGCGAATGCACTATTACAAGATGGTGCCTGAACGCGAAGCAGGCGGGCCTGGCTATTACGAGTACGCCGAATAAGGCGTTCCACTTCGCGGCTCCTGCGGGGTCGTTCGGCCGCTGCCTCGGCTGGCCGGGGTAGGCCCTACCTCCCCGTCGCCGGGCGCGGGTGGGTGGCCGAAGGCCGGGCCCCGCCCGCTTGCCCGAGCGACACAAGGACGGGGCCGTTAAGCCCCTGCCGGCCGGAATCAGCACAGTGCGGCCGAGCGGCCCCGCAGGGGCCGCCTTGATGAAGAAAAGAAACTCTGAACACGCCTGCCCCGACAGCTAGAGCTCCGTACGCAAGCGCGGTAGCTTGCGGCGCATGGCTGCATCGCAGAACGACCTTGCCGTCGGCGACCAGGACCCCGTCGATGAGGAGTCAGCACTTCTGACCGACGACGAGCTCCAGGAAGTTGGCGAAGCAGAGGCTGAGGTCGAGGGCGTTACTTACTCAGGCACGGACTTCGATGCAGAAGGACTAGTGCGCCGACTTTCCCGCGGCGACATCGTGATTCCCAACTTTGGGCACGGCGATGACTCGCTTGAGCTTGAGGGGTTTCAACGCAGCTTTGTTTGGCGTCGCCCACAAATGGATCGGTTCATCGAGTCGCTACTTCTCGGGTATCCCATCCCCGGAATCATGCTTGTCCAGCAGGTTGACAAGCGACTCCTAGTCCTAGACGGCCAACAACGACTCAAGACGCTTGAAGCTTTCTATGGCGGCATACACAATGGTGTTGAATTTGCGCTGGAGAATGTGGCGAATTCGTTCAAGGGACTCACCTATCGATCGCTCAATCCAGAGCTGCGCCGAACGCTTGACAACACATTCATTACAGCTACCATCGTGCGAACCGACGGAAGCAAAGAATCCCTCGAAGCGATCTATCAGGTTTTCGAGCGTCTAAACTCTGGCGGAACACAACTCACGCCACACGAAATCCGAATTGCCCTATACCCTGGCGCGTTCGTTGGGATGCTTGCACGGCTAAATGACCTACCTTCCTGGCGGTCACTATACGGCCCTAAGTCACCACGGCTACGAGACCATGAACTCATCCTCCGCATTCTTGCACTCTATGTAAGGAGCGAGGAGTATTACACGCCTCTTAAGAAGTTCCTGAATGACTTCCTTGGAGATCATCGGGATCTTAGGAAGCTTGACGGCGGTACCGCGCTTGCCGAACTCTTTGAAACGGCAGTCGACACACTCCTCGCAGCCGACGCTCGGCCACTGCTTCGCCGCCCCACCCGCCTTAACGTGGCACTGTTGGAAGCAGTGTGCGTCGCGATGATGCGGAGAGCTGCCGCAGGAGGCGACATGGATCCGGCTGAGATCAATGAAGCTCTGATCGAACTCGCCAGGGACGACAAACTTGGGTCCGCAATCTCACGGGCTACTGCACGTGAAGAGAACGTGCGCGATCGGCTCGAACGGGCGACTGCAGTTCTTGCGACGGCCCGATGAGAGCAACGAGCTGGCCACCGTTCGGACTCAACTCACTTGAGACAAACCTAGACCGCCTTGCTGACGCTGTACGTAACTCGAAGGAACGGGACGTTGATGAGCAGATCTGGTTGACAAGGTTCCTCGTCGTCAGATCCTGTGGATATCTTGAACAAGTCGTCCACGAAACTGTTACCGAGTTCCTAAACCGACGGGCAGGTGGAACAGCACTAACCTTCGCGTTGTCCTGGATGACGAAGAGTCGAAATCCTTCGCCCGAAAACTTGATCGCCCTACTCGGCCGTTTCGACCATAGCTGGCAAGCAGAGTTTGAGGAGGTCCTCGATTCTGACGACAACCGCATACGCCGCCAGCTAGTGCTATTGGTCGCACGCCGCAATCAGATTGCGCACGGGCTCAACGAAGGGTTGACCGAGCGAAAGGCGCTCGAACTCGTTGAGACGGTGAAGGAGATCGCGGACTGGTTTATTCGACGGCTCGACCCATATGCCGCCAATCGAGCGAAGCGTGTAGTCTAGGTACCTCGCTCTCGCTCATCCCACTTGCGGCTGCACGATATTTTGACCGGTCCCCCGGTTGTCGGATTACCCGAATGTCGAACTGTTTCGATGTTCCGAAGGCAACAAGCTTAGGAGCGAGGGCCCATAGAAGGCAGCAGCGCCCCTGACACGTCGAGGAAGTCGCGTACAGCAGGCGACTCTCCGTGAGCACGCAAACGGGCGCGAAGATCGGCAACTGCCTCAACCGAACGAGACGATTTCACAGTAGCTGCGAGTTTCGCCGCCGCCATGCCAGCGGAAGCTGCGGCCTCAAGATCGTGAGAATCGATCGCTGCGCGGGCGAGGGCAGCCTGGGCCATCGACCCGCGACGTGCTCGGCTCTGACGCTCGGATTCAACGATGGACAATCCGGCGAAATGCGCTGCTTCCTCGGGCCGTTCGAGGTCGCGGAACGTGTGGGCATGCTCGCCATTGAGGTACGCCGGGTCGATGAATCGCGCCCACTCCGGCTCATCCTCCACAGACACGTTTTCGAACGCCGTCTCTGACAGGTGCACGCTCTTCGCGGCGGCCTTCCCGTCCCCCATCGCTGCCTCGGCGCGAGCCTGGAGCGCGTAGAGATCTGCGAGACACGCGGTCGAGTTGCCCTTGGCGAGAAGCCCGGCGCGTCCAGCCTTCGCGAGCTGCACCGCCTGCTCCGGCTCACCAGTCAGCGTCGCCTGGTCCGAAAGGCCGGCCAGAACGTGCGCGCCAAGGTCTGGGCTCGCGGCGGCTTCCGCCAGGCGGAGCGACTGGATCAAGTAGCGCTGAGCCAAGGCGTGCTCGCCGTTGTCGAACGCCATCCACCCCAACAGGTAGAGCTGTTCCGCGGCTGCCTCGTAGAGCGCGGCGCCGTTGGGGGTCTCGGGGTCGTTGGACTTCAACAGCGGCACGACGTGCGAGGTCAGGTAGGACGCGAGCTGCTCGCGGGCATGGCCACCGCCGCGCATCACGTCGAGCTCCTGGAAGACACCGAAGGTGCGGCGGATCGCCTGGACCTGCTCGGTGCTGATCTTGCCGGTGGCCGTGGTCGCCTCGTCGAGCGTGGCGAGCAACCAATCTCGGCTCGGTGCGACCGATGCGGCGACAGAGAACAACGCGCTGGACAGGAAGGTGCGGCGCTCCATGTCGTGCCTCCCAAGCTCGGCTACGACTTCCACCGTAGTCGGGAGAGAGGCCGCGTAGGCAAGACCAAGGTCGGAAAGTGATTTCTCTTGCGGCGCTTGGGTTTCCGCATCGCGATAACCCGCACGGAACCATCGGTGCTCGTGCGGCACGCGCAAGGCGTTGCACCAGCGCTCAAGGCGTTCGAGATCGGTGACCGGCCGGCGTCCGCGCTCGATGACGCTGACCTGGCCCTGGGTGATGTCGAGCCACGCCGCGAGGGTCGATTGCGGCAACGTCGGGCTGTGGGCCTGGCGGTACGCGCGGAAGACCTGGCCGATGTTGAAGGTGCGCAGGGCGTCTTGGATCGACGGCTGAAGCCAGAACTCTGGTCGCTGCACGGGCGCGTGGGTGGCGTGGGCGGCTTCGCAACGGCCGCACAAGGTGCCCTTGCGGTCGCTCGCCAAGAGGGTGTCGCAGGTGCGGCAGCGCTGCTTGGACGAACTCACGCGCGCCCCCTCCCCTGCTGGTCAACCCCCGAACCTGAGCCGAGTGTAGCGGGTCAATTACGCCCCTAACCTGGACTTATCGATACCAGCGATACCGCCATCGCTAGTTGATATTGGATCGATGCTCCGTGCGGGCGACTGTGGTTCTACAAGACCCAGGCGCAAACGGAGGTGGATCACATGGGCTTCTACGTACTGGTGCAGCCAGAAGAGGACGCAGAAGCATCGCTGGTCGAACACGCACAAGGCCACCCGTCGCTCGTCGTGATGTGCGGCGACTCCCAGATCACCGTGCAGCTGGCGGGGCGGCAGGACGCGGCTGAGCTCGCGATCGGTTTCGCGCGGAACCTTTCGCGCGCCGCGACGGCCTTCGCCGATCGAGTCGACGCACTCACGGCGAACTGGCCGAAGCTCAACTTCGAGGATCTCGCCGCGAAGGTCGGCACGACGCCCGAGGAGCTGCCGGATCAGCTCGCCGGGCGGCACGCGCTGACGGTCGACGCGGAGTGGTTCGGAGAGACGGGACCTGGCGGGCCGGAAAGCCCGGCGTGATCGGTCGAGTGGCGGAAGCTCTGACGTCCTTCGTCGTGGTCTACGCGGGCATCGTCGCCTGGCGACGGTTCGCCGCACGGAGGGCAGAACCGCCTACACACCAGAAGAACAACCGGTAGCAGCGAAGGAGGACAAGGTGTCAGAGACCGGATGGACCGCAGAGACGTGGCGGGACCTGTACGCCTTGGCCTCCAAGTTGGATTCCAAGGTGGACGAACTTAGCGATCGTCTGACCCGGATCGAGGACCATCTGAAGGAGAGCCGAACACCTCCGCCTCGACGGCGGAAACGCGCTCACTGAGGTTGTCGAGTGTGCCGCTGATCTTCTCCAGGATCGCCCGAAGCTCATGCGGGGAGCCAATTTCCGGCTCCTCCGTGTGGGCTTCTGGCTTCTTCACCACGATGGTGCCCTCGCCCTGGCGGGACATGACGAGTCCAGCGGTGCGCAACACGTCCAGTGCCTTCTGCAAGGTCATGACGGCGCGGCCGTACTTCGTCTGCAACTCGGCCAGAGATGGCAGCTTGTCCCCCACCTGCACGGCGTCGGACGCGATGTATCGCCGCAGGTCATCAGCGATCTGCTGATACGCCGGCCGCGGGTCCGCGGGATCAAGTGCCATGCACACACTGTAGCGACAAAGCTAGCAAAGCTGAATATCACCCGATTGGACCAGTGACTCTTCTAGCTCTACTAGCTATGTTGGTTGTAGTGATAGAGCAAGGCCTACTACGAGAGGTACCAACGTGGCTCTGAACGACATCCCGGTGATCCTGTCCCACTACAAGCTCATGATCACCGAAACGCCCTGCGTGAAGATGCGCGAGCTGGACGGCGGGCAGCTGGTGCCCGTGATCGACCGCCACACGAACGAAGAGCAGTTCGTGGTGGTGCTGTTCGCCAAGCCCCGACCGACCGAGGGCCGCCGTAAGGCGAAGGGCGAAGAGATCCGCGTCAACCTCCCCCGCGACCCCGGCGCGGGGTTCGAGGAGGGCGACTACATCGAGCTGGTCAACCCCGTGATCAACACGTACGAGATGCGCGGGGACGACGGGAAGATCACCGCTTCCGGCCTGTGGTTCAAGGCGGACGGCCTCACCCCGGCGGCGCAGGTCGTGGTGGCTCCCGCGGCTTAGTCCCGTGAGCCCTGCCCGGTAGGCCGGTAGCCCGCTTCGAGTCGGGCCAGGGCGCTCAATTTTGTTCTTTGAGAATTCCACAGTGAGTCGAACCATGCCTAAATCCGGAGCATTTCGTGCGCTCCGGGAGATTCGGTGAACCCAGGTATGCCTTCGTTCCTGGGTTTGCCGTACCTCCCGAAAGGAGTTTCGGCATGGATGAGCGCTCATACCCGATCGAACCCGCCGATCCCGACGGCGACGACCCGCGCTTCACATTCGGCCTCGTTCACGAGGTCGGCGAAGTTCTTGCGAAGCACGGCTTTCCGGGCGTCGGCCAGAGCTGGCGGGACCACCTGGAGTTGCAGCAAGCGCTGTACCGCTTCATCTACGTGGGCGACACGAGGACTGAGAGGTTGGCAAGTTGATCCAAGAGATGTTGAACGAGCGGGCACAGCAGAGGTACGGCTCGTTCGTTGGCGCAATGGACTTCGTTGAGGAACTGCTCGTGCCGCTGGAAAAGCTCATCAACAAGATGAGCGAGAAGCCCGGAAAGGCTGGCAGCTGGCGGGTCGCCACGCCGGACGAACTCAAGGGCTATCTGCGGACCGCACGGAACGACCTCAGTGCGCTCCGGGAGCAAGCCAAGCGCCACGAGATCAATTTGAAAGCCAAAGAGTGGGGAGCCTGATCGATGTCTCACCAGCTCGACAACGCCGTGTCCAACCTGGACCAGGCGATGAAGCAACTCCGCACGGCCATGGACGGCATTCCGGTTCGTCGGGAGGGCTTCACGGACCTGCGGCGCCGGTTCGTCCGCTCGGTCAGCGTACTGACCACGGAAGCGTCCTACGCCCGCGGGCAACTACCCAAGGACTAAATCCGCACTGATCAACGCGGCGGCCGATCTTCGACACGTTCGAGGGTCGGCCGTCGCGCATCTACCTAGGAGTTCAACAGTGGGTTGGAAATGGAACGCAAGCAAGCGCGTCGTTGCCGCCGAGTTCCGCGCGGCGCGGTGGCTGGCCAGGAACCCGGAATGGATGCTCGCGCCGTCGGCTGTTGCTGCCGGTGCCTCCACGCTCGGCCCGACGACCACCGGTTACGTCCTCGGTGGCGCGGCTGGTGCGACCGGGCTTTGGTACCGGGGTCACCCGGACTCGTTCGACACGCTGGCCGCGCCGGTCCTGAGGGCCTGGCAGCGTCGGTGGTTCGGGGCCTACTCCGGTGGACGTTGGCGAGACCTGATGGACGTCCACAAGCTCACAACCGAGCACCGTCGGAAGAGGGTCACGAACTACCCGCGTGTGGTGCGGGTCCGGTCGTACTCGCCGTCGATCGACACCGTGTTGGTGAAGCTGGCCAAGGGCCAATCACCGATGCACTTCGCCCGGCAGGCCGAAGAGCTGGCGCACTCGATCGAGGCTGAACGCGTTGCGATCGAGCTGACGAAGCCCGGTTACGTGGCGCTCGTGGTCCAGCGTGACGAACCGTTCACGGAGATCATCCCGGCGCCGGACATGCCCGAGCACTCCGAGGATGTGAACCTGCGGGCGGTGCTCCTCGGTGAGGACGAGTACGGCGGCGACTGGACCGAACCCATCCAGGGCACGCACACCCTGACGGCTGGTGGCACGGGGTCGGGCAAGAACTCGCTCGCGTTCGCCAAGCTTCGCTCGATGGCCCCGCTGATCAGGGACGGCATCGTCCGCTTGTGGGTCTGCGACCCGAAGTACCTGGAGTTCGCGGCCATCAAACCGATCACGGAGAACCGCTACGCCGATGACGCGGGCGATTGCCTGGAGCTGATCGAGATGTGGGTGAACGACATGGATCGCACCCAGAAGCGGATGCAGCGGGCGGGGCTTCGGTCGGTCCAACCCTCGCGTGAGTACCCGCTCAACCTCCTGATCGTGGACGAGATCGGTTCTCTGGTCGCTTACCGGCCGGAGTACGCCCGAGAGATCACGGCTCTGCTGGCTCGGGGAACGTCGATGGGCCGCGCGACTCTGCACGTTGCTGACGCCTACATCCAGGAACCGGACAAGGACACGCTGAAGATCCGGGACCTGTTCCCGAACCGCGTGTGCCTGCGCGCCACGTCACCGACGCACCCCGACATGGTGCTTGGTGAGGGCGCTCGGGAGCGGGGCGCGATTGCGGACCAGATTCCCGCCGTGCCTGAGACCGCTGGCATCGGCTACCGCACGGACGAACGGTCACGCGTTCCTCGTCGGGTCCGCGCGGCGTACACGACGGACGACAACATCCGCGAACTCGTGGAGTTCGTCCGCAACGGACAGACCGGCTCCATCCGCTCGATCGCCTGAATTTCTTTCACCCCAACACTTTTCGCCACTAATCGTGGAGGTCTTGTCATGCCCGAAAACAGTGCGCCTCGACGTCTGGACGGCCTGCTCCGCTCGATCCGCGGCCACATCCGCACGCTCGGCCTGCCACGGCCGGACCGCTTGGTCATCTCCACGCCGTCCGGCTCGGTGCACGCCGAGTTCACCTCCGGCACCGCGCCTGATCGGCTCGCGTGCCTGCTGGTCTGGGCGGCCTCGCTGCACGGGGTCGAGCTGACGTGGTCCCTGCAAGCCGCGGGAACCCTGTCGGTGGCTGCGACCGGACGGACCAAGTCCGGGATCACGCTGGGGCTGGTCGCGTCGGCCTCGGTGGTCGAGCTGGGCGGCAAGCTCAAGTCCAACTCGGCGGCGGTGCTTGCCAATGCCTTCCGGCTCTCCGCGTGCTCGCCGGAACAGGTCACCTTCGATGAGGTCGCCCAGGTCGTCCAGGCCGCACGCCGTAGCCCGTCTTCGCCGTTGGCGGTGGCCGCGTGAACACCGAGCCGCACGGCTACCGCGTGCTGATGAAGCTCCTGTTCGGCGGCGAACCGCCCGCCTGGCGTGACCGGGCCGCCTGTGCCGACGCCGATCCGAGCCTGTTCCACACCGCCGGCCGAACCGCCGCCGCCAAGGCCGTGTGCGCCACCTGCCCGGTCCTCGCCGAGTGCCGCGAGAACCAACTCAGCTGGGAGGCGAACGGACCCGCGCGATACCGAGACAACGCCTTTGGCGTCGTGGGCGGCCTGTCTGGCGCCGAACGCCGCCGCATCCACTACCCCGCCAGGAACGCAAAGGACGTGGCCTGATGAAGCTCGTGCTCGCCGTCCCGGTCAATCTCCGCAGCTTCGCCCGCGTCGCGCACATCGTGTTCGCCGCTGCGGCCTCGCTGTTGTGCATGTACCTGCTGTTCGGGTTCGTCGGGCTCCTGGTGCTCGTCGCCGAACTGCTCTGGCTCGGGGCACTCCTCCGCAAGGCTGCATACGGGAAGTAGGTGGCCTTGTGTCCGGGAAGTCCAAGCACACCAACGAAACTGAGCCCTCCGAACCTCGCGAGACTCGAACCGTTCGGCGGCTCCGGGCGCAGCTCGATGAGGCGCAGGACATCCACCAACTCGCCGCGAACCCGTTGCTTGCGGCGGTGCGTGCAGACCGGTTCCGGGTCTCGGTGACGCGCTCCATGTGGTGCTTCATGACCTGCGGCCTCGGCTTCACGGCGACCGGAGTGCAAGCGTTCCTCGCTGGGAGCCTCGGGCCGTCTGACCCGATGTGGTGGGGCGCGTGGCTCGTGGAACCGGCCTTCGCCGGAATCCTGATCACGCTCCTGCGCTGGGAAGCACAGATGTTGTCGCACGGCCTGGCGGTCGATGACCGGCCGGTCAAGTGGCTCAAGCGGGTGCTGCTCGGGGCCACACTCGTCACCAACGTGTGGTCGTCGCTGCGGCCTCCGGACGGGCAGATCAACGCCGGGATGGTGTTCCTGCACCTCGTGATCCCGCTCGTGGTGTTCCTGCTGGCCGAAGTCATGCCGGTCATTCAGCAGCGGTGCAACGCCGCGCGTGATCTGGCCGCTCAGGTCGTCGCTCCCGTTCCCGCCAACCCTGTTGCTGCCCCGGCACCTGTTCGGTCCGCCGTGCGGCTTCCTGGGCACCTCCAGGGCGCGTTGGACGCCAAGGCGAACGAGGTCCGCGCTCAAGGCCGCGCACTGACGGCGCAGGACGTCCAGGACGCACTCAACGTGCCCGAGGACTACGCGGAGCGCATCGCCGCACAGCTCGCGGCCTGACCCATCTCGATCAACGCGGGGCATGACCAGAACACCGGTCGTGCCCGCTTTTTCGTTTCCCCGCAACGGAAGGAGCGTCATCCGTGCTCACTCTGGAAGACCGCATCACCGCACGAGTCAAGGCGGTCGACTTCCGGGCATGGCGAGACCGGGTGACCGCGATCGGCGGATGCGCCGCACCCATCCGGTTGTCCGGCGCCTTCCAACTCCAGGACCTCAACGGCGGCGTGATCGAGCACATCGGCGGGGACGTCATGGTCCCGTGCGGCAACCGCCGAGAGTCGGTCTGCCCGGCCTGCTCCGACCGGTACGCGGCCGACGCCTACCACCTGATGCACGCGGGGCTGGCTGGTGGCAGCAAGGGCGTTCCCGCGGACGTCTCCCAGAAGCCTCGGGTGTTCGCGACGCTCACCGCTCCGTCGTTCGGTCCGGTCCACAACCGACCGATCGCCACGACCGGCAAGGTCCGGCCCTGTACGGGCTGCGGCGAATGGCACCACGGCGACGACCCTCGTATCGGCGGTGCCGTCGATCCCTGCAGCTACGACTACACGGGCGCGGTGCTCTGGCAGGCACACGCGGGCAAGCTGTGGCACCGGTTCACCATCGCCCTGCGCCGCAAGCTCGCTGGTGCGGCCGGCCTGAAGGTCGCCGAGTTCAAGCACCACGCCCGGCTCTCCTACGCCAAGGTCGCCGAATACCAGCGGCGAGGCCTGGTCCATTTCCACGCCGTCGTTCGTATCGACGGACCGGACGGGCCTCACGACCCCACCCCGGCGTGGGCCACGGCCGAACTACTCGGCGACTGCATCAAGGCGGCGGCTCGCGCGGTCGGGATCGACACCACCCGGCCGGACGGCTCGGCGCTGCGCCTCCTGTGGGGCGAACAGGTCGACACCAAGGGAATCCGCGGCTCCCAGGTGGAAGACGAGTCCGGGGAGATCAGCGAGGCACGGTTGGCGGGCTACGTCGCCAAATACGCCACCAAGGGCACGGGCGCGAAGGACACGGCGGACCGGCCGATCCGCTCCCAGTTGGACATCGACATCCTGCACATCTCCGAGCACCACCGGCGGATGGTGCAGACCGCGTGGGACCTCGGCGGCCTGGCCGACTTCGAGGACCTGAACCTGCGGAAGTGGGCGCACATGCTCGGGTTCCGCGGCCACTTCCTCACCAAGTCCAAGCACTACTCGACCACGTTCCGCGCCATCCGCGAAGAGCGCAGGACGTTCCGCACGCTCGAAATGTTCGAGCGCCTCGACCTTGATCCCGCGTCCGTGGTCGTCGTCAACGACTGGCAGTACGCCGGGTCCGGCTACGACAACGACGCGGAACGCGAACTCGCGGCCGGCATCGCCGAACGGGTCCGAGCGCAACGCCTACGCAAGTACGAACAGGAGGGGGGACCTCACCATGTCCGAGCTGCCTAATCCGGACGACTTCATGACAGCCGACGAGTTCTGCGCCCGGATGCGCATCTCGAAGGACACGTTCTACAAGTGGCGGCAGATTCCCGGTGCCGCTCCTGTCGTGCACAAGATGCGGAACGGGGCGCTGCGCATCTCCGGCGCCGACTTCGCCGCGTGGCTGCTCGGCCTTCGGAGTGATGCCGCGTGAACCTCACCTACAAGGTCAGCATCTACGCGCTCAAGGTCCTCAAGCCGGACGCGAACGGGAAGGTCCGCCCGAAGCCGTACGGGGTCCGCTGGGCGACGGCCGGAAAGCAGCACTCGGAGTGGTACAAGTCCAAGGCGCTCGCGGACAACCGGCGCTCCGATCTGAAGCAGTTCGTCAGGAAGGGCGAAGCCTTCGACATCACGTCGGGGTTGCCGGAATCGGAGGTCAAGAAGCAGTCCGCGCGGTCGCTGTTGAAGCTCGCGCAGGAGTTCATCAGCGAGTCGTGGGAGGAGGCGGCGCCCAACACTCGGAAGCGCTACGTGGACACCCTGGCCATCCCGGTGGCCGCGTTCGTGGGGACGCAGAAGGGCGCTCCTCCGGTTCGGGTGCTGCGACGAGTACTGACGACCTGCCTCCTGCCGGACAACACTCGGAACCGGTCGATGTCGGGCGAAGAGCAGGACGCGGCGGACTGGATCGAGGCGAACTCGCGTCTGGTTCGCGAACTCGCCGACAAGATCGAGACTGGTCGGCTGCTGCGATCGCTTGGCCGGAACCTCAATGGCAAGGCTGCGGCGGCGTGGACGACACGAACCCGGCGGGGCGTGCTTCACCACCTGCTCGGGTTCGCGGTCGACGTCGGCGAACTTGATGCGAATCCGGTGACCGGGCTGAAGTCCTCGACGCAACGGGGCACGAGTGAGGTTGATCCGCGATCGGTGGTGAACCCGGCTCAAGGTCGCCAGTGCCTCGCGGCCGTGACCTACGCGGGCACCACGACCGGGCAGTACGACTACCTGTACGGGTTCTTCGCGACGATGTACTACGCGGCGCTGCGGCCGTGTGAGGTCAACCGGCTGCGGGAACCTGACTGCAAGCTGCCTGAGACCGGCTGGGGTGAACTCATCCTGGAGAAGTCGGCTTCACGGGCGAATGGGCGGTACACCGACTCCGGCGAGTTGTGGGAGACACGCTCGCTCAAGCGGCAGGCTGAGGGTGCCGTCCGACCGGTGCCGATTCCTCCCGCGTTGGTCGGGATCCTCCGGCTGCACCTGGAGACCTTCGGGACCACGTCGGATGGGCGGCTGTTCCGCGGGACGATCAGCGGCGGACCGATCAATGCGACCGTCTACACCCACGCGTGGGGTCGCGTTCGTGAGCTCGCACTCTCGCCGGAGCAGTTCAAGTCGCCGTTGGCGGACACGCCGTACTCGCTCCGGCATGCGGCGGTCTCGACGTGGCTCGCGGCCGGCCTGCCTCCGGCTGAGGTCGCGGAGCGGGCTGGGCACACGGTCGACGTCCTGTTGAAGGTCTACGCGAAGGTGCTGGATGGGCAGCGGGAGAGGTCGAACCAGAAGATCGACGCCTTGTTGGACGGCAACTTGTAGCCGATACGTCGTTTTCAACTTCACCCGGCGACGTACTGCACCATTGCTCGATCATCATTGTAATTCTCAACGCCATACTCGTTTGGCTGAAAGGGCTCGGCATGACTGTTTCGCAGCGGAGACTCCCCTTCTGGAACAAAGAACCACGGCTGCCCGAGAACCCCTGAAAACGAACCCTTTGATCCTGGCGCCAACTTCAGAGCGACTTGAGGCCTACATTCAGCATCCCAAACGTAAACGACGTAAGTGAGACTGGAGCCGGTCGCAAGCGTACCCCGCACCGATTTTCCCAGATTGGATTCATTCAGCCCGCTATAGGATCGGGCATTCGCCCAGCCACCGCTGGTAACTTTGTTCATACAAGCGATCAGGCTCTCCGAGGTATGCGATCCAGTCATCTCGGGTTCTGACCGCTGGTTCGGCGGCAAGCGCGTTGACTCCACAGGAGGTTTGACATCCTGCCCGATTTCCCCCTTCGAAGACGCCACGCTCGTAGGCGCGACACCCGACGGCGGCGTCGTCGCAACTTCAGATTCACGGTTCGACGATGAAGCACTCGGCGTCACATTAGTCGTTGTGGATACAGTCACCGAACCACCATCAGGTGACGGACGACCTTTTCCAGCCACGGTACTGGCCGGCCAAGTAACAACAAATGCAGCAATCACGCCGAGCGCCAGCACCGCAATAAGCGCCGCCAGAAGCGCAGGAGCGCGCTTCTTCCCTCGCCCCTCCCCATCGGCCTGAAGTACATGAATGAAGCCCGTGATCACGATCATTAGCGTCAGGACTACAGCCGCGGCGGGCCATGGGTACCTTCGCAATAGATCCAGCGGCCCGGGCCAACTTTGGGTATTAGAAGCGGCGTTGGTAATCAATCCCAGTAGCGCCGATATAGACACGCTCAGCACAACCCAAGGAAGGATACCCTTATTGCGAGGAGGACCACCTTGAGGCGATGACATGATCCCCTCCAGATGGGGCAATAGTCTCAACCACGGACCTAATAGCAGACTGTGATTACGTGAGCCTAAGCAGGACAGGTCCGAGGATCCTAACTCAAGCCAGCTACGCGGAATCACTGGCACTGCCACTCGCTGCCCACGACAGGATTGGACACAGCACTGAACCCACAACTCAGGAAGACCCGGTCATCGGGCATAGACCAAGAGACAAGATGATCTTCCCTTCTTGTCACCCTGAAGTGGACTTTTATTCAAGGCGACAAAGAATAGTGCGCACTCAGTCACAATCAGGACGTCCCACACAATCCTTTAGAGTGAACTAATCTCACGCGCCGCTCCAGGTCATCAGATCAAGGTCCGACGCCACCCGATAGAGGTACACAGCAGTGAGGCCTGCGGACCCCGAAGAGTCGAACCTCAGCCAAAGTCATGGTCGTACATTCCGCAGTTAAGCGACACAGAAGAGCCCCCGGCGATGATCTCGCCGGGGGCTCTTCTTGTTCCACACATGTTCCAGAGACAGCCGCAGAAGGCCGCAGTCAGCGACAGACGGTGACCTGCCGACGCTGACGTCGTTTGCAGCATCGAAGCAGGTCAACCAGCATTTGAGGCCTTCAAGCAGGAACGGCGGAACGGCACTGCGTGGGCGAGGTCTAGCCGCGCAGTTCCATCGTGCAGCACTTCGGGCCGCCGCCCGACTTGCGCAACTCCGAGATGTCCACGAACACCGGCTCGAACCCGCGCCGAGCCACCTGCTCGGCCAGGTGCGTCGCCTCGACCGGCATGACAACGTGCCGGCCGTCGGACACCGCGTTCAGTCCTAGACAAACAGCATCGGCGTCGTTGGCGATGACGGCGTCCGGGAACAGGCGGCGCAGCACCTGCTGGGAGCCCGGAGAGAACGCCTCCGGGTAGTACGCGACCAGCGGGGTGGGCGACTGGTCGTCGAGCATGAACAGCGCCACGTCCAGGTGGTAGAAGCGCGGGTCGACGAGCTGCAACGACACGACCGGGACGCCGAGGACTTCCTGGGCCTCGGAGTGCGCGTGAGGGTCCGTGCGGAAGCCCGTGCCGGCCAACAGCAAGGAGCCGGTCCAGGTGAAGTCGCCCTCTGCCTCGTTCACGGCGGTGGGCATCACCACGGACTTGTAGCCCGCACCGAGGAACCAGCGGCGGAAGTGGTCTGCCTCCGCCGAGCGCTGGGAGGCGCGGAAGCGGGAGCCCAGGACCCTGCCGTCGATGACCGTGCCGCTGTTGGCCGAGAAGACCATGTCCGGCAGGCCGGGCACTGGCTCGATGACCTCCACCTGGTGGCCCAGGCGTTCGTAGGTCTCCTTCAAAGCCGTCCACTGCTCCACGGCCAGCGTCGTGCTGGTGGGCTGGGTGGGATCCATCCACGGGTTGATGGCGTACTCCACCGTGAAGTACGTCGGCGGGCACATGAGGTACCGACGGGTGGTCGGCATGCGCGTCGGCGCGATGGGTGCGGCGATGTCGAGCGTGATCGGCTCGCCTGGCCCGGAGATGGATACCGTCATGGATCGAAATGTAAACGGCACCTCGACCATCGAACAACGCCGCGACATTGCGTTGATTAGGGCAGAATGTTGCGTGTGGACAGCATCGACCAGCGAATCATTTCGTGTCTCATGGCCAACGCTCGTTCCAGCTACGCGGAGATCGGGAAGGAGGTGGGGCTGAGCGCTCCGGCGGTGAAGCGGCGGGTGGACAAACTGCTGGACACGGGGGTGCTGCGGGGGTTCACGGCCGTTGTGGACCCGGAGGCGCTCGGGTGGGGTACCGAGGCGTTCGTCGAGGTGCACTGCAAGGGGAACGTCGCGCCGCACGACATCCAGCACCGGCTCGAGCCGATGGCCGAGGTCAGTGCTGCTTACACGGTGTCCGGGGCGGCGGACGCGATCGTGCACCTGCGGGCCGCGGACATCCATCACCTGGAGACCGCGCTGGAGCGGCTGCGGGCCGTGGAGATCATCGACCGGACCGTGTCGACCGTTGTGCTGTCCCGGCTCCTGGACCGGCCGATCGCGCCCTAGGGTGCGGGCCATGGCTGAGGTTCTGCTGGAGCACCACGATTCCGTCGCCGTGATCACGATCAACGATCTGGAGCGGCGCAACGCACTGACGATCGACCTGTCCCGGGAGCTCGAGGACAAGGTCGCGCAAGCGGAACGAGAAGCCAACGCGCTGATCATCACGGGCGCGCCGCCCGCGTTCTGCGCCGGAGCGGACCTCACCCAGCTCGGCAACTCCAAGGACGAGGGCCTCAAGAAGATCTACGCGGGGTTCCTCGCGGTGGCGAACGCCTCCATCCCCACGATCGCCGCGGTCAACGGTGCGGCGGTCGGCGCGGGGCTCAACCTCGCGCTGGCGGCGGACGTGCGGATCGCAGGGCCCAAGGCGCGGTTCGACGCCCGGTTCCTGCAGCTCGGCATCCACCCCGGCGGTGGCATGACGTGGATGTTGCAGAGGATCGCCGGCCCGCAGACGGCCACGGCCATGACGTTGCTCGGCCAGATCCTGGACGCCGACCAGGCCGTCGCGCACGGGCTGGCCTACGCGAAGGCCGAAGATCCACTCGCAGCGGCGAAAGAGCTGGCGAAGGCTGCCGCGGAGGCTCCGGCGCAACTCGTCCGGACCATCAAGGCGACCATGCGCGCGACCGATGCAATGCACGACCACGCGGAGGCGGTCGAGACCGAACTGCGGCCACAGGTCGCTTCGATCGACACTCCAGAGTTCGCTGCGAGGCTTGCCGCGATGAAGGCTCGGATCAGCGGGCGTTAGGTGTTACCTTGGGTAACAGGTATCGAGGGTGACGTCTGCCGCATTCAGGTATCCGCTGGTGGTGCTGTGCTTACCGTTGAGTTAAGGACCCGTTGCGGCAGATGGGACAGTTCGTCTCGCCTGGTGGTACACGGCCCGTCTCGCAGGCGGTCCTGGCGACTACCCTCGTGGTGGGGCACGGCCACCCTTGGAGAGAGGTATCGGCGTAGGAATGAGCACTGAGACTCGCAAGCTGGATCGCGTTGTGATCCGCTTCGCCGGCGACTCCGGTGACGGCATGCAGCTCACCGGAGACCGGTTCACGTCGGAAGCGGCGGCGTTCGGCAACGACCTCGCCACCCAGCCCAACTTCCCCGCCGAGATCCGCGCACCACAGGGCACCCTGCCCGGTGTCTCGTCGTTCCAGCTGCACTTCGCCGACTACGACATCCTGACGCCCGGCGACCGTCCCGACGTTCTCGTCGCGATGAACCCGGCCGCGCTCAAGGCGAACGTCGTCGACCTGCCGGACGGCGGCATCCTCATCGTCAACACCGACGAGTTCTCGAAGCGGAACCTGACGAAGGTCGGGTACGACTCGAACCCGCTGGAGGACGACTCGCTCGAGAAGTTCCAGGTGCACAAGGTCGCCATGGCGACCTTGACCATCGGAGCGCTCGAGGAGACCGGCCTCGGCAAGAAGGACGCCGAACGCGCGAAGAACATGTTCGCGCTCGGCCTGCTGTCGTGGATGTACCACCGGCCGACCGAGGGCACGGAACGGTTCCTGCGCGAGAAGTTCGCGAAGAAGCCCGACATCGCCGAGGCCAACGTCCTGGCGTTCCGCGCCGGTTTCTACTACGGCGAGACGACCGAGGCCTTCGCGGTCACCTACGAGGTGGCGCCCGCGAAGCTCAACGTCGGCACGTACCGCCAGATCACCGGCAACACGGCGACGGCGTACGGCATCGTCGCGGCGGCCCAGCTCTCGAAGCTGCCCGTCGTGCTCGGCACGTACCCGATCACGCCGGCGTCGGACATCCTGCACGAGCTGAGCAAGCACAAGAACTTCGACATCACCACGGTCCAGGCCGAGGACGAGATCGCGGGCATCGGCATCGCCCTCGGCGCGTCCTACGGCGGTGCGATCGGCGTGACGTCGACGTCCGGCCCCGGCATCGCGCTCAAGTCCGAGACCATCGGCCTCGGCGTGATGACCGAGCTGCCGCTGCTCGTGATCGACGTCCAGCGCGGTGGCCCGTCCACCGGCCTGCCGACGAAGACTGAGCAGGCCGACCTGCTGCAGGCGATGTTCGGCCGCAACGGCGAGTCGCCCGTGCCGATCGTGGCGCCGCAGTCCCCCTCGGACTGCTTCGACGCCGTGGTCGACGCGACCAGGATCGCGCTGAAGTACCGCACCCCGGTGCTGTTCCTGTCCGACGGCGCGATCGCGAACGGCTCCGAGCCGTGGATGGTCCCGGACGTCGAGACGCTGCCGGACCTCACGGTCGAGTTCGCAACCGACCCGGAGAACTTCCAGCCGTACTCCCGTGATCCGGAGACGCTGGCCCGTCCGTGGGCCGTCCCCGGCACCCCTGGTCTGCAGCACCGCATCGGCGGTCTGGAGAAGCAGGACATCACGGGCAACATCTCGTACGACCCCGAGAACCACGACAAGATGGTGCGCCTGCGCCAGGCCAAGATCGACGGCATCGAGGTGCCGGACGTCGTGGTCGAGGACCCGGACGGCAACGCCAAGGTCCTCGTCGTGGGCTGGGGTTCGTCCTACGGCCCGATCGGCGCGGCGGCACGCCGGGTCCGCAAGCTCGGCCTCCCGGTCGCGCACGCGCACCTGCGGCACCTCAACCCGTTCCCCAAGAACCTGGGTGACGTGCTGAAGTCGTACGAGAAGGTCATCGTCCCGGAAATGAACCTGGGGCAGCTGGCGTTGCTGCTGAGGGCGAAGTACCTGGTGGACGCCGTGTCCTACACCAAGGTGCAGGGCCTTCCGTTCAAGGCGGAGGAGCTGCAGGACGTGCTCGCTGACGTGATCAAGGGGGTGTCGGCGTGACTGCGATCGATATCGGACTCCCCGGCCTGACCGGGGTTCCCACGACCGACGAGAAGCAGTCGGCCAGGGACTACAAGTCGGACCAGGAAGTGCGCTGGTGCCCGGGTTGTGGCGACTACATCGTGCTCAACACCATGCAGTCCTTCCTGCCGACGCTGGGTCTCAAGCGCGAGAACATCGTGTTCGTCTCGGGCATCGGGTGCTCGTCCCGCTTCCCGTACTACATGAACACGTACGGCATGCACTCCATCCACGGCCGTGCGCCGGCCATCGCCACGGGTCTCGCCGTGGCCAGGCCGGACCTGAGCGTGTGGGTGGTGACCGGTGACGGCGACGCGCTGTCCATCGGTGGCAACCACCTGATCCACACGTTGCGGCGCAACGTGAACCTCAAGATCCTGCTGTTCAACAACAGGATCTACGGCCTCACCAAGGGCCAGTACTCGCCGACGTCGGAACCGGGCAAGGTCACCAAGTCGACGCCGATCGGCTCGGTCGACCACCCGTTCAACCCGGTGTCGCTGGCACTGGGCGCGGAGGCCTCGTTCGTCGGTCGCGCGATGGACTCGGACAAGGCCGGTCTGACCTCGGTGCTGCGCCAGGCCGCCGAGCACCGCGGGTCGGCGCTCGTGGAGATCTACCAGAACTGCCCGATCTTCAACGACGGCGCGTTCGACGTGCTGAAGGACGCGGACGAGGCGGAGCGGCGGATCATCCACGTCGTCGACGGCGAGCCGATCCGGTTCGGCCGTGAGGGCGAGTACTGCGTGGTGCGCGAGGGCTTCGGCCTCGCGGTCGCGAAGTCGGCGGACGTGGACGCGAGCGAGATCGTCGTGCACGACGCGTCGGACCTGAACCTGTCGTTCGCTCTCTCGCGGTTGTCGACGCAGGACCTCACGCACACCGTCACGGGCGTTTTCCGCCGTGCGGACCGTGCGACGTACGACGACGGCGTGCGCGCCCAGGTCACCGAGGCCAAGGCCTCCAAGGCCGCGGACCTGAGCAAGCTGTTGCACGGCAAGGACACCTGGACCGTGGTCGGCTAGACCCCGGAACGCGGAAAGGCCCCCACCGAACGCGGTGGGGGCCTTTTTCGTGGCCTCTGGGCGGAAGCGCCCGGATCACGGAGCCGGGCGGAACCCGGCCTTCTCCGCGTCGGCCTCGGTGCGGAACCACACGTCGGCGCGGGTGTCACCGAAGTTCGCGGAGCCCTCGGAGTAGTAACGACGGCCGGTCAGCGTGGCCTTCACCGCGAAGTCCTCGGCCGGCGCGTGGCCGTCCGACTTCGGCAGCACCGAGCCGGGACCGAACGGCGAACGCGGGTTGAAGCCCTCCGGCTGCTGGAACCGGGCCGGCGCTGTGGCGGGCGTCCCGTTCGGACGACCGCCGGTGGACGGCGAGAAGCCGACCGGACGCGGACGCTGCGGGAGTGCGGCGGCCGCGGGCTGGGGCTCCTGCTTCGGGGACTCGAACGCCGAGAACGCCGGGAAGCTCTGCTGGCGCTGCGGTGTCGTGCGACGGGCCTCGCGGATCGGCAGGCCGGCCTCGGTGTGCCGCGGCGGCAGGTCGACGGGCTCGGGGTCGGGCTCCGGCGGGGCGGCGAGCAGCGGCTCGTCGCTCGGCACGAACTTGGGCACGAACGGCTGGTCGTTGCTCGTGTCCGGCAGCGTGCGGGTCTGGCCGAGAGCGGGCAACGGCTCGTCGGCCTCCAGCAGAGGCTCGAACAGCGAGCGCCGCGGCTCGGCCACCGGAGCGGCAGGGGCTGCGGGAGCGGCGAGCGGGACCTCGATGCCGTGCGAGAAGGCAGCGCCGACGGTGCGTGGCGTGCGCTCCTGCGTCTCCTCGTTCTCCACGCGCGGCTCGAACGCCGAGAACGGCGCGGGCGGCGGGGCACCGGGAGCCGTGAACGGCTGGGAGAACATCCCGGTGTACTCGGGCTCGACGAACTCCTCGTAGACCTGCTCGGGCTCGTAGGTCTGCTCGGGTTCGGGAGCCTGCTCCGGCTCCTCGTGCCGCGCGTGGGCGGACTCCTGCTCGACCTCGGGCTCGGCGAACAGGTCCTGCTCTTCGGCCAGCGTCGACTCGAAGACCCCGTTGCGCACGCTCGGCGCGTCCAGGTCGGCCGGTTCGACGATCGGCTCGATCAGTCCGGTCTGCTCGGCCGGGGACTCCGGCTCCACCTCGGACGACGGCTCGGAGAACCCGTCGAGCTGGCCGGAGATCTCGTCACGCAGGCCGGGGTACTCGCCGGTGAGGTCGTTGTCCGGCCAGCTGCTCTCCTCGACGGCGATGAACGTCGTCTGCTCGGAGCGGGTGCGGGCGGGCTCGTCCTCCTGCTCGGCGGCCTCGTCGAGGTAGGTCTCCGGCTCGTCCTGCGACCAGACCTCGCGCGGCTGGTAGATGAAGTCGTCGGCCTGCTCGTCGACCTCGGGCCCCGCGGTCGGCACGCGGGCCGGCGCACCGGGCTCGGCGACCGGTTCGACCGTGGGCACGTACGACGTCTGCTCGGCCGGGAGCTCCGGTTCGTCGTCGAAGTCCGCGGCCTCGAGGCCGGAGTTCGACAGGACCGTCGTCTGCTCGGCGGGCGTCTCCGGCGGGACCTCGCCCGGCGTGATGCGCTCGAACAGCGAACGGGGGCGGTCGTCCTCGGCGTCGGCCAGTGCCTTCTGCTCGGCGAGCTGCTCCTCGAAGCGGCGCTGGGCCTCCTCGGGCTCGAGGTACTGGCGGACCGGCGCGGCCGGCTCCTCCTGCACCTCGTGCTGGGCCTCGAACGTGGTCGTCTCGAAGGACGACTGCTCGTACTGGGCCTGCTCGTAGGGCGTCTGCTCGTAGGGCGTCTGCTCGAACGGCTCGGGCTCGGGCTCCTCGACGACGGGAGCCGGCACGGGCACCGGGACGACGGGGAGCGGCGGCGGCGCGGGGGCCGGCACGGGCTCACCGAAGTAGGCGGGCGGCTCGACGTACGGCGCGGGCGCCGGCGGGAGCGCCGGAACGGGCTTGGGCGGCGTCAGCACCTCGTCGCTCAGCGACCGCGGTGGCGCGGCGTCCCAGTCGTCCACCTCGAAATCGGCGTCGTCTGCCTTCGCCCCGACCGGCGCGGCGGAACGACGCGCGTCGAGAAGTTGATCATCCAGGTCGGCGATCTGCTTTCGTGCGGGGCGCACCATCACCAACCAGGTGAGCAGCACTCCCGCAACGAAGGACAGCAGGCTCCACAGCCAGACCTGCCCGAAGATGTTCACGGGTAAGCCCCTTCTACGACCACACTCCGACCCCACTCACTCGGAAGGGTGAGCATGGCCAAACTACAGTGCCTTTGATGATGCTCCGTCACTACGCCGTTCAGCGCAAATAACGGGTGGAAAGCCCAGCGTAGAGTGGGATTTTGTGCCCCCTCTGACAACCTCGGCCATCACTTCGCCAGAAGTTCACACCCAGGGGCGAGGCACCACCTACGGCGCACTCGCCTACGTCCTTTGGGGCTTGTTCCCGGCGTACTGGCCACTCCTCGTACCGGCCCAGCCGATCGAGGTGCTGGCGCACCGGATCGTCTGGTCGTTCGTCACACTCGCCATCGTCGTCGCGATGCTCCGTCGGTGGCGTCCTTTCCTCGAACTATCCGGAAAGGGCTGGCTCATCGTTACCGCAGCGGCCGTTCTGATCACGGTCAACTGGGGCACGTACATCTACGCCGTCAACAGCCATCATGTCGTCGAGGCCGCGCTCGGCTACTTCATCAACCCGTTGGTGAGCGTGGCACTAGGCATGATCTTCCTCAAGGAACGATTGCGCATCACCCAGGTGGCCGCCATCGGCGTGGCGGTCCTCGCTGTGATCGTGCTCACCATCGACTACGGCCGGGTGCCGGTGATCTCGCTGATCCTGGCCTGCTCGTTCGGCACCTACGGGTTGCTGAAGAAGAAGGTGCCGCTGGACGCGATCTCCAGCCTCACCGCGGAGAACGCCGTCATCGCGCCGATAGCGTTGATCTACCTGCTCACGCTGGGCAGTGCGAACACGTTCACCACCGCCGGCACCGGTCACGTCCTGCTGCTCCTCAGCACCGGCGTTGTGACGGTGATCCCGTTGCTGCTGTTCGGCGCCGGTGCTCGGCTGATCCCGCTGAGCACCATGGGCATGCTGCAGTACATCGCGCCGATCCTGCAGTTCGCGTGGGGTGTGTTCGTCGTGCACGAGCCGATGCCGGCCAGCCGGTGGATCGGGTTCAGCCTGGTGTGGCTGGCCCTCGCGGTCTTCACGTTCGACGCCATCAGGAACCGGCGCAAGCAGGTGCTCGCGCCGGTCAGCTAGGCGCGGTCCTGTCAGCGAGAACGCTCCACGACGTACGTGGCGAGCTCCTCCAGCGCGTCCCGTGCGGCGCACTCGGGGAGCTTGCCCAGCTCGGTGCGAGCCCGGTCCGCGTAGTCGTCCAGAGTCTCGCGGGCCTTGTCCATGCCGGACGACTTGCGCAGCAGCGACAGGGCCTCGTCGACCAGCTCGTCCTCGGTGATCGGCCCCGCCAGCAGCTCGGCGAGCCTCGTCTCGGACGGGTCAGCCAGCGCGTAGAGCATCGGCAGCGTCTTCACGCCCTCGCGCAGGTCGGTGCCGGGGGTCTTGCCGGACTCGACGGACGGCGACGCGATGTCGATCACGTCGTCCGAGATCTGGAACGCGGCCCCGATGACCTCGGCGTAGCGGCGCAGCGCGTCCGTCTGGTCCTCGGTCGCGTCGGAGAACATGCCGCCGAACCTCGCCGCGGTGGCGATCAGGACGCCGGTCTTCTCCTCGATCACCCTGAGGTAGTGGGAGATCACGTCCTCGCCGAGCTGCGGGCCGACGGTCTCGCGCATCTGGCCGGTCACGAGGACCGAGAAGGTCTCGGCGATGATCCTGGCCGCGTCCGTCCCCAGGTCGGCCGTCAGCCGGGACGCGTGGGCGAACAGGAAGTCGCCCGTCAGGATCGCGATGCTGTTGTCCCACTTGACGTTCGCGGAGACCGCTCCGCGGCGCATGGTCGCCTCGTCCATGACGTCGTCGTGGTAGAGCGTCGCGAGGTGGGTGAGCTCGACCACAGCGGCCGCCTTGATGACCTTTTCCCGGTCCCAGTCGGCGCCGAACTGCGATGCGAGCAGTGTGAAGAGCGGGCGGATCCGCTTCCCGCCCGCCTCCACAAGGTGAAGCGAGGTTTCCGTGACCGGGTGGAACTCGCTCTGCACGACGTCGTGCAGGATGCGCTCCACCTCGGCCAGGCCGTCCTGGACTACCTCGGTGAGCACGGGGTCCACCAACGCGAACCCCGGTCCCTCATGCTCGCTACTGGTCACACCAGCAGACTACGTACACCTAGCTGAGGAAGGTGCCGGTACCCGCCCAATCGAGCACGAACGTGGGCCACAAACCCAGCACCAAGGTCACGACGGCACCCAACGTGATCGCGATCGTGGTGAACGCGCCGGGCACCGTGACGGTCGGGCCGTCCGGGGCCGGGTCGCTGAAGTACATCAGCACGATCACCCGCAGGTAGAAGAACGCCGCCACGGCCGAGGCCACGAGAGCGATCACCACGAGCGGCGTGAGGCCGGCGTCGATCGCCGCGCTGAACACGACGAACTTGCCGATGAAGCCGGACGTCAGCGGGATGCCGGCCAGGGCCAGCAGCAGGAACGTGAAGGTGGCCGCCACGATCGGCGACCGCTTCGCGAGGCCCGCCCACTGCGACAGGTGCGTCGCCTCGCCGTCCGAGTTGCGGACCAGCGACACGATGCCGAACGCGGCGATCGTGGTGAAGCCGTACGCCAGCAGGTAGAACATGGTCGCGCTCACACCCGGAGCGTCGCCTTCCGGCGTCAGGGCGATCGAGCCGATCAGCAGGAAGCCCGCGTGCGCCACCGAGGAGTACGCGATCATGCGCTTCACGTCGGTCTGCGTGAGGCCGAGGATCGCGCCGATCACCATCGAGACGACCGCGACGCCGTAGAGCACGCCACGCCATTCCCACTGCGTGTTCTCGAACGCCACCGTGAGCACGCGCAGGATGCCGCCGAACGCGGCGACCTTCGTGCACGCGGCCATGAACGCCGTCACCGGCGTCGGCGCGCCCTGGTACACGTCCGGGGTCCAGGCGTGGAACGGACCGACGGCGGCCTTGAACAGCAGGCCCACCACCAGCAGGCCGAAGCCCGCGAACAGCAGCGTGTCGGAACGGTCGGTGCCGGCCGCGGCCGTGGCGATCGCCGAGAGCTTCACGGAACCCGCGTAGCCGTAGAGCAGGGCCACGCCGTAGAGGAAGAACGCGGAGGCGAAAGCGCCGAGCAGGAAGTACTTCACGGCCGCTTCCTGCGAGAGCAGGCGACGGCGGCGAGCCAGGCCGCACAGCAGGTACAGCGGCAGCGACAGGACTTCCAGCGCGATGAACATCGTCAGCAGGTCGTTCGCCGCGACGAACGTCATCATGCCGCCGAGCGCGAACAGCGTGAGCGGGAAGACCTCGGTCTGCATGCCGGTCTTCGTCGCCTGCGCGCGGTCCTGCACGGTGCCGGGACGGATCGCGGCCTGCGCCACGAACGCGCCACCGGGCTCCACCGAGCGGTCCGCGATCAGCAGCACCGAGCCGAAGCCCAGCACCAGCAACGTGGCCCACAGGAAGAGCGACGGCGAGTCGACCGCGATCGCGCCCGACAGCGTCGCGACGCCCTGCTCGGGACGCTCCGACGTCGCGTAGAGGATCAGCGAGCCGACGGCACCGACCAGCGTCACGAGCGTGAGCACGAGCTGCACGGCCCACCGCTGGTGCTTGGGCAGCAACGCTTCCAGCAGCACGCTGACGCACGCCGCGCCGAGCACGATCAGCAGCGGCGCGATGGCGCCGTAATCGATCTCCGGCGCCTCGATCGTCTGCGCCTGAGCGACGAGAAGGTTCACGTCACTTGCCTTCCTGCACGGTGACCGGGTCGGTCACGCCGACCTCGGTCAGCGTCGCCCCAACGGTCGGGGTGATGACGTCGAGCACCGGCTGCGGGTAGAACCCGAGGGCCAGCACGATGACAACGAGCGGTGCCAGCACGGCGATCTCGCGCTTGGTGAGGTCGCCGATGGTGGTCTTCTTCTCCGGGTCGCCGACGGCTCCCGGACCGGCTGCCGCACCCACGAGCGCGTCGCCGCGCAGCGGGCCGGTCATGATCCGCTGGTAGAGCCACAGCACGTAGAGCGCCGCGAGCACCATGCCGACCGTCGCGATGATCGTGAACACCGGCTGCGTCGGGAACGAGCCGATCAGCACGAGGAACTCCGAGACGAACGAGTTCGTGCCCGGCAGCGACAGCGTGGTGAGACCCGACAGCAGCAGCATGCCCGCGAGCAGCGGGGCCACCTTCGACATGCCGCCGTAGTCGGAGATCAGCGACGAACCACCGCGCGCGATCACCATGCCGACCACGAGGATCAGCATGCCGGTCGAGATCGAGTGGTTGAGCATGTACGACACCGAGCCCACGCCCGCCTGCGACGTGAACGAGAAGATGCCGAGCGCGATGAAGCCGAAGTGCGCGATCGAGACGTAGGCGAGGAACCGCTTCATGTCCCGCTGGCCCGTGGCGAGCAGCGATCCATAAAGGACACCGGCGACCGCGAGCACGAGCACGAACGGCGCCAGGTTCTTCGACGCCTCCGGGAACATCGGCAACAGGTAGCGCAGCATGCCGAACGTGCCGACCTTGTCCAGGATGCCGACGACGATCACCGTGACGCCGATGGGCGCCTCGGCGGCCGCGTCGGGCAGCCAGGTGTGGAACGGCACGAGCGGTGCCTTGATCGCGAACGCCAGGAAGAAGCCGAGGAACAGCCAGGTCTGCGTCGTCGAGTCGGCGTCGCGGACCACGGTCACCAGGGTCGCCCAGTCGAACGTGCCCTTGCCCAGCTCGTCCGACGCCATCGCGTAGGCGCCGATCGCGGAGGCCAGCATGATCAGGCCGCCGAGGAACGAGTAGAGGAAGAACTTGACCGCCGCGTACTGCCTGCGCGCGCCGCCGTAGCCGCCGATCAGGAAGTACATCGGGATCAGCATGACTTCGAAGAGCACGTAGAACAGGAAGACGTCGGTGGCGGCGAACACCGCGACCGTCACGGCCTCCTGGATCAGGATCAGCGAGAGGTACCCGCCCTGCGAACGCCCGGCGGGCAGCTTCTCCGTCCAGCCGGCACCGATCACCAGCGGGATCAGCAGCGCGATGACCGCGATCATCACCAGCGCGATGCCGTCGATGCCGAACTGCAGCCGCACGCCGAACGCCGGGATCCAGTCCACGCCGGTGGCGAGCTGGATGCGGTCGCCGTCCGGGTCGTAGGCGGTCCACAGCAGAACGGCGAGCACGAGCTCGACGATCGAGAACGCCAGCGCGACGAGCTTGGCCTTCTTGTCGTCCTTGCGCAGGAACGCCACCACCAGGGCGCCGACCAGCGGCACCACCAGCAGTGCGATCAGAACCCAGGTCACGAGAACCTCACCACCAGGAGCGCCCCGAGCACGAAGATCGAGCCCAGCAGCATGGACAGTGCGTAGGAGCGGACGAACCCGGTCTGCAGCCTGCGCAACCGGCCGGAGCTACCGCCGAGCAGCGCCGCGGTGCCGTTGACCAGACCGTCGACGCCCTTCAGGTCGAGGTACACCAGCGCGCGGGTGAGCCAGGTGCCCGGCCGCGCGAAGAGAGCCTCGTTCAGTGCGTTGCCGTAGAGGTCCGCACGGGCCGCGCGCACCGGGAACGACACGCGCACCGGACGCTCGACCGGCTGCTTGCCGCGGCCGAAGAGCAGGAACGCGAGTCCGGCACCGACGAGCGCGAGCACGACGGTCAGGATGCCGACCATGCCGTGCGAGATCACGCCGTGCTCCTCCTTCAGCTCGCCCAGCGAGGGCTCGAGCCACCCGGCGAGACGTCCGCCGGAGGAGAGGAACCAGCCGCCACCGATGGAGCCGACCGCCAGGATGATCATCGGAACGGTCATCGACAGCGGGGACTCGTGCGGGTGGTATTCCTTGCCGTTCTCCGCCTTCAGTTCCTTCCAGCGGGGCTTGCCCAGGAAGACGAGGATCAGCAGGCGCGTCATGTAGAACGCCGTCAGCGCGGCACCGAGCAGAGCCACGCCACCGAAGACCCACGGCCGCCAGCCCTCACCGGTGAACGCCGCCGCGATGATGGCGTCCTTCGAGAAGTAGCCCGCGAACGGCGGGATGCCGATCAGCGCGAGGTAGCCCAGCGTCCAGGTGACGAACGTGATCGGCAGGAACTTCGCGAGCCCGCCCATGCGGCGGATGTTGCCCTCGTCGTTCATGCCGTGCATGACCGAGCCGGCACCGAGGAAGAGCCCGGCCTTGAAGAAGCCGTGCGTCAGCAGGTGCATGATGCCCAGCGCGTAGCCGATCGGGCCGAGGCCCACCGCGAGGATCATGTAGCCGATCTGCGAGACCGTCGAGTACGCCAGGACCTTCTTGAAGTCGTCGTAGGCGCAACCGATGATGCAGCCGATCAGCAGCGTGACCGCACCGATGATCATGACGACCAGACGGCCGTCCTCGCTCAGGTTGTAGAGCGGGTTGGAGCGGGCGATGAGGTACACGCCCGCGGTGACCATCGTCGCCGCGTGGATCAGGGCGGACACCGGGGTCGGGCCGGCCATCGCGTCCGGCAACCAGGCCTGGAGCGGGAACTGACCCGACTTGCCGCAGGCGCCCAGGAGCAGCAGCAGCGTGATCGCGAGGACCTCGGCGGAGGAGAACTCGCTGACGCGGCTGAAGACCTCGGTGTACTGCGTCGTCCCGAGCTTGTTGAACATCAGGAAGATCGCGATCGCGAGGCCCAGGTCGCCGACGCGGTTCATCAGGAAGGCCTTCTTGGCCGCCGACGCCGCTTCCGGCTTGTACTGGTACCAGCCGATCAGCAGGTACGAGGCGAGACCGACGCCCTCCCAGCCGAAGTACAGGGTCACGAAACCGTTGCCCAGCACCAGCAGGAGCATCGCGGAGACGAAGAGGTTGAGGTAGGCGAAGAACTTCCGCCTGCCTTCCTCGTGCGCCATGTAGCCGATCGAGTAGATGTGGATCAGCGAGCCCACACCGGTGATCAGCAGCACGAACGTGAGCGACAGCGGGTCGAGCCGCAGTCCGAACTCGACGGTCAGCGCGTTGACGTCGATCCAGTCCCACAGGTGCAGGTTCTGGACGCGCTCCTCGGGGTTCGAGACGCCGAGGGTCGTGAAGAACAACGCGAGCGCGTACGCGAACGACGCCAGCAGCGTGGCGCTGCCGAGCAGGTGACCCCACTTGTCGGCGCGCTTGCCACTGACCAACAGCACCGCCGCACCGAGAGCGGGCAGCGCGAGCAACAACCAGGCGAAGCTCGCGACCCCGCTGGCGACAACAGGTTCCGTCACCGGTGACCCCTCAGTACTTCAGCAGGTTCGAGTCGTCGACCGAGGCCGAGCGACGCGTCCGGAAGATGGACATGATGATCGCGAGGCCGACGACGACCTCCGCCGCGGCGACGACCATCACGAAGAACGCCATCACCTGACCGTCGAGCGAGCCGTTGATCCGCGCGAACGTCACGAGGCTCAGGTTCACCGCGTTGAGCATGAGCTCGACGCACATGAAGACCACGATGGCGTTGCGGCGCACCAGGACGCCGACGGCGCCGATGCTGAACAGCAGTGCTGACAGCAGCAGGTAGTAGGTGGGGGTCACGACTCACTTCCCTTGAGCGCGTGCGCGTCCGCCTGGTGCCCGGTGCCGGCCACGTCGGCGACGTCGTCCGAGAGGGTCGACTTGTCGGTCGCCTCGATGACCTCGAACAGCGACTCCTCCGCGACCGTGCCGTCGGGCAGCAGCGCGGGGGTGGCCACCGAGTTGGCGGTGGCGAAGACGCCGGGGCCGGGCAGCGAGCCGACCCGCTTGCCGTCCTGGAAGCGCTCCTCGACGAGTTCCTTCTGCGTCTTCTTGGCGGGCTTCCCGTCGCGGCCGACGAAGGCCAGGATCATCGCGCCGAGGGCGGCGGTGATCAGCAGGGCCGACGTGAGCTCGAACGCGAACAGGTACTCCGTGAAGAGCTTCGAGCCGATGTTGCCGACGTTGCCACCGTTGGTGGTGTTCACCTCGGCGAGGCCGCGGGCGTCGACACCGGTCAGCGCGCGGCCGACCGAACCGACCAGCAGCACGGCGAACCCGATGCCGAGCAGCGCGGCCGCGAGCCGTTGTCCCCGGATGACCTCGACGACGGAGTCCGAACTGTCGCGGCCGACCATCATCAGCACGAACAGGAACAGCATCATGATCGCGCCGGTGTAGACGATGATCTGCACGAAGCCGAGGAACGGCGCCTGCTGGATCATGTACAGCACACCGAGGCTGAGCATCGTCACGACGAGCCACAGCGCGGAGTGCACCGCGTTGCGCGCGAAGAGCATGCCGAGCGCGCCGGCCAGCGCGAGCGGGCCGAGGACCCAGAACGCGATGGCCTCGCCCGTGGTGACGGTGTCGACCACGCGCTGCACGGGCTCCGGCTGCTGCGCGAGGAGCGTCAGGAGGCTCACTTCACGTCCTCCGCTGCTTCCTGGGCCACCTTCGCCAGCTGCGGGCCGTTCACGTAGTAGTCCTGCTCGTTGTCGCCGAGCCGCATCGGGTGCGGCGGCTGCTCCATGCCGGGCAGCAGCGGGGCGAGCAGGTCCTCCTTGGTGAAGATCAGGTCCTGGCGGTTGTCGTCGGCCAGCTCGTACTCGTTCGTCATCGTGAGCGAACGGGTCGGGCAGGCCTCGATGCACAGGCCGCAGCCGATGCAGCGCAGGTAGTTGATCTGGTAGTCGGCGCCGAAGCGCTCACCGGGCGAGAAGCGTGCCTCTTCGGTGTTGTCGCCGCCTTCGACGAAGATCGCGTCCGCGGGGCAGGCCCACGCGCACAGCTCGCAGCCGACGCACTTCTCCAGCCCGTCCGGGTGCCGGTTGAGCTGGTGACGTCCGTGGAACCGCGGCGCGGTCACCTTCTTGACCTCGGGGTACTCCTCCGTCACCACCTTCTTGAACATGGTGCCGAAGGTGACTCCGAAGCCCTTGAGGGAATCAAACATCCCCCTCAGCCTCCTTACCGGTGGTGACGGCTGCCGTCTCCTTGGGGAGGGTGGCGACCTTGACCTTGCGCTTGGGCGCTGACTTGGGGACGACGAGGTCGAGCGGCGGCACGGGGAAGCCGGAACCCGCGAGCGGAACGCCCTTGGAGTCCTGGACCTTCTTGTCCGGCAGCAGGAACGAGACCAGCAGCACGAGGCCGACGATCACGCCGAGCGCGATGAGCCGCTGCGCCGTGGAGAGCTGCTGGATCGCGCCGGTGCGGATGACCGCGACGGCCATGATCCAGATGAGGCTGGTCGGGACCAGCACCTTCCAGCCCAGGCGCATGAACTGGTCGTAGCGCATGCGGGGAAGCGTGCCGCGCAGCCAGATGAAGATGAACAGGAAGCCCAGCGTCTTGATGATGAACCAGAGCAGGCCCCACCAGCCGGTGTTCATGAACTCGCCGCTCCACGGGGCGTGGTAGCCACCGAGGAAGAGCGTGGTCGCGAGCGCCGAGACCGTCACCATGTTCACGTACTCGGCGAGGAAGAACAGCGCGAACTTCAGCGAGCTGTACTCCGTGTGGAAACCACCGACGAGTTCCGACTCGGCCTCGGGGAGGTCGAACGGGGCGCGGTTGGTCTCGCCGACCATCGACACGACGTAGATCGCGAAGCTGGGGAAGAGCAGGAGGCCGAACCAGCCGGGCGCGAACCCGAGCACGGTCGTCGCCTGGGCGCCGACGATGTCACCGGTCGACATCGAGCCGGTGAACATGATCACCGCGACGATCGACAGGCCCATCGCGATCTCGTAGGAGATCACCTGCGCGGCCGACCGCAGCGCGCCGAGCAGCGGGTACGGCGAGCCGGAGGCCCAGCCGGACAGCACGATGCCGTAGACGCCGATCGAGGAGCAGGCGAGCACCACGAGCACGCCGACCGGGAGGTCGACGAGCTGCAGCGCGGTCTGCTCGCCGAACAGGTTGACCTCACCCGCGAGCGGGATCACCGAGAACGCGAGGAACGCGGGGATGCAGGAGATCACCGGGGCGAGGAAGAACACCCACTTGTCCGCGAGGACCGGGCGGATGTCCTCCTTGAACGCGAGCTTCAGACCGTCCGCGAGCGACTGCAGCCAGCCGTTCGGGCCCACGCGGTTCGGGCCGGGCCGCTGCTGCATCCGCGCGACGACCTTGCGCTCCCAGTTGATCATGAACAGCGTCATGACCACGAGGAACGCGAAGATCGCGACGACCTTGACCAGGATCAGCCAGAACGGGTCGTCCGCGAGGAGCTTGGCGGTTTCGCCGATCTCCGCTGCGTAGACGTGCTGGGTCATTGCTTCACCCCACTGACGGAGACGATCGAACCGTGGCCCGCGCCGAGCGTGCGGCGCACGGTCACGTCACCCGAGTTGGTGGGCAGCCAGATGACGCCCTCGGGCAGGTCGTCGGTCTCGACCGGGAGCGTGATCGCGCCGCGGTCGGTGGACACGGTGACCTGACCACCGGAGGTCAGCCCGAACTGCTGCGCGGTGCCCTCGGCGACCTTCGCGACGACCGGGCGGGCCGTACCGGCGAGGTGCGGCTCGTCGACCTGCAGCGAGCCGTTGCCGATCAGGCGGTGCCAGGTGGCGAGCACGGCCTTGCCGGGACCGGCCGGGGACACCAGCGGCGCGGCGACGTTGAGCGACGAACCGCTCGGCGTCCCCTCGCCCAGGCGGGCCAGGTCGGCGGCGGAGGCGGCGGGCGTCTGCGTGAACAGGTCCGCGTCCATCTCCACCGCGAGGGTGTCGAGCACGCGGCAGTCCGGCAGCGCGCCGGTGCCCTCGAGGGTCGTGCCGAACACGCGGTGCCGGCCTTCCCAGTTGAGGTAGCTGCCGGCCTTCTCGACCGCGGGGGCGATCGGGAGCACGACGTCGGCGTACGCGGTGACCGCGCTCGGACGCAGCTCCAGGCTCACGATGAAACCGGCCCCCGCCAACGCCTTCTCCGCGAGCCGCGGGTCAGGCAGGTCGAACGGGTCGACGCCGCCGACCACGAGGCCGGACAGCTCACCGTTCGCGGCGGCCTCGAGGATGCCGGTGGTGTCGCGGCCGGGCGTCGCGGGCAGCGAGCCCTCCTCGACGCCCCAGGTGCGCTCGACCTCGGTGCGCGCTGCGGCGTTCGCGACGTGGCGACCGCCGGGCAGCAGGTTCGGCGTGGCACCGACCGCGAGCGCGCCGCGCTCACCGGCACGGCGGGGAATCCACGCGACCTGGGCGCCCGTGCGCTCGGCCAGCCTGGCGACCGCGGTGAACGCGCCGGGGATCACGGCGGCACGTTCGCCGACGAGGATCACCGCACCGGGCTTGCTCAGCAGCTCGACGACGTCGGAAGCGTGCTCCGGCAACGCGTTGATGGCGTTCGCCTCGGCACCGGGCACGCAGGCGAGCAGCGTGCCGAACGTCTTCTCCACGGCCGGGGTCGTGAACTGGCCGAGGTGGAAGACCTTCGTGCCCTTGCGGGCCGCCTTGCGCAGGCGCAGGAAGACGATCGGCGCTTCCTCCTCGGGCTCGAACGCGACCAGCAGAGCCGCCGGTGCCTTCTCGATGCCCTGGAAGGTGACGCCGTTGTCCGGGTTCGTGAACACCGTGGTGCCGGACAGGAACTCCAGCTCCTCGGCGCTGTGCGGCCGGGCGCGGAAGTCGATGTCGTTGGTGTTCAACGCGATGCGGGCGAACTTCGAGTACGCGTAGGCGTCCTCGACGGTCAGCCGGCCACCGGTGAGGACACCGACGCCGTTCGCGTCCCGGGCCGCCGTCAGACCGGCCGCCGCGACCTGCAGCGCCTCGGTCCAGGACGACTCGCGCAGCTCGCCGCTCTCCGCGTCCCGCACCAGCGGCCGCTTGATGCGGTCACCGGTGGTGGCGTAGCGGAAGGCGAACCGGCCCTTGTCGCAGATCCACTCCTCGTTGACCTGCGGGTCGTCGCCGGCGAGCTTGCGCTGCACCTTGCCGCGCCGCCAGTCGGTGCGCTCGGCGCACCCGGAGGAGCAGTGCTCGCAGACGCTCGGCGTCGACACGAGGTCGAACGGCCGGGCGCGGAAGCGGTAGGCGGCGCTCGTCAGGGCACCGACCGGGCAGATCTGGATGGTGTTGCCCGAGAAGTACGACTGGAACGGCTTGTCCTGCGCCACACCGATCTGCTGCTGCGAGCCGCGCTCGAGCAGTTCGATGAACGGGTCGCCGGCGATCTGCGCGGAGAACCGGGTGCAGCGCTGGCAGAGCACGCACCGCTCGCGGTCGAGCAACACCTGCGTGGAGATGTTGATCGGCTTCGGGAACGTCCGCTTGTGCTCGTGGAAGCGGGAGTCGCTGCGGCCGTGGGCGATCGCCTGGTTCTGCAGCGGGCACTCACCGCCCTTGTCGCAGATCGGGCAGTCCAGCGGGTGGTTGATGAGCAGCAGCTCCATCACACCCTGCTGGGCCTTGTCCGCGACCGGCGAGGTCAGCTGGGTCTTCACGACCATGCCGTCCGCGACCGTCATCGTGCAGGAGGCCTGCGGCTTCGGCATCGGCCGGCCGCCCATCTCGACCTCGACGAGGCACTGGCGGCAGGCGCCCGCGGGCTCCAGCAGCGGGTGGTCGCAGAAGCGCGGGATGACCGTGCCGAGGCGCTCGGCCGTGCGGATGAGCAGCTCACCCTTGGGCGCGACGACCGTTTCACCGTCGATGACGAGCTTGACGTGCCCCTCGGGCACGACGACCTCTTCGGTGGTGGGCTTGTCAGGCGCGATGGTCATGCGTTCGCTCCAGCCAGGACCTTGGAGTTCTGGTCGCACAGGGCGAGGAACTCGTCCTTGAAGTACTTGATGCCACTGGTGATCGGGCTGACGGCACCGTCACCCAGCGCGCAGAACGAGCGGCCGAGGATGTTGTCGCAGACGTCGAGCAACGTGTCGATGTCGCTCGCCGTGCCGTTGCCCGCCACCATCCGCTGCAGGATCTGCACGAGCCAGTACGTGCCCTCGCGGCACGGCGTGCACTTGCCGCACGACTCGTGCTTGTAGAACTCCGTCCACTTCATGACGGCCCACGGCACGGACACGGTCTCGTTGAAGATCTGCAGGGCGGTGGTGCCCAGCATCGAACCGGCCTCGGCGGCACCCTCGAAGTCCAGCGGCACGTCGAGGTGCTCCGCCGTGAACAGCGGGGTGGACGAGCCACCCGGCGTCCAGAACTTGATCGGGATGCCGTCCTTCATGCCCCCGGCCATGTCGAGGAGCTGCCGGAGCGTGGTGCCCATCGGCGCCTCGTACTGGCCGGGCCGCGTGACGTGGCCGGACAGCGAGTAGATCTTCGGACCGGGTGAGCGGTCGCGACCCATCTCGCGGAACCAGTCCGCGCCACCGTTGACGATGAAGGGAACCGACGCGATGGTCTCGACGTTGTTCACCACGGTGGGCGACGCGTAGAGGCCCGAGGTCGCGGGGAACGGCGGCTTGAGCCGCGGCTGGCCACGACGGCCCTCCAGCGAGTCGAGCAGCGCGGTCTCCTCGCCGCAGATGTACGCGCCGGCGCCGGCGTGGATCACGACGTCGAGGTCGAACCCGCTGCCGAGGATGTCCTTGCCCAGGTAGCCCTTGGCGTACGCCTCGCGCACCGCCGCGTTGAGACGGCGGATGCAGTGCAGGACCTCACCGCGGACGTAGATCGCCGCGAAGTTCGCGCGGATCGCGTACGACGTGATGATCACGCCCTCGATCAGCGAGTGCGGGTCCGCCATCATCGTGGGGATGTCCTTGCAGGTGCCCGGCTCGCCCTCGTCGGCGTTGATGACGAGGTAGTGCGGCTTGCCGTCGCCCTGCGGGATGAAGCCCCACTTCATGCCGGTGGGGAACCCCGCGCCGCCACGGCCGCGCAGTCCGGAGTCCTTGCACTGCTGGATGAGCTGGTCCGGGTGGGCCTTCAGCGCCTTGGGCAGGGCGGTGTAACCACCGGTGCGCTCGTAGGTCTCGATCGTCCAGGACCTGGGCTCGGTCCAGCGCTTGGTGAGAACGGGAGTCAGCGGGTCGACCATTGGTGATCCCCTACTTCTTTTCCGGCAGGGCGGGGAACTCGGCGTTGGCCGGCATGGCCGGCGCGTCCCAGCCGCGTTCCTGGGCGATCTGCGCACCGGCCAGCGTCTCCGGCGCCGCCGACGGGCCGTCGAGGTCGGCGTCGCGACCCTCGAAGAACCCGGCGAGCTGGAGCTCGGCCTGCTTGAAGTCGGTGAGCGGGGCACCGCGCGTCGGGGCGGGCTTCTCCCCCGACTGCAACGCCTTCACGAGTCCCAGGGCCTTCTCGGGCGTCTGGTTGTCGTAGAACTCGTAGTTGACCTGGAGCACCGGGCCGAGGTCGCACGCGGCGAGGCACTCGGCGTGCTCCAGCGTGATCGAACCCGGCGTGCCCGGCTCGCCCGCGGTCTCCTCGTGGCCCACACCGAGGTGGTCCTTGAGGGTCTTGTAGATCGCGTCGCCGCCGAGCGCCGCGCACAGCGTGTTCGTGCAGACGCTTACGAGGTGCTCACCGCACGGCTTGCGCTTGTACATCGTGTAGAAGGTCGCGACCGCGCTGACCTCGGCCTCGGCCAGGTCGAGCTGTCCGGCGCAGAACCGGATGCCGTCCTGGGAGACGTACCCCTCGACCGACTGCACGAGGTGCAGCATCGGGAGCAGCGCACTGCGGGCCTGCGGGTAGCGGGCGATGATCGCCTGTGCCCGGTCCACAGCAGCCTGGTCGAACGCGGTGCTTTCAGCAGCCTGAGTCATCGGTCGCAACCACCCATCACGGGGTCGATCGAGGCGACGGACGCGATGACGTCGGCGACCATGCCGCCCTCGCACATCGCCGGCATCGCCTGGAGGTTCACGAAGCTGGGTTCGCGCAGGTGCACGCGCATCGGCCTGGTGCCACCGTCGGAGACGACGTGGTAGCCCAGCTCGCCGCGCGGCGACTCGACGGGCACGTACACCTGGCCCGCCGGAACCTTGAAGCCCTCGGTCACCAGCTTGAAGTGGTGGATCAGGGACTCCATGGACTGGCCCATGATCTTGCGGACGTGCTCGAGCGAGTTGCCCATGCCGTCGCTGCCGATCGTGAGCTGCGCGGGCCACGCGACCTTCGCGTCCTCGACCATCACCGGACCGGTCGGCAGGCTCTTCACGACCTGCTTGACGATCCTGAGCGACTGGTGGATCTCCTCGAGCCGCAGCAGGTACCGCGCGAAGCAGTCCGCCGCGTTCGAGGTCGGCACGTCGAACTGGTAGTTCTCGTAGCCGCTGTACGGGTCGATCTTGCGCAGGTCCCAGGCGAGGCCCGCGGAGCGCAGGATCGGGCCGGTGATGCCGAGCGCGAGGCACGCGTCGACGGGCAGGTAGCCCACGCCCGCGAGGCGGTTGCGCCAGATCGGCTGACCGGTGAGCAGCTTGTCGTAGTCCGGCAGCCGCTTTTCCATGATCTTGACGAACGAGGTGATCTTCTCGACCGCGTCGTCCGGCAGGTCCTGCGCGAGACCGCCGGGACGGATGAACGCGTGGTTCATCCGCAGCCCGGTGAGGTGCTCCAGCAGGTGCAGCACCTCCTCGCGCTCGCGGAAGCCCGCGGTCATGCCGGTGAGGGCACCGAGCTCCATGCCGCCGGTGGCGAGCGCGACGAGGTGCGAGCTGATCCGGTTGAGCTCCATCAGCAGCACGCGGACGGCCTGCGCCTTGTCCGGGACCGTGATCCCGAGCAGCTTCTCGACGCTCATGCAGTACGCCGCTTCGTGGTGCAGCGGCGCCAGGTAGTCCGTGCGCGTGATGAAGGTGACGCCCTGGACCCAGTTCCGGTACTCGAGGTTCTTCTCGATGCCCGTGTGCAGGTAGCCGATGACGCTGCGGGCGTGCGTGACCGTCTCGCCCTCGAGCTCCAGGACCAGGCGCAGCACGCCGTGGGTCGAGGGGTGCTGCGGGCCGAGGTTCATGACGATGCGCTCGTCGTGGACCGCGTCCGCGAGCACCTCGTCCCAGTCGCCGCCGGTCACCGTGTAGACGGTGCCCTCGGTGGTCTTCCGGGAGTCCGCGACCTCGGGGGTCTCGGTGCGGGTGGTGACGTCGTCCGTGCTGTCGCTCCCGGTCGAGCTGGTGTTCGTCCCGGTGGTGACGTCGGAAAGCCGCTCGGTCATGAGTAGGACCGCCTCTGGTCCGGCGGAGGAATCTCCGCGCCCTTGTACTCGACCGGAATGCCGCCCAGCGGGTAGTCCTTGCGCTGAGGGTGGCCGTCCCAGTCGTCCGGCATGAGGATTCGGGTCAGTCCGGGGTGACCGTCGTAGATGATCCCGAACATGTCCCAGGTCTCGCGCTCCTGCCAGTCCGCCGTCGGGTAGACCTCGACGAGGCTCGGCACGTGCGGGTGCTCGACGTCGACGGCGACCTCCAGCCGCACGCGGCGGCGGTACGTCATCGACGTGAGGTGCGTGACCGAGTGCAGGCGCTGCGGCACGTCGGCGCCGTAGTCCACGCCGGACACCGAGCTGCAGAGCTCGAAGCGCAGCGACGGGGTGTCGCGGAAGATCCGCGCGACCTCCAGCAGCGTCTCCGGCCTGAGGTAGAAGGTGATCTCGCCGCGGTCGACCGTCACCTGCTGCACCGTGTCGGCGGGCAGGTCCTTGTCCCCGATCGCGGCGAACAGCTCGTCCGCGACCTCGTCGAACCAGCCGCCGAACGGGCGCTCGGAGGGAGCAGCCACGTGGGCGGGCAGGCGCAGGCCGCCGAAGCCGGAGGTGTCACCGGAGCCGGTGACGCCGAAGAGGCCCTTGCGCTCCTTGCCCGCGAGGATCGGCGCTTTCGCCTTCGCCTCTGTCGGGTTGGTCTTCTCGAGGTCCTCTCCCGCGCGGTTGACGCTGGAGTGCTCTCCCCCTGGCTCGGTCACTTCTTCCTCGCAAAACGCTCGGACGACGGGATGAGATCGGTGCGGTAGCCCGAGTCGGCGAGCGCCTTGGCGCGCACGGCGCCGAGCGGCTCGTCCATGATCTTGGCGTGGATCTTGAGGATCGCGTCCATCAGCATCTCCGGCCGCGGCGGGCAGCCCGGCAGGTACATGTCGACGGGCACGACGTGGTCGACGCCCTGCACCACCGCGTAGTTGTTGAACATGCCGCCAGTGCTGGCGCACACGCCCATGGCCAGCACCCAGCGCGGCTCGGGCATCTGGTCGTAGATCTGCCGCAGGACCGGCGCCATCTTGTTGGTGACGCGGCCGGCCACGATCATCAGGTCCGCCTGGCGCGGTGAGGCCCGGAAGACCTCCATGCCGAAGCGGGCCAGGTCGTACCGCGGCGCACCCGTCGTCATCATCTCGATGGCGCAGCAGGCCAGGCCGAAGGTGGCAGGCCAGAGCGAGGACTTGCGGGTCCAGTTGACCAGCTTCTCGACGCTGACCAGCAGGATGCCGTTCGGGAGCTTCTCCTCGAGACCCATGACTTCCTCAGTTCCAGTCGAGGCCGCCGCGACGCCACACGTAGACGTACGCGAAGCCGACCGTGGCGACGAACAGGACGATCTCCACCAGCCCGAACAGGCCGAGCTTGTCGGCCGCTACGGCGAACGGGTAGAGGAAGACCATTTCGATGTCGAACAAGATGAACAGCATCGCCGTGAGGTAGTACGCGACGGGCATGCGCCCACCGCCCACCACCGGCTGCGGGCTCGGCTCGATGCCGCACTCGTACGCGTCGAGCTTCGCCTTGTTGTAGCGGCGGGGTCCGATGTAGGGAGCCGCGGTCACCGAGAACAGTGCGAACGCTCCGGCGAGCGCGAACATCAATACGAGGGGGAGGTAAGGGTCAAGCACGCTCCGTCGTCCTTTCCTCGCGGTCGCCCGCACCCTAAGGGTGTTGTTCTGCAGCACGTTTGTTAGGCGAACCTAACAAACGCTTGTGAAACAGTTCACAAGCTTGATCACACTGTTGTGAAGTGATTCACAAGCTCGATCGCCAGTGTAGAACGCCTGTAAATGACCTGGATCACAGGGTCTGACCTGGGTCTTTAACCTGGCGGACACAAACGAAACGGCACCGGCTCGTATTGAGCCGGTGCCGTCACCTATTCGGAGTAATTTACGCGCTGGGTGCGAGCTTCGTGGCGGCCACGATCAGCTTGTCCATTGAGTCGCCGTCCTTGGGGTCGTAGAGGCCCGCCAGCAGCTTGAGCACCAGTTTCATCAGGCGTTTCCGCGGCATTCCGTACTTCGTTGCGGTCCGCATGATCGCCGGATTACCGATGAGCTTCGAGAAGACGTTGCCCAAACGGTAGTAACTGCCGAGAGCCTCTTCGATGCGGACCGGGTAGCCGTGCAGCGCCCGTTCACGGTTGACGCCCGTCCGGGCGAGTGCCTGGACGATCGACTCGGACGCGATCTTGGCCGACTCCATGGCGTAGCCGATGCCCTCGCCGTTGAACGGGTTGACCATGCCGCCGGCGTCGCCGACGAGGACCATGCCCGCGCGGTAGTGAGGCTTGCGGTTGAGGCCCATGGGCAGCGCCGCGCCGCCGATCCGGCTGGTCGCGTTCTCCTCGCGGAAGCCCCACTCCTCGGGGGTGCCGTCGAGCCAGGACCGCAGCAGCTGGCGGTAGTCCGTCGTGCCGTAGGCCTTCGACGTGCTGAGAATGCCCAGGCCGACGTTCACGCTGCCGTCACCCATGCCGAAGATCCAGCCGTAACCGGGCAGCAGCTGCCCGTCCGGGGCCCAGAGCTCGAGATGGCTTTCGAGGTAGTCGTCCTTGGTGCGCGGGCTGTTGTAGTACCGGCGGACCGCGACGCCCATGGGCTTGTCGTCGTCCTTCTGCAGCCCGATGCTGAGGGCCAGACGTGCTGACACACCGTCACAACCGACGACGATCGGCGCGCGGTAGGTGACCGGGTTCTTTTCCGGTCCCTGCTTGGCCTCCACGCCCACGACCCGGCCGTTCTCCACGATGGCCTTCGTGACGGTGGTGTGCTCGTGCATGCGCGCGCCGGCCGCCTTCGCGGCGTTCGCGAGCATCTCGTCGAAGTCCATGCGGGGACGGACCACGCCGTAGTTCGGGAAGGTGGCCAGGTCCGGCCAGTCCAGCTCCATCGTGACGCCGCCGCCCACGACGCGCAGGCCCTTGTTGTGGAGCCAGCCGTTGCTCTCGCGGGTGTCGATGCCCAGGTCGATGAGCTGCTTGACGCCCCGCGGGGTGAGGCCGTCGCCGCAGACCTTCTCCCGCGGGAAGGTGCTCTTCTCCAGCAGGAGGACGTCGAGGCCCGCCCTGGCGAGGTAGGTGGCCGCGGTCGAACCCGACGGTCCCGCGCCGACGACGATGACGTCGGCGTCCTCGTTGATCCCGCGCCTGCTCATCCAGACTCCCTAACGTGTGCCGTGACTCCTCCGCGACTCTAACCGGACGTTGCTGAGGGTCCGGTCGTGTGGGCGGGCTCACGCGCCGAGATCGCGGCCAGTTCCCGGATCCGCTCGGCTTCCCGCCGGTCTCCCGCGGCGGCCAGCACCGCGGCGCCGTTGAGCAGAACCTCGACGCGCGAGCTCCTGGACATCTGGCCGAACAGCGAACCGGCGAAGAGGTCCCGGTAGACCCGCACGGCTCCGTCCAGATCACCCGTCCGGAACTTCGCCGTGGCCCTGGTGTCCTCCAGCAACGGGTCCGTCATGCCGAGCGAGGTGAGCGCTGCCGACGCCTCGTCCGCCGTCCTGGCCGCCTCCGCCGCTTCGCCGGTGTGCACGAGCACCCAGGCGAGACCGTTCATCGACCTCGCCCGGCCACCTGCGTCGCCCGCGCGTCCCCACTGCTCGACGGCGGACCGGTGGTGGCGCAACGCGTCGTCGAGGTGTCCCATCCGGAAGTGGTTGGCCGCCAGTTCGGACTCGGTGATGGCGACACCGCGGTGCTCACCGACCTCGTGCCGCGCCCGGAGCGCCCGGTGCAGCAGTGCGTGCGCTTCCTCGTGGCGGCCCATGTTCCGGTGGGTGTGGCCCAGCGTGTGCAACGCGATCGCCCTCCCCCGCCGGTCTCCCGCCAGTTCCGCGGCCTTGAGCGCGATGTCGAAGAGGCCCGCGAAGTCCTCGTCCGTGCCTCGGGTGAGCAGGTACCTCATCACGGTGGCCGGCAGCTGCCACGGCTGGTCCAGACGCTCCTGCGCCGCGGCGAAGTCGCTGAGCTCACCGAGCACGTCGTACCGGCACCACGACAGCGTCGACGCTTGGTCCGCGCGTGGTCCGGGAGCAGCCACCTGCCGCTCGGGTGAGGACACCTCCATTCGCAGGACCCGCCGGTGCAGGTCCCGCAACCGCGGGCCGGGATCCACGCCGAGCTCGTCGGCGAGACGTCTCCTGATCTCCTCGTAGGCGCCGAGCGCCTCGGCCTGCCGTCCCGCGCGGTACAGCGCGAGCATCAGGTGGCCCCAGAGCGCCTCCCGCCACGGGTGGCCGGTCACGAGCGAGCGCAGCTCGGTCACCAGTTCCCCGGCCGACCCCCGGTCGAGGTCGATGCCGATCCGCCGCTCCAGCACCGTCAGGCGCTCGTCCACCAGCGGCGGCACGTCCTGCTCGTGCAGCACGTCCGAGCTGACGTTCGCCAGGGCCGGGCCACGCCACAGCTCCAGTGCGGAGTGCGGGTGTTCCCCCGCCAGCGCGCGGAAGCGCAGGAGGTCGAGCTGCTCGGAGCCGACCTCGGCGAGGTAGCCGTTCGTCGTGGTGGTGACGCAGTCCGCCGGGCCGAGCGCCTTCCTCAGGCGGGTGAGGGTCATGTGCAGGTTCTTCGCGGCCCGCTCCGGACGCACGGTTTCGCCCCAGAGCCGCTCCACCAGCCGGTGGGTGGACACGAACCGGTTGGGCCGAAGCAGCAACGTCGCCAGCAGCACGCGGCACTTGCCCGCCGGAATCGCGACCGGGTCGCCGTCGAAGGTCACCTCCAACGGCCCCAGCACGCGGTACGCGGCTCCCCGCACCTCGGGGGTCAGGACTGCTCGTCCGCCTTCGGCTTGGGCTTCGTCGCGCGGTGCAGGGCGACCATGCCGCCGGTCAGGTTGAACCAGGCCACGTCCTCCCAGCCCGCCTGCGAGATGAGCTCGCCGAGCGTGCGCTGGTCGGGCCACGAGGCCATGGACTCGGCCAGGTAGGAGTACGCGACGGGGTTGCTCGACACGAACTTCGCGATCAGCGGGAGGAGCTTGAGCAGGTAGCGCATGTAGACGAAGCGGAACGGCTTCCAGACCGGCGTCGAGACCTCGCAGATGACCATGCGGCCACCCGGCTTGGTGACGCGTGCCATCTCGCGGAGGGCCACGACGGTGTCGTTGAAGTTCCGGATGCCGAAGGACACCGTGACGGCGTCGAACGAGTCGTCCTTGAAGGGCAGGCGCAGGGCGTCCGCCGCCACCTTCGGGACTCGGCGGTGGGCTCCGCCCGCGAGCATGCCCACGGAGAAGTCGGCCGCCACGCACCAGGCGCCCGACGCCGCGTACTCGACGGTGGAGACCGCGGTGCCCGCGGCGAGGTCCAGGACCTTCTCGCCGGGGCGTGCGTCGAGGACGCGCCTGCTCCACTCCCGCCAGCGGCGGTCGAAGCCCAGCGTCATGACCGAGTTCGTGCGGTCGTAGCCCTCGGCCACGCCGTCGAACATCTCGGCTACCTCGCGTGGGTTCTTGTCCAGGCCGGCTCGCGACATGTCTAGAGACTAAGTCAGTGCCGCTGAGATCTTCTTCAGGGCACCTTCAGCGCCGTGAGCATGCCGCCCACCGCCGCGTGCCACGGGTACTGCTCGGCCCTGGCCCTGGCGGCCTCCCGCGAGCCCGACTCCAGCAGGCGCTGCGCGGCGGACGCGAAGGCCGAGGCGTGGTCCGAGACGGCCGCACCGCACGCCGGTTGGACGATCTCCTTCAGGGCACTGCTCCGACTGACCACGACCGGGGTGCCGCTGGCCAGGGCCTCCAGGGCCGCCAGGCCGAACGTCTCGTGCGGGCCGGGCGCCAGGGAGAGGTCGGCCGAGGCGAGGAGGTCGGCGACGTCCACACGCGACTTCACGAAACCGAGGAACGTCACGGGCAGGTTCGCCGCCCGCTTCTCCAGGGAGGCGCGCCTGGGGCCGTCGCCGGCGATGACCAGGCGGGCGGAGTGGCCCTGCTCGTGGAGCTCGGCGAGCGTGTCGACGGAGCGTTCGACGTGCTTCTCGGGCGACAGGCGTCCACAGTGGATCAGCAGGTTCTGCTTGCCCCGCAGGAGTTCTCGGCGGAGGTCTGCCGAGTGACGGGTCGGGGTGAAGGTGGTGAGGTCGACGCCGAGGGGTACCTGGGCGACGTTCGTCGCGCCGATCCGGTCGAACTCCTCGCGGGCGAAGGCCGTCGTGCAGACGACGGTGTCGTAGGAGGCGGCCATGCGGCGGTTCGCCCAGTCCGCGCCCCGCTGCGCCGGGGTCTCCGGCAGCACGAACCGGAGCAGGCGGTCGAGGCGTTCGTGGGAGATGACGATGTTCGGGATGTCGCGTTCGCTCGCCCAGGCGCCCATGCCCCGCAACGTGAGGCGGTCGGAGACCTCCAGGCGGTCGGGCCTCAGGTGCTCCACCAACGACTTGACGCGCCACGGGTCGACCACCCGGTAACCGCCGGTGTAAGGGATCTCGAGCGCCGGCAGCGTGATCCGGCGGACGCCGCCGGGGAGTTCCTCGTCGGCGTGCTGGGGGCCGGGCACGACCAGCACCACCTCGTGGCCCAGCTGCGCGTAGCCGGTGCCCAGGTGGTGCAGTGCCGTGCGGAGGCCGCCGGACTTGGGGCCGTAGAAGTTGGCCAGTTGCACGATCCTCAAGCGGCCGCCTGGTGAGTGAGTCCGATCACTGCCGCGTAGTGGCCCATCAGTTCGTCGCAGATCGCCGGCCAGGTGCGGGTCAGGACGGACTTGCGGGCGGCGAGACCGAAGCGCTTGCGCAGCATCGGGTCGCGCAGGAGGTCCACGTACTGCTCGACGTCCTCTTCGAAGAGGTAGCCCGTGCGGCCGTGGCGGACCAGGTCGCGAGGGCCGCCCGCGTTCGGGGCGAGTACCGGGAGGCCGGTGGCGAGGGCCTCCTGGACGGCCTGGCAGAACGTCTCGTGCGGGCCGGTGTGGATGAAGACGTCGAGGGAGGCGTAGGCCTCGGCCAGCTCCCGGCCGGTGCGGAAGCCCAGGAACTCGGCGTTCGGCATGTCCTTCTCGAGCTGCTCGCGGTCCGGGCCGTCGCCGACGATGCGCAGCTTCACGCCGGGCAGGTCGTGGAGCTCTTTCAGTCGCTGCACCTGCTTCTCCGGTGCCAGGCGGCCGACGTAGCCGATGGTGAGCTCGTCGTTGTGCCGGGGACGCGGGTGGAAGAGGTCGATGTCGACGCCTCTGCCCCACCGGTGCACGCGCGGGACGCCGTGGTGCTCCAGCGCCTCCACCGCCGAGCTGGACGGGGCCAGGGTGCGGTCGGCCAGCGTGTGCAGGCGTTTCGTCCAGCGCCACGCGGCCCGTTTGGTGAGGCCGAGGCCGTAGCTGCCGGCGAACCCGGCCACATCGGTCTGGTAGACCGCGACGGTCGGGACGTCGATCTTGCGGGCGGCTCTGAGACCGTACGCGCCGAGCACGAACGGCGAGGCGAGGTGCACCACGTCGGGCTGGAACTCGGCCAGGGCGTGCAGCACTCTCGGGCTCGGCACGCCGATGGGGAGACTCGTCACCCTGGGCACGTCGACCGTCGACACTCTGACGACCGGCGTGCCGTGGTGCTCGTCGGCACCCGCGCCCGGCGCAACGACCATCGCCTGATGTCCGTTGCGGCGCAGGTGCTCCAGGACCCGGAGCACCGAGTTGGTGACTCCGTTGACCTGGGGCAGGAAGCTCTCGGTCACGATCGCTACGCGCACAGGGACACCATGAGGTGCCCGCATGAAGTCCGCGTGACCTCAGATTTGACGCGGACGGAACACCTCACGTCGTGGCCAGGTGATCGTCGTTTCGTCATCTGCGCTTCGGTTTCCGGACACACGACGCGGTGAAACTAGGCCAGCATGACCGTCTTGTCGTCCCGTCCCGCGCACCCGGTAGACCCCGGCCTGGTGTCCATCGCGCTGGAAGTGGCCGGTCGCCTCGCGAACGACGCTTCGGACGTCATCATGGCCACCGCCGGTCGCGGCGTGCGTCCCGACTCCGGCGAGTCCCCGTTCGACTGGGTGACCGACACCGACCGCACCCTGGAACGCCACACCCGGCGCGTGCTCACCGCCGAGTTCCCCACGATCCCCGTGTTCTGCGAGAACTCCGACGACGGGAACGCCCCGACCGACTCGGAGTTCCGCTGGGTCGTCGACCCCGTCGACGGCACCGCGAACTACACCGCGGGCATGCCGTGGTGCGCCTACAGCCTGGCGTTGGTGGACCGCTGGGGCCCCGTCGTGGGCGTCGTCGCCGACCCGTACCGCTCGCAGATCTACGCCGCCGCCCGCGGCCGTGGCATGCGCGCGAACGGCACACCGGTTCGTCTGACGGAACGCCAAGGCGACTCTCTCGTCGTGTGCACCGAGATGACGCGCACCGGCCCGTGGCCCGGCATGGGCGAGTTCATCTCCAAGGCAGCGATAGCAGGCACGGGCGTGCGCGTGCTCGGCTCGAAGTGCCTGGCCGTCGCACAGGTGGCGTTGGGTCACGTCGCCGCCGCCGTGCTGCACGGCTATCACGAGTGGGACGTCGCCGGTGCGGTGTCGCTGGCCGTGGAGTCGGGTGCGGTCGTGCTCGACAGACGCGGCGAGGGCGCCCAACTACCCGTGGACGGACTCCTGGTGGCCGCTCCCGAGGCAGCGGACGAGGTCCTGAGCTGGTGGCAGGCGGCGCTTCAGGTCGACAGCTGAGGAAGCTGCTTCTCCAGCACCTCGAGGTGCGTGCGGGCCTCGTCCAGCTCGGGGTGGTCGAACATCTGCAGCGCCACGCGTCCCACCTCGTTCTCGAACTGGTGGAAGTCGTGCGTGGCCCTGAGCAACCGCTGGTAGACGGGGTGCTGGCGGTCGACGGCGCCGAGAGCCCGGCCGAGCTGCGCGATGCCGCGCACGTCGTCGAGCTCCCCGGTGAGCTGCTCACTGATCCGCTGCAGCCAGTCCTTCGCGGCCGAGTTCGGCACCGTCTGGACCGCCGCCGCGACCCGGCGCGTCGACTCGGCGCACCGCTCGACCAGGTCGGACCACATGTCGAAGGGTTGCCGCGGGATCGGCGGGTGCATCGGGACCGGCTGCTGGCGCGGCCGCTGGACCGAGCGGCGCAGGAAGCCGACGCCGGTGCCGACGACCGCTCCCGGGATGCCGCCGAACATGAACGCGATGGCCAAGATCGCGACGATCGTGACGAAGACCGACGACGGTGGCCGGTCGCTCGGGACGCCGATCTCGATGGCCGTGGCGAGGACGCCCATCAGCAGGGTGCCGATACCGGCACCCCAGAACGCTGAGCGGAGGACGATCCCCATGACGTTGATCGTGCCACGTTCATCGGCCGTTCGCGGTCAGTCTTGGATCTCCGGGTGAACACATGTCTCTGCTACTGTTCTTCTTGTCGGCTCCAATAGGAGCCGGAAGTGGACCCGGTTCACCGTCCGGACGGTCGGTTGCCGGGTTTCGCGCTTTCCGGGCACTGGTCGAGCCGCACCACCGCGTCGATCATCGGCAGCACGCGTTGCCTCCAGTCGCCTCCCGCTCCGAAGCACCACGCGAGCGCGTCACTCACCCACAGCACTGGATCCTCCGCAGGTCGCAGATGCTCATAGGTGAACGGTTCGTCCACCTTCTCCATGACGGTTGCGAGCGTCTGCCTGTCACGCACGTCCTGGTGGGCGCAGCTTTCGATCGCCAGCCGAGTGACCCCGAGTTCCAGCAACCAGGCCGCAGCGGCGGAAATGCACAGTTGGCGGGCCCGGATGTCATCCGAGTCGCGAACATTCCACACGGCCGCTCTAAGGCCCATCTCCCGCATCCGGGAAACGAGCTCGCGCCGGCGCGAGTCGCTCTCCTTCTTGAAGTGGACGCGGCGCTGTCCGGGCCTCACCAGCCGACGCAGCGCAGAACGGACCGCGTCCAGCTCACGCGGTCGAACCACAACCGCGACGACGAGGTAGGTCGTACCTCGACGCGACTCGTCCAGGAATCCGTGCAACATGGACCATATGGTCTCAAAGGAGTAACGGACTGCTCCGATCAGGCGTCGAAGTCGACCGTCACGCACTCACTGGTCGGCAGCGCCTGGCACGTCAGCACGAACCCGTCCGCCACCTCGGACTCGTCGAGGGCGTAGTTGCGCCGCATCTCGACGGTCCCCTCGGTGACGAGCGCCCGGCACGTGCCGCAGACCCCGCCCTTGCAGGCGAACGGCAGATCGGCGCGTACGCGTTGGGCCGCGTCCAGGATCGGCTCGTCGGCGGGCAGCGGCAGGGTGGTCGTCTTGCCGTCCAACACCACCGTGACGGACGCGGCGGCGTCGATCACAGCTTCCGCGCGACGCGGAGGGGGCGGCGGTTCGTCGACGTAGAAGAGCTCGTGATGCACGCGGTCGGTGGGTACGCCTCGATCGCGCAGCACGGCCGTGGCGTCCTGCACCATCTCGTAGGGGCCGCACAGCCACCACTCGTCGATGGCGTCGAACGGGACGACGCTGCCGAACAGCGCCGTCAGCTTCTCGGCGGTCAGGCGGCCGGTGAACAGCTCCACGTCGCGCGGTTCGCGGGACAGGACGTGGATCAGCTGGAACGTGGCCGGGTAGCGGTCCTTCAGATCGGCCAGCTCGTCGGCGAACATCACCGTGTTGGTGCTGCGGTTGCCGTACATCAGGGTCACGCGGGCGCCGGTCGCGAGGACGGTCGCGGCGATCGACAGGGCCGGGGTGATGCCCGAACCGGCGACGACCAGGCCGTGGTGCGTGCCCACCCCGGTCGGCGTGAACCTGCCCAGCGGCGGCAGGACCTCCAGCACGTCACCGGGGGCGACGCGGTCGACCAGCCAGGTCGAGAACTGGCCGCCGTCGACGCGGCGCACGCCGATGCGCGGGGCGGCGCCGGTGGGGGCGCAGATCGAGTACGAGCGGCGTTCGTCGCCCTGGCGCAGGGTCAGGTACTGGCCGGCGGTGAAGGCGAACTCCTCCGACACGTCCTCGGGCACGTCGAACGTGACGGCCACGGCGTCGTCGCAGAGGCGGTCGACGCGGGCGACCGTCAGCTTGTGGAAGGCAGCGCGGCGAGCCACTCAGATCTCCTTGACGTGCTCGAACGGTTCGGCGCAGGCGTGGCAGCGGCGCAGGGCCTTGCACGCGGTCGAGCCGAACCGTGAAATCTCCGAGGTGTTCGGCGAACCGCACTGCGGGCAGGCGACCTGGCGGGACGGCGGCACCAGGTTCAGCGGGACCGGGCCCGCGGCGACCGGGCCGATGCGGGACGGCGGCGCGATGCCGGCGGCGGCCAGCTTCGAGCGGCCCTCGTCGCTGATCCAGTCCGTGGTCCAGGCCGGGGAGAGCGACAGGCGCACCTCGACCTCGGCGTACCCGGCGCCGACGAGCGATCGGCGCAGGTCAGCGCCCATCTCGTCGATCGCGGGGCAGCCCGAGTAGGTCGGGGTGATGGTGACGACGACGCGGCCGTCCTGCTCGGACACCTCGCGCAGCACGCCCAGGTCCGCGAGCGTGAGGACCGGGAGCTCCGGGTCCCGCACGGCCGACGCGACCTCCAGTGCCGTCGTCACCAGACCGCTCCGGGCAGCGAGCGGTGCAGGTGCTGCATCTCGGCGAGCAGGTAGCCCATGGACTCGGTGTGCACGCCGTCGCGGCCCGCCATGCCCGCGACACGGGCGGCCTTCGTGTCCTTGGGACGCGTGAGCCCGGCGGCGCCGAGCACCGCTTCGAGCACACCGTCCACTTCGGACCGCAGTGAGGCCGGGTCGACGGCGACGCCCTGGAGTGCGGTCTCGACCTGGTGCGTCGCGAACAGCTCGTCCACGAACGGCCACACGCGCTCGATGCCCGCCTGCATGCGGCGGTGCGACTCGTCGGTGCCGTCGCCGAGCCTGACGGTCCACTGGGCTGCGTGGTCGCGGTGGTAGGCCAGCTCCTTGAGGCCCTTCTCCGCGATCGCCTTCAGCACCGGGTCGGCCGAGCCGCGCAGCCGTGAGAACAGCGCGAGCCGCCACGACGAGAACACCAGCAGGCGCGCGATGGTCGCCGCGAAGTCACCGCCGGGGCCGGGCCCGCAGTCGATCTCGGCCAGGTGCACGTTGCGGAACTCGCGTTCGTCACGCAGGTAGGCGAGCTCGTCCTCGGTCTTGCCGAGCACCTCGCCGGCGCGCGTGAGCAGCATCCGGGCCTGGCCGAGCAGGTCGAGCGCGATGTTGGCGAGCGCGATGTCCTCTTCCAGCTCGGGAGCGCGCGAGCACCACTCCGAAAGCCGCTGCGAGTAGATCAGCGCGTCATCGCCGAGCATGACGCAGTACGCGGCGAGGGCGTCCTTGTCGACGCCCGCCGGGAACTCGCGGTTCACGCCGGACAGGGCCTCCGAGAAGCCCGTGCCGAACGCCCAGTGCGCGTCCTCGCCACCCAGCAAGGACTCGTAGGCATTATCGAAGCTCATAGGTGCGGCACGTCCTCGGGAATCGCGTAGAACGTCGGGTGCCGGTAGACCTTGTCCCCCGCGGGCGCGAAGAACGGGTCCTTCTCGTCCGGCGACGACGCGGTGATCTCCGTGGCGGGCACGACCCAGATCGACACGCCCTCGTTGCGGCGCGTGTAGACGTCACGGGCGTTGCGCAGCGCCATCTCGGCGTCCGGCGCGTGCAGCGAACCGACGTGCACGTGGTTCAGCCCGCGCTTGCCGCGCACGAACACTTCCCACAGCGGCCAAGACGTGCTCACGCGGCACCTTCCTTACGTGCGTGCTTCTCGGCGTGCGCGGCAGCGGCTTCACGGACCCATGCGCCGTCCTCGTGCGCCTTGCGGCGGTGGGCGATGCGCTGCTCGTTGCAGACGCCGCCGCCCTTGACGACCTGCCAGAACTCGTCCCAGTCCGGCTGACCGAAGTCGTACTCGCCGCGCTCGGAGTTCCACTTGATGTCCGGGTCCGGGAACGTCACGCCGAGCGCCTCGGCCTGCGGCATGCTCATGTTCACGAACTTCTGGCGCAGCTCGTCGTTGGTGTCGCGCTTGATCCGCCACGCCATGGACTGCTCGGTGTTCGTGGACTCCGCGTCCGGCGGGCCGAACATCATCAGCGCCGGCCACCACCAGCGGTTCACCGAGTCCTGGACCATGTCCTTCTGCTGCTGCGTGCCGCGCATCATCGTCATGAGCAGCTCGTAGCCCTGACGCTGGTGGAACGACTCTTCCTTGCAGATGCGGATCATGGCGCGCGCGTACGGCCCGTAGGACGTGCGGCACAGCGGCACCTGGTTGCAGATCGCGGCGCCGTCGACGAGCCAGCCGATGACACCGACGTCGGCGAACGTGAGCGTCGGGTAGTTGAAGATCGAGGAGTACTTCTGACGGCCCTCGATGAGCTTGGTCGTCAGGTCCTCGCGGTCAGCGCCGAGCGTCTCGGTCGCCGAGTAGAGGTAGAGCCCGTGGCCCGCCTCGTCCTGCACCTTCGCGAGCAGGATCGCCTTGCGGCGCAGCGACGGCGCGCGGCTGATCCAGTTGCCCTCCGGCTGCATCCCGATGATCTCGGAGTGCGCGTGCTGGGCGATCTGCCTGATCAGGGTCTTGCGGTAGCCGTCGGGCATCCAGTCGCGCGGCTCGATGCGCGCCTCGGACTGCACGGTGCGCTCGAAGCGCAGCTCCAGGTCATCCGCCATACCTCGATGTTACACCCGAGTGCCGAATCTGCGTAGAACTGTCACAACGGCGGCGATGACGATCCAGACGGACACGAGGAAGGTTCCGACGGGAAGCAGGCTGAGCACTGCCGTACGTCCGGCCACACGGGTGAGCTCGGGGTTCGTCTGGTCGTACTCGATCCGCACGTTGTCCCCGACGTTGAGCCCCGCCGGGTACAGCACGCCCTGGGACGGGATGATCACGCGGCCGTCCGGTGTGGCGTAGCGCACAACCGTCCGGTTGAAGGCCACGGAGTCGACCTGCGCGACCGCCTGCCCCAGGGACCGTTCGATCGCCACGTCGTCACGCCAGCAGGCGATGGGCAGGAGCACGCACACGAGCGTGATCACGCCACCGACCACGAACAAGACCTTGCAGGCCGCACGGCGGACGCGCACACCGCGGGGCGACTTGGTCACTGCGTCCTCCACCACAACTGAGAAGTCTAGAGCCGGGCGGATGCCGCGCTTTCAGGTTCGCTTCCATACAGTCGGAGCGTGACCTCAGCACCGACATCGCGAGCACGGCAGCGAATCCGCGTCCGGTCCCGGCGCGACACCGCCGGTGACCTGCTCGGACTGCTGCCGGACCCCGAGCACGCGCTCGCCTGGGTGCGCGACGGGTCCGGCCTGGTCGGCTGGGGCGAGGCAGCTCGGCTGGAGGTCAGCGGCCCGGACCGGTTCGCGCAGGCCGACAAGTGGTGGCGCGAGTTCTGCGCCCACCTCGACGTCGACGACTCGCTGGGCGTGCCGGGAAGCGGCCCCGTGGCGTTCGTCTCGATGGCCTTCGCGGACTCGCCGGGCGACTCGGTGCTGATCGTGCCCGAGGTCGTCGTCGGACGGCGCAACGGCGAGCAGTGGGTCACCACGATCGGCGCCTCGGACCCGGCGCCTCTGGTAGCGCCTCTCTCGCGGCCGTCCTCGGTGCGTTACTCCAACGGTCAGCTGCCGGTCACGCAGTACCGCGAGGCCGTGCGTTCCGCTGTCGCCCGCATGCGCGCCGGCGAACTGGACAAGGTGGTGCTGGCGCACGACCTGGTGGCCGTCACCGACCGCCGCCTGGACCAGCGGTTCGTGCTCAAGGGCCTGGCGCGGCGTTATCCCGAGTGCTGGGCGTACGCCGTCGACGGGCTCATCGGCGCCACGCCCGAACTGCTGCTGCGGCGGAGCGGTTCGGTGGTGGACTCACGCGTACTCGCCGGCACAACGTGGCCGCACGACGGTGTTTCGGACGAGGAGCTCGCGGCGGCGTTGATGTCGTCGGACAAGAACCTCGAAGAACACGACTACGCGGTCACCTCTCTCGCGGAGACGTTGCGGCCCTATTGCACGACCATGTCCGTTGAGGGCCCCTCTGTCTTGAGGCTGCCCAACGTCTCGCATCTGTCTTCGGACGTGATCGGGACTTTGGAGGAGCCGACTTCTCTTCTGCGTCTTGGCGAGGCCGTGCATCCCACCGCTGCCGTGGGTGGGACGCCTCGGTTGGACGCCACCCAGCTGATCTCGCAGCTGGAGGGGATGGACCGCGGGCGGTACGCCGGGCCCGTCGGGTGGATCGACGGGAACGGCGACGGGGAGCTCGGGATCGCTTTGCGATGCGCGCAGATCTCCGGGTCCACGGCGCGGTTGTTCGCCGGGTGCGGGCTCGTGGCCGACTCGGATCCGGACATCGAGGTCCAGGAGGCGCACGCGAAGATGCGGCCCATGCGCGAGGCGCTCGAAGGGCTTTAGCCACCCTGCCGTTCGTCGGCGGTCCGCACCACTGCTCGGTGTGGATCGGGGCGACACGACGTCAGCCGTGAGGGCCTCCGCTGACGTAGATGACCTGGCCCGTCACGTAGTCGGCGTCCTCCGCCGTGAAGAACAGCACGGCGCGTGCGATGTCATGCGGCGTGCCGACACGACCACGTGGGATCGACTTCCGCTGCGCCTCGACGTGCTCCTCGAGCGTGCGGCCTGCACGTGCCGCGGACACCTTGGTCATCTCGGTCACGATGACGCCGGGGCCGATCGCGTTCACGGTGATGCCCGCCGGGGCCAAGTCCAGCGCCGTGGCGCGGGTGAAGCCCTCCAGGCCTGCCTTCGCGGCGACGTAGTTGGCGCGGTCGCTGTCGACCAGGGCGGAGATGCTGGAGATGTTGACGATGCGGCCCCAGCCGGCGTCACGCATGGCCGGTGCGGTGGCCTTGAGCATCAGGAAGCTGCCGCGGAGGTGGGTGTTCATCACGGCGTCCCAGTCGGCCAGCGGCATGTCGAGGACCATGTTGTCCCTGGCGAAACCGGCGTTGTTGACCAGGATCTCGACCTTGCCGAGCTTCGCCGTGACCTCGTCGACGGCCTGGGTGACGGCGGCGGGGTCGCTGATGTCCGCCCGCACGGCCAGCGCGGTCCCGCCCGACGCGGTGATCTCGTCGGCGACGGTGTGCGCGCGGTCGCTTTGGTCCACGACGGCTACGCGATGACCTTGGGCTGCCAGGGCTTGGGCGGTTCCGGCGCCGATTCCGGAGCCTGCGCCGGTGACGAGCGCGACACGAGGGTTCACGCCCTGATCATGCTCGTCACCGGGGCCGGTTCGCCATCGACTTGGCGATCAGTCTCCGATCACCGGGGGCGCGACAATGCGGTCGTCGTCGAAGTACTCGTCTGTGGGGACGAGGTAGTTCGACCTGTGTTCCTTGTCTTCTTCGCTGTTGCCCGCGCCGGCGGCCGTGCCGCCCGCTCCGGGAGCGCCCGCGGCACCCGGCCGGCCAGCTGCTGCCGCGGTGGCGCCGCGTGCGGTTCCGGCTGGGCCGTGGGCGACGCCTGCGGCGCCACCTGGGTTCGACGGCCCGAAGCTGCCCCTGTCCGCTGCCGCGCTTCCCGCACCGAACCCGTGGCCACCTGTGCCACCTCCGCCGCGGGCTGTCACGCCAGGACCACCGCCGCCACGCCCGGTGGCGCGCGGGTCGTTCGGGTTCGGCCTGAAGCCTGAGGGGATCGGACCAGGACCGGGCGTGAACGGCTTGCGGTCGTTCGGGTTGCCACTGGAGGAAAGCTGCTGGTTGTTTCCCTGCGCGGCGGGCTGGGTGACCGGCGGAGCAGCCCAGGAGGTGTTGGTCGTGCCATTGGTGGGACCAGGGCTGCCGACGGTCGGGGCGCTGACACCGGGGGCGCTGGCACCGGGGGCGCTGATGCCGGGATTGCCGACCGCCGGGGTGCCGATTCCAGGATTCCCGAGCTGGGCAGGCGGGTTCACAGAGCGCGTGGTGTGCTCGAACGTCGTACTGCTGGTCGTCGTGACGCCCTGGTCCGCGCTGGGCAGCCGAGGAGCTTCGTCGAAGGTGGGCATCGAGGCAGCCGCCGCGGCGAGCGAGTCGTCCCGCTCCTGCATGACCCGCTCGGCCTCCTGCTTCGCGGCCTGCGACTTCTCCCGCTGCGCCATCATCTCGAACGGCGCCGCCGCCATCTTCAACGGATTCAGACTGGCCGCCGAGTCCCTCAGGATCTGCTGCGGGTTGTACGGGACCTCGGCCGGGAACTTGTTCTTCGTCGTCTCAGCGGTCTCGACCTGCCGGTTGATCACGCCGCTGGTCGCCGAGAACGACATGGACAGCTGGTCGGTGAAGTTGCCGACCTTCGTCAGCGCCTGAGAGGCCGCGGCGCCCGCAGCACCGGTCCATCCTGCGCGCAGCCCGTTGACCACGGTGTTGAGCCCGACGGCGACGTCGACCAGATCGCTTGAGATCGTCTTCCACCTGGCCGCGATCTCTCCCGCCCTGCTCGGGTCGTTGCCGTCCATCGCCTGTTCGTACATGGCGGCGTGGCTGTGCCCTGGGTAGTTGGCGGTCGGCTGCGGAACCTGCGATCTGTCGTACGCCATCGGTCATCCCTTCGAACTCCGACTCAGGACAACTTCCCGGCGACGAAGCCGGCAGACTTCTGGGCCATTTCGCAGGCCTTCGCCGTGTCGGTGGTCGCAGCACCGGCGCTCGCAATGATCTGCACGTGTGACGACTCACTGATCGAGATCACCGCGTGGCACATATAGACGGTCTTCTTCGCCCCCGCCACCGTGAAACCGTCGTACTTGCCGAACTTGGAGGGGGCTTTCACATCCCCCTCGTAGTTGAGGGCGCCCGCCCCTTCCTTCGTTTGAACAGCGAGCGTGAGCCCGCCGTTGTCGACGCCGTCCCACTGACAGATCTCTGCGCCAAGAGCCTGGTCAGGTGTCGGTGACTTGATGCCGATCTCGCTCGCCTCGCTGCCGCTGATCAGTTCGCACGGCTTCACAGAGGTGAGCTCGGAGTCTCCCGCTGCAACGGACGAGGTGCTGGCCGGACTCTCACCGGTGCCACCAGGCTTGGCTTCACCCGTCGTCCCTCCGCTCGAACATGAGGCGACGAGCAGAGCGAGTCCGACAATGGCGATACGCGCGGTCTTCATGAGTTCCTGTCAAAGTCGATTCATGGTGTCGGACGTGCTCTCGTCCACGTTCCGGTAGGACTGGCGGCTCTTGTCCAGCTGAGTCTTGAGCTCGTTGATCGCCTTGATCAGGTCCGGGATGAACTCGGACCGGGCAGCTTCTCCGATTTCCTCGTTGAGCTTGCCGATCTGCTCTGCATAGCCCCCGCCCAAAGGGGTCTTGGTCACGAGGTGCGCTGCATTTCGGGCGATCTTCTCGAGCACGTTCGCGAAGTCGTCCAGCTTCTTGATCGCGGTGTCCACCGCCGCCGGGTCGTGCTGGAACGCGCCCGCCTCGGCCGCGGCCCCCACCGACCTGGCCGCGGCCAGGATCGTGCTGACGCCGCCGGTCATCACGCCCATCAGCGGGCCGCCGGACTGCGCGTAGTAGCGCTCCAAGGCGTATGCCTGGGCGCTTTCCTGTGCGCTGCTCTGGCCCGTCACAGGCTCACGCTCCCCACCTGCACCGCGATCTGTCGTTTGACCGTAAAGCACCTTGGCCGGGGAGCCGGTCGGGCTGACGACTTACACCCGTTCGAACTAGGGCATGACACCCGATTCAGGGTCATACGTCACGAGCCGTGCAAGCCAGGGTGGCTTGCACGGCTCGTGGTGATAACGCAGTTACTTGTGGGCGTCCAGCAGTTCGTGGGTCAGCTGGATCTTGGCGCGCGACTTCGGTTCCGAAGTGACCGACAGCGACTTCGAGGCCACGTCGGCCGAACGGCCCGGTGCCTCCGCCGGCTTGCCCTTCGTGAACAGCCACGTCTGGAAGAGCTGGTCCAGCTGCTGGCCCGAGACGCGCTCGGCCACGGCGATGAACTCCTCGATCGTGGCGTCCGAGTACTTCTTCTCCGCCACCCAGGTGCGGAGGATCTCGAAGAACTTCTCGTCGCCCACGGCCACGCGCAGGGCGTGCACTGCCAGGGCGCCGCGGTCGTAGACGGCTCCGTCGAAGACAGCGCCAGCACCGGGGTCGCCGGGCAGGACGTCCCAGAACGGGCTGTCTGCCGGGTACAGGTCGTAGGTGTAGTCGGCGTTCTCTTGTGCCGTGCCCTCACCGACGTGCTCGGACCACAGGAACTCCGCGTACGAGGCGAAGCCCTCGTTCAGCCAGATGTCCCGCCAGTGGTGCACGGACACGGAGTCGCCGAACCACTGGTGGCCCAGTTCGTGCGCCACTACGTAGGTGTTGGCGCCACGGCGGAAGAAGCCCGTGTCGTAGGTCGGGCGGGTCTGGTTCTCCAGGGCGTAGCCGAGGTTCGGGGTGACTACGCCGCCCTGCGCCTCGAACGGATACGGGCCGAAGTTCTCCGCCAGGAACTCGGTGATCTCCGGGGTGCGCTCGATGCTGGCGCGAGCCGCGTCCGCGTTCTCGCCCAGGCGCTCGGAGTACGCGTTCACGTACGGCTGGCCCGAGGGCGTGGTGCCCTGGCGGAGCTCGAACTGGCCGATCGTCAGGAACGTCAGGTACGTCGCCTGCGGCTTGGTGCTGCGCCAGTTCCAGCGCGTGTAGCCGTTGATCTGGCGGGTCTGGCCGACGAACGTGCCGTTCGAGATCGCCTCGACGCCGTTGGGGACGGCGACGTTGACGTCGAAGGTGGCCTTGTCGGTGGGGTGGTCGTTGGACGGGAACCACCAGGAGGCGATCTCCGGCTCGCCGATGGCCAGGGCGCCGTCGACGGTCTTCGTCCAGGCCGTGAAGCCGTTGCGGTCCTTCACCGCGGACGGCGTGTCCGCGTAGGTGACGACGATCGTGAGGTCCTGGCCCTTGCGGACGCCGCCGCGCGGGGTGAGCGTCAGCTCGCCGTTGTCGGAGACGAACGACGACGGCACGTTGTTGACCCGCACCGACTTCACCTTCAGCAGGAAGTCCAGGTTGAACTGGGTCAGGTCCTCGGTCGCCTTGGCGAGGATCGTGGTCGTGCCCGAGAGCTGGTCGCCGTTCGGGTTGTAGTTGAGCCTGATGTCGTAGTGAGAGACGTCGTACCCGCCGTTCCCGTAGGTCGGGAAGTACGGGTCGCCGGCGCCGGGGGCACCTGGAGACGCCGCCAGCGCCGTCCCCGCGAATAGCGTCATCGCGGCCGCGGACGCCACCGCGGCCGTCGCCTTGGATCTGATCGACATGCGGCGGACGCTAGCCAGACGATCTTGGGCGAGCCACCGACTTACGTAGGTTTCCTATCTGGTGAAAACGTTTGACACAGTCGACTTGAGACGCTGGTGCAGTGCGCGCAGTTCGTCACGTTTTGCCTGCACTTCGACCACTTGGAGGCCTTTCGGTGACGCAATCGCGCTACGGAACTCCTCCTGGTCGTCCACTGTGGAGAGCGGAATTCGGTAGCCCGCGCACAAAGCGGTCAGATCAGTCCCGTGCGGTGTGCCGAAGATTCTTTCGAAACTGCTGACGTACTCCGGCGCGCCCTGTTCCAGCAATGAAAAGATTCCGCCCCCGTCGTCGTTCAGCACGACGATCGTGAGGTCCGGCAGGCGGTCGGCGAGCAGGCCGTTGCTGTCGTGCAGGAACGTCAGGTCGCCCATCAGCGCGTACGACGGTCCCTCGTGCTGCCACGCGAGCCCGATGGCCGTGGACACGCTCCCGTCGATGCCCGCGGCACCCCGGTTGGCGTGCACGACGACGTCCGAACGGCGTTCCGCGGCGAAGTCGACGTCGCGGATCGGGTTGGACGAGCCCACGAACAGCAGCGACCCCGACGGCACCGCCTGCACCAGGTCACGGGCGACGTGCAGGCCGGTCGGCCACGGTGCGGCGTCGAGCAGGTCGTCGACGGCCACGCTGACGCTCTTCACCGCGCTCTGCCACGCCCGCAGCCACTCGTCGTCCACAAAAGCGGGCTCGGGCAGCCAGGTGGACGCCCGCGTCGCGGTGAACGGGACGTCCGGCCACTGGGCCTGGTCCCCCACCGCGTGCACGACGGGAGTCGCTCCCAGCACCGCCTGCTGCCCCCTCGACAGGGTGACGCGCCCCACGACGAGCACCGCCTCGGGCCGCAGGTGCTCCGGCAGGCCGGCGTTGAGCAGCAACGAACCGTGGCGAAGGCCACCGGGCGCGGTCGGCTCGGCGATCACCGGCCAGCCGAGCCGCGAGGCCGCCAGCAGCCTCTCCGGCCGGTCGTCGCCGAGCAGCACCAGCGTGCGGGCGGGCAGGTCGGAGGCGCGGGTCTCGACGGTGAACGTGCGGTCCGTCTCCGTCCACGCGCCGCGCGAGGACGACGGCCAGGCGTCGTCCGACGGCGTCAGCGGCGGCCGGAAAGGCACGTTGACGTGCGACGGACCGTCCGTGGCGATGGCGCGGCAGATCAACGACCGCGTCACGTTGTCGTCGGCACCCTCGGGCATGTGCAGCGTCGGGACGCCGAGCACGTCGTGCTGGTTGATCGTCTGGCTGGAGCCGGTGCGGTAGAGGTCGACCGGGCGGTCGGCGGTCAGCGCGATCAACGGCACGTTCGTCAGCTGCGCCTCGATGACGGCCGGGTGCAGGTTCGCGACGGCGGTGCCGCTCGTGCACGTCACCACGGCCGGCTCACCGGTCTTCGCGAGGCCCAGCGCGAGGAATCCGCCGCTGCGCTCGTCGATGCGCACGTGCACCGTGAGCAGGCCTTTTTGCTCGGCCTGGTGCAGCGCGAACGACAGCGGGGCGTTGCGCGAACCGGGGCACAGAACGACGTGACGCACGCCGTTGCGCACCAGTTCGTCGACGATCACCCTCGCCTGCGTCGTGGACGGGTTCATCCCTCAATTGTCACCGGGACACCTGAGAGGTCGCCCGCTGGTCTCAGCCTCCGGCGCTTAGAGTCTCCCGCGTGGCAGATCAGGAGCTCTTCGACCCGTCGTTGTGGAAGCCGATCGAGGGCTTCGACTTCACCGACATCACGTACCACCGCGCGCTCGACCAGGGCACCGTCCGCATCGCGTTCAACCGGCCCGAGGTGCGCAACGCGTTCCGGCCGCACACCGTGGACGAGCTGTACCGGGCACTGGACCACGCGCGGATGTCGTCCGACGTCGGGTGCGTGCTGCTGACCGGCAACGGCCCCAGCGCGAAGGACGGCGGCTGGGCCTTCTGCAGTGGCGGTGACCAGCGCATTCGCGGGCGCAGCGGCTACCAGTACGCCTCCGGCGAGACGGCCGAGTCCGTCGACCCGGCGCGCGCGGGCCGGTTGCACATCCTGGAGTGCCAGCGGCTGATCAGGTTCATGCCGAAGGTCGTCATCGCGGTCGTGCCGGGGTGGGCCGCGGGCGGTGGGCACAGCCTGCACGTGGTGTGCGACCTCACGATCGCGAGCGCCGAGCACGCCAGGTTCAAGCAGACCGACGCGGACGTCGGCTCGTTCGACGGCGGCTACGGCTCCGCCTACCTGGCTCGCCAGGTAGGGCAGAAGTTCGCCCGCGAGATCTTCTTCCTCGGCCGCACGTACTCTGCCGAGGACATGTACAAGATGGGCGCGGTCAACGAGGTCGTGCCGCACGCCGAGCTCGAGACGACGGCGCTGCAGTGGGCGCGCGAGATCAACGGCAAGTCGCCGACCGCGCAGCGCATGCTCAAGTACGCGTTCAACCTGATCGACGACGGCCTCGTGGGGCAGCAGATCTTCGCCGGCGAGACGACCCGGCTCGCCTACATGACCGACGAGGCCGTCGAAGGCCGGGACTCGTTCCTGGAGAAGCGCGACCCCGACTGGTCGAACTACCCGTACTACTTCTGAGCAGGTGCCTGTGCTCGACGAACTGCGCGCGGCCCTTCGGGACGGCGACCCGCTGGTGGACGGCCCGCTCGACGGCTGGGAGAAGCGGGCCGTGCTCGGCGTGCCGACCTCCGGGTCGACGGGCGAGCCGAAGACGGTGCTGCTCGACGCGGAGGCGCTGACGACGTCCGCGGAGGCCACCTACGAGCGGCTGGGCGGCCCCGGAACGTGGCTGCTGGCGTTGCCCACCAGCCACATCGCGGGCGTTCAGGTGCTCGTGCGGTCGATCGTCGCCGGCACCACGCCCGGTGTGCTCGACATGTCGAAGGGCTTCCGGGCCATGGGTTTCGCGCAGGCCGCACGGCCGGTGCTCGCCCAGCCGGGCCGCCACTACACCGCCCTGGTGCCCACGCAGCTCTCCCGGCTCGTCGTGGGCGAGGGGCCGGGGCTGGAGGCGCTGCGGCAGTTCGACGGCGTGCTGATCGGCGGGGCCGCGACCCCGCCGAAGCTGCTGCAGCAGGCGCGCGCTCTGGGCGTGCAGGTCGTCACGACGTACGGCATGAGCGAGACGTCCGGCGGGTGCGTGTACGACGGCGAACCGTTGCGGGGCGTGTCGTTGCGCACCGACGATGTCATCGAGATCAGCGGGCCGGTGCTGGCCCTCGGATATCGAGGCAGCGCGGAACCGTTCGGTGAGTGGTTCCGCACCGCGGACCTCGGGCGGCTGCACGACGGGCGGCTGGAGGTGCTGGGACGCGCTGACGACGTGATCGTCACCGGCGGCGAGAAGGTCCCTCCGGTGCTGGTGGAACGGGCTCTGGCAACCGTCGAGGGCGTGCTGGAGGCGTGCGTGGTCGGCGTGCCGGACGACGAGTGGGGGCAGGTCGTGGCCGCCGCTGTCGTCACGCGCGGGGCCGAGCCGGCCGTCGAGGAGCTGAAAGCCGTCGTGACCGAGGCCGTGGGGCACGTGGCGGCGCCCAAGCTGGTGCGGTTCGTGCACGAACTGCCGTTGCGCGGGCCCGGCAAAGTCGACAGGACCGCGGTGGCCGCCTCATTTAGGTGAACCTTTACCGCCGAGGACAACCCTCGCCGCGAAGCGCGTGGAACCCTAGCCGCGCGCGTTAGCGATGGGGGTTTCTTCATGCGCTACCTGGTACCGCTGGTCGCGGGCGCCGCCTTGGTGGCCGGACTGGCGTCTCCCGCCCAGGCGGCCCCGGCCACGAACGAGTGGTCCGCCGACGTGAGCGGCCGCGCCGTCACGTGGGGCGGCTCGCCTCGCACGGGCCTGATCGAGCTCGGCACGCACAGACTCGCCCAGCCCGCCAACGCGGTCACGGCGGCGGTGACCGGCGATGGTGTCGTCGACGTGCGCGGTCTGCGTGCGGACGGGCAGTGGACCGAGTGGCTGGAGGCTCCGGCGACGTTGCCGGTGACCACGTCCACGATCGAGACGCGCGTCGTTCTGAGCGGTGGCAAGGCATCGCGCGTGAAGCTGACGGCCTCGCAGGCGCCCGCGACGGTGGCGGCGGACGACATCTCCGCTGCGGCCGCTGGACGTTCGTACCGGGTGTACGCGACGCGTGAGGGACTTGTCGGTGGCACCACGGCGAACGGGCACGTGATCCGTTCGCGCGACCACTTCGTGGCGTTGCCGTCGCGGCGTGGCCTGGCGAACAAGAACTCCGGCAACTACAGCGTGCAGGTGTGCGCGTCGAACGGCCGTTGCGAGTGGGCACCCGTGTGGGACGTCGGCCCGTGGAACACCAAGGACGACTACTGGAACCCGTCCGCGACGCGGGAGATGTGGAAGGACCTGCCGCAGGGCAAGCCCGAGGCGCAGGCCGCGTACGAGAACAACTACAACGGCGGCAAGGACCAGTTCGGGCGTGAGGTCGCCAACCCGGCGGGCATCGACCTCGCCGACGGCACGTTCTGGGACGGCCTCAAGCTGACCAACAACGCGTGGGTCACCGTGACGTACCTGTGGACCGGTTCCGGACCTCTCGGGACGGTCCGCACGTCGGCGGCGAACGGCACCGTGAACGTCCGCAGCGGCGCGAACTCCTCGTCGTCGCAGGTGGGTCTGGCCGCGAACTACGCACAGGTCAGGGTGACGTGCCAGCTCACGGGTGAGTCCGTGTCGGGCACGCAGGGCACCTCGAACGTCTGGTACCGCATCGCGTCCGGCAAGCACATCGCGAAGGCCTACGTGTCCGGTGTGTCCGGCGCCACTGCCTGCTGATACACCCCTTCGGCGGGTCCCGGGGAGCCATACCGGAGGATGGAGGCATGGCCTCAGTCGTCCAGTGGGTCCAGGGGACCCGCCCGCGCACGCTGCCGAACTCGATCGCCCCGGTCGTGGTCGGAGCCGCTGCGGCGCACCACATCGACGAGTTCAACGCGCTCTACACGGTGCTGGCGCTCGTCGTCTCGGTGGCGTTCCAGGTGGGCGTGAACTACGCGAACGACTACTCCGACGGCATCCGCGGCACGGACGACAACCGGGTGGGACCGTTCCGCCTCACCGGGTCCGGGGCCGCGGAGCCCGCGAAGGTGCGGCTGGCGGCGTTCATCTCACTCGGGGTCGGTGCGGTGGCCGGGCTCGCCCTCGTGGTGTTGTCCGGGTTCTGGTGGCTGCTCGGGTTCGGTGCCGTGTGCATCCTCGGCGCGTGGTTCTACACGGGCGGCAAGCGTCCGTACGGCTACGCGGGCCTTGGCGAGATCGCGGTGTTCCTCTTCTTCGGCCCGGCCGCGGTGCTCGGCACGCTGTACGTGCAGACCGGCGAGATCACCGGCATCGGCATCGGGGCGTCCATCGCGATGGGGTCGATCTCGGCCGCGGTGCTGGTGGCGAACAACCTGCGCGACATCCCGACGGACTCGGTGACGGGCAAGCGGACGCTGGCCGTGGTGCTGGGCGACAAGGACACCCGCCGCCTCTACCTGGCGCTGATCGCGGTGCCGTTCCTGATCGCGCTGGGCATGGTCGTGCGGGTGCCGTACGCGCTGCTCGGGTTCCTCGCGGCGCCGATCCTGCTGCCGGCCGTGCGCCGGGTGGCCGCCGGGCGTGGCGGGAAGGACCTGATCCCGGTGCTGCAGTTCACCGGGATCGCGATGCTGGCGTGGGCCGTGCTGGTCAGCGTCGCGCTGGTGCTGGACTGACGTTTCCCGGGCGCTACCAGGCGTCTTCGGTGAACTGCAGGGGCTCGTCGTCGTCTGTCACGACGGGCTTGCGCGGGGCGGGCGGCGGGGCCGTCTCCCCCTTGATCAGCTCGTCGAGGTGGGCGCGGTCGGCGTCGAGCGCCTGGCGCACCAACGGGTCGTAGGCCGCCTCGCCGGTCAGGACCTGACGCCAGCTGAGGCCCGCACCGCGCGCGATGCGGTCCGCGAGCTGGCGCATCGCCGGTGAGGCATCGCTCGACTTCGCGAACTGCATCACCCTGCGGATGTCCTCAGTGGACGGCTCCTTGCCGCGGAGGTTCTGCTGGGCGGTCTTCATCGCGCGATCCGACTCGGCGACCGCGTTGCTCAGGAAGTCCTCCGCCGCGAGGACGTCCGGTGTCCGCCAGGCCGTCATCACCACTTGTCCTCCGTGAAGATGTCGGGGTCGAGCTGGTCATCGTCGTCGCCGCCCCGGCGCGGACGCTGCGCCTCCATGATCTCCTCGGCGGTCATGCCCTCCTGCAGCATCTGGAACGCCTGCTTCATCTTGCTGACGTTCTCCTGCTGCATGGCCTGCACGTCGGGGTCCTGCGCCGCCTTGCCGGAGACGACGTCCTCCCAGGTGAACTCGCCCGCGTCGACCTTGCGCTTCAACGCCTTGAGCTGCTCGGGCGCGTCCCGTTCCTGCGCGGCCCGTTCGACCTGCTGGGCGATCGCCTTGAAGTCGACCGGCGGAACGGGCGGCAGCGGCGTCTCCTTGAGGCGGTTCGCCAGGTCCTGCGCCTCCTTGAAGCGCGCGTCGACCTGTGCCTCGGCCGCGCGCAGCTCCGCGGACTTCCAGCTGTCGTTCGGGGTGGTCATCTCAGTTCTCCCTGGCGAAGAGCCCGCGCTGGATCGGCCTCGCGTCACCGCGGATGTCGGTCACCTCGGCGCGCTGCGCGAGGGTCCGCCACTGCCGGAAGTCCACCTCGGACAGACCGAGCTGCGCGGCCGTCTCGTAGTTCTCGCCGATGAAGTGCAGCACGGCCTGGTCGCCGAGCACGCCGACGATCTCGAACTCCGCGCCGCGGTAGGTGCAGAGCGTGCGGACCAGCTGGAGGTCCTCGACGACCGCGTTCGGGACCTCGAGGAACTGGGCGCCGTTCTCCTCGGTGAAGTCCTGCGGCGCGGGCTGGCCGGCGAGCGGGTGCAGCAGGACGTTGCCGGGCGCGAGGCCGAAGTCGACGTCGAAGTCCTGGTCCCGGTAGCGGCCGATCAGTCCACGACGGACGGTCGGGCGGTGCGGAACCGGTGCCTGCCAGTACCTCCCGGGGCCGAAGCCCACGTCCGCCGTGGGGATCCAGCCGACCTGGCGGTTGAGGTACTTGCCGACGCTGCGGCCGGTGCCGTCCGGGTCGAAGCGCCACAGCTCGGTGCCCGCCGGGAGCTCGGCGAGCTCCATGACGTACTCCGGGACGGGGTTCGCGCTCGGCGTGTAACCGGTGCCGGTGAACGGGAGCGGGTAGACGCGGGTGGTGCCCATCTTCTGCGCACCGTCGAGCGTCGGGCCGCCGAAGCTCGTGTCGAAGAGCTCGGTGGTGTGTGCCAGGAAACGCAGCAGGTACTGGGTGCCCTTCGGCCAGTCCGCGACCTTGTCGACGCCGAACACCTCGGCGAACTGGTCGGACGTGCCCTGCGGGAAGTCCTGGCCGCGCGTCACGAACCCGGCGGCCCGGTGCGGCTCGAACTTGCCGGGCACCACGACGTTGCCCAGGTAGAGCTGCGCGATCGCGGGGTGGACGATCTTCTGCAGGATCGTCTCCGGCCCGATGCCGGCCGCCTTGCGCACGGCCTGTGGGGTGCTCATCCCGCGTTCTTCTCCTTCCACCGCGCCAGGAAGTCGGTGCGGTCGACCTGCACGTCCTCGAGCTCGTCGACGTCCAGCGTGGCCCGGTAGCCGTTGTACTGGTCGCCTTCGAGCCCGTTCTGCTGCGCCCAGACGTACTCGCCGCCGGCGTAGCCCGCCTCCGCCTTGCCGTTGTTCGTGGCGACGACGTTGAACGGCTGGCCGCGCCACGTCGCCTTGCAGGTCTCCCGGTACCAGGCGTCGAGGTCTCGCACGGCAACCGTCTTGAGCTCACGGTCGCCGTACGTCTGGAAGCTCTCCGTGGTGCCGTAGGCGACGCCTGGAATCTTGCGGATCCAGACGTGCTGCTCGCCTTCGGCACCGGCGAAGAACGTCTCGCCCCGGTACTCGGCCATCTCCTGGGAGTACTGGGTCATCAGAGCTTCGTCCAGCCGAACTTGCGGTCGTACACGGCGTGCAGTTTCTCAGAGCCGTCCGCGTTCACCTGCCAGATCTCGGCACGATCGGGCAACGGTGTGCCGCCGTCGACGCGCCACTCCGGCATACCGCCCATGGTCGAGCCCGTACCGGTGAACGGGTCGAAGCCGTCGTAGGGCTTCGACGCACCGCCCGCGGCAGCCATCTGCTGCTGCGACGCCTCGTAGTGCGCCTTCTCCTGCGGCGACTGGTACTCGTTCGGTCCGTACGGCCCGGGCTGGGTGAAGTCCGGCGTGTCCTTCTTCGGCCCGCCGAACGGCACGTTGTGCGCCGCCTCGTTCTGGGCGTTGACCTCGTACCGGAGCTGCATCGCCTCCTGCGCGCCCGCGGGGATCGGGGTCCAGCCCTGGCCCTTGTCGTCGAGGGCGAGGCCGTCCCGCAGCCCCTGCGGGGTGTTGACGTCGACCACGTCCTGGCCGCGGGCGACCGAGCCGCCCATCTGGTTCTGCCAGGTCTCCTTCTGGCTGCCGGCCGCGTGCGGGGTGTCGGGCAGGTAGGTGCTGACCGCGCTCGGGCTGAGGGCCTTGGTGACGATGTCGCCGCTGCCGACCGTGATCTGGTTGCGGACGTCGGCGACGTGCTGGGCCTCCTGCGGGCTGAGGTTCGTGGAGAGCTCCTGGCTCAGCGCGACGTAGCGGTCGCGATCGGCCTGGTTGGGCAGGATCTGCTCCAGCTGGTGCTGGTAGCCCTGGCCCTGCGCCGCCATGGCGGCCGCGTCGAAGTGGCCCTTGAGGTCCGGCCCGGTGGGCGGAGGCGGGGTGGAGCCGTCGTCGCCGTCGCCGGTGTGGCCGGGGGTGGCGTCGTCGTTGCCGGGCTTGGGGTCGGTGTCGTGGGGGGCCGGGGTGTCGTGGTCCGGCTGGGGGTCGTGCGGCTTGGCGTCCTCGGCACCGCTGGCGTCGGTGTCGTGGGGCTTGCCGTCGTCGGGCCGTGTGTCGGTGTCGTGCGGCCTGGGGTCGGTGTCGTGCGACGGCGTGGTGTCGTGGGGGGCCGCGTCGTGGGGCTTGGCGTCCGGCGCGTCGTGGGGCTGGGTGGACGCGTCGTGCGGCTTGGTGCCGGGGTCGTGCGGCGTCGTGTCGTGCGGCTTGGTGTCCGTCGACCCGGTGGGGGTGGTGTCGTGGGGCTTGGTGCCGCCGTCGTGCGAGGGCGTGGTGTCGTGGGGACGCGGGGTCGAGTCCGTCGGGGTGGTGCTGGACGGCGTCGAGTGGTCCGTGCCGCTGGGGCTCGGGTGTCCGGGAGGCGACGGGAGGCCGCCGCCCGCGCTCGGGGTCGGGTGTCCGGGAGGTGAGGGGAGGCCGCCGCCGGTGCTGGGCGGGGCCGTTGCCGTGCCCGCGCTGGCACTCGGGTGGTCGGGGGTCGGGTGCGTGCCCGGACCGGACGGGGGCGTGGGCAGGCCGGGACCGCCCGAGTTCGGCGGGGTCGGCAGGCCCGAGCCGCCGGGGTGCGTGCCCTCGGAACCCGGAGTCGGGTGCGTTCCCGACGGAGGCGTGGGCAGGCCGGAGCCGCCGTGGTTCGGCGGGGTCGGCAGGCCGCTGCCCGAGCCGGGCGTCTGGTGCGAGCCGGAGTTCGGCGGGGTCGGCAGGCCCGAGCCACCGGGGTGCGTGCCCCCGGAACCCGGCGTCGGGTGCGAGCCCGGAGTCGAGTGCGTCGAACCCGGAGTCGGGTGCGTCGAACCCGGAGTCGGGTGCGAGCCCCCGGACGGCGGCGTCGGCAGGCCCGTGCCGGGGCGGCCGCCGGCACCGGCGGGCGGCGTGCCCTGGCTCGGCGGGGTCGGGAGGCCCGCGCCTTGTCCGGGAGGCGTCGGCAGGCCGCTGGGCTTCGGGGTCCCGGCCGGGGTCCCCGCGCTCGGGAACGCCGGAACGCCACCGGCGCCAGGACGGGAGCCGGAGCTGCGGGTCTGGTCGCCGCCACCTGCTCCCGGTGCCATGGGGGCGCCCATCGGCATCGCGCCACCCACGGGCATCTGCTGCGTCGACGACGGAGCCGCTGCGGGGGCCGCGCCGGCGGCGTGAGTGGTGTCCGGACGGACCACGGCCGGACCGCCGGAGCTGCCGCCCGCGGGCGCGCCACCGGAGGCGGTGTGCGGCACTCCGCCGCCGCCACCACCACCTGGCGAGGGCGGAGCCGAGACGGCTGAGCCGCCGGCCGCGGCCGTGTGGGTCACGGGGGCGTCGGGCGAGGCGGAGGAGGCGGGCAGCGTGGGCTGCGGGGCCACCGGGGCTCCGCCGGGAGCCACGGCCGAGCCGGACGCCGGTTTGGTGTCCTCGGCGCCGCCCGGCGGGGTGTTGATCTCGCGCACCTGCGAGCCGATGTCACGGCCGCGGTCCCCGATCTCGGTGGCCGACTCCTTGATGGAGCCGAGGTCGTCGTTGATGTCGTTGACGGCGTTGCGGACGTCGCGACCCGCCTCGGCCACCTCCTGGGTGGCGTTCATCGCCTCGGCCAGGGAGTCGGCGTCCTTCAGCTTGCCGATGGCGGAGAAGACGCGGCCGACGGCGTCGAAGAGCGCCTTCACGTCGGAGATGAGCTTCTGGACCGTCTCGATGATGTCCATGACGCGCCGGTAGATCTGGTAGGCGTTCCAGACCATCTCGGCGGCCTTGATCCAGCCCGCGACCGGGATCCAGACGGTGGCGGCGGCTTCGAGCAGCTTGTTGACCAGGTAGTCGAGCAGGCGCGCGGCCTGCTTGCCCAGGGCCTCGGCGCCGGACGCGACGGTGTCGAAGCCCTTCGCGATCAGCTGGGCCACGCCCATCTCGGCGAGCAGGCCGGCCTTCCAGCCGAGCGCGATGTACTTCTCGTGGGCGCGGGCGGCGTCGCCGTCCCAGTGGTCGCGGACCTTGCCCACGGCGTCCGTGAGGTTGTACGAGACGTCGTTCATGGCGTTGCCGACCATGCGCCACGCGTCGCCGTCGGCACGGATCTTCGACCAGTCGCCGGTGATCGGCGTGATGATCGTGGAGACCAGGGACTCGCCGGTCACGGCCTCGAACACCCAGTTGACCGCCTGGACGCCCCAGCCCTGGTCGCGCAGGACGTCGTTCAACGACGCCGTGTCGACGTCGGGCTGCTTCAGCGACGCGCTGACCGGACGCGCCGCGTGGTACGCCGTCGTCACTTCAGCAACCCGTCGAAGATGCGGCGCTGGAGGGCGTCGATGTCCTCGTAGTCCTTCGCCGTCGCGTCCACCGCCGAGGCCGCGCCCTCGAGCTTCGACGTGCCGAAGTCGAGGGTCTCGTCGAACAGCGCCCGCACGATGTCCACGCCCGGCTGCAGCAACGTGAGCAGGCCCGTGAAGCCAGCCTTGTCGCACGCCGTGGCGTGGACGTACTTGCGGATCGTGTCGAACTCTTTGGCCTCGGTGCGCAGGTACTCGGCGTACGCGCGCAGTTCGGCCGCGTCGGTGAACAGCGACGTCACAGCGTCCCCCCTGCGGACTCAGGTGCTCAGGTCACGCTGTGACGCACGGCTGTCGTCACCAGTTCCCCGAGCGGTGGAAGTTGTTCAGGCGTTCCAGCCGCGGGTCGAGGTGCATGCCCTGCGCGGCTACCCATGTGTCGTCGTAATAGGTGTTCGCGTAACGCTCGCCGCCGTCGCACAGCAAAGTCACCACACTCCCGCGCGCCCGAGACTGCCGCATCTCGGCCACGATCTGGAACGCTCCCCAGAGGTTCGTCCCGGTCGATCCGCCGACCCGCCGTCCGAGCAGGTCCTCGACGTACCGGATCGTCGCGACGGACGCCGCGTCCGGCACCTTGATCATGCGGTCGATGACCTCGCCGATGAACGACGGCTCCACCCGCGGCCGGCCGATCCCCTCGATGCCCGACCCGCGCGTCGCCACCAGGTCGCGGTTGCCGTCGCGCCACGCGTCGAAGAAGACCGAGTGCTCGGGGTCGACGACGGCGAGGCGCGTGTTCAGCTTCTGGTAGTGGATGTACCGGCCGATCGTGGCCGACGTGCCGCCCGTGCCCGCGCCGACGACGATCCAGTCGGGCGTCGGCGACGGCTCCAGCCTCATCTGCTCGAAGATCGACTCGGCGATGTTGTTGTTGCCCCGCCAGTCCGTCGCGCGCTCGGCGTGCGTGAACTGGTCCATGAAGTGGCCGCCGAGCTCGGACGCCAGCCGCCGCGACTCGTCGTACAGGGCCGACGGCTCGTCGATGAAGTGGCACCTGCCGCCCTGGCGCTCGATCAGCGCGACCTTCTCCGCCGAGGTCGAGCGGGGCATGACGGCGATGAACGGCAGCCCCAGCAGCCGCGCGAAGTACGCCTCGGACACCGCGGTCGAACCGGAGGAGGCCTCGATCACGGGCGTGCCACCGGTGATCCAGCCGTTGCAGATCGCGTAGAGGAACAACGAGCGCGCCAACCGGTGCTTCAACGACCCGGTCGGGTGCGTCGACTCGTCCTTCAGGTAGAGGTCGATGCCCCATTCGAGTGGCAACGGGTAGCGCAGGAGGTGCGTGTCCGCGCTGCGGTTGGCGTCCGCCTCGATGATCCCGACGGCCTCGCACACCCAGTGCCTGGTCCTGCTGCAAACGCGGTCAACGGAGGTACTCACAGCCCGCACGATAACCGGGCAGACGTCCTATGCCTGGGTGAGAGGACCTTCGTCACCACGCAGTTCGGAGCGCAGCTTGTCGCGCTCGGCCCTGCGCACGGCCTGGTGGGCGTCGAGGCCGGTGGCGACCCGCTGCCGCAGCCCCTTGAAGATGAACAGCGACGCCGGCAGCGCCACGACCACGCCGACGGCGAGGGCGGGCAGCAAAGGAACCTTGAACAAGATGAGCGCGCCCGTCACCACGGCCACGAGGCCGAGGCGGGCGAGGACGTAGAGCGTCACATCACGAGCGAGCACCCGTTCAGGTTACGTCGCCTTCTTCGTCACCGGTGTTCGGGCGCCCCTCGAACCGTGTGGAGAGCACCACGGTCGTACGTGTGCGGGCCACACCGGGGATGCGCCGCAACCGTCCGAGCGCACGCTCCAGGTCGTCGACCGTCGACACCCGGACCTTGACGATGAACGACTCGTCGCCCGCGACCCGGTAGCAGCTCTCCACCTCGTGGAGCTCGGCCAACTCGACCGCGACCTCGTTGTCGTCCGCGACGTCGGTGGGGTGGATGCCGATCAGCGCGGTCACTCCCAGGCCGACGGCGCTGGGGTCCACGACCGCGTGGTACCCGACGATCACACCGCTCGACTCGAGCTTCCCGACCCGCTCGTGCACGGCGGACGCGGACAGGCCGACCTGCCTGCCGAGGTCCGCGTAGGTGGCGCGACCGTTGGCGCGCAATGCGGCGATGATCTGTCGATCAAGAGCATCCACCCGCGACACCCTATGCCCCACCCGTGCCCGCAGGCACCAGCGGTCACATGTCCGAATCGCGCCGGTCGTCCCTTACTACCTCTTTACCAAAAAACAAGCGTTCGAGTACCTGATGGGTCAGATGCCACGATCAGACCGGAACGTCTGATCTGAGGAGGACGAGTGACTGCAGCCACCGAGCGGCTCTTGACGCCTGGGGAAGTCGCCAATCTGTTCCGGGTCGACCCGAAGACCGTGACCCGATGGGCCACCGCAGGTCGCATCGGATCGATCCGCACGCCAGGAGGACATCGCAGGTTCCGTGAGACCGAGGTGAAGCAGCTTCTTTCGGAGCTGACCACCGAGGCGACTGAACCCGTTCGCCACTGAAACCGTAGTTACCCCTGTGCCGCGGGTAATCTCGTGGCAAAGGGAGGTGGCGACACGATGATCTACCTGCTGGCGGTGATCGGTGCGCTCACCGTGGCTGTGCTCGTGTGGCGAGCGTTCGCCCCGCAGCACTCGGAGTACACCCCAGGCCGCAAGGTGATCGCGCCCGACGACGACCCGGAGTTCCTGCGCAAGCTCGACGAGCAGCGCAAGCGCGACGAGTGAACGGAAAAGGGGCCCTGATCCCAGGACCCCTTTCCGCCACTGTCGAGAACCCGTTCAGGAGTGCGGGAAGTCGTCCGCGACCACTGCGGCGAGTTCCAGCAAGGCCAGACGGGTCTCCGGCGCGAGCTGGTCCAGCGCGATCTCGGCGCCCTCTTCGAGGTGCGCGTCGAACGGCAGGCGGACCACGGCACGGCATCGCTGCTGGAAGTGAGCGGCGAGCTTGTCGATGTCGACCTTGCCCGACTTCGGGCGCACCGAGTTGATCACGCACACGGACTTCGCGACCAGGTCGCGGTAGCCGTGCGCCTCCAGCCAGTCGAGCGTCGCCGCCGACGTCTGCGCGCCGTCGACCGAGCCGGACGACACCAGGACCAGCGAGTCCGCCTCGTCCAGCACGCCCTTCATGGCGGAGTGCATCAAACCGGTGCCGCAGTCGGTGAGCACGATGTTGTAGAAGTGCTCCAGCAACGCCACCGTGCGCCGGTAGTCGTCCTCGCTGAACGCCTCCGACACGGCCGGGTCCTGCTCGGACGCCAGCACCTCGAGGCGTGCGGGTGACTGCGAGGTGTACGCGCGCACGTCGCTGTACTTCGTGATCCGCGGCGCGTCGCGCAGCAGGTGCCGCACAGTCGCCGTGGTCTCGCGCGGGATCTTCAACGCCAGCGTGCCGCGGTCGGGGTTCGCGTCGACGGCGACGACCCGGTCACCACGCAGCGACGAGAACGTCGAGCCGAGCGTCGTGGTCGTCGTGGTCTTGCCGACGCCGCCCTTCAGCGACAGCATCGCGATCTTGTAGCACCCGCGCAGCGGCTGGTTGATCCGCGCGATCAGCTCACGCCGGCGCACGTCGGCAGGGCTCTCACCGAGGTTGATCGCGCCACCGGTCAGCGAGTGCAGGGACTTGCGCCAGCCCGACGTCGGCGGACGCTTCTCCTTCTTGATCAGCTGCTGCGACGACACCTGCTCGGCCTGCGAGCGGTACTGCTGCTGCGGGAAGTTGTTCGGGTACTGCTGGCCGGCGAAGTGGCCGTACTGCGCGGTGTTGTCGGTGTTGTGCGGCCCGGACTGGCCACCGCCCACCGAGTGGGCACCCGACTGGCCGCCGCCCACCTGGTACGCGCCGGACTGCGAGCCGGGCACCGGGTAGGGACCCGACGCGTTGCCGGGGACCTGGTACGGGCCGGAGGCGTTGCCGGGCACCTGGTAGGGCCCTGACTGGCCGCCCAGGTTGTACGGGCCTGATTGTCCGCCGCTGACGTGCTGCGGGCCGGACTGCTGCGGGTCGAGGTAGGCCGCCGCCTGCGGGTCGACGTACTGCGGGCCGGAGCCCTGTTCCTCACCCGGTGGTTGCCATGTCACCGCTGTGGCCCTCCCTGAGCAAGAGGGACCGAGACTTCCCCGACCCCCAGGTTGCGACGGTACGCAACCGGCAACGGTTCCATCGACCTGGGGGCTTAACTCGTTAGAGACCCGCGTACGAATGCAACCCGCTAGTAACCAAGTTGATGAAGAACAGGTTGAACACGTTCAGGGCGAAGCCCGCGATGTTGATCCAGGCGGCCCCACGGCCACGCCAACCGGCCGTCGCGCGCGCGTGCAGGTACGCCGCGTAGACCACCCACGAGACGAACGCGACCGTCTCCTTCGGGTCCCAGCCCCAGAACCGCCCCCACGCGGCTTCCGCCCAGATCGCCCCGAGGATGATCCCGGCGGTGAACAGCGGGAACGCCAGCACGGTGGTCCGGTACGACATGCGGTCGAGCACGTCGGCGGACGGCAGCTTCGGGAAGCGGTCGGACTTCGTGTCCTTGAGCAGGTAGAGGATCGACGTCACGCCGGGGATGAGCAGCACGCCGGACGAGATCGAGATCACCGAGACGTGGATCACCAGCCAGTACGACCGCAGCGCCGGCTGGACGGGCGCGGCCTCGGCGTACAGGACGGTGCCGCCCAGGAACAGCAGGACCAGGATCGGCGGGAGCACGAACACGCCGAGGCGGCGGATCGGGAACTTCGCCATCAGCACGATCCACGTCACCACGGCCGCGAGGCACAGCAGCGACATGTACTCGTACATGTTGCCCCAGGGCGCACGCCCGGCGGCCAGACCGCGCATGACCAGCGACCCGAGGTGCAGCGCCGCACCGAGGACCGTCATCGCGGCGCCCATGCGGCCGATGCGCTCGGCCTTGGTGAGCTCGGGCCTGGGCTCGTCGACGAGGACGTCCGGTCCGCCGGCGCCGACCAGCGCCTTGCGCGGGGCACGGGCGAAGGCCTGCTCGACCGCGTAGAGCAGGATCGCGAAGAGGTAGACGCCCAGCGCGCTCCGGTACAGCCAGTCGCTGTAGGTCGCGAGGGTCTCGTTGACCGGCATCAGGACTTCTCCTCGTTCAGCACCGCGCGGGCGAGCCGCGTGAACTCCTCGCCGTATCCTGCCTGGTCAGTACGGGCGAGGCCACCGACCTCGACCAACGTACGCCCGTCCTCCAGACGGGTCGCACGCACCCACACCCTGCGGCGCTTGACGGTCAGCGAGACCCCCAGGCCGAGGATGATCAGGATGGCGAACGCCAGCACGTATCCCTGGGTCGGGTCGTGCGAAACCTGTAGTGACACCCAGTCGTTCACGGAGTCGAACCGCACCTTGGTGCCGTCGTCGAGCGCGACCTCCTCGCCCAGAGCGAGGTTCTTGCGCGCGACCTTCTGCAACCGGCCCTGGTCGACCATCTTCTGGTCGATCGAGAAGATCGACTGGCCGCGGCCGTCGTCCACGCCCAGGTCGCCGCGGTAGACGTCGACGGCGACCATCGGGTCGTTCACCGCCGGGAACTTCGAGTTCAGGATGTTGCCGTGCAGCAACGGCGTCGGCGCCAGCAGGCCCGTCACCGCGATCTGGTTCTTGCGCCGCGTCTCGGAGTCCGTGATGCCGGGCGGGTCGAACTTCGTGGCGCCCTCGGAGGCCAGCGTGAGCTGGTCGGTCGGCAGCCACTGGATGCCCTGCGTGCGCTTCTCGCCGTTGGGGAACGTCACCGTGAACGTCGGCGTGTAGCCGTGGCCGAGCAGGTAGAGCCGGTCACCCTCGGTGCGCAGCGGGTGGTTGACCTGCAGCGTGTACGGCTTCCACGTGTTCGACGTGAGGTCGTCGCCCGACTGGTACCTGATGTCGGCCTTGAAGCCGACGGGCTGGCCGTTGTCGAGGTACTCGGCGGAGAACTTGCCGATCTCGACGCAGAACGGCGTGAGGTCCGTGCCGTCGACGCGCAGGCCGGGCCGGAACTGGTCGTAGTTGAAGATGCCGCCGTTGCAGAACTGGCCGCCGTCGGCCTGGACGATGACCTGGCCCTCGTAGTTGAACATCTTGCCCAGCGCGAACGAGACCAGAAGCCCCAGCAGCGCGAAGTGGAAGACCAGGTTGCCGGTCTCGCGCAGGAACCCGCGCTCGGCGCTGACCGTGCCCTCGCCGGTCTCCATCCGCCAGCCGCGCATGGCCTTCTTCGCACGCGCCACGGCCTCGTCCGGCGTGATGTCGAGCTCGGCCTGCACGTGGTGCGGCATGCGCGAGAGGTTGCGCGGCGTCAGCACGGGCTTCGCGCGCATCTGCTTGAAGTACTCCCACGTGCGGGGCAGCAGACACCCGACGAGGGACGCGAACAGCAGCAGGTAGATCGCGGCGAACCACGGAGTGGCGTACACCTCGAAGAACCCGAGCTTCCGCAGCAGCTCCCCCCACCAGCCGCGCTGGGCGACGTACTCGTCGACCTTGGCCGCGTTCAGCGACAGCTGCGGCAGCAGCGCACCGGGCATCGCCGCGAGCGCGAGCAGGAACAGCAGGGTCAGCGCGGTCCTCATCGAGGTGAGCCCGCGCCACGTGTTGCGGAGGAAGGCGATCACTAGAGCGGCAGCCTCACGACGTCGACGAACGAGTAGCGCAGCCACCCGACGAACTCACCCCAGAGCCCGGTGACCAGCGCGATCCCGACCAGGATCAGCAGCACGCCACCGAAGATCTGCACCTGCCGGGCGTGCGTGCGCAGCCACTTCGTGACCCCGAGCGCCCACCGCGCCCCGAGCGCGAGCACCACGAACGGCAACCCGAGCCCCAAGCAGTAAGCGAGCACCAGCACGGCCCCACGAGCAGTGGACGACCCGATCTCGGTGCTCCGCGCAACGGCCAGCACCCCCGCCAGCGTCGGCCCGAGACAGGGCGTCCACCCGAGCGCGAACACGGCCCCGAGCACCGGCGCCCCGAACAACCCGGCGTTGGGCTTGGTGTGGAACCGCACGTCCTTCTGCAGCGCCGGCACCAGCCCGAGGAACACCAGTCCCATCAGGATCGTGACGACCCCACCGATGCGCTGGAACAGATCGGCGTTCAGGAACAGCGCGTCCGAAGCCCCGAGAATCGCCATGGAAGCCAGGGCGAAGACCACCGTGAACCCGAGCACGAACAGCAACGAGGCACCGGCGACCCGCCATCGCCCCTGCTTGGCGGGCTCGTTGGCCTCGACCCGAGGCGCCTCGGCACCGACCAGCCCGGCGAGGTAGGCCAGGTACCCGGGCACCAGCGGCACCACGCAGGGTGAAGCGAACGAGATAAATCCCGCGAGCAAGGCGACCCCGGTGGCCAGCAGCAACGGCCCGGAGATCGCCAGATCGGTGGGGTTCACAGATCCCAGAGTAGGTAGTTGCCCAGATCACGCGACGACCGGCATGACTTTGGGAGCCCGACACAATGGTTGGGCCAAAAGTGCCAACAATTGCCGCTTGTGGGTGACATCACGGTTGCTTAGCGTCAACACATGCGAAGCACCCGGCTGGTCCTCCCCGCGCTGACGATGGCGGCGCTGGCACTGTTCGCCCAGGTACCAGTCGGCGGCGCGGCCCCGGCGATGGAATGGCGCGAGGTCTTCAACGAAGACGGCACCATCACCCAGACCCAGACCCCGAAGGCGCCCAAGGAGAAGTCCTCGGACTTCCGCGCCCTCGCAGCGGCGGACGTGATCCCGGTCCAGGTGACCGGCGACTCGTCGGACCGCTTCGACCTGGTCTTCGTAGGCGACGGCTACACGGCAGAGGACCTCGAGACCTACACGGCCAACGTGAAGAGCAAGTGGGAAGAGCTCTCAGCGGTGGAGCCCTTCGCCAGCTACAAGGAGTACTTCAACGTCTGGCAGGTCAACGTCATCTCCGCCGAGTCCGGCGTGGACCACGACCCGACCAAGGGCCTCCTCAAGAACACCGCCCTGGACATGGGCTTCTGGTGCCAGGGCCGGGACGCGAACACGGAACGCCTCCTCTGCGTGAACGAGACGAAGGCCAAGGAGTTCGCGGCCCTGGCCCCCCAGTCAGACCAGGTGATCGCCCTGGGCAACACCGCCAAGTACGGCGGCGCCGGCGGCTCGGTGGCCACCGCCTCGGGCTCGAACGCACAGGCGGGCCAGATCGCGATCCACGAACTGGGCCACTCGATCGGCGGCCTGGCAGACGAGTACGACTACCCGTACGCCACCTACACGGGCTCGGAACCACGGGAGATCAACGTCACGAAGGACCCCACGGGCGCGAAGTGGGGCGAGTACCTGGGCCAGCCGTCCCCGGACGGCGGCGTGATCGCCCCGGTGGAGGGCGCCCGCTACTACAAGAACGGCCTGTACCGCCCCACGACGAACTCGATCATGCGAACCCTGGGCAAGCAGTTCAACTCGATCGGCAGGGACGCCATGATCAAGGCCTTCAAGGCCAAGATCCCGTCCCTGAACGAGCCGGTGGTCCCGCCCGCGCAGTAGCAGCATGTCGACAAGCGGACAAAGCGATGCCGAAGGCGAGCCGTCTTTAGCAAGAGCTAGGGGCGGTGGGGTCCCATCACGAGTCGCGCCACAGCTCTTGCTGCATGCAAAGAGGGGTGGGGACACGACACGCTTTTCGTCGAGTTGACACCAGGCTATTA
>NZ_JBSGUQ010000030.1:0-84062 GCF_053608005.1 Lentzea sp. NPDC055074
GCCTTCGCCACCGGTGTTCCTCCTGATATCTGCGCATTTCACCGCTACACCAGGAATTCCAGTCTCCCCTGCCGAACTCAAGTCTGCCCGTATCGACCGCAAGCTTGGAGTTAAGCCCCAAGTTTTCACGGCCGACGCGACAAACCGCCTACGAGCTCTTTACGCCCAATAATTCCGGACAACGCTCGCACCCTACGTATTACCGCGGCTGCTGGCACGTAGTTAGCCGGTGCTTCTTCTGCAGGTACCGTCACTTGCGCTTCGTCCCTGCTGAAAGAGGTTTACAACCCGAAGGCCGTCATCCCTCACGCGGCGTCGCTGCATCAGGCTTTCGCCCATTGTGCAATATTCCCCACTGCTGCCTCCCGTAGGAGTCTGGGCCGTGTCTCAGTCCCAGTGTGGCCGGTCACCCTCTCAGGCCGGCTACCCGTCGTCGCCTTGGTAGGCCATTACCCCACCAACAAGCTGATAGGCCGCGGGTCCATCCCATACCGCCGGAACTTTCCACACCAAACCATGCGGTTCGGTGTCGTATCCGGTATTAGACCTCGTTTCCAAGGCTTATCCCAGAGTACAGGGCAGGTTACCCACGTGTTACTCACCCGTTCGCCGCTCGTGTACCCCGAAGGGCCTTACCGCTCGACTTGCATGTGTTAAGCACGCCGCCAGCGTTCGTCCTGAGCCAGGATCAAACTCTCCAATAAGGATTGTGTTTGATCGCTCCAGACGGAATATGTCTGGCATCAATCTAGTCTTGCCTCAAAGGAACTACCTCGACGAGGAGGTAATTCATATATTACTGGCTGTGTTTCGGCACGCTGTTGAGTTCTCAAAGAACACGCGCTCACCGGTTCCAGTCTCCGTTTCCGGAGGCTTTCTCTCGGGGCTGTGTTGAAGCTTATTTGGTCTTGCTTCCCGGTGTCAAATCGGCCTCTCGGAGGCTCTTTCTCTTCCGGTTTTTTGGCCAGGCCCGTTCCGGTCTGTATTTCCCGGCCCGCTTCGCTCTGACATGGAGAACATTACACGGGCCTGTTTCGATCTCCAAATCGGGGGGTCCTGGTAACCGCCACACGGGCGGCTACCAGGACAAATGCGTTCGTCAGGGTGCCGAGACCCCGACATCGGCCTTCGTCAGCGGCTTCCGCACCGCCGACGAGTTGTACTCATCCGCCCCGACATCACGCGTGCCCGAGCGCGCCTGAAGGTCGAAGTCACGCGTCACATAGGAGTAGGTGCCCACCGACGCGTTGATGGCGGGGCTTCCGGACGTGAGACGAAGCAGGCCGTTCGCGTCGCGCACGAGCTTCGGGTCCACCGTCTTGTAGCCGTTCGGCATGCCGGCGGTGCCGCCCCACACGATGTTGCCCTCGTACTTCACCGTCGAGCCGCTCATCATGTCGACGAGCTTCGACGACGAGCCCTGGATGACGTTGTTCGCGAGCACGCAGTCCTTGGGTGCGTAGGTACCGGTGTCGCTGTCGACCACGGCACCCGTACCGACCAGGGTGTTGAACGCGACCGTCACGCGGTCGGGGCGGTCGTGCGACGTGGAGGTGGGGCCGCTGTCGGTCTCCGAGCCCTTCCCGAACACGATCGCCCGGTCCCCGGTGTTCTGCACGTAGTTGTTGAACACCTTGTGGTCGTTCCCGTGGAACCGGATGCCGCTGCCGAACAGCAGGTTGCCCTCGACCGTGGTGCGGTTGCCGTGACGCAGGACGATGTAGCCCTTGCTGTCGCGGATCGTGTTGAAGCGGATCGTGTTGTCCGAGGACTTCACGGAGATGGCCTCGGGGTCACCGTTGGCCTTCTCGAACAGGTTGTACTCGATGACCGCGTTCGCCGACTTCGACTGCTTGTGGCTGTACCCGAGCCGGATCGACTCGCCGCCGTTCGCGCCGGTGAAGCTGTGGTTGTAGAAGTAGTTGTGGTGGACCCAGGTCCTCTGGGCGATCTCACTGCCCGGACCGGTGATCTGCAGGTAGACGCCCTCGCTGCTGCGGTTCGAGAACGTGTTGTGGTCCACCTGGACGTCGTCGGCGCTCACGGTGAGCGAGGCGCCGTCCTTGTTGCCGTTGTACGTGTTGCGGGTGATGCGCGTGGCCTGCGCCTCCGCGGGGACCGAGAGCGTGCTGGTCCCGTCGAAGACGAAGCCCTCGATCGTCACGTCTCGAACGGCCCCGAGCTCGAAGCCGCCGCGGGTGAACACCGTGCGGCCGGCGTTCTGCGCGGCCACGGTGACGCCCGACTTGGTGATCTTGATGGGCTGGTCGGCGAGGTGCACGCCGTCGGCCAGCACTATGCGCTGACCGGGTCGTGCGGTGTCGAGTGCGGCCTGCAGGGAGGACACGGTCGACACGCCGACGACAGCAGCGAAGGCAGGCACGTGAACGAGGGACGACAGCAGGGCGGCCGCGCCGACTGCGGCCAGTGATCGGATCATTCGCCAACTCCGGTGTTGGGTCGTCGGCGGCGGTAGAGCGAAGCTACCGCAAGATTCCGGCAGGTGGGGCAGTCCGGTACAGACCAAGTGCTGTGTCGAGCGACGGCACGCGCTCCAGTTGTCCGATGTCTGCCAGGGGGAACCACTGGGCGAGGTCGGTCGTGCCGCCCACCTCGTTGCGCAGCTCGCCGCCCACGATCCGCACCTCGTACATGATCCGAAGTGCGTGGTAGTCGCGGTCGGGCTCCTCGCGGAGCTCGGAGTCGATGCCGAGCAGGCGGACCACCTCGGCGGCGTACCCGGTCTCCTCCTCGATCTCCCGGATGACCCCGTCGTACGGGTGCTCGCCGTGGTCGATGCCGCCTCCGGGCAGGATCCAACGTTTGCCCTTTGGGCCAAGCCAGCGCGCCAGCAGGATCTCGTCGCGTTCGTTGACGCACACCCCGTACGCCGCCACACGCTGCTTCTTCGCCCTCATGCGACGCAGCGTAACTTGCGATCACCGCGAAAAAAGTGATATCACTTAGCTACTACTTCGCTAGGGGGTCCTGGATGAGTGCATCCATCGAAACGACGGTCCAGATGCCGGCACCTGTCGTCCGCGAGAAGCAAGCGCGGGAGCTGCCCGGTCTCCTCATGTTCTTCGCTGGGTTGGCGGTGCTCGCTGTGGGCGTGTGGACGATCATCGAGGGGATCAAGGCGACCGACGCTGCCGACGGCGACCCGGCGGCCGGGCTGCTGCTCACCGGAGTGCTGGTGTTCCTGGCCGCCGCGGTGATCTGGAAGGGGCTGTTCACGGTCGCGCCCGGCGAGGTGCGCGTGTTGCAGTTCCTCGGCCGTTACGTGGGCACGGCGCGCACGGACGGTCTGCGGTGGGCGAACCCGCTCACCACCAGGGAGAAGATCTCCGTCAGGATCCGCAACCACGAGACGGCGACGCTCAAGGTCAACGACGCCGACGGCAACCCGATCGAGATCGCGGCCGTGGTCGTGTGGCAGGTCGAGGACACCGCACGCGCACGGTTCGAGGTCGACGACTTCGTGCGGTTCGTCGGCATCCAGACCGAGACCGCCGTACGGCACATCGCCAACAGCTACCCGTACGACAACCACGAGGAGACCGGTCTCTCGCTGCGGGAGAACGCGGACGAGATCACCGAGACGCTCGCGATCGAGATCTCGGCACGCGTGCAGTCCGCGGGCGTGAAGGTGATCGAGTCACGACTCACGCACCTCGCGTACGCGCCGGAGATCGCCCATGCCATGTTGCAGCGGCAGCAGGCCGGCGCGGTCGTCGCGGCACGGACCCGGATCGTCGAGGGCGCCGTCGGCATGGTCGAGCTCGCGTTGGAGCGGCTCGCGGACCACGACGTCGTCGAGCTCGACGAGGAGCGCAAGGCGGCGATGGTCTCGAACCTGCTCGTCGTCCTGTGCGGTGACCGTTCCACTCAGCCCGTGGTGAACACCGGGTCCCTGTACACCTGATGGCAGAGCGCAAAAGCGTTCTGCTCAGGCTCGATCCGGCCGTGCACGACGCGTTGAGCAGGTGGGCGAACGACGAGCTGCGCAGCACCAACGCGCAGATCGAGTTCCTGCTGCGGCGTGCGCTGGCGGACGAGGGCCGGTTGCCCGGCGAGGTGAGGAAGATGCCTCGCCGCGGCAGGCCACCGAAGAACCCGGAGCCTGAGGAACCTCCGGAACAGGCCTGAAACCTGTTCCGGAACTTCCCGGACGCGAGGCACTGAACAGGCGTTTCACCAGCATGAAAACGCTGTCATTGAGTTCATCCATTCGGAGGTTTGTTGTCCGACTCCTCCACGCGAAGGTGTGCGGCGGGCGCACCGGGAACGTGGAGGAGTCTTGTCTTTGTTCTCCCGCAAGCGTGCTGGTCTCGGCGTGCTGGGCGTTGCTGTGGTGATCGCGTCGCTGACACCGGCGGGTGGTCTCGCGGCCGGTAGAGAGATCTATCTGGACAGTCGGGCGTCGACGGAGCGGCGGGTCGAGGACCTGCTGCGCAGGATGACGGTCGAGGAGAAGATCGGGCAGATGGCCCAGATCCGCGTCGGGAAGCTGCGCGGTGACTGCAACAACGTCAACGGGCCGTTGGTCGACTCGTGCCTGAAGGCGGTCCTCGCGGACGCGCACGTGGGGTCGATCCTGTCCGGCGGTGGTGACGCGCCGCTCGACAACACGCCCAAGGCGTGGGCCGAGATGAACAACGCGATCCAGCGCTATGCGTTGGAGAACAACAGGTTGAAGATCCCGATCATCTACGGCGCCGACGGCGTGCACGGGCACAACAACGTCATCTCCGCGACGATGTTCCCGCACCAGATCGGGCTCGGCGCGACGTGGGATCCGGGGCTGCAGGAGAAGATCGGTGTGTCGGCGTCGAAGGCGTTGCGCGCCACCGGTGTCTTCTGGAACTTCGCGCCCGTCTCGGACATCGCGCGGGACACGCGCTGGGGCCGTTACTACGAGACCTACAGCGAGGACCCGTTCCTGTCCGGCCAGCTGGCGGCGGCGAACGTGCGCGGGCAGCAGGCCGAGGTGGACGACACCGCGCAGCTGACCGCGACGGCGAAGCACTTCGCGGGGTACTCGGCGCCGGCGAACGGCCACGACCGGGCGGCGGCGCAGATCCCGATCCGGCAGCTGCAGGATCTCGTGCTGCCGTCGTTCCAGGCGCAGTTCGACGCTGGCGTGAAGACCGTGATGATCAACTCCGGCTCGCTCAACGGCGTCCCGGTGCACGCGTCGAAGTACATGCTGCAGACGCAGCTGCGGGACCGCATGGGCTTCAAGGGCGTCGCGGTCTCGGACTGGCAGGACATGAAGTACCTGGTGGACCGGCACAAGGTCGCGCCCGACTACAAGACGGCGATCGCGATGAGCGTCAACGCCGGTGTGGACATGGCGATGGAGCCGTCGAACGCGGCCGAGTTCACGTCGTTGCTGCTGGCGAACGTGCGCGACGGGTCCGTGTCGCGCGGGCGGATCGACCAGGCCGTGCGGCGGGTGCTGAAGCTCAAGTTCGACCTGGGGCTGTTCGAGAAGCCGTACGTGGACCCGGCGAAGGCCGACGGGAACGTGGTGAACGCGGACCGCGACCTGGCGCGCAAGGCCGCGGCCGAGGGCACCGTGCTGCTGAAGAACGACGGCGTGCTGCCGTTGTCCTCCGCTGCCAAGAAGATCGTCGTGACCGGGGAGACCGCGGACGACGTGCGCCGCCAGCTCGGTGGCTGGACCGTCGAGTGGCAGGGCGTGCCGGACGACTCGCCGTTGCCGCCGACCGCGACCGTGCTGACCGGTGTGCGTGAGGCCGTCCCGGGCGCGTCCGTGGTGCACGCTCCGACTCAGGCCGCGGCGGTGTCCGAGGCGGCAGGTGCCGACGCGGTCGTCGTCGTCCTGGGCGAGAAGCCCGGCGCGGAGGGTCCGGCCGACACGGAGAACCCGGTGCTGACGACCGAGCAGCAGGCGTGGGTGGACGCGGTGCAGGCGACCGGCAAGCCGGTGGTCGTGGTGCTGCTGACCGCGCGCCCACAGGTGCTCGGCGCGGCGGCGGACGCGAACGCGCTGGTCGCGGGCTGGTTGCCGGGCAGCGAGGGTGGCCGGGCGATCGCCGACGTGCTGTTCGGCGCGGTGAACCCGAGCGGCAGGCTGCCGATCTCGTGGCCGAAGGCGCTGGGCGACCCGACGCTGACCTACGACCAGCTGCCGGGCGCGAACACGTCGGCGGGGGCGAAGTACGACCCGCTCTACGCGTTCGGGCACGGGCTGTCGTACACGTCGTTCGCGACCTCGGGAACCTCGGTGTCGGTTGATCGCCGGGACGGCGTGGTGAAGTTCACGGTGGCGAACACCGGCGGGCGTGCGGGCACCACGGTTGTTCCGGTCCACGTGCGTCAGCCGGCCTCACCGGTGCTGACCCCGGACGCCCGTCTGGTGGGCTTCACCCGCGTGGAACTCGCTGCGGGGCAGTCGAAGCAGGTCGAGGTGTCGTTCAAGCTCTCGCAGCTGGCCCTGACCGTCGGCGACGTGGACGGTGACGGACGGCGTGAGGTCGCCCGCGGCGGCTACGAGGCCGTGGTGGGCGCCGAGAAGGCCACCTTCACGGTGCGCTGAGCTGGCCTGATATTCTTTCCCGTCGTGAACGCGCGGCTCTCCGCCGTGGAGGAGACCCGGCCCTCGTGGCCGGTGCCGACCAAGCGCGTCACGAACCCGGTTTCGACAAGAAGGGTGATGTCGCATGGCGAACATCAAGTCCCAGCTCAAGCGGATCAAGACCAACGAGAAGGCCCGCCTTCGCAACAAGTCGGTCAAGTCGTCCCTGAAGACGGCCATCCGCAAGTTCCGCGAGGCTGCCGAGGCCGGTGACAAGGCGAAGGCCCTGGAGCTGCTGCAGGACGCGTCCCGCAAGCTCGACAAGGCCGCCACCAAGGGCGTCATCCACGCCAACCAGGCCGCCAACAAGAAGTCGGCGATGGCCCTGCGCGCGAACGCCCTCGAGGGCTGATCTCGCTCGTAGACCTTCGAGCTTCTGTGAAAGGGCTCCACCTCCTCCGGGAGGTGGAGCCCTTTCACATTTCTGGTGTAGGCGTAGACCCCATGGAATCGCTGCCGCGCATCGACTTCTTCGAGTTGCACGACCTCGACGGCACGCCGCCCGTGCTGAGGACCCTGCACACCGAGTCGATCATGACCATCTACCGGCTGACGGACGCCGCGCGCGAGTACTCACGCCCGTTGGCGCTGGCGTTGCGGTCGGGCGCGGACCACCGGATCGTCGACCTCTGCGCGGGGTCGGGCGGGCCGGTGCCGCTGATCCAGCGGCGGTTGCACGCGGAGGGCGTCCACACCCAGGTCACGCTGACGGACCTGGTACCGAACGTGCCCGCCTTCGAGCGCGTCGCCCGGCAGAACCGGCGGCGGCTGCCCGACCAGTGCTGCTCCGTCGGCCACGTGGCGACGCCCGTCGACGCCACGGACTGCCGGGTGGAGGGAACGCGGACGATCTACGGCGCCTTCCACCACTTCCCGCCCGCGCTGGCCTCGCGGATGCTGCAGAACGCCGTCGACACCCGGCAGCCGATGGTCGTCGTCGACACCAAGCGGTCGTGGCTCCACGTGCTGGTGTTCCCGTTCTTCCTAGCGCTGGCCGTGCTGCTCGCGGCGCCGTTCCAGCGCAATCCCCTGCCCCGCTACCTGCTGCGGCTGGCGCTGACCTACGTCGTGCCGGTGCTGCCGTTCATGATGTTCTTCGACAGCGTCGTGTCGTTCCTGCGCATGTACGGGCGCGCGGAACTGCGGCGGCTCGTGGACGGGCTGGACGGCACCGAGTCGTTCGAGTGGACGATCGGCGTCGAACCCGGCTTCACCGGAACCCAGTACCTGATCGGGATACCGCGCCAGTCGTGATCGTCCGCTGTCAGCGGCGGCTCTGTGCGTGACGGCGCTGTCAGCGGCGGCTGTGCGCGGCGATGATCCGGAGCACGGCCCGCTCCAGCGCGTAGTCGGCGTCGGCCGCCACGCCCTTCACGTCGGCGTTGAGCCCCGCGACCACCTGCATCGCGTCGGCGAGCCCCGACTGGGCCCAGCCGCGGGACTGGGCCTGCGCCTTCTTGATCTTCCACGGCGGCATGCCGAGCGGCCCGGCCAGGCTGAACGGGTCGGCGCGGCCCACGGCGGACACGCGCGCGACCGTGCGCACCGCGTCCGCCAGTGCGTCCGCGACCAGCACGTGCGGCACGCCGAGCTGCATTGCCCAGCGCAATGCCTCCATGGCACCCGCCCGGTCACCGACGACGGCCTTCTCCGCGACGGCGAACCCCGTCACCTCGGCCTTGCCCTGGTGGTAGCGGCGGATCTCCTCGACCGTCACCTTGCCGTCGGTGTCGGACACGAGCTGCGACGCGGACGCGGCGAGCTCGCGCAGGTTCGTGCCCACGGCGTCGATGAGCGTGGCGACGGCCTCCGAGTCGATCTTGCCGCCCGCGCGGCGCACCTCGTTGCGCACGAACGCCTCTCGGTCGCTCGCCTTGGTGACCTTGGCGCACTCGGTGACCGCGGCGCCGGCCTTCTTCAGCTGCCCGGGCAGGTCCTTGGCCGCCTTGCTGCGACCACCGCCCGTGTGCACGACGACGAGCGTCACGCCGTCCGCGGGCGCCTTGACGTAGGAGAGCACCATGTCGGCGATCTCCTTGCTGATGTCCTGCCCGTTCTGCAGGACGATCACGCGGCCCTCCGCGAACAGCGACGGACTCACCAGTTCGGCGAGCTCCGGAGCCGTGAGATCAGTCACCTGGACGCGGGTCAGGTCGGCGGTCGAGTCGACCTCTCGTGCGGCCTCGAGAGCCGCCCGAACAGCACGTTCGACCAGCAACTCCTCCTCGCCGATGACGAGGTGCAGTGACTCCGGTGCGCTCACGCTCCGCATCTTTCCACGTCCCGGATCGTGGACGTTGGTGGCTGCGCAACGGACAGTTGCCGTAGCTTGGTGCCCACAACTGAACACCGCTCATCCAGAGGGGCAGAGGGAACGGCCCGAAGAAGCCCCGGCAACCGGCGTCAGCGCCAGCACAGAACCTTGTGCGGAGCTCTGCGCAGACGATCACGGTGCCAATTCCGACCCGTTCGATTTCGCGGGAAAGATGAGGAGATACCTCGCGATGACTGCTGTCACTGTGCCCACGAGCACGAAGTTCGACCTCGGCCCTGCCCGGGCACTGCTGTGCCGGGAATGTGGGAATGAGACCCCTCTCGCTCCTGAGTACGCCTGTCTCGAGTGTTTCGGGCCGCTGGAAGTGGCCTACGACTTCGGGAAGATCCGGCGCGAGGACATCGAGGCCGGCCCCAGGTCCATCTGGCGCTACCGCGGCCTTCTCCCCGTTCCGTCCACTGTGGAACAGCACCCGAACACCGATCCCGGCGGCACCCGCCTGGTCGAGGCGCACAACCTCGCCAAGGCCCTGGGCGTCCGCAAGATCTGGGTGAAGGACGACACCGGCAACCCCACGCACTCGTTCAAGGACCGCGTCGTCGGCGTCGCGCTCGCCGCTGCCCGCGAGCTCGGCTTCAAGGTGCTGGCCTGCCCGTCGACCGGCAACCTGGCGAACGCCGTCGCCGCGGCCGCCGCCCGCGCGGGCTGGAAGTCCGTGGTTCTCGTGCCCTCCAACCTCGAACGCGCCAAGATCCTCATGAGCGCGGTGTACGAAGGCGACCTGATCGCCGTCGACGGCAACTACGACGACGTGAACCGCCTCGCCCAGGAGCTCGCCGCGGAGAACGAGGACTGGGCGTTCGTGAACGTCAACGTCCGCCCGTACTACGCGGAGGGCTCGAAGACGCTCGGCTACGAGGTCGCCGAGCAGCTCGGCTGGCGCCTGCCCGACCAGATCGTCGTGCCGATCGCGTCCGGCTCGCAGCTCACCAAGGTCGACAAGGCGTTCCGCGAGCTCGGCCAGCTCGACCTCGTCGAAGCGTCGCCGTACAAGGTGTTCGGCGCGCAGGCCACCGGCTGCTCCCCGATCTCCGCCGCTTTCAAGGCGGGCCACGACGTCATCCGCCCGGTCCGCCCGGACACGATCGCCCGCTCGCTGGCGATCGGTGCCCCGGCCGACGGCCCGTACGTGCTCGACGCCGTGCGCCGCACCAACGGCGCCATCGAGGACGTCACCGACGAAGAGGTCGTCGAGGGCATCAAGCTGCTCGCCCGCACCGAGGGCATCTTCGCCGAGACCGCCGGCGGCGTGACCGTCGCGACGGCGAAGAAGCTGATCGAGTCGGGCCAGCTCGACCCCGACGCCGAGACCGTGCTGCTCATCACCGGCGACGGCCTCAAGACCCTCGACGCGCTCGGCGACACGATCGGCCCGCGCGCGACGGTCCCGCCGTCGGCCGAGGCCGTCATCAAGGCACTGGGCTAGTCACCTTCTCGCGGACGCGATCTCCCTGGCTCACAGGGAGATCGCGTCCGTCTTGAGCCAGCCGGTGCGCGGGAAGCGTTGCAAGCCCTCCACCACGTGCGGTCCGACCGGTTCCACGGCCGCGCGCCACGCCACGATCCGTTGTGGCCACGGGGCCTCCGCCTTGAGCGCGTTGTAGTGGTAGTCGTGCCACACGTCCGGCGCCACCCGCAGCTCGTCGTCGAACACCCGCTCCGCGACGAGGTCGTACGCCTCCTCCGGCGTCTCCGCCTTCGTCTGCGGCAGCACGTGCGTGGTCGTCGCCCTGTAGGTGACGGCGCGGGTGCCGTCTTCGAGTGTTTCGCAGATGTAGTAACCGAAATCGGGTTTCAGTTCGTCGTGCGGCCACGGCGTCGCCGAGTAGTTCGGCTGCCACAGCGCCCACGCGAGGCCTGGCGTGCCACCGGGAATCGGGTAGCGCGCGTTGAACAACCTGACCCAGACCATCTCTTCTCCTTCGTACGATTCGGTTTCCCGGCAACACCGCCAGGTCTCCGTCCTTGTCCGTGCGCAACACCAACGCGCCTCCCGCCCGCAACACGTCGATGACGTGCGCGCTCGGATGCCCGTACCTGTTGCCCGCGCCGACGCTCACCAGCGCCACCCGAGGCCGCACGGCCTTCAGGAACGCGGGCAGCGAGGACCGCGACCCGTGGTGCGGCACCTTGAGCACCTCGGCGTTCAGGTCCCGCTCCCCCAGCAACGCCGCCTGGCCGGCCAGCTCGACGTCACCGGTGAGCAGCACCCGCCCCGCCCTCGTGTGAGCCCTGAGCACGAGCGAGTAGTCGTTCACCGTCGTGTTCCCGTCCTCGGCGACCGGCGGCCGTCTCGGTCCCATCACCTCCAGCTCCAGTCCCGGCAAGGCGAACCGCTCGCCCGCCTTCGGCTCCACGACCCGCACGTTGTGAGCGCGAGCCCGTTCGCCGACCTCCCTCCACGCCCACGCGGGCTCCTTGAGCGGCCCGACCGCCACCGCTCCCACCGCACGCCCGGTGAGCACGGCGTCGAGTCCGCCGACGTGGTCCGCGTGCAGGTGCGTCAGCACCACCAGCGGAATCCTCTTGATCCCCAACGTCTTCAGGCACCGGTCGACCGCTCCGGGATCGGGCCCGGTGTCGACCAGCACGGCCGTGTCGGCGTCGTCGGTCGCGAGAACCAGCGCATCGCCCTGGCCCACGTCGCAGCTGATGACCTTCCACCCGGCGGGCGGCCAGACCGGCGCCACGACTCTCAGCGGCACCAGCACCACGAACGCGCCGACGAGCACCGCGACGACCAACGCCCGCGTCTTCTTGAACCGCACCAACAACACGACCGCGGCGGTCACACCCGCCAACGCGAGCGCTCCGGTCCACCCGTCCGGCCAGCCGACCGCCGCACCGGGCACGGCCGACGCCTGCCGCCCGACCGTGATCAACCAGCTCACCGCAGGCCCGGCGACGTGCGTGACGACTTCCGCCACCTGCGGTGAGAGCGGCGCGACGGCCGCCGCCAGCACGCCCAGCACCGTCGCCGGCGCGACCACCGGCCCGGCGACGAGGTTCGCCACCACCGACACGAGGCTCACCTGCCCGGACAGCCCCGCCACCAGGGGAGCCGTGGCCAGGCTCGCGGCCATCGGCACGACGATCGCCTCAGCCAGCCCGTTCGGCACACCACGCTGTTTCAGCGCCTGCGCCCACCTCGGCGCGATGAGCACCAACGCCGCCGTCGCCACCACGGACAACGCGAATCCCGGATCGCCTCCCAGCGCCGGATCGTGCAGCACCAGGGCGAGCACCGCCGTAGCCAGGCTCGGCACCGCGGATCGTTGCCGGCCCAGCACCAATGCCAGCAACGCTACGGCACCCATGACTGCGGCCCTGAGCACACTCGGTTCCGGTCCGGCCAGGATGACGAACCCGACCAGCGCCGCGAGGGCGGCGAAGGCGGCCGGACGTGGCCCGAGCCGTCGGGTGAGCAGGTAGACCGCCCCGCAGATGATCGCCAGGTTCGCACCGCTCACCGCGAGCAAATGGGCGAGCCCTGCTGTGCGGAACTCCTCCACGATGCGCGGCACCATCTGCTCGGTGTCGCCCACCACGAGTGCGGGCAGGAGCCCTGCCTCCTCGTCGTCGAGGACCTTGCTGGCCTGTCGCAGGCCGTCGCGAAGGTCGCCGGCCCAGGTCTGCCAGACCGGGGGTGGGCGCGGGTCCTGCGGCGGGCCGCGCACTCGCAGCAGCGCTGACGCCAGGTCGCCGCCTCTGGGCGGGGCGAGGGTGCCTTTGACCGTGACCTTCTGGCCTGGCAACAGATCGCGCCACTTGTCGGCCGGTGCCAGCAGCACCAGTTGGGCGCCGTTCGCCGTTGCCCTGAGGACCACGTTCTCCACGCCTGCCCGGGTTCCGCCGAAGCCCGCGGCCCGGATGCCCTTGGGTCTGGTGGTGAGTTCGACTGTGAGGGTGGTGCTGCGGCCTTGGTCCGCGGCCAGGCGGAGTGGGTGGGACTCGGCTCGCAGGACGTTGCCACCTACCCAGGCCGCAGCCACCGGGCCCGAGATCAGGAGGGCTATCGCGCAGGTCCTGGTCCACCACGCTCTGCGCCACGCCGTCAGGCCGAGGGCTCCTGCTGCGAGGCCGGTGAGCACTGCTGCTTGCCAGCTGAGGAAGAGACCGGCCACGGCTGTGGTCCAGACGGCTGCGGCTGCCGGGACCAGGCGGAGGTCGTGGGTTATCGGGTGGCGGCGGGCCACTGGGGCCTCCCCTGGGTGGTGGGAGGTCTCGGGTCAGGGGTGGGGCTGCCTTGGCGCGGGCGAGGCAGCTCGGGGGGACGTGGGCGGTGCGGGACGGGGTTCGGCTGGACCTGGGGGCGCCTGGTGGCGGGATGGTGCCAGGCGGTGTCGATGCGGGGAGGGCGGGTGATGCGGGCCGAGGGCATGGCTGACTCCGATCGGTGGGATGGGTGGGACCGGTCAGGGGTGCGGAAGCTGGATGCCGGGCGGGGATGAGACCGGTCAGCAGGAGCAGAGCGGTTGTGTCGTGGGGTTGCCTGTGAACGGTCCGCGGAGCCGGGCTTTCGGTTCAGGGCGTTTCAGGCAGGTTCGCTACCGGAGCTGTCCGGCCGGTTTCGTTGATGTGGCGGCGATGCACGGTTGCGGCGCACATGCGGCAGGGGCGTTGCATCAGAGCCGGCGGGATGGTGGGTGGCGGGGGTGGCGCCGGGCTGGGTGGGAGCGGTGGCGCGGCTGCGGCCAGCAGGTGGCGCAGGGCTGTGGCCACTGGGCGCGGCTTGCGGCGGAGCCGGGCTGGAGAGCGGTGCAGCGGGAACGCGAGAGTCAGGTGGCGGGTGAGGTGGATGTGGTCGGTGGGGAGGAGGGGCGGGGCGGCCAAGAGGCGGTAGTGGGCCTTGGTGCGGAGGTAGAGGGCCAGGGCCTTGGTGGCGATGGTCATGTGTGGACCAGGTCTGCCAGTTTGGCCAGCTTCGACTCGCCGATGCCTTCCACGTCGCGGAGCTGGTCGACCGAGGCGAACGGGCCTTTGCGGGTGCGGTGGTCGACTATGCGTTGGGCCGTCACCGGGCCCACGCCGGGAAGGGCGTCCAGTTCGGTCGCCGAGGCGGCGTTCAGGTTCAGCTTCGGCTGTGCGCCGCCTGCTTGTGCCGCGCCTGCCTGGAGTGGGGGTGGGATGCCCACCGCTATCTGTTCGCCGTCGGTGAGTTTGCGGGCCAGGTTCAGGTTGTGGAGGTTCGTGCCCGGCTTCAGGCCTCCGGCCAGGCGAATGGCGTCGGCGACCCTGGCGCCCGACGGTGCGGTGATCAGGCCTGGGCTGGCCACCTCGCCGACCACGTTCACGATCAGCTCGGGTGCCGGCGCGGAGGTGCTCACGAGTGCCAGGTCCGGGGCTGGTTCGGCGGCGGGGCTCTGCCACCAGCTACCCAGACCTATCACCGTGCACGCCACGGCCACGCCCAGGGCGAGCAGGCCACGGCGCGGGAGGCGGGGCAGGCGGAAGCGGCGGGCAGGCGAGCCGTGTTCGTCCGAGTCCTCTGACCTCGCGTAGACGAGGGTCGGGTCGGCTCTCACCTTGTCGGCCAGGGCGGCCAGGCGTTCGGTCGGGAGGGAGTCCTGGTGGGAGCGGGGGAACATGCGAGGGACGTTACGGAGCGGGGCGGGCGGGGAGGTGGGGTTCGCTCCGGGGCTGTGGATTACTCGCGGGTTGTGGACAGGTCGCGATCACTCGCGGTTCGGGGACGGGGAATTGTCGGGGGTGTGTGGGAGGCTGTCGGGTCCTCCCGGCAGCACCACGACGCCCAGCACGCCTGGGCCGGTGTGCGCGCCGATCACCGCGCCCACCTCCGAGATCACGCATCCCGTCGAGCCGGGCAACCGTTCGTCGAGGCGCGTCGCGAGTTCGGCAGCGCGTTCGGGGGCGGCCAGGTGGTGCACGGCCAGTCCGACGGGACCGTCGCCCGCCGCGGCCGCCGCCAGGTCGACCAGACGGCCCACCGCGCGGCCCATCGTGCGCACCTTCTCCAGCGGCACGATCCGGCCGTCGTCCATGTGCAGCAACGGCTTCACTGCCAGCGCGGTGCCCACCAGCGCCGCCGCCGTACCGATCCGGCCGCCCCGGCGCAGGTGGTCCAGCGTCTCGAGGCAGAAGAACATCCGCGTCTGCAGAGCGGCTGAGGTGGCGGCCTCCTCGACCTCGGCGTGCGAATGTCCGGCAGCCACGGCCGCGCACGCGCGCAGCACCGAGAACCCGAGCCCCATGCCCGTCGAGCGCGAGTCGACGACGCGGATCCGGGAGGAGTCGATCTCCTCGGCGGCCAGTCGTGCGGCCTCCCACGTCCCGGACAGCTCACGAGAGAGATGCACCGACACGACCGCGTCCGACGACGACAGCGCCTCGCGGTAGACGGCGGCCATCTCACCGGGCGTGGGACGTGATGTGGTCACCCGGCGGTGCTCGGCGAGAGCGGCCGCCAGCTCGAACGGACCGAAGTCGACGCCGTCGAGGCGTCCGGCACCGTCCACCGCGACGTGCAGCGGCACCACGGTGATCGCATGGCGCTTCGCGAACCCCTCGGGCAGGTATGCCGTGGAGTCGGTGACGATGGAGATGCGCACGAGCGACGAGCCTACGGGGCTCACTCCTCCGAGGGACTCAACGCCACGGACGAGATCAATGCGGCCATGGCCTTGCCGACCAACTCGTGGCCCTCCCAGCCCCAGTGCATCCCGTCCGGGTTCCCGGCGCCGGACCGCACGTGCTCCCCGATCACCGTCGGCAGGTTCAGCAACGGCACCCCCGCATCCGCGGCCCACCCACGCACGGCCGCAACCGCAGCCGCGTGCCCCTGATGCGCGTACGAGTACGTGGCCGCCCGGTGCACCGACGGCACGATCCCGACGGCCGGCATCGTGTACTGGAGGTTGCGGACGGACTGCAGCATGTCCCGCAGATAGCGCGCGGTCAGCGCAGGAGGCAGCGACGCACGCGTGTAAGGCGCCAGCCGAGGCTGCACGAACTGATAGCGCGCACGAACCCAACGCCGCAGCCAGTCCGGCCGCACATAACGCAGCCCCTCGCGCAGATACGTCGGCAACGGCGAGGGCAGGGTGTCCATGCTGCCCACCGCGAACACCAGCACGTCCGTACGAGGCAGCAACGACCAGATCCGCGGATCCCCGGTCAACGCCCACCAGGCGTCCCGCGCCGTCCATCCGAACCCGGCCGCGAGCTCCGCCGACCCACCCAGCGCCTCGGCACAGATGTTGTGCCACAGGCGTGGATGGTCGGCGGGCAGCGGCCCCGAGGGCCCGAAGAACGACAGCGAGTCCCCGAGGACGAGCAGTCTCAACGCGTGGTGCCCGCGTTGTACGACGTCAGCCGCCACAAGTCGTTGCGCCGTGTGAACACGGTCCAGTGGCAGTTCGAGATGCCGCCGAGCTGCGACCAGTTCTCCACCGGCAGGCCGAGCAGCCGCCCGGTCAGGGCGCTGATCAGGCCACCGTGCGCGCACAGCAGGACCGTGCCGGAGAACTCGGCGTCCACCTCGTGCACGACCTGGATGGCCCGCTCGGCGACCTCGACGCGCGACTCGCCGTCCGGCGGCGCGTACGTCGGGTCGGTGCGCCACACCGTGACCGCTCCCGGCCACTCCCGCTCCACCTCAGCGACGTTGAGGCCCTGCCACTTGCCCAGGTGGGTCTCGCGCAGCCGCTCGTCGATCCGCAGCGGCACGTCCGTCGACGTCGTGAAGACGCCAGCGGTGTTGCGCGCGCGTTGCAGGTCCGAGGCCACGACGATCTCCGGTTCGAACCCGGCGAGCACCGGGACGGCGAACCTGGCCTGGTTCAAGCCGGTCTCGGTGAGCGCCGAGTCCAGATGACCCTGCAGACGACCGGTCGCGTTGTAGTCGGTCTCACCGTGCCGCCACAGCACGAGCCGGCTCAGGGCCATCAGCTACCTCATTCAGCCGTGGAGTCCGCGGGGACGTCCGCTTCGAACTCGATGCGCGGGCAGTCCTTCCACAGCCGCTCCAGGCCGTAGAAGCTGCGCTCCTCGACGTGCTGCACGTGCACCACGACGTCGACGAAGTCCAGCAGCACCCACCGGCCCTCGCGGGCCCCTTCGCGGCGCACCGGCTTCGTGCCGGCCTCCCGCAGCTTCTCCTCGATGTTGTCGACGATCGCGCCGACCTGCCGCTCGTTCGGAGCGGACGCGATCACGAACACGTCCGTGATCACGAGCTGGTCGGAGACGTCGAGCACCGTCACGTCGTGCGCCTTCTTGTCGGCCGCTGCGTTCGCCGCGACCAGCGCCAGCCGTCGTGCCTCGTCGGTGGCTGCCACGTCACTCCTCTGACTTCCGGCGGGCGTCGATACGCCCACACGAGTTACTGAGGGTACCGGCGTGCGCCAACGGGTACTTCACACGCGGGCATGACGAAGGCCACCTCAGCGCCCTGAGGTGGCCTTCACCTGCGCCGAAGCCTAGAGCGGGCGGACCTGCTGGGCCTGCGGCCCCTTCTGGCCCTGGCCGACCTCGAACTCGACCTTCTGGTTCTCCTCGAGCGAGCGGAAACCCTTGGACTGGATCTCCGAGTAGTGCACGAAGACGTCAGCCGAGCCGTCGTCGGGCGCGATGAAGCCGAAGCCCTTTTCGGCGTTGAACCACTTCACGGTGCCTGTAGCCAAAGTCTTGCCTTCCACGAACCAGCAACAACCCGCTGATTGTTGCTCCCCGCGCGCTCGGATGCACGCAAAATCCACTCGAACGTGGTTACGACTCGGCGTACAGGCCTGTTTTCGCGATGTACTGGACCACCCCGTCGGGTACCAGGTACCAGACCGGCTGACCCGTCGCAGTCCTTGCGCGGCAGCCGGTCGAGGAGATCGCCATGGCCGGGACCTCGACGAGCGACACCGAACCGGGCGGGAGGTGACGGGCGTTGAGCGTGTAGCCCGGACGGGTGACGCCGATGAAGTGGGCGAGCTCGAACGCGTCCGCCGCCCGCTTCCACGACAGGATCTGCTCCAGCGCGTCCGCGCCCGTGATGAAGAACAGGTCGGCGTCCGGGTACTGCTTCCTGAGGTCCGTGAGCGTGTCCACGGTGTAGGTGGGCCCGTCGCGGTCGATGTCGACCCTGCTGACCGAGAACCGGGGGTTGGAGGCCGTGGCGATGACCGTCATCAGGTAGCGGTCCTCGGCGGCGGAGACCTCCCGCGACGCCTTCTGCCAGGGCTGACCTGTCGGAACGAAGATCACTCGGTCCAGGTCGAACCTGTCCTGCACCTCGCTGGCGGCCACGAGGTGGCCGTGGTGGATGGGATCGAACGTGCCACCCATGACGCCGATGCGCATCGAAACAGCGTAGACCGGCGTCGGGCCGCTCCCGAGACCTGACGCCGGTCGTGCTGATCACACCGCACGGCTCAGGGGGAGGACGAGCCGTTCGGGTCGCGGCTCACCCCGAAGCAAAGCCGCGCGCACTGGAGGAACGCGCGGGCCGCTCCCCCATTACGCGGGTTGGTCCAAGATTTTCTTCACCAGGCCACGACGAGCTTCACAGGGCCCCTGACCAGTGACCCCTTGCGGAACTCGACGGGTTCGGCGAGCCGCAGGCCGGGCATGCGGCGCAGCACCGCGCCCAGGGCGACCTGCAGTTCCATCCGCGCGAGCTGGGAGCCGAGGCAGAAGTGGATGCCGTGCCCGAACTGCATGTGCTGGCCGACCTCGCGCTCCAGGTCCAGTTCGGCGCTGTTGGCGTACATCGCCTCGTCGCGGTTCGCCGACGACACGACCACCAACAGGGCGTCGCCTTCCTTCACCTGCGCGTTGCCGACCTGGACGTCCTCGGTCGCGATGCGGGTGAAGCCGGCGCCGCTGCCCAGCGGGATGAACCGCAGCAGCTCCTCGATGGCGTTCGGGAGCTTCTCAGGGGCGTCCTGGAGGCTCTTCATGGCCTCCGGGTGCTCCAGCAGCGTCACGACGCTGTTGGAGAGCATGTTCGCCGTCGTCTCGTGGCCCGCGACCAGCAACGTGATGCCGAACCGGACGAGCTCGTCCTCGGTCAGCCTGTCCTCGTTGTCCCGAGCGGCGACGAGCGCGCTGATCAGATCGTCCGTGGGGTTCGCACGGCGCTTGGCGATGAGTTCGACGAAATAGGCGTGCAACTTCATCATGCCGTGCATGGCCTCTTCGGGCGTGTGGCCGCCGACCGTGGCCAGTACCTGGTTCGACCACGCGCGGAAGTCGTCGCGGTCCTCGAACGGCACCCCGAGCAGCTCGCAGATGATCGTGATCGGGAACGGCATGCTGAAGCCCTCGACCAGGTCACCGGGGTTGTCCAGGCGGTCGAGCAGGTCGTCGACGATCCGCTGGGCGCGCGGCCGCAGCTCCTCGATCCGGCGCACCGTGAACGCTTTGGACACCAACCGGCGCATGCGCGCGTGGTCCGCGCCGTCGTGCGTGAGAATCGATCCGCCCGGCGCGATGAGGGGCTGCATCCGCGGTACGTCCTGGTTGACAGTCCGCGCACGGCTGAACCTCGGGTCGCCCAGGACGAACTTCGTCTCTTCGTAGGACGTGACGAGCCAACCCTCGCCGCCGTATGGGTACGTCACGCGCGTGACGGGCTCGTCACGCCGTAGACGTTCATAGGTCGGATCGAGGGTCAGGCCGTCGGCTTCGGAGAACGGATAGGTGGGAGCCATGTCTCCGAACGTAGAGCTACGCCTTCGGGCGGGTGTGGCCTTCGCCCCACACGACCCATTTAGAGGAAGTCAGCTCGGTCAGGCCCATCGGGCCGCGGGCGTGCAGCTTCTGCGTGGAGATGCCGATCTCCGCGCCCATGCCGAACTCCGCGCCGTCCGTGAAAGCCGTGGAGGCGTTGACGAACACCGCCGCTGCGTCCACACGGGCCGTGAACCTGCGTGCTGCGGTGACGTCGTTGGTGACGATGGCCTCGCTGTGGCCTGACCCGTACGTCGCGATGTGCTTCACCGCGTCGTCCAGCGAGTCGACGACCTTCGCCGCGATGTCGAGGCTCAGGTACTCGGTGCCCCAGTCGTCGTCGTTGGCTTCCAGGACGTCCGGCTGCTGCGCGAACTCCTCGTCGCCGTGGATGGTCACGCTCTCCTGCTGCAACGCCTTGGTGATGCGCGGGACGAACTCGTGCGCGACGTCCTTGTGCACCAGCAGGGACTCCGCCGCGTTGCACACGCTCGTGCGCCGCGTCTTGGCGTTGAGGACGATCGCCTCGGCCATGTCCAGGTCCGCGTTCGCGTCCACGTACACGTGGCAGTTGCCGACGCCGGTCTCGATCGTGGGCACCGTCGCCTGCTCGACCACGGCGTTGATCAGGCCGGAGCCGCCGCGCGGGATCACCAGGTCGACCAGGCCGCGCGCGGTGATGAGGTGGGTGACGGACGCGCGGTCGTGGCACGGCAGGAGCTGCACGCAGTCGGCCGGCAGGTTCACGCTTTCGAGTGCGTCGCGCAGGACGGCGACGAGCGTGGTGTTGGAGTTCTCGGCGGTCGAGGAACCCCGCAGCAGTGCCGCGTTGCCCGACTTCAGCGCGAGACCGGCGGCGTCGACGGTGACGTTGGGGCGCCCCTCGTAGACCATGCCGACGACGCCCATCGGGACGCGGACCTGCTTGAGCTCCAGCCCGTTCGGCAGGATGCCGCCGGTGATCACCTGACCGACCGGGTCGCCCAGCCCCGCCACGGTTTCCAGGCCGACGGCCACGGCGTCGACGCGGGCGTCGGTGAGGGTGAGGCGGTCGAGGATGTTGTCCGGGAGACCTGCTGCTTTGCCGGCTTCGAGGTCCTTCTGGTTGGCCTCGATGATCTCTGGCGTCCGCTCGCGGAGCGCGGCGGCCATCGCGTGCAGCGCGGTGTCCTTGCGCTCACGGGTGGCGAGGACGAGTTCGTCGGCGGCGACGCGGGCGCGGCGAGCGGCCCCGTGCACCTGGTCGCGCAGGTCATCAGTCACGCCACACAGCTTACGACCTGCGACAATCACAATTGTCAGAGTGGCCTGGCAAGCTTGCTCCCCATGGACGACATGGCGTTGCGAGAACTGGCCGAGGAACGGCTCCGGGCACTGGCGGGCCCGAAGGCCGTCCTGCGCGAGGACCAGTGGACGGCGATCCACACCCTCGTGGCCCAGCGCCGCAGGGCTCTCGTCGTCCAGCGCACGGGCTGGGGCAAGTCGGCCGTGTACTTCATCGCGACGGCGTTGCTGCGTCAGCTCGGTGAGGGCCCCACGGTCATCGTGTCGCCCTTGCTCGCATTGATGCGCAACCAGATCGACGCGGCGGCTCGGGCCGGTGTGCACGCGGTGACGATCAACTCGGCGAACCCCGGCGAGTGGGACGCCGTGCAGGAGCAGGTGGCGGCCGGTGAGGTCGACGTGCTCCTGGTGAGTCCGGAGCGGCTGAACAACCCCGACTTCCGGGACGCGGTGCTGCCCTCGCTGACGGCGTCGGCGGGCATGCTCGTCGTCGACGAGGCGCACTGCATCTCGGACTGGGGGCACGACTTCCGGCCGGACTACCGCAGGCTGCGGACGCTGTTGACGGAGCTACCACCGGGCGTGCCGGTGCTGGCGACGACGGCGACGGCCAACAACAGGGTGGTCCACGACGTCACCGAGCAGCTGGGGCTCGGCGCCGAAGAGGGCACGCTGGTGCTGCGCGGGCCGCTGGACCGCGACAGCCTGCGGTTGTCGGTCGCGTTGCTGCCGACCGCGGAGTCACGGCTCGGGTGGCTGGCCGAGCGGCTCGACCGCATGCCGGGTTCCGGGATCATCTACACACTGACGGTGGCGGCGGCGGACGACATCGCGGCGTTCCTGGCCTCGCGCGGTTTCGCGGTGGCCGCGTACTCGGGCAAGACCGAACCCTCCGAACGTGAGCGTGCCGAGGAAGACCTGCTGAACAACAAGGTCAAGGCGCTCGTCGCCACCTCCGCGCTCGGCATGGGTTTCGACAAGCCGGACCTGGGGTTCGTCGTGCACGTGGGCGCGCCGTCGTCCCCGATCGCGTACTACCAGCAGATCGGCCGCGCGGGCCGTGGCGTCGAACGGGCCGAGGTGGTCCTGCTGCCGGGCCACGAGGACCGAGACATCTGGGCGTACTTCGCGTCGCTGGCGTTCCCCGCCGAGGTGGTGGTGCGGCAGGTGCTGTCCGCGCTCGACGGTGCGGGCAGGCCGCTTTCAACGGCGGCGCTGGAGCCGATGGTCGAGCTGTCGCGCGGCAGGCTCGAGGTGGTGCTGAAGGTCCTGGACGTCGACGGCGCGGTCCGGCGCGTGAAGGGCGGCTGGGAGTCGACGGGCCGGCCGTGGGAGTACGACGGCGAGCGGTACGCACGCATCGCGGAGGCGCGCAAGGCCGAACAGCAGGTGATGGTCGACTACCTGCGCACCGACACGTGCCGGATGAAGTTCCTGCAGGACCAGCTCGACGACCCGACCTCGCACGAGTGCGGCCGCTGCGACAACTGCACGGGCGAGCGGCTCTCGGTCGAGGTGTCCGAGGTGGCGGCGGAAGCGGCCCGCGAACGGCTACTGCGCCCCGGCCTGGACGTGGCGCCGCGCAAGATGTGGCCGACGGGCATGGGCGCGATCGGCGTCCCGCTGTCCGGCAAGATCCCCGCGACCGAGGTGGCGGCCACGGGCCGGGCGCTGGGCCGCCTCACCGACATCGGCTGGGGCAACCGGCTGCGCGACCTGCTCGCGGACGGCGCCGACCGCGAGATCCCCGAGGACGTGTTCGCGGCGTGCGTGAAGGTGCTGACGGCGTGGGGCTGGGACGAACGGCCGGTCGGCGTGGTGACGGTCGGCTCGCGCCGGCGGCCCCAGCTGGTCGGCAGCTTCGGGCAGAAGATCGCGTCGATCGGACGGCTGCCGTTCCTGGGCACCGTGTGGCTCGGCGAGTCGACGCACCGGGCCAACTCCGCTCAGCGCCTGGCTGGGCTGGTGCGGGCGGGCGAGACCCCGGATCTGTCCGGTGTGGACGGTCCGGTTCTGTTGGTGGACGACCACATCGACACCGGGTGGACGATGACGGTGGCGGCTCGGATGCTCAGGAAGGAAGGGGTGTCCGCCGTGCTGCCGTTCGCGCTGGCGGTGACGAACTGACCAGCGAAGCGGACCAGCCGAGCAGGCCGATCGCGATCGAGCAGACGCCGATCACGACCAGTCCCAACACGAGCACGAACGCCTTCGGCAGGGCCGACGGGTGCAGGTGCACGTCACCATTGACGGCACCTGCCTGCAGGACGGTGGCAGCGGTCGACGCTACGACGGAGTTGTCGACAGTCATCGCCGGCTCACTGTTCGTCAGCACGGGCGTACCCGGTAGGAGCGACATCTCGATCGCCAGCGGCGATCTGCTTGCGCAGCCGAGAAAGCGCACGATGTTGTGCGACTCGCACCGCACCCGCCGTCGAACCGACCGCCTCTGCGGTCTCCTCGGCGGAAAGTCCGACTACCACCCTCAACAGCAGGATTTCCCGCTGCTTCTCCGGCAGGACGCTCATCAGCGCAGCTAGCCGATCGGAGAGTTCACCCTGCATCATCCGCTGTTCAGGGCCAGGTTCAGCTTCCACCACGTCCGGAACCTCGGGAACAGGCTCGGAGCGGTTCCGGGCTGCCGTCCGAAAGGTATCGGCGACCTTGTGTGCCGCGATCCCATATACGAACGCGAGGAAGGGGCGGCCCTGATAGCGATAGCTGGGCAATGCGGTGAGCACGGCGAGACACACATCCTGGACCACATCGTCTGCCAAAGCGAGGCTTCCGACCCTGGCACGGCAGTACCTCACGACGAGTGGGCGGATGGAGGCCAGCACGCGTTCGACCGCCCGGCGGTCTCCGGCCACCGCTGCAAACACATCGTCGTTCTTGCTGCTTGCCACAACATCAGGAAGATGTAGGTCGGAGTTGGGCTTGTCCGCTCGGAGCTTCACCTCCTTGAGCGCTGCCTCGACATTCAACCGGGTGGCGACGGAGGTCACGAGTTCCTGGTTAGCACGGTCAAGCCAGTCGTCGAACGCACGCGGTTCATCGAACTTCATGCGGTTCGCCTCCTTCCTCGGACTCGCGTCCCGCCGTTCCCTCGAACTCCTTCTTGAGCCGATCTTTTGCATGTCGCAAGGTCGATCGCACTGTCGCGGCGGACATCTCGAGCGCCTCCGCGATCTCGGCGTTCGTGAACGAGTCCAGATGCCATGCGAGCACAAGACGCTGTCGTTCGGGGAGCTTGCCCAGCAGGTATTCCACGTGAGGCTGCTCCACCACCGCAGCGAGCGTGTCCTCCGCCGTGTGGTCTTCGGTCGTGTTCAGCCAGCCTCCGGAGATGGCGCGCTTGACACCTTCTCGATTGCGCCGGGATGCCTTCAACGCATTGTGATAGGCAGCTTTGCGCACCCACGCCGAAGCGCATTTGAGCGTGGCCCAGGTGCTCCGCGCCGCGATCATGGCATCGACGGCCGCGTCCTCAGACATGGCTCGATCGAAATTCATCTTGACCAGAAAGGCGACAAGGCGCCCGAACTCGCGTCGGAAGAAGTCATCGAAGTCGAGCGAACTCGCCACGCTCGCGCCACCTCCTTGCCGTGGTCAGGATCAGCCGTCACCTGTGTAGTGCGTTAGGAACCTCGCCGCGTGCAAAGGATGCAGAGAGCAAGTTCAGCAGTTGTGGATGGCTGATGCCGCAGAGGACATCGCAAGATCCACAGCTGACCTCAATGGCGGCTGGCATCGGACCCTTTCGTTGATCACGATCTTCCTACCGGGCAACCAGATCGTGGTGTTGTGTGCTGTTGCCACGGCGGCCGGGAGGCGCATGATTCGCTAGCTCGTCAGAGGTGACATTGACAATCGCGCACCACGGGTTCTGTGAGACTAGGCCTCGCAGAGCCAGCAGACCGACCGATGCCAAGCTCCGCGGGCGGACGAAGTGCCGGGAGCCTGCATTGGGTCGGCGGAGGTGCGGGCGACTCGGAGGCCGAAGCCTCGGCTGGCCAGCCGTGCAGGCCCAGGGTGTTTGCAGTGGCGCGGCGGCGCCACATTCTGCACCCGAACGCCGGCAGGCGTGCGCCGTTCGGACTCCGGCGAGAAAAACGGCGTCGTGTGGCACTGTCAGCGCCATGACTCCGGACGTCGTGCGGTACCGGCAGGCAGACCTCCTAGCGTCTCTGCACCGGCGGTTCGGGCCGGTCGTGCGGATGGGCCCCTACACCTACCTGCTCGGGCCCGAGGCGAACCGGTTCGTGTTCGCGCACTCCGAGCTGTTCGAGGTGGAGCGGGCGTTCCAGTCGCTGGTGCCGGTGGACGGGCCGACGTCGTTGATCGTCAGTGACGGCGAGGACCACAAGCGACGGCGGCGGTTCGTGCAGCCCGCGTTGGCGCATCGGCAGATCGCGAGTTACGAGCCGGTCATGCGGGCCAACGCCGAGGCGACGGTCGACGCGTGGCGGCCTGGCGAGACCGTTGACGCTTACCAGGAGTTCCGGCGGGCTATTCGGCACAGCACTATCCACGCGCTGTTCGGCGAGGAGCTGGCTCAGGAGTCGGACTTCTTCGGTGCGCACCTGCAGGTGCTGATCAACCTGATCGACCGCAACCCGGCGGTCGTCACGCTGCTGCGGACGATGAGGGCGCCTGCTTGGCGCAACGCGATGCGGGCGCGTCGGGCCGTGGACGCGCGGGTGTACCGGGCGATTGAGGAGACGCGTCAAGGCAAGACGGCTGGTGACGTGCTCGCCTCTCTCGTGGAGGGTGACGGGCTGAGCGACCTGGAGGTGCGCGACCAGATCGTCACGCTCATCGCGGCCGGGTACGAGACGACCAGTGGCGCGATGGCGTGGGCCGTGTTCAACCTGTTGCGGCACAACGGGGTCTGGGAGCGGGCGCGGGAGGACGACGAGTACCTGGCGAACGTCGTCAACGAGACGCTGCGGCTCTACCCGCCGGCGGTGGTGTCCGCGCGGGTCGCGACGCAGGACTTCGAGTTCGCCGGGAAGAAGATCAAGCAGGGCACGTTCCTGCTGTACAGCCCGTACGTCACGCATCGGCTGGCCGAGGTCTTCCCGGACCCGCTGAAGTTCGATCCGGACCGCTGGGAGACGAAGCCGGCGCCGCACGAGTTCCTGCCGTTCGGCGGTGGCCCGCACCGCTGTGTCGGTGCCGGGCTCGCCATCACCGAGCTCACCGTGATGCTGAAGGTGTTGCTGCAGCGGCCCAAGCCCGAACTGCTGCCCCAGCGCCTGACGCCGACAGGGCTCGCCGCGATGCGTCCGAAGAACGGTCTCAGAATCCGAGCGGCAGGATGACCGTCGCCGCGGTGCAGGCGACCGTGCGCACGTGGTTCCAGAGGGTCCACGTGCGCAGGTAGGTGGGCCAGTAGGCGTCGTCGGTCTGTTCGAGACGGTTGTTCATGGGCACGTTGACGAACATCGTGAGCAGCAGGCAGCCGACGATGTAGAGCAGGCCACCGACGATCCGGCCCTGGAAGACCTCGATGCCGCACACGACCGCGGTACCGAGGAACAGCAGCAGGAACACCGGGTTCTGAATGCGTGCGTTGATCCGGCGCATGACGGCGCGGGCGTCCGCGGCGGGCAGGTCCGCGAGGCCCGGCATGACGGCGACGGAGAAGGCGAAGAACACACCGGCCATCAGACCGGTGGCAGTGACTGCGATCAGCGTGAGTGTCCCCATGGCGCCAACTCTGGTCGCCGGACGCGAGACTCTCAATGACAATTCATCGCGCGGGCTTGCTCGTTCGTCCAGAATCAACGGCATGACGGACGCGCTGGGCGAGGCACTGCACCTGTTGAGGATGTCCGGCACCTTCTACTGCCGCAACGAGCTCACCGAGCCGTGGGGCGCGATCATGCCCGACATGGGCGACTGCCTGTGGTTCCACGTCCTGACCAGCGGGCGGTGCGACGTCGAGGTCGACGGCCAGGTCACCTCGCTCGAACCCGGTGACGTGCTGCTCGTCCCCGGCGGGCAGCGCCACCGGCTGTTCTACGGGGAGGCGGAGTCGCCGGTCGTCACGACGCTGCCGCACGAGTTCGAGACCGACAACTACGCGATCCTGCGCCATGGCGGCGGTGGTGCCGTGACGCACCTCGTGTGTGGTGCGGTGCGCTTCGACCATCCGGCCGCGAAGCACCTCATCACCGTGCTGCCCAACGTGTTGTACGTCCGCCGTGCCGACGACATGCGCGCCACGATCGACCTGATCGCCGCCGAGTCGCAGGCCGTGCGCCCCGGCGGTGAGGCGGTCATCACCAGGCTCGCGGACGTGTTGGTGATCCAGACGATCCGCTCGTGGCTCGCCAACGACCCGGCCGCGCGCACGGGCTGGCTGGGTGCGTTGCAGGACCAGCAGATCGGGCAGGCCCTCGCGCTGATCCACCGCGACCCCGCGCAGCCGTGGACCGTCGAACGCCTCGCGCACCAGACCGCCATGTCGCGGTCGGCGTTCGCGGCGCGGTTCACCGATCTCGTCGGCGAACCGGCCATGCGCTACGTCACGCGGTGGCGCATGCACGTCGCGATGAACCGCCTCAAAGACCGGGACAGCACGGTCAGCGAGATCGCCCGTGGTCTCGGCTACGAGTCGGAGGCCGCGTTCAGCCGGGCGTTCAAACGGATCGTCGGGGTGTCGCCCGGTCAGGCGCGGGCGGGCTGAAGCAGGTCCCAGCGGTTGCCGTAGAGGTCCTCGAACACGGCGACGCGGCCGTAGACCTCGTCACGCGGCGTCTCCCGGAAGTGGACGCCGTACGCCACCATGCGGGCGTGGTCGCGGTCGAAGTCGTCCGTGGTGAGGAAGAACCCGACGCGGCCGCCGGTCTGGTCGCCCACTCGTGCCTGCTGCTGACCTGTGTCAGCCTGTGCCAGCAACAGCGACGTCCCCTCCCCCGCCGACACCACGACCCAGCGCTTGTCCCCCTGCGGAAGGTCCTCGACCAGCGTGAACCCGAGCCCCTCCACGTAGAAGCGGATCGCCTCGTCGTAGTCGCGGACAACCAACGTCACCAACCCAATAGATCGCACAGCGATGAGTATCGACGACGAGAGAGGTCTACTCGCACATGACTGACTCACTCGTGCTCCTGCACCCCGGCGGTGCGGACCCCTCGGCATTCGGACCGCAGTTCGACGCCCTCGCCGACTTCGCCCTGCACGCACCACATCGGACCAAGCAGGACACTCAGGACCACACCGAGATGGCCCACGAGACCATCGAGTTCCTCGAACGCACCGGGCCCGCCCATCTGCTCGGCTGCAGCGACGGCGCCACCGTGGCACTGCTCACCGCCGTGCTCAGACCAGACCTCGTGCACCGCCTTGTGGTCGTGTGCGGCGTCTACCACCACGACGGCTGGGACCCGGCAACGGAACTGACGCCGATGCACCGCCGGTCGCCCACGCTCACGGAAACGGATCTCGCGAAGCTCCCCAACCGGACGCTGATCATGATCGGTGACGACGACGAGGTGCGGCTGGAGCACGCCACGGCCATGTACCGGGCGCTGCCCAACGCCGAACTGGCCGTCGTTCCCGGCACGTCACATGGGCTGCTGCACGAGAAACCCGCGCTGTGCAACGCGATGATCGTCGACTTCCTGGCCAATGAACCGACCGAGACCTATGCACCACTAAGGCGCGCCCGCGCCTGATGGCAACGCCGTGCTGAACTAGTTGCTCGTTCCAAGCACTGTGTGTGATTAGGTGCCTCTATGGCGGTTACATCGCAGAAGCATCGACTGCCCGTACGCACGCTCGTCGCGTCCAGCGCCGGCAACGCGGTGGAGTGGTACGACTGGGGCATCTACACGGCCTTCAGCATCTACTTCGCCACCCAGATCTTCCCCGCGGGCAACGAGGCCGCTGCGCTGCTGAGCACCTTCGCGACGTTCGCGCTCGCTTTCTTCTTCCGCCCGCTCGGCGGTTACCTGCTCGGCCGGTTCGCGGACCTCAAGGGACGCCGGACCGCGATGCTGTTCACGATCGTGCTGATGTCCGGCGGCTCGGTGATGATCGGCCTGCTGCCGACGTTCGAGCAGGTCGGCTGGCTGTCACCGGCGCTGCTGGTGATCGCCCGCATCGCGCAGGGCATGGCGCTGGGCGGCGAGGTGTCGAACGCGTCGGCGTACCTGGCGGAGATCGCGCCCGCGAGCCACCGAGGCCGGTACTCGTCGTTCTTCTACATCTCGACCGGCGCGGCGGTGCTGATCGCGTCGCTGCTCGGGTTCTTCCTGTCCCGCAACCTCGACAAGGCCGCGATGGCCTCCTACGGCTGGCGCGTGCCGTTCCTGATCGGCGGCGTGCTCGGGCTCGTCGGGCTGTGGCTGCGGCGGGAGCTCAAGGAGACCGAGCAGTTCGAGGAGAACAAGGCCAAGGCCGAGAACCTGCGCAACCCGCTGCTGATGACGCTGAAGGAGCACCCGAAGGCCGTCGGGCAGCTCATCGGCATCACGCTGCTGTCGACGCTGAGCTTCTACACGTTCTTCAGCGCGCTGACGCCGTTCGCGGTGAAGAGCAAGGGCGCCAACGACATCGACGTGTTCCTGGCGCTGTCGATCGGCACCGTCGTGTTCATCGCGCTGCAGTACCCGATGGGGTGGACGGCCGACCGCTACGGCCGCAAACCGCAGATGCTCGTGTGGTCCGCGGCGATGGCGCTGCTGGTCGTTCCGCTCTCGACACTGGTCAAACCGGGCCTCGCGAACCTCGTGGTCGTGTTCGCCGTGGGACTCGGCTTCTACACCGCGATCACGTCGATCGCGCCCGCGATCATGAGCGAACTGTTCCCGACCGAACTGCGCGGCCTCGGCATCGGTGCCTGGTACAACCTGACCGTCGCCGTGTTCGGCGGTACCGCCCCGCTGGTCATCCAGGCCGTGGGCGGCACCGTCTTCTTCTGGTACGTCGCGGTCGCCGCGGTGATCACGTTCCTCGTCGTCCTGACACTGCCGGAGACGAAGGGCGTGGAGCTCACCTAGTCAACGGCACCAGGTCGTCCGCGTGCACGACCTCGCGGCGCTGCTCCTCCGGCAGGTCGTGGGACTTGCGGCCGACCAACGACGGCAGCTCGGCCGAGTCGTACCCGACCACACCGCGGGCCACGACCTCGCCGGCCAGGCTGACCAGCTCGACGACGTCTCCGGCCTCGAAGTCGCCGTCCACACCGGTGATGCCGGCGGCGAGCAGCGATCGACGCCTGCCCACGACCGCGGCGACCGCGCCGTCGTCGAGGTGCAGGCGGCCGTTGGCGTCGGTGGCGTACCCGAGCCAGAAGCGGCGGGCGGTGAGGCGGGAACCCGTTGCGGCGAAAGCGGTGCCCACGTCGGCGGTGGTCAGGGCTCGGCCCGCCTCGGTGGCGCTGGTGAGCAGGACCGGGATGCCCGCGGACGAGGCCAGGCGCGCGGCGGCGAGCTTCGAGGCCATGCCTCCGGTGCCGAGGCCCGACGCGCCCACGGCGCCGGCCTTCACACCATCCACATCGGACGCTGACGCCACCTCGGCGATGCGGACGGCTCCCGGCTGGCGCGGGTCACCCGAGTAGAGGGCGTCCACGTCGGACAGCAGGAAGAGCGCGTCGGCGCCGACCAGGTGTGCCACGAGAGCGGCCAGTCGGTCGTTGTCGCCGAAGCGGATCTCTTCGGTGGCAACGGTGTCGTTCTCGTTCACGACCGGCACCGCGCCGAGGGCCAGCAGGCGGTCGAACGTCCGCTGGGCGTTGCGGTAGTGCGCGCGGCGCACCACGTCGTCCGCGGTCAGCAGGACCTGGCCGACGGTGAGCGAGTAGCGGCCGAACGAGTTCGCGTAGGCGTGCGCCAGCGTGAGCTGCCCGACGCTCGCCGCGGCCTGCTGGGTGGCGAGGTCGCGCGGGCGGCGGGAGATCTTCAACGGCGCGAGGCCCGCGGCGATCGCACCCGACGAGACGAGCACGACCTGACTTCCGGCGGCGGCACGGGCGGCGAGGGCGTCGACCAGCGCGTCGAGACGCGCTGGGTCGAGGCCACCTTCCGCTGTGGTCAAAGAAGAAGAACCGACCTTGACCACGATGCGGTTCGCCGAGGCGACCGCGGTTCGAGCTTGTGAGACCACGGGGGCCGTCACGGTTTTACTCCTCGTCGAAGTCGTCGCCGTAGTCACCGGGCGCGCGGCGGGCCTTCTTCAGGGCCTTGCGCTCGTGGGCGCCGATGCGGTCGTTGCGCTCGAGACGGACATCCGTGCCGCGTCCGGTCATCGTCATCGCGATGCCGGCCGGGGTGGTCGGTTCCCAGTCGAAGATCAGGTCGCCGATGGTGACCTGGCAACCGGGGACGGCGCCCATCTTCACGAGCTTCTCCTCGACGCCCAGCCTGTTGAGGCGGTCCGCGAGGTAACCGACGGCTTCGTCGTTGGAGAAGTCGGTCTGGCGGATCCAGCGCTCGGGGCGTTCGCCCTTCACGATGAAGCCACCCTCGACCGAGGGGTCCTCGGTCACGGTGAAGCCCTGGTCGTCCACGGCGGTCGGCCGCAGCACGATTCGGGTCGACTCCTTCTTCGGCTGGGCCGCGCGGTACTCGCGCACGACCTCGGCCAGCTTGAACGACAGCTCGCGCAGGCCCTGGCGGGACACCGTCGACACCTCGAAGACCGGCAGGCCTCGGGCCTCGATCTCCGGGCGGACGATGTCGGCGAGGTCCTGGGCGTCCGGGATGTCGACCTTGTTGAGGATCACCACGCGCGGACGGTCCTCGAAGTTGCCGCCGAGAGCGGGCGTGTACTCCGAGAGTTCCTTCTCCAGCGCGTCGATGTCCGCGATCGGGTCGCGGCCCGGCTCGTACGTGGCGCAGTCGACGACGTGCGCGAGCACGGCGGTGCGCTCGATGTGGCGCAGGAAGTCGAGGCCGAGGCCCTTGCCCTGCGACGCTCCGGGGATCAGGCCGGGGACGTCCGCCATCGTGAAGATGGTCTCGCCCGCGGTGATCACGCCGAGGTTCGGGACCAGCGTCGTGAACGGGTAGTCGGCGATCTTCGGCTTCGCGGCGGAGAGCACGGAGATCAGCGACGACTTGCCGGCCGACGGGAAGCCCAGCAGACCGACGTCCGCGACGGACTTGAGCTCCAGCACCAGGTCGCGCGTCTCGCCCGGCTCACCGAGCAACGCGAAACCGGGGGCCTTGCGGGCCTTGGACGCGAGCGAGGCGTTGCCCAGACCGCCACGGCCACCGGCCGCCGCGATGAGCTGGGTGCCCTCGCCGACGAGGTCCGCGACGATCTCGCCGGCCTCGGTCAGCACGACGGTGCCGTCCGGGACGCGGAGGATCAGGTCGTCGCCGTTCGCACCGTCGCGGTTCGCACCGGCACCGGCCTTGCCGCTCGTCGCGGAGGCGTGCGGGCGGAAGTGGAAGTCCAGCAGGGTGTGGACCTGCGAGTCGACGACGAGGATGACGTTGCCGCCACTGCCCCCGTTGCCGCCGTCCGGGCCGCCGAGCGGCTTGAACTTCTCGCGGTGCACTGAAGCACAACCGTTGCCCCCGTTGCCTGCGGCAGCGTGGATCACCACCCGGTCTACGAAGCGGGCCACGGAACTACTTCCTCTCAAAAGACTGCGAACAAACAACGAGGGGCGGACCGGATGACCCGGACCCGCCCCTCGCAGAGGTCTAACTACGTTCTAGGAGCGGTCTTTCTCAGACCGCGACCGGAACGATGTTGACGGTCTTGCGACCGCGCTTCGAACCGAACTCCACCGCACCCGGCAGCAGGGCGAACAGCGTGTCGTCCTTGCCGATGCCGACGCCGACGCCGGGGTGGAACTTGGTGCCGCGCTGGCGGATCAGGATCTCGCCGGCCTTGACGACCTGACCGCCGAACCGCTTCACACCCAGGTACTGGGGGTTGGAGTCACGGCCGTTGCGGGAACTGGATGCACCCTTTTTGTGTGCCATGAGAAGTCAGGTCCTCACTTACCGGTGATGCCGGTGACCTCGACACGGGTCAACTTCTGACGGTGACCCTGTCGCTTGTGGTAGCCGGTCTTGTTCTTGAACTTGTGGATGCGAATCTTCGGGCCCTTGGTGTGCTCGACCAGCTTGCCGGTCACCGAGAACTTCGCCAGGGCCGCCGCGTCTGCGGTGACGTCAGTGCCGTCGACCACGAGCAGCGCCTGGAGGGAGATTTCGGTGCCCGGCTCGCCCTCGAGCTTCTCGACCTCGACGATGTCGCCGACAGCGACCTTGTACTGCTTGCCGCCGGTCTTGACGATCGCGTACATCAGGACGGAAGTCTCCTGCTACTCGATGGTGACGGGCCGTGCGCCAACCAGTCTGGGAACGGTGTTTCCACCACAGGCACCAGAGGAGGCACACGACAGGACCCGTCGGATGGCGGGCCGTCAACAAGGTTACGGGAGTGGGTACGCCGGGAGCAAACCGGGGTGCCCAGAACGCGTTCCCGCAGGCTGTGCGGTCCCTCACAACCCTTGTCCCCCAACGCGAAACCGGGGCCGCCCGCAGGCGACCCCGGTCTCACTTTCCTCGCGTCAGTCCTCCTGAACCGGCGGTCCCGCGGGGCGCGACACGGCGCGCCGCCTGCGAGTGGTGGTGGTGACCACCGGTGCGGGCATCTGGACCTCGGGCTGCTTGGGCACCTCGACGACGACCGGGGCGGGTGCCTCGGCGGCGACCGGCGCACCGGCGGGGCGCTTGGCCGCACGACGCCGCGTGCGGACCACAGGGGCCTCCACGGGGGCCGCAGGGGCCTCCACGACGGGCTCGGGTGCGGCGACCGGCTGCGGGGCCTCGGCGGGCTCCTGCTCGGGCTCCACGGCCGGCAGGGGCCGCTGGGCGCCGATGCGGCCGGTCACGGCGGGCTGCTGAGCGCCGATGCGACCGGTGACGAGGGGCTTCTCGACGACGGGCTCGACAACCGGCTCGACGAGCTCCTCGACGGTCTCCTCGATCACCTCGGGCTCGGCGGCCACCGACTCGGTGACGACGGGCTCGAGCTCGACCGGTGCCGGGTCCTCGGCGACCTCGTGCGGCACGTGACCGTTGAGCGCCTGCTCCTCGACCACGACCGCGTCGACGACGGCCTGCGGCTCCTTGTCGCGGCCACGACGACGGCGGCGACGACGACCGTGGGCCTCGTGCTCCTGGTCGGCGGCGACGAAGTCCTCGGACGTGTCCTCGGGCTCACCGGGCTCGAAGACCTGGACGGCCTCGGGCTCGACCGGCGTCTCGACGGCCGCTTCGACGACCTCGGTGGTCTCGGCCGCCTGCTCGCCGCCACCCTTGTTGCGGCGCGACTTGCGGCCACCGCCCTGGGCCTGCTGTTGCTGCTGCTGGCCGCCACCGTTGCCACCGCCGTGCGAGTGCACGGGCTCGGTGGACACGACGACGCCGCGGCCGCGGCAGTGCTCACACGTCTGGCTGAACGCCTCGAGCAGGCCGGTGCCGACGCGCTTGCGGGTCATCTGGACGAGACCCAGCGAGGTGACCTCGGCGACCTGGTGGCGCGTGCGGTCGCGGCCGAGGCACTCGGTGAGGCGGCGCAGCACCAGGTCGCGGTTCGACTCGAGCACCATGTCGATGAAGTCGATGACGATGATGCCGCCGATGTCGCGCAGCCGGAGCTGGCGGACGATCTCCTCCGCCGACTCCAGGTTGTTGCGCGTGACGGTCTCTTCGAGGTTGCCGCCGGAACCGGTGAACTTGCCGGTGTTGACGTCGATGACCGTCATCGCCTCGGTGCGGTCGATGATCAGGTAGCCACCCGAGGGCAGCCAGACCTTGCGGTCGAGCGCCTTCATCAGCTGCTCGTCGATGCGGTACTCGACGAACGCGTCGTTGTTGCCGACGTGCTTCTTCAGGCGGTCCTGCAGGTCGGGCGCGACGTGGCGGACGTACGAGTCGATGACCTCCCACGCCTCGTCACCCTGGACGACGAGCTGGGCGAAGTCCTCGGTGAACAGGTCGCGGACGACCTTCACCAGCAGGTCCGGCTCTTCGTAGAGCAGCGTCGGCGCCTTGGTGGAGGTGCTGTCGGCCTTCTCCCGGATGACCTTCCACTGGGCCTGCAGACGCGTGACGTCGCGGCCGAGCTCCTCCTCGGAGATGCCCTCCGAGGCGGTGCGGATGATCACGCCGGCGTCCTCGGGGACGACGCGCTTGAGGATGTCCTTGAGGCGCTTGCGCTCGTTGTCCGGCAGCTTGCGGCTGATGCCCGTGGCACCGCCGCCCGGCACGTAGACGAGGAAGCGGCCGGGGAGGCTGATCTGCGTGGTCAGGCGGGCGCCCTTGTGGCCGACCGGGTCCTTGGTGACCTGGACGAGCACCGAGTCGCCGCTGGACAGCGCCTGCTCGATCTTGCGGGACTTGCCCTCGAGACCGGCGGCGTCCCAGTCGACCTCACCGGCGTAGAGCACGGCGTTGCGGCCGCGGCCGATGTCGATGAACGCGGCTTCCATGCTCGGCAGCACGTTCTGGACGCGGCCGAGGTAGACGTTGCCCACGATGGAGCCGCTGCCCGACGAGGTGACGAAGTGCTCGACGAGCACGCCGTCCTCGAGCACGCCGATCTGGGTGCGGTCGCCGCGCTCGCGGACGACCATCGTGCGGGCCACGGCCTCGCGGCGGGCCAGGAACTCGGCCTCGGTCAGCACCGGGGCACGGCGGCGGCCGGCCTCGCGACCGTCGCGGCGGCGCTGGCGCTTGGCCTCGAGGCGCGTCGAGCCGCGGATGCTCCGCACCTCGTTCTGCGCGGCCTCGGAGTCGGCCTTGTCGTCCCGCGCGTCGCGGGACTCGCGGACGTGCACGACGGTGTTCGGCGGGTCGTCCTCGGACGTCACCTCGTCGTCCGCGCCGGTCTTGCGGCGACGGCGACGGCGGCGACGGCGGGTCGAGCCCTCGTCGCCCTCGTCCTCGGCCTCGTCGGTGGCCTCGGTCTCCTCGGTGGCCTCGGCGTCCTCCGCCGGTGCCTCGTCGGACTCGTCACCGGACTCGGCGTCGGTGCCCTTGCCGCGACCGCGGCCACGACGGCCCCGGCGGCGGCGACGGCGGCTGTCGCCCTCGTCGTCACCGTCGGCATCGCCGTCCGCGTCGGCATCGGCCTCGGCGGCGTCGAGCTCGTCCGCGGCGATCTCGCCGATGGACTTCTCCTCGACGACCGGCGTCTCCTCGACCATGAACGGCGAGGCGGACGCCTTGGGGCGCTCGACCGGCGTCGGCGGCAGGAAGACCGCGCTCGGCGCGGCGAAGATCGGCGCGAGCGCCGGTGCCTCGAACGCCGGGATCGCGGGGGCCTCGTAGTCCTCGGTGACCTCACCGGTGACCACGTCGTCCCAGTCCACCAGGGTCTCGGCGACCTTCAGCGCGACGTCGCGGCTGACGCTCGACTGCGCGCTGCGGGCGACCTCACCGAGGTCGGCCAGCGCCGTCATCACGTCCTTGCTGCTGACGTCCAGCAGTTTCGCCAGTGCGTGGACCCGCAGCTTGTCCGGCAGGTCCGCCAGTGCCGGGCGTGCGGCAACCACGCCCTGCCCGCCGGTGACACCGGCGGGCTTGTCCTCGTTCGACATGCAGCTCCTCCACCCCCGGGCGCGTCCCGTGAGGACGCGGCCGCGCAGGGGCCTCTCTCGTCTCTTCCACCGCTTCTCGCGGCGGGAATCCTTGCCTCGCGCGCAGCGGCGTGGCGCCTCACTGGGCGCACGCTTGCGCAGGTCCCACGACGACGCCGCTGTCAGCGCCGCTCCTCCTGTATGCGCGTCCCGGCTGGACCGGACCGAACAGACAACCGTCTGCGCTCGTCAGGACTCTCTGTCCTGCTGGAGCGGGTCCACCAGCCTGCCCTCGCCGTCGAGCCTTCCCTGCGCCATCCGGGTTGCTCTCGCAGGTACCGGGGGCACGAGATCGGCTACGACGCGAAGCGCATTCAGCACGTCGTCGGGTCGCACGGTAGGCGTTACCTGCCGTACAACCGTCATGAGTATCCCACACGGTCGTGACAAAGCGGTGTCATCGTGTCCGGCGTCGCTCGAACGTGGTTCGACCAGCGCCGACACGACGGCGGGCCGCACGTCGAGCATCTTCGTGCCGTTCTTGGTGAGCCGCTCGACCTCGACGGACTCGGCCGCGAGCAGGACGCTCACCGCCCTGGCCAGCTCGTCGGGTTCCACCCCGTCGAGCTCGATCCGCCACTCGCTCGCGTCGATGCGCTCGGTGAGGTTGCCACCTCGCGCCTGGACGATCTCGACGACGTCGATGCCGGGCGGCAACGCCTCGTCGAGCGCGGCCCTCAGCGCCACCGGGTCGAGGACCTCGACCACCGAGACCTCGACGTACTCGGCCTCGCTGGCCACGCCGGTCGGCGCGGCACCGACCCACGACACCTTCGGGTGAGGGCTGAACCCCTGGGAGTAGGCCATGGGTACGCCTGCCCTGCGCAGCGCACGTTCGAACGTGCGAGCGATGTCGCGGTGCGAGGTGAAACGCAACCTCCCCCGCTTGGTGTAGCGGAGGCGCAGTTTCTGCACCGCCGCGGCGGAGGGGTTGTTGGGCAGGTTGCGGCTCAGTGGTGCTCCCGAGTGGTGTTCCGACGGGTGAGCGGTCCCATCGGCGCAGGCTGTTCGTCCATGAGGACGGTACCGTGAACCTGATTCAGAACGTTCAGCTTGTCTAGATCGTTGCGCGTGGCTACGGTCCGGCTGACTGGACGCCCTGCCGACCTGGAGGTCCCTGGTGCCTCTGCCCCACCGCGCCCGAGCGGCGGCGATGACCGCGTTGCTCGTGGCCGGGTGCATGGCGGCATCCCTGCCCGCCGGCGCGGAACCGGACCCGGCACCCGTGGTGAACACCTGCATCCAGCCCGGTCCCCTGCTGCGCTACCTGGTGGTGTTTCCGCAGGCCACGCCCGCCGAGACGGCGAACTCCGAGATCACGGCGGCGTGCGGCCTGACGACGGTCTACTACCCGCAGATCTCGGTCGCGGTGGCCACCTCGCCGGACCCGAGCTTCCTCAAGTTGATCGGCCCGGACCGCGCGTACAGCGCCCAGGCCGAGAGCATCGCGAAGCAGTCGGTGAAGCGGAAGAAGGACGACACGGAGCTGTTCCGGCCCTCGGGCGTGCGCTCCGCCGAACAATGGGACATGGATCTCATCAACGCGCCGGCCGCGCACAAGATCAACACGGGCTCCAAGTCCGTCGTCGTGGGCGTGCTGGACTCCGGTGTCGACGCCCGCCACCCCGATCTGGCCGACGCGCTGGCGCCGGAGATGTCCGCCGGGTGCCTCACCGGCAAGCCCGACACGTCGTCCTCCGCCTGGGCCCCGACGACCTCCGCCCACGGCACGCACGTCGCCGGCACGATCGCCGCCGCGGACGACGGCCGCGGCACCACGGGCGTCGCACCGGGCGTGCGCATCGCGTCCGTGAAGGTCGTGGACGACGACGGCTTCATCTACCCCGAGTACGCGGTGTGCGGCTTCATGTGGGCCGCCTCGCAGAACATGACGATCACCAACAACAGCTACTTCATCGACCCGTACCTGTTCACGTGCCAGAGCGAGCCCGGCCAGCGCATCGTCTACGAGGCCGTGCGTCGTGCCGTGGACCACGCGACGTCGCGCAACGTGCTGACGGTCGCCGCCGCCGGGAACGCCGCCGCCGACCTGTCCCGGCCGGGACGCGACTCGATGTCGCCGACGAACGGCGAGGCGCAGACCCGCCCGGTCGACTCGACGTGCGTGGTGCTGCCGGCGCAGCTCAAGAACGTCGTCGGCGTGTCGGCGGTCGACTCGACCGAGACCAAGGCCGGGTACAGCTCGTACGGGCTGGGCGCGATCGACGTGACGGCGCCGGGCGGTGACCCGCGCACGCAGAACGGGTGCGTGCTGTCGACCGTGCCGTCCGGCTACGACTACTCGTGCGGCACGTCGATGGCGACCCCGCACGCGTCCGGCGTGGCGGCGCTGATCGCGTCGACGCATCCGGACACGGACGCGGTGTCGCTGGGCCGCATGCTGAACGCGCAGGCGTCGACGCTGGCCTGCCCCGCCGACTACGACCTGAACGGGACGGGTGTGCAGGACGCGTTCTGCACCGGGTACTCGGAGTACAACTCGTTCTACGGCCACGGGCTCGTGGACGCGCTCGCCGCCGTCACGAGGTAACCACCCCGCAACCGCAAGAGGGGCCCTTTCGAGCGTCGTGAACGCTCGAAAGGGCCCCTCTTCGCTGTGGACGGCTACGGCGTGAGAGCGGGGTTCTTCACGGGCGAGCCGACGCCGACCGGGGAGATCGGCAGCAGCTTGCGGCCCGTCGGCCCGACCTCGATGTCGGTGCCCATCGCGGGGCACACACCGCAGTCGAAGCACGGGGTCCAGCGGCAGTCGTCCTGCTCGCGCTCGTCGAGCGCGTCCTGCCAGTCGGCCCAGAGCCATTCCTTGTCGAGGCCCGAGTCGAGGTGGTCCCAGGGCAGGACCTCCAGCTCCTCGCGCTCGCGCATGGTGAACCAGGCGAGGTCGACGCCGAACGGCTCCAGCTGTTCCGCCGCCTTCGCGGTCCAGCGGTCGTAGGAGAAGTGCTCGCTCCAGCCGTCGAACCGGCCACCGTCGCGCCACACGGCCTCGATGACCTTGCCGATGCGGCGGTCACCCCGGCTGAGCAGGCCTTCGATGAGGCTCGGCTTGCCGTCGTGGTAGCGCATGCCGATGTTGCGGCCGAGGCTGCGGTCGGCGTTGACGGCCTCGCGGAGCTTGCGCAGCCGGTCGTCGACCGTGTCCGGGTCGCACTGCGGGGCCCACTGGAACGGCGTGTGCGGCTTGGGCACGAACCCGCCGATCGAGATGGTGCAGCGGACGTCGTTGCGGCCGCTCGCCTGCCGGCCCGCGCGGATGACGTTCTTCGCCATCTCCGCGATCTGCAGGACGTCCTCGTCCTCCTCGGTCGGGAGGCCGCACATGAAGTAGAGCTTCACCTGCCGCCAGCCGTTGGAGAACGCGGCCGACACCGTCCTGATGAGGTCCTCTTCGGACACCATCTTGTTGATGACGCGGCGCATCCGCTCGCTGCCGCCCTCGGGCGCGAAGGTGAGACCCGAGCGCCTTCCGTTGCGGGACAGCTCGTTCGCGAGGTCGATGTTGAACGCGTCGACCCGCGTGCTCGGCAGGCTCAGGCCCGTGTTGGTGCCCTCGTAACGGTCCGCGAGGCCCTTGGTGATCTCGGCGATCTCGCTGTGGTCCGCGCTGGACAGGGACAGCAGGCCGACCTCTTCGAAGCCGGTCGCCTCCAGTCCCTTCTGGACCATGGCGCCGATGCCCTCGATGGACCGCTCGCGCACCGGGCGGGTGATCATGCCCGCCTGGCAGAAGCGGCAACCGCGCGTGCAGCCGCGGAAGATCTCGACGCTCATCCGCTCGTGGACGCTCTCGGCGAGCGGCACCAGCGGCTGCTTCGGGTACGGCCACGCGTCGAGGTCCATCGTCGTCCGCTTGAAGACGCGGTACGGGACCCGGTCGCGGTTCGGCACGACGCGCTGGATGCGCCCGTCCGGCAGGTACTCCACGTCGTAGAAGCGCGGGATGTACACGCCGCCGGTCTCGGCGAGCCTCGTGAGCACCTCGTCGCGGCCACCGGGGCAGCCCTCGGCCTTCCAGGTCTTCACGATCTCGGTGATCTCGAGGACGGCCTCCTCACCGTCGCCGAGCACCGCCGCGTCCACGAAGTCCGCGATGGGCTCCGGGTTGAACGCCGCGTGCCCGCCGGCGACCACGATGGGGTCGTCCTCGGTGCGGTCGGCCGCGTGCAGCGGGATGCCGGCGAGGTCCAGGGCCGTCAGCATGTTCGTGTAGCCCAGCTCCGTCGCGAAGCTGATGCCCATCAGGTCGAACGCCTTGACCGGCCGGTGCCCGTCGACCGTGAACTGCGGGACGTCGTGCTCGCGCATTAACGCCTCGAGGTCCGGCCACACCGCGTAGGTGCGCTCGGCCAGCACGTCCGGCAGCTCGTTGAGGATCTCGTAAAGGATCATGACGCCCTGGTTGGGCAGGCCGACCTCGTACGCGTCGGGGTACATCAAAGCCCAGCGCACGGACGCCGCGTCCCAGTCCTTGACGGTCGCGTTGAGCTCCCCGCCGACGTACTGCACCGGCTTGGAGATCCGCGGCAGCAGAGGCTCCAACCTGGGGAAAACAGACTCAGCACTCACACGACCAGAGTAACGGCCCCCACAGGCGGGGGCCGAATCGCGCCTCAGTCCAGCAACAACTTGCCCAATCGCCGCGCCGCGACCACCGTTCCGAAGGCCGCGAGCACCGCGAAATACGCGACGTGGCCGAGCATGCCCCAGCCGACGACGCCCAGCGTGAGACCGCGCATCAGCTCGATGGCGTGGTAGAGCGGCGTCCACGTCACCACGGCCTGCAGCCAGCCCGGGTAGACCGACAGCGGGTAGAACGTCGTCGAGAACAGGAACAGCGGCAGCACCGCGAGCTGCACCAGGTCGAAGTCCTGCCACGACCTCATGAACGTCGTCGCCGCCATGCCCACCGCTGCGAACGCGAACGCCACCAGCAGCGCGGCCGGCAGCGCGAGCAACGCCCACGGCGAGAAGATGAGCCCCATCCCGAGCATCACGCCGAGGAACCCGGCCGAGTACAGCCCGCCACGCAGCAGCGCCCACGAGATCTCGCCGATCGCGATGTCCATCGGCCCCATCGGCGTCGTGAGCATCGCGTCGTAGAGCTTCGCGTACTTGAACTTGAAGAACACGTTGAACGTCGCGTCGTACACGGCCCCGTTCATCGCGCTCGCGGCCAGCAGCGCGGGCGCCACGAACGCCGCGTACGAGATCGGCCGCCCGTCCGGCCCGGCCACCGCCGTCACCATCTGCCCGAACCCGAGGCCGAGCGACCACAGGAAGAGCATCGGCTCGAAAGCACCGCCGACCAGCACGAACCACGCCCGCCGGTTCACCACCGCGGACCGTTCGACGAGCATGCTCGCCCGCCTGCCGTAGAGCCCCGGCGGAATCACCCGCCACAGCAGCCCGACGCTCGCGGGCCTGGCCTTCTCTCGTTCCAGGGTCTGCGTCATACGGCCAGCCTCCGGTGGAAGAACTTCACGCCGAGCGCGACGCCGATGACGACCAACGCGCCGAGGTACCCGACGTGGCCCAACGCCGGTAAGAGGTCCAACGTGCCGAACGTCGCGCCTCGCGCGAGCTCGATGCCGTGCCACGCGGGCGTGAGCCACACCAGCGGCAACAACCAGTCGGGCAGCTGGCTGACCGGGAAGAACGCGCCGGTGAACAACGTCATCGGCATCAGCACGAACCGGAAGATGTTGTTGAACGCGTCCGGCTTGTCCAACGTCGCGCTGTAGGCCACCAACGGCGCGCTGAACGCGAGCCCCGCCAGCGTCGCGACGGGAATGGCCAGCAGAATCCCGGGCCCGGCCGCAGCCCCCAACGCCGCCGCGACCCCCACGAACACCACAGACCGCAGCAGCAACTGCGAACCGATCCACATCGTCTGCGAGTACAGGACCTGTGCCGGCGTGATCGGCGTGGCCACCATCGCGATGAACGACTTCTGCCACATGAACTGCGACATGACGGGGAACGTCGACTCGAACGTGGCCCCCTGCACCGCCGTGACCACGACCAGCGCCGGCGCGAGGTACTGCAGGTACGGCACGCCGCCGATCAACGCCGTCGACTGCACCTGCGACCCGAACCCCAGCCCGAGCGCCAGCAGGAACAACACCGGCGTGAGGAAGCTCGACACCGCCGTGGCGCGCCAGTTGCGCCGGTACCACGTCCAGGTCTTCTCGAACCCGAACCAGCTCGCCCGCAACGTCTCCATCAGTCCACCAACGTCCGGCCGGTGAGCCTCAGGAACACGTCCTCCAGCGAACTGCGCCGCACCAGGCTCTGCACGGGCTGCACCCCGTGCTCGTGGACTCTCTGGAGCGCCGCCTCCCCGTCCTTCGTGTAGAGCAACAGCCGGTCCGGCAACACCTCGACCCGCTCGGCGAAGCGCTCCAGGTCGGGCTTCTCAGCCCCGGGCTGGAACCGCAGTTCCAACACCTCCCGGGTCGAGTACCGGTTGATCAGCTCACTGGGCGACCCCTCGGCCGCGATCCGCCCACCGTCCATCACGACGAGCCGGTCGCACAGCTGCTCGGCCTCGTCCATGTAGTGCGTGGTGATGATGAGCGTGACGCCGTCCTGCTTCAGCCGGAACAGCCTGTCCCACAACAGATGCCGAGCCTGCGGGTCCAACCCGGTCGTCGGTTCGTCGAGCAGCAGCAGCTCAGGGTCGTTCACCAACGACCGAGCGATCGTCAGCCGCCGCTTCATCCCGCCGCTGAGCGGCTCGACCTCCTGGTCCGCCCGATCCGAGAGCTGCGCGAACGCGAGCAGCTCCTCGGCCTTCTCCCGGCACTTCTGCCGGGACATCCCGAAGTACCGCCCGTAGATCTGCAGGTTCTGCCGAACCGTCAACTCGGTGTCGAGATTGTCCAACTGGGGCACCACCCCGAGCCGAGCCCGGATCTTGGGTCCCTCGGTACCGGGATCCATCCCGAGGACCTTCAGCTCCCCACCGGTCCGCCCGGACACGCACGAGATCATCCGCATGGTCGACGACTTCCCGGCCCCGTTGGGCCCGAGGAACCCGAACGCCTCCCCCCGCCGCACCTCGACGTCGATGCCGCGAACGGCCTCGAACGACCCGAAGTGCTTGGTCAGAGCCTTGGCTTCAACAAGGTTGTCCACAAGACCCGACGTTAACGAACAGGTCCGACAATTCTCGACGCAATTACGATCGCCCCATGCCCGAACTCCGCTGGCCCTCGGAAGCCGACGGCACCCTCCGCGCCGAGATCCACGAGGTGGTGCACGACGTGGTGGCGGCAGGCGGCGCGGTCGGCTACCACGAGCCCCCGACCTACGACCGCATCTCGACCTGGCTGGACACGGTCCTGAAACAGGTCCGGGACGGCGACGCGGCCTTCTGCACAGCAGTGGTGGACGGCGTGGTGCGCGCGGTGGGCCTGTGGAGGCGCGGCTCGACCGCCGTGTTCCAACATCGGGCAGAGGTCCAGCAGATCATGGCCCACCCGTCGGCACGCGGCCTGGGACTGGGCAAGCGGGTGATGGAGGGCCTGATCTCCAACGCCACCGATCAGGGCATCGAGATCCTCATGCTCGGAGTGCGCGGCAACAACCACGGCGCCATCGAGCTGTACGAGCACCTGGGTTTCCGGGAGTGCGGCCGGATGCCGAACGCGATCGCCGTGGGAACCGAGCGGTGGGACGACGTGTGGATGTACCTGCCGCTGGGTTATCCGGAGGGGACGACACTGAACGGGGCGGCAGCCGGGGGCCTGGGCAGCAGCCCGCGTCGCGGTTAGATGAGGCATGCGAGCATGGGCACTGTTGTCATTCGGTGATGAGCGGGACTTCCAGGGCAACGACGGATATGCCGACGTTCCGGATGCTTTCTACGTCTACGACTCAACCGTGCACAACAGCGCAACAGTGCATTCAGGCGACCTCGTCGTTGTCCGAGACAAGAGGGTTGCGCTTGGCGCCGCTACGATCGAGAAGATCGACGTGGCGCCGGGTCTGACCAAGCAGCGGAACACGTGTCCGGTGTGCGGCTTCACGAATTTCAAGCGGCGCAAGGTGAAGACCCCGCCATTTCTCTGCTTGCGCGATGCGTGCCGCACAACCTTCCACGAACCTGTTCCGGTGGACATCGACATCACGCGGTACACGGCCCGCTACGAGCGGACGTGGCGGGCGCTCGATGGCGCGATCACCGTCGAAAAACTGCGTACAGCTGCGTTGAACAACTCCAAGCAGGAATCCATCAGCCCACTGGACGTGAGCACACTCGAGGTGATGCTCGCGCGAATGCTCGTGAACATCCCCAAGCCCGCCACGACCACCCCGCCGCCCCCGATCACCGGTGGCCACCGCCGGGCGCTGGTGAAGGTGCGCAACGGACAGGCCGCCTACCGCGAACAGCTGCTCCAGAAGTACGGCCTGGTGTGCGCCGTCACCGGGCCTTGCCCAGCAGAAGCGCTGGAAGCCGCACACTTGTTGGCGTTCTCCACGCACGGTCGCCACGACGTGGACGAAGGCCTGCTCCTGCGTTCAGACATCCACAAGCTCTTCGACCGTGGCCTCGTGGCAGTGCATCCGACTTCGTTGCAGGTGTACGTGTCTTCCACCATCCGCGACTACCCGGCCTACTCAGGCCTGCACGGCAGCCGTCTCGTGGTGTCGCCGCCCAAGCGCACGGCACTGCGACAACACTTCCGCGAGGCTCACTCGGCCTCACTGTGACGAATGGCCCCGGCGGCACGCCGAGGCCATTCGTCGTCGCACTGGAGGACCCTCAGAGGTTGGGGAACCAGATCTTGATCTCACGCTCGGCCGACTCGGCCGAGTCCGACCCGTGCACCAGGTTGTACTGGACCTCGGTGCCGAAGTCCCCGCGAATGGTGCCGGGGGTGGCCTTCTCGACGGGGTCGGTCCCGCCGGCGAGCTGACGGAACGCCGGCACCGCGCGAACACCCTCGACGACGAGGGCGACCAGCGGCCCACCGGTGATGAAGTCGACCAGGTCGCCGTAGAACGACTTGCCGTCGTGCTCCGCGTAGTGCTGCTCGGCGGTGGCACGGTCTGCGGTGCGCAGCTCGAGAGCGGCGAGCTTGAGGCCCTTGCGCTCGATGCGGGCGATCACCTCGCCAACGAGACCACGGGCAACGCCATCGGGCTTAACGAGAACCAGGGTGCGCTCGGACACGACGGAGAACTCCTCAAAACAAGTACGGGATGTGCACGACAGGGTAGCGAACGCCACACCTGCGATAGTGCGCAGCGTGAGTGCAAAGCACACGGGGTCCGCGGTGACCGGCGCGGCCGTACTGTTCGTCCTCCTCCGGCTCCTCGCGGTCTCCCACTACGACTGGCACACCGCCTTCGCCCTGCTCCACACGCTGGAACTGGACGACGCCCCCGGCTTGTTCCTCGGCACGTTCATGGCCGACGACCGCATCAGCACGGTGCTGCTGATGATCGTCACCCCGGCGACGTTCTTCTACTACCTCCGCACCCGGAAGGACCCGGAGCGTCCACACACGACAGCGCTCCTCGCCCTGATCGTGCTGATCGCTCTGATGGTCTCCCACACCCTCACCTACCACCGCTGGTGGCTGGCGCTGGGCGCGGTGGCGATCGGCGCGGCCATGGTGCTGGCGATCCGCAACGCCCGCTGGGTCCTCAAGTGGTTCGCCTGGATCCTCGCGGGCTCCGCGCTGGCGGTGGCGGCGGTCGTCAGCACCCCGTGGGTCCCGAAGGAACGCATCAACGACGCCCAGGAGGTCTACGTCTTCGAGACCAGCCCGGGCTTCCTGAAAGTCCTCGACGCGAAGGACCGCGAGTTCAAGATCCTGCGCACCGAGGACGTCTGGAAGCGAGAAGAGCTAGCCGACCACTAGTGCACCAGCACGGGCTGCTCGGAGCGGTCGACGGCGACCTGTCGCAGCACGAACACCGCCAGCCCCAGGGCCACCGCCACCAGCACGGCCGAGATCCAGAACGCCAGGTGGAACCCGGACGTCAGCGCCTCCAGCCGCCCGACCCCGGAGGCGAGCAACGACGACGTGTAACTCGTGGAGGTGGTGGCCAGCACGGCCAACCCCAACGCGCCACCCACCTGCGCGGTCGTGTTCACGAGGCCGGACGCCAGCCCTGCCTCGTCGTGCGAGGCACCGGACATCGCCAACGTCATCAAGGCCGGGAACGACAACCCGAGCCCGACGCCCAGTGGAGCCACCGCGGGCAGGATGTGGGCCACGTAGGACCCGTCCACCGGCACCTGCGTGAACACCACCATGCCGACGAGCATGAACAGCAACCCGACGATCAGCATGTTGCGCTCACCGAACCGGGCGTTCAGCCGAGCCGACAGCGACACCGAGAACACCGCGATGGCACCGGCGACGGGCATGAAGGCCAGCCCGATCTGCAGCGGTGTGTACTGCAGCACGAGCTGCATGTACAAGGTGCCGAGGAAGAACAGCCCGAACATGCCGGCGACCATGGAGATCTGCACCAGGTTCGCGCCGGTCACGTTGCGAGACCTGAACACCCTCAACGGCAGCAACGGCTTCGCGGCAGTCCTCTGCCGCACAACGAACCCCACCAACAACGCCACCGCCACGGCGCCAAGCCCGAGCGTGTGCGCAGAGCCGAACCCGTAGTGCTCGGCCTTGACGATCGTGTAGACGCCGAGCATCACCGCGGCCACGATCAGCAGCGCCCCCAGGACATCCGCGCCCTCACGCAACCCGAGGCCGACGGAGTCGGGCACGAGACGCACGGCGGCAATGGCGGCCACGATGCCGATCGGGATGTTCACGAAGAAGATCCAGTGCCACGACATGCCGTCGGTCAGCACGCCGCCGAGCAGCAGACCCAAGGACGCGCCGGCAGCAGCGACGAAGCTGAAGATGCCGATGGCGCGCCTCTGTTCGTCCTTCTCGGGGAACATGGTCACGACCATGCCGAGCGTCACGGACGTGGCCAGCGCACCGCCCGCGCCCTGCACGAAACGCGACACGATCAGCATCTCGGCGCTCATCGACAGCCCGCACAGCAGCGAGGCGACGGTGAAGACGCCGAGGCCGATCAGGAACACCTTCTTGTGCCCGATCAGGTCGCCGAGACGGCCCGCGAGCAGGAGCAGACCGCCGTAGGCGATCAGGTACGCGTTCACGACCCAGGCGAGCCCCGCCTGGCCGAACTCGAGGTCTTCCGCGATCGCGGGCAGCGCGACGTTCACGATCGTCTGGTCCAGCACGATCATCAACATCCCTGCGCACAGCACGATCAGCGCCAGCCAGCGCGCGTCGGTCTTCGATCCCCCTGAAGTCATAAGAGGAACCGTAACAGATAGTTTTGTACGGGACTATCTTCTACCCAACCGCATGACGCAGAGCACGTTTTCGCGGCGGCCTCTCACACGCGGGAGGAGCGCTCAAACGGCCTTCCACCAGGCGCGTCAGGCCGTTGACCATGCCTTCGCGCTCGGCGTCGGGCAACGAGCCCAGCACGCTGCCGACGACGTCGGAGTACACGTCGTCCGCCTTGGCCACGATCGCGCGGCCGGCCTCGGTCACCACCACGACGCGGGCGCGGCGGTCCGTCGGCGACGGCTTGCGCTCGGCGTACCCGGCGGACTCGAGGGCGTCCATCGTCACGACCATGGTCGTCTTGTCGATGCTGATCCGGTCCGCGATCTCGGTCTGCGTGAGCTCCGCGTCCAGCGCGCTCGACAACACGCAGCGGGCCCGCGGAGTCAGTCCGATCTCCGCGAGCCTCGCCGTCAGCTCTGTCTCGAGCGCGTGCCCCGTCCGATGCAGCAGCATCATCAGGTCAGTACACCCCGTCGTGCCCATGGACCCAACGGTAGCAAACTATTCTCGAACAAAACTATTTCTCAGCGGGACTATCGCTCCAGCACCACGACCGACCGCGCGGCTCCCGCCTTCTTCTCCCTGGTCAGCGGCTTCCAGTCGCCGGCGGGCAGCGTGACGGCCTGGTCCGTCGGGTACGGGTTGATCACCACGACCAGCCCGCGACGTGCCGGATCGACGTCCAGACCGACCGTGTCGTCGACGTGCATGACGATCAGGCCGGACTGCGCTGCCGGGAACGAGACCTTCTGCTGCACCAGCTCGGCGGACCCCAGCGAGAACAGGGGCGACGACTGGCGAATCCGCAGCAGCTCCAGCGTCGCGTCCAGTGAGGCCTTCATGTCGGACGACGAAGGCTTCGCCAGACCCAGCAACGGCTTCGCGTACGGCCACTTCGCCTCGTTGTCGGCCTTCGGCGGCAGCCCGCGGCCGAAACCGTTGTCGCGCAACGACGGGTCGTAGGCGTTGAACCAGTCGCCCGAGTCGTAGCTGTTGCGGTCCAACGACTTCGAGCGCAGGAACTCGGTGCCCGCGTGCACGAACGGCCGCCCCTGCCCGAGCAACGCCGGTGCCAGCGAGACCGTCTGCATCTTCACGCGGTCGGCCATCGAGGTCTCCGGCTTCAGCTTGTACATCAACGCGTCGAACAACGCCTCGTTGTCGTGCGCGTCGACGTACGTGATGGCCTCCAACGGCTGCCCGGTGTACCCGGCGGGAGAACCGTTGTACTGAACGTCCCGACCGGAGACCACGGGTCCTGCCGTCGACTGGAACCGGTACGAGGCCATGTTGCCCGCCATGCCCAGCTTCACCAGGTCGCTGTAGTTCTCCAGCCGCTGAGCCACGTTCCCGTTGGCGGGCGACGAGTTCACGTCCCCGGCCAGCCCGGAACCGAGCCCCTGCACGCGCGGGTCGTCGTCGAACGGACCGCCACCGCGCACCGCGTCCCGGAGCCGGTCGCTGAACGTGCCGACGCCCGTCCCGGCCATGTTGGCCTGGGTGGCCTGCTCGAACCGGGCGTTGCCGGCGACCTCGCCGAAGTCCCAGCCCTCGCCGTAGACGCCGATCCTGCGCCCGTCCACGCCGTCACGTTCCACGGTCAGCGCGTCCAGGGCGGCCCGCACCGCGAGGATGTTCGCCTTCGGGTGGTGGCCCATCAGGTCGAACCGGAACCCGTCGACCTTGTAGTTGCGCGCCCAGCGCACCACCGAGTCCACGACGAGCTTGCCCATCATGGCGTTCTCGGTCGCGGTGTTCGCGCAGCACGTCGAGTTCGCGACCGAGCCGTCGAGGTTCAGCCGCTGGTAGTAGCCGGGCACGACCTTGTCCAGCACGGACGTCGCCGCGTCGCCGAACGCCGCCGTGTGGTTGTAGACCACGTCCACGACCACGCGGTTGCCGTTGTCGTGCAACGACTTCACCATCTCGCGGTACTGCTTCGAGCGAGCTGCGCCGTTCTGCGCGTCCGCCGTGGCGTACGAGCCCTCGGGCACGTCGTAGTGGAACGGGTCGTAACCCCAGTTGAAGCCGTCACGCCCGGCCACCGCGCCGACGCAGGCCTGCTGCTGGTCGGAGTCCGCGGGCAACGCCTTCAGATCACACGCGGGCGTGGCCTGCTCGGAACGCTTCTCGGGGATGGTCGCGATGTCGAACGTCGGCAGCAGGTGCACGGTGTCCATGCCCGCCGCGGCCAGCGTCTTCAGGTGCTTCATGCCCGTCGAGTCGCGGTGCGTGAACGCCTTGTACGTACCGCGATCCGCCTCCGGGACGGACTGGTCGTTGATCGAGAAGTCCCGCACGTGCAGCTCGGTGATCGCGCCGCCCATGCCCTTCGCGACGTCCCGGGACCACCCGGCGGGCATCGTCCGGCCGTCCTTCAGGTCAGCGAACTGCGAGTGCGTCGAGTTCACCGACAGAGCCACGGAGTACGGGTCGGTGACCACGACCGTGCGCTGCCAGTTGGTGACCTCGAACTGGTAGTACTTGTTCTTCCAGTCACCCGTGCCGGTCCACGACCCCGAAGCGTCGTCGCGCTTGAGCTGCACGACCTTCCGCGGCTCACCCGAAGGCTGGTCGAACAGGCGCAGCTTGACGTTGGACGCCGTCGGCGCCCACAGCCTGACCGACGCGCGGTCGTGGTCGAACGTCGGCCCGAACGTCAGTTTCGTCGCGGCAGCGGCATAACGGTCGTCGAGAACGCCCGCGATCTGCACGCTCGTGCGGTGCCGGATCGCTCCGCCCGCGTCGACGTGCACGGCGGAGAGCTTGTCCCGCAACGCCTCGTCCACGAACCCGCGCACGGCGAACACCGGCTTGCCGCGCAGGTGCGGGAACTGGGCCGGCACCTCCTCGGTCGTGGGCGACAGGCGCAGGACCTTCGAGCCGTACTCGAGCCGGTAACCGTCGGACTGCACCGACGGGACGTCCCAGACGACCTTGTCCTTCGAGATCCAGATCGCCTTGGCCTTGGTCAGGTCGTCATCGGCGGCCGGGCCGGCGTTGGGCGGAAGCAGGTAGGTCTCGTTCCCTTGCAGCTGCCACACCTCGTTGCCCTTCTGTCCCAGGTCGAGGAACTGGTCGGGGCCGGGGTCCTTGGTGTCGCCGCGGTGGACGATGTAGCTCAGACCCGCCGCGCCGGCCGCCAAAGGCACCGACCAGTAGACGCCGAACTGGTCGCGCCCGTCCGGCACCCGCGACTGGTTCCAGCCCGGTGACGGCTCCGCGGAGCCCGTCCAGTGGTACATCGTCCAGTCGGTGTAGTCGCCGTCCGGGCGGTTGTAGTGGATCACCGCCCGGTTCTCGGCGGCGGCGAGCGACGCGTGCACCTTGCCACCGGCGACCCACGCGTGGCCGCTGGTGAACTTGCCGGAAGCCTCCACGGTCGTGCCCCGCACGACGGAGAAGTCGGTGGTGGGCGGGAGCTCCGCGATGCCGTTCGTGAACGGCACGTCCCCACGTCCGGACACGCGCACCACCGCACCGGTGGCGTCACCGACGTAGTGCACGACCGCCTTGCCCGTGGCCGCCTGCTCGGACGGGTGCACGGCCGGATCACCCTGCTTCAGCCACACCTCGGGCGTCACGCTCGGGTCCACGAACCGGTCGACGGACGTGTCCTTCTCGTCACCCTTGTGCGCGATGAGCCCGACAGACTTCGCACCCGGCTTCAGCTTCACCCACGCGAAGCGCCCGTAGGCGTCCTCTCCCGCGAACGGCAGAGGAGTGCTCCACTCGGTCGGCGTCTCGACGTCGCCCCAGACGTGCAGGCCCCAGCCGTCGTAGTTGTCGCGCGCGTAGTGCACGACCAGCCAGTCCGGGTTCTTCGTGCCGGGGTCCGGCAGCGGCGGCGCGGCCACGAGCGACACGAACGCGCCGTCCGCGCCGATCTCGCCCGACTTCGCGACGACGCGCAGTTCGACGCGCTTGCCGACGGCCGCGCCCGGAAGCGCGGAGAGGTCGGCGAACACGCGGTACGGGGCGGCGTCGTCGGTGCCGAGCACGGTCCAGTCGCGGGTGCCCTCGACGCGGGCGGCGAACGTCGCGGCCGCGTTGGGCGCGCTGATGCCGTCCGCACGCAGTTCGACGCGCTCGTCCAGCACGGTCCCGGCGGCCGGGGCGACCAGCACGGGTGCCGGCTTCGACTTCACGACGTCGCCGGTCCCCTTGAGCACCAACGCCGACAGCGCGGGCACGGTCACCGTGACGCGGCCGTTCTGCACGACGGCGTTCTCGAACCCCGCGGAGGACACCGGCACGGTCACGGTCGCGGGCGAGGTGCCGGCGTTCGCGACGACGAGGTGCTCGCGGCCGAGGATGCGGCTGAACGCGAACACGTCGCCGTCGGCGTACCGGAGCACCTGGTTGCCGTCACGCCACACCGGGTCCTTGTCGACCTGCGCCGCCAGGGCCTTGAGCTGCTGGTACAGCGGGTGGGAGGTGTTGAAGTTGTCGACGGCGCCCGTGCGGTCGGAGCCGATCAGCTTCTCCGCCACGTACTCGGGCGTCTTGGAGGCGAACATGTCCTGACGTGCGAGCTTGTCGCCGCCCGTGCCCGCGAAGCCCTGCTCGTCGCCGTAGTAGACGACCGGGTTGCCGCGCCACAGGTACATGAGCTGGTTGCCGAGCTTGAGGCGTTCCAGCAGTTCGGCGTCGGTGATGCCCGGACGGTCGTTGCGGATCATCCACGCGATGCGGCCCATGTCGTGGTTGCCGAGGAACGTGGGCAGCGACGAGGCGTTGGAGTCGGCGTCGGTGTAGCGGTCGTCGTCGAGCAGGACCTCGCCCAGACGCTGGGAACCCTTGCCGGACAGGAAGTTCAGCGCGCTGCTCTGGAACGGGAAGTCCAGCGTGGCCTGCATGCGGCCGTCGGTCGTGTACTTCGAGGTGTTCTCGGGCGAGGAGTCGAAGACCTCGCCGAACACGAAGAAGTCCTTCTTGCCCTTGCGGTTCGCGTACTGCTTCACGTGCGGCGCGAGGGCCTGCCAGAACTCCAGGTTGACGTGCTTGACGGTGTCGACGCGGTAGCCGTCGATGTCGAGCGTGTCGATCCAGCTGGTGAAGATGTCCTTCATGCCGTTGACCACGCGCGGGTGTTCGGTCATGAGGTCGTCGAGGCCGGAGAAGTCGCCCTGCTCGCTCGACTCGCCGGAGAACGTCGAGTCGCCGCGGTTGTGGTAGAGCGTGGAGTCGTTGAGCCACAACGGGTACTTCGTCGGGCCGTCCTTCACCGGCGTGTACGGGAAGGACTTCTGCGCGTCGAGCTTCGGGAAGTCCTTGCGACCCGCGTAGTCCGCGATGTCGAACGGCTTGCCGCTCGCGTCGAGGTACGGCTGGGCGCCGGTCGAGACGTACTGGGTCTTGTTCTCGGCGTACTTGATCACGTCGGCGGTGTGGTTCGCGACGATGTCGAAGAAGACCTTGATGCCACGCCGGTGCGCGTCGCGGATCAGGTCGCGCATCTCCTGCGTGGTGCCGAAGTGCGGGTCGAGCTTGGTGAAGTCGAGCGTCCAGTAGCCGTGGTAGCCCGCGCTGTCGCCCTGCACCCAGCGGTTGAGGAACATCGGCGTCATCCAGATCGCCGTGATGCCCATGCCGTCGAGGTAGTCGAGCTTGCGGTGCAGGCCCTTGAGGTCACCGCCGTGGTAGAAGCCCTTGTCGGCGGGGTCGAAGCCGTGCTCGGCGGCCTTCGAGCGCCCCCGGTCGTTGCCCGGGTCTCCGTTCGCGAACCGGTCGGGCATCACGAAGTAGAAGCGCTCGCCTCGCAGGTCATCGCGTTTGGGCGGCAACGCGAGTCTCGCGTCCCCGTCGCGCACACCGGGCGCTATGTCCACCACCTCCCCCACGGCCAGGCGTTGCGGTGGTGCGGCAACGGCCTGAACGGGTGTCAGGGGGAGCAAAACCAGTGCAGCGAGCGCGGCGACGACCCGACGCATCGCGACCTCCTTGTCGCAAACTCTTGCAGGGTTGCTGCACGAAACCACGACAAACAGCGGGAAACAATACGTCGGGTACTGCAAATGTTTGCGATCAGCCCGCCGGACGCCGGTAGGTGATCGCCATCTTCAGCGGATGCGAGCGCCACTCGTTGACCGCCAGACCGGCGATCACGCCGATGCCCTCGACGGACTCGGGCGTGGCCGGGGCGCTGCGGCTCGGCGCGCCCGCCAGCGGTCCCTCGGACGGCGGTGGCGAGAACTGGGCGATGGCCATCTGCCGGCCCTCGTGCTGCTGCACGGCCAGGAGGATGTGCGGATCGGCCTGCTCGTCCTGGTTCTCGATCGGCTCCAGGGACAGGAACTCACCGCGTTCCGCCGCCGCGCCCGCCATCCGGCCTGCCCACTTGAAGGCGTCCATGACGTCGTCGTCGGACAGCGACGCGTCGGCCTCGGGCAGCGAGACCTGCTGCAGGCGCGTGTTGTGCGCGGTCATCTGGCCGTTGGTGGTGAAGCGGTCGGGGATCATCGCCTCGCCGGTCTCGACGTCGATGAGGAGCATGTCGCGGAACCTCGTCTCGGCGAGCGGCGAACGCCCCATGAGACCGAGGCCGAGCATCTCCTTGAGCTTCGGGTCGCTCGTGCGCCAGTACGTGGTCTGCTCGCCGATCTGCAGACCGACGAAGTCCCTGACCGGCAGGCTAGGCAGCGCGGTGACGAGGGTCTGACCGGGCTCGACCGGTGCTGGTGGCGGCGTCTGGCCCCGGAACGGCGGCAGCGAGGCGAACCCGGGATCCACCCGTGCCGTGCGGACCACGTGGTGCGCCCACGCCCGCACGCGGGACAACGGGTGGTCGGGGAACCTCGCGTCGTGACGGGGATCGTCGCCCGCGTGGAACGGCAGCACGCCCTCCAGCTCGGGCGCGTACGGGTGCTGCTTGGCCCAGTTCTGGAACCCGATCTCAGCCGCGAGGATGGCCTCCCGCGTGCCCGTCATGCCGCGTTCCACCGCACCGAGCTGCAGCACGGCGCTGCAGTTCTCCTTCGGGATGGTGAAGGACGCGACGAACATCTGCCCGTGCGGCTGGTTCGGCAGCGGCATCTTGACGATCCGCAGCAGCGTCGGCGCCCCTCCGAGCTGGACGACGTGGGCCTCGATCAGGCAGCCGGTCTCGCCGTGGACCAGGGCGAGGTCGTGCCGGAGCCTCGGCAGGTCGTCCAGCCCGGCCGGTAGGTCCGGGACCAGGCCGTAGTAGGCCAGTTCGGCCTGGTCACCGCTGGGGTGCTGCCAGGTGTTCTGGTCGAGCTGACGGAAGCCGGAGGTGTCGAACGAGATGGGCACCCACCGACACTACGTCTCGCGTCAGGAAGCCCTGAGCGTTTTGGACCACAGCGAGGCGCCTGTCGCGTCGCGCAGCCACACCGTGAGCTCGTGCTGCGACGCCCTGACCTCGCCGAAGTGCTGGAACCCGTCCAGCGGCGTGGTGTTGGCGGCGGGCGGGGCGTGCACGAACACGGCCTGCGGGCCGAACGTCGGGTCGAGCGTGTTGGGACCGAACGCGCCGGCGTGCAGCGGGCCGGACACGAACTCCCAGAACGGGTCGAAGTCGCCGGCGGCCGCGCGGTCGGGCGAGTAGTGGTGCGCGGCGGTGTAGTGGACGTCCGCGGTGAGCCACACGGTGTTGCGGACGCGACGGCGCTTGAGCTCCCTGAGCACCCACGCGATCTCGTGCTCACGGCCGTTGGGAGCGCCCGGCAGGCCGTTCGCGACGCCCTCGACGTCGGCACCGTCCGGGACGGTCAGGCCGATCGGCAGGTCCGCCGCGATGATCTTCCACGTGGCGGTGCTGCGGTTGAGGCCGTCGACGAGCCACTTCGCCTGCCGGGCACCGAGGATGACGCCCGGCTTGTCCTTGGGCGAGGTGTTGCGGTCCTTGTAGGTGCGCATGTCGAGCACGAAGATCTCGACGTTGCGGCCGTAGGAGAACTTCCGGTAGACGCGACCGTCGACCGCGCGCTTCTGGTCGATCGGCATCCACTCGTGGAACGCCTGGAAAGCCCGCTGCGCCAACACGTCCACGCGCTTCTCGGTGTAGAGCGGGCTGTCGAGGATCTCGCCCGGGTACCAGTTGTTCGTGACCTCGTGGTCGTCCCACTGGGCGAAGACCGGCACCTGGGACGCGAAGCGCTTCACGTTGTCGTCGAGGAAGTTGTAGGCGAACTGGCCGCGGTACTCGTCGAGCGTCTCGGCCACCTTGGACTTCTCCGGCGTGACGACGTTGCGCCAGATCCGGCCGTCCGGGAGCGTCACGCTCGCCTGCATCGGGCCGTCGGAGTAGACGCTGTCACCGCTGTGGACGAAGAAGTCCGGCCTGCGGTCGGCCATGGCCTTGAAGATCGGCATGCCGCCGATGTCCGGGTTGATGCCCCAGCCCTGGCCCGCGACGTCACCGGACCACACGAACCGCACGTCCTCGCGGCCGAGCGGGGCCGTGGTGAAGCTGCCCGTGACGGGTTCGCTGCGGGTGCGGCCGTGCAGGTCCTCGGCCGTGACGCGGTAGTACGCGGGACGGCCGGGCAGCAGGCTCGACACCCTGACCTGCCCGGTGCCGCCGGTCTCCGGGGTGAGCAGCGGACCGCGGACGCGGTGGGAGAAGCGGAACTTCGGGTCGTTGGACACCTCGACGAGCATCCGCGAGGGACGGTCGGCGCGCGTCCACACGATGCCGCCGTCCCACGTGACGTCACCGGACTGCACGCCGTGGGTGAGGATCGGCCGGTCGGTCTTCGCGAGGCTGACGCCACTCGGCACGAACGCGGCGGCCGTGCCGAGTGCGCCTGCCTTGAACAACGTACGACGGTCGAAGGTCATGCGCGGGTTTCTAGTCGCCGCTTCTGACCACCGGCCGAACCCGAGGTGAACTTCAGCGGCGGCGGCCCTACTCCAGGCGCTTGAGCCAGTCCGTGATGATCTGGCGCGACGCGGGCGTGGCGTGCACCCACGTCTGCTGGTTCTCGTCGGTGTACTTGACCACGAGCCAGCGGCCGTCCTCGAAGTCGATCGTGGTGAGGAACGTCTTGGCGCGCTGCCGGGCATCACCCTCGCGCTTCGCCGCGTACAGCTTCGCCGTGCCGTTGCGGGGCTGGGCGAGCAGCTGGCGCAACGAGATCGACGGCGACGCCTTGCCCGGCTGGTGCACGTTGATCTCGGTCGCGCGCACGTTGATCGACGCGCCGCGGCCCGCCGGCACGTCCGGCAGCTGCATCGCGAGGACCTCCGGCGCGTTCTCCGGCCGGATCGGGTGCAGCTGCACGAACCCGTTGTCGTGCAACGCGAGCACGCCGTGCCGCGCGTTCGCCGCCACGACGACGGGCCTGGTCTCCTGCGGCGTGACCGCGATCCAGGCCGAGTAGTCGTGCTCGGCCTTGGCGATCAGGTGCAGCGTCCCCCGGACGTCCGGGTGGTCGAGCCCGACCCGGCGCAGCTCACCGATGACGTCGCGCTCGATGAGCACGCGTTCGTCCTCGGTCTGACCGGGCGACTCGACGGAGAGCGCGGGGTGGTACTCCCCCAGCCCCTCCTGCTTCCACAGCACGTCGAAGGCGAGGTCGGACAGTTGGATGGACGACCGCAGCACGTCACCCCCCGATCGTCGGCGGAGCGACCATCGGCATGTCGCCGATGATCTCGTTCGTGTTCTCCTCGGTGATGAGGTAGTCGGCGGACCTGTGTTCCAGGTCGTCCTCGCCCTGGCCCTTCTGCCCGTGGCCGCCCATCCCGCCCATGCCTGTCGCACCGGCTCTTCCGGCCGCGCCCGCCGCACCACCACGCGCACCGGCCGCGGTCTCGCCCATGCCGCCGAACACCCCGGCCTTGCCGCCGGGTTGCTGGGCCGAGGTACCGGCCGCGCCGGCGGTCGCGCTGCCACCGAGGCCGCCGGTGCCGAACTTGCCGGCGCCGCCCGCACCGCCACCGCCGCCGCCGAACTTGCCCGCGCCACCGGGACCGCCGCCACCAGGGCCGCCGACGCCACCGCGACCGTTGGGGCCGCTGGGGGCGTTGGGGCCGCCGGTGGTCGGGCGGAGCGGCACGCCGACGGGCGGGAGGCCTGTGTTGTTCGGCCTGTCGATGACGCTGCCGACCGGGGGCTTGGTGGTGACGGTGTCGGGCTTGCCGGTGGTGCTCGTGGTCGTGGTGTCCGTGGTGCCGGCCCAGCTCGTGGTGGTCTGGTCGCCGTTCGTGGTCGGTGCGGTCCAGCCGGTGCCGGTCGTGCTCGGCGGCGTGCTGGTCGAGGAGGTGCTGGAGGTGCTCGACGAACGCGTGGTCGTGGTGTTGTTGGACGTCTTGTCCTCGCCGTTGTCGCCGCCGGTGTCGGCGATCTCCACCATGAGCGTGTCGGTCAGGACGCCGGGGAACTCCTTGGGCAACTCACCGCGGTTGGTGTTGCTGGCGCTCTGGAACTCCTTGTAGACACCCCGGTTGTGGGCTTCCTCGGCGTTGTAGCTGTTGACCTTGTCCTCCGTGTCGGTGTCCCACGGAGTCGCGTCGTCCCACAGGTTCGTGTCCGGCTTGGACGCCGGCATGTTCTTCAGCTGACCTTTGTTGAGGGTGAACTGGTGGATCTGGTTGGAGATCGAGCGGTCGGCCTGCTTCAGCGCGTCCTGCATCTGGATCATGGCCTGGTTGATCGGGTTGGCGGCGGCCTGGGCCGCGTCCGCGCTCGCCCCGCTCCACGCCTCGCCGAGCGTCTCGCCGACCCGCTTGAGACGGGCCTCGATGCCGGCGTAGCTGGTCTCCAGCCGGGTGGCGGCGGCTGCGGCGTTCGTGGCCGATCCGGTGCCGGGCCCGCTGGTCATCTGGGAGTAGATCTCCGCTCCGGAGAAACCCTCGGCGCGGGAGGTGTCCTCGGTGAAGCAGCTGGGCGCGGGCTGTGTCATTTCGCACCTGCCTTCAGCGTGGTGATGGCGAGGTTCGCGAACTCGGTGATGGCCGCGCACGGGTCGGCGAACCTGGGACTGCCCTGCGTGGCCTGGATGGTGAAGGTGACGGCCTTCTCCTCGGACACCGCGACCAGCAACGCGCAGTCGCCGTTCTTGCGGGTGTCCGCGACGAGGGTGAGATAGGTGGGGTATCCCTGGATCGCCGGCTGCGACTCGAAAGTCTCGAAAGCCGTGTCCTTCGTCTGGAGGACCGTGCCGAGGTTCGTGCCGTCCGGGAGAATTCCCAGCCCGGGGGACATCTTCGCCGGCGTGCTCGCACCAAGCCACACGCACGCCGCTCCCGGAGCGGCGGTGTTCACCCTGCCGGTGACTCCCGCCAGCCCGAACGCCTGCACCTGAGCAGCGGTGACCGTGCTGCACGGGTCAGCTTCGAAGGCCTTGACGTCGAGCGGGTTCTCGACCTCGGGCGCTGCACCGCCGGTGCCCGTGCTCGTGGGCTCGGAGGCGGTCGTCGGCGTGCCGGCGGTACCACCGCTGCCACCACACCCGGCCAGCAGGGCGAGAGCGGCGACGCCGACGGCGATGCTTCGGATGCGCAACAGCTCTGTCCTTCTACTGGAGGTTGTCCTCGTTGCCCTGCTCAGTCTGCTCGTACTGCCGCAGCGTGGCGTTCAGGTTGTCGATCCGGGTGGTCAACGCCGCCTGCAACTGCGTGTTGGAGCGCTGGTGGGCCGTGCCCGTCGCCCGCGCCCAGTTCGCGTAGACCTGGCTCGGCATGTCCTTGCCCGCACCTTGGACCATGGTCATGATGTGGCCGGCCTGGTGGTACATGACCAGCTCGTCGCGGATCGACTCGTACTCCTTGATGGCGGCACGAAGCGTCTCCAGATCGACCTTGGTCCCGCTCATCCCCAGTGCCCTTCCCGCGGAAACGTGCGCGAAGGAGCATAGCGCCAGGTCGCGGGACCCGTCCCGCTTCCAAGCACGATCGGGTGAACCCCGACAAGGCGACCGTTGTCGCCGGACCACGTCAGGACTGCGGCTGCTGCTGGGCCGGGAGACGGCCCTCGGCCATGCGCTTGAGCAGGTCCTTGCGCAGCCACAGCAGGTACGCCCAGACGAGTCCGAAGATCACGCCGATCACACCCATCGCGGGCAGCAGCAGCCAGCTGGCGATCAGCAGCACGTGCAGCCCGACGACGGCACCGATCGCCCACGGCTTGCGGACGAAGGCGCACATCGCGATGAACACCGCGATGAAGCCGAACGCGACCCAGCCCACCAGGGACGTGACGCCGCCGTGCAGCTTCGCGATCACCGGCAGGGCCAGGGCGACGACGATGACCTCAAGGATCAGCGTTCCGGCCATGATGCCCCGGAACGCCTTCATCGGGTCCTTCTTCAGAGGGGCCGGGGTGGTCATGCCGGCTCCTTTCCGAACAGCGCGCGGGCCTCGCCCGCGGTGACGACGGAACCGGTGACGATGATGCCGCCACCGGACTGCTCGTCCTCGGTGAGGTGGATGGCCTCCTCGATGGCGTCCACGAGACGGGGACGCACCTCGAAGCGGTCCTCGCCGAAGATCGGGACGGCCAGCCCGGCCAGGACGTCCGGGTCCATGGCGCGCGGGGAGGAGTTGGTGGTGATCACCAGTTCCTGCACCACCGGCTCCAGCGCGGCCAGGATGCCCTCGGCGTCCTTGTCTGCCATCACGGACACGACCGCGACCAGCTTGCGGAAGCCGAACTCCGACTCCAGCGCCTTGGCGAGAGCGGCGGCGCCGTGCGGGTTGTGCGCCGCGTCGACGAACACGTTCGGCGCCGAGCGGACGCGTTCGAGACGGCCCGGCGTGACGACCGACGCGAAGCCCTCGCGGATGACGTCGATGTTGATCTGACGGTCGGGGCCCGCGCCGAAGAACGCCTCGACGGCGGCGAGCGCCAGCGCGGCGTTCGCCGCCTGGTGTTCTCCGTGCAGCGGCAGGAAGATGTCCTCGTAGACGCCGCTGAGGCCCTGCAACGTGATCAGCTGGCCGCCGACCGCGACGGCGCGGGAGACGACGCCGAACTCGCTGCCGAAGCGCGCGACGGTGGCGTCGACGTCGGCCACGCGCGTCAGCAGCACCTTCATGACCTCGGGCGTCTGCTCGCCGATGATCGCGACCGAGCCCGGCTTGATGATGCCGGACTTCTCGACCGCGATGTCCTCGGGACGGTTGCCCAGGTACTCGGTGTGGTCGACGCCGATCGGGGTCAGCACGGCGATGCGGGTGTCCACGATGGACGTCGCGTCCCACGTGCCGCCCATGCCGACCTCGACCACGGCGACGTCCGCCGGCGCTTCGGCGAACGCCGCGTAGGCCATGCCGGTGAGCACCTCGAACTTGCTCATCCGGATCTCGGACTGCGAGTCGACCATCGCGACGTACGGCTCGATGTCGCGGTAGACCTCGACGTAGCGCTCGGGCGAGATCGGCATGTTGTCGAGGCTGATCCGCTCGGTCGCGAGCTGCAGGTGCGGGCTCGTGAACCGGCCGGTGCGCAGGCCGATGCGCGTGAAGAGCGCATCGACCATCCGCGACGTCGACGTCTTGCCGTTCGTGCCCGTCAACTGGACGACGGGGTACGAGTTCTGGGGGTCACCCAGGACGTGCGCGAGCGCCTTGATCCGGTCCAGCGACGGCTCGAGCTTGGTCTCGGGCCAGCGCTGGTTCAGCTCGTTCTCGACGTCGAGGAACTCGTCGAGGTTCGTTTCCACGGTGCTTACGCCTCCGGCAGCGCGGCCAGGCGCTCGTTGATGCGGGCGATCTCGGACTCGGCGGTGGCCTTGCGCTCCTCGATCTTGGCCTTGACGTCGGCGGGCGCCTTGGCGAGGAACGCCTCGTTGCCCAGCTTCTTCGTCGTGCCCTCGAGCTCCTTCTGCGCGACGGCCAGGTCCTTCGCGAGGCGCTTGCGCTCGGCCACGACGTCGATCGTGCCGGACAGGTCCAGCTCGACCTTCACCGCGCCCTTGGGCAGACCGACCTCGAGCGTCGCGGAGACGGTGAACTCCTCGCCCGGCTCGGTCAGCCGCGTCATCGCGCGGACCGACGGGACCTGGTCGAGCAGACCGACGCAGCACGCGCCGCGGACCTTGCCCGCGACCTTCTGGCCGGGCTTCAGGCCCTGCTCGGACCGGAACCGGCGGATCTCGGTCGCGAGCTTCTTCAGGCCCTCGACCTCGGCCTTGGCGTCGAGGTCGCGCTCGGCACCGGACGCCTTCGGCCAGTCGGCGACGACGAGCGACTCGCCGCCGGTCAGCGACGTCCACAGCGTCTCGGTGATGAACGGGATCGACGGGTGCAGCAGGCGCAGCAGCGTGTCGAGGACGTGGCCCAGGACGGACTGCGTGGCCTCGGCGCGGCCGTCCGCGATCTGGACCTTCGCGATCTCCAGGTACCAGTCGCAGAACTCGTCCCACGTGAAGCTGTACAGCGCCTCGCAGGCACGGGAGAACTGGAACGCCTCGAAGTTCGCGTCCACAGTGGACACCAGCGCGTCGAGCTCGTCGAGGATCCAGCGGTCGGCCGCCGTCAGCTCGTCCCTGGCGGGCAGCGGACGCTCGACCGTCGCGCCGTTGGCGAGCGCGAACCTCGTGGCGTTCCACAGCTTCGTGGTGAAGTTGCGGGAACCCGCGGCCCACTCCTCGGCGACGGCCATGTCCGAACCGGGGTTCGTGCCGCGCAGCAACGTGAACCGGGTGGCGTCCGCGCCGTAGCGGTCCATCCAGTCGAGCGGGTCGATGCCGTTGCCCTTGGACTTCGACATCTTCTTGCCGTACTGGTCGCGGATCAGGCCGTGCAGGAAGACGTGGTCGAACGGCTGGACCTCGTCCATCGCGTACAGGCCGAACATCATCATCCGGACGACCCAGAAGAACAGGATGTCGTAGCCGGTCGAGAGGACCGACGTCGGATAGAACTTCTTCAGGTCCTCGGTGGAGTCAGGCCAGCCCAGCGTCGAGAACGGCCACAGGCCCGACGAGAACCACGTGTCGAGGACGTCCTCGTCCTGACGCCAGCCCTCACCGGTCGGGACCTCGTCGTCAGGTCCGACGCAGACGACCTCGCCGTTCGGGCCGTAGAAGACCGGGATCCGGTGGCCCCACCACAGCTGGCGCGAGATGCACCAGTCGTGCAGGTTGTCGGTCCAGTCGAAGTACCGCTTGTTCAGCTCGGCCGGGTGGATCTTGGTGCGGCCGTCGCGGACGGCGGCGGACGCGGCCGCGGCGATGGTCTCGACCTTCACCCACCACTGCAGCGACAGGCGCGGCTCGACGACGGTGTTGCACCGCGAGCAGTGCCCGACGGAGTGGACGTACGGCCGCTTCTCCGCGACGATCCGGCCCTCCGCGCGCAACGCGGCGACGATCGCCGGACGCGCCTCGAACCGGTCCATGCCCTCGAACGGGCCGTGCGCGGTGATGATCGCGCGGCCGTCCAGGACCGTGAGGTTCGGCAGGCCGTGGCGCTGGCCGATCTCGAAGTCGTTCGGGTCGTGGGCGGGCGTGACCTTGACGGCGCCGGTGCCGAACTTCGGGTCGACGTGCGCGTCGGCGACGATCGGGATGCGACGGCCCGTCAGCGGGAGCTCGACCTCGGTGCCGATGAGGTGCTGGTAGCGCTCGTCGTCCGGGTGGACGGCGACCGCGGTGTCACCCAGCATCGTCTCGGCGCGCGTGGTCGCGACGACGATCGACGCGTCCCCGTCGCCGTAGCGGATCGAGACGAGCTCGCCCTCGTCCTCGCTGTGGTCGACCTCGATGTCGGACAGCGCGGTCTGGCAGCGCGGGCACCAGTTGATGATCCGCTCGGCCTGGTAGATGAGGCCGTCGTCGTACATCTTCTTGAAGATCGTCTGGACGGCGCGCGACAGCCCCTCGTCCATGGTGAAGCGCTCGCGCGACCAGTCGATGCCGTCGCCGAGCCGCTTCATCTGGTCGAGGATCTTGCCGCCGTACTCCTCTTTCCACTCCCAGACGCGCTCGATGAACTTCTCGCGCCCGAGGTCCTGCCGCGACACGCCCTGCTTCGCGAGGTCGCGCTCGACGGCGTTCTGCGTCGCGATGCCGGCGTGGTCCATGCCCGGCAGCCACAGGACCTCGTAGCCCTGCATGCGGCGGCGCCTCGACAGGGCGTCCATCACGCTGTGGTTCATGGCGTGGCCCATGTGCAGCGACCCGGTGACGTTCGGCGGGGGCAGCACGATGGTGAACGGCGGCTTGTCGCTCTTGACGTCCGCCTCGAAGTAACGCCGGTCGACCCACCGCTGGTACAGCTCCGCCTCTACCTCCGCCGGAGTCCACGCGGCGGGGAGGTCGGGACGCTGGGTTGCGGTGTCGAGTTCAGTCACAGCCGTGAAGTCTACGGAGGCGGGGGTCTCGACTTGAAACGAGATACCTGCTAACGCGGCGGGCAACCCCGGCAGGCCCGTGAACGTGGTCATCTGGTGAACAACAGGACGGTGTCCGCCCTCTCCCTGGCCGTCATCGTCGCGGTGCTGGTCGCGCTGCACCTGCTGCGGGAGACGCCGCCGAGGATCAACCTCGAGGTCCCGTTCGCCGGCACGCCCGCCGAGCAGTGGGCCGACGGCGGGAACGGGATCGTCGCGCCGGGAGACGACCTGGTGTTCGGACAGGTCCGCCAGGCGCTCATCGCGTCCCGGATCGACCTGGCGATGCTCGTGGACCACCGGCCGGAGCACTTCCTGACGATGGTCGCGCCGCCGGTGCGCGACGAGATCGCGCGGAACCTCCCTGGCTGGACCACCCGGATCAAGGCGGGCACGACGCTGCTGGGGATCAAGGTCGCGGGCAGGATGACGCTCGGCGAGAAGGACGGCTACCCGACGGTGACGACGGACTACGTGTTCGCCTACGCCTTCCGTCCGCCGGAGCCCGCGAAGCTGCGCGGTCAGCGGGAGATGGTCGCGGTGAGCAGGCACCAGGTGTCGTTCACGATCACGCCGGAGGGTCTGTGGCCCTCGTCCGCCCGGGGTTTCCACTACTCGGTCGCGTGCGGGGCGGCACGGGACGGGTTCCTCGCGCCGCAGTTCACCGAGCCCTCCGCGCCGGGGTCGGGGATGGCGGCGGACGACCGGCGGTTCTTCTCCGCGGGCGAGCCGATGCCGGCCGAGAACACCTGCGACTGATCACTCTTTCAGAGGTGCCGGGCACGAGTGACGGCGATCACAATTGACCGTCACGGACCGTTCAACCCCTTGGGGCCCGTGACGGGCGACGCCGCCGCGTTCTTCGGGGGCGCTGGCGGCGCCGACGTCCATAAGCGTTGAATGAAGGCATGAGCAGCAAGCCCCCGCAGCACGACGTCGACGAGTCCGCGATCGAAGTCACCACCCCCAAGACCTGGGCAGCGGGGATTCCCGGCGTGCTCGTGTCGCTCGACCGCGCGGTCGAGCAGATGGGTGTCGGGCGCACGGTCAAGACGTTGCGACTGCTCAACCAGCGTGAAGGTTTCGACTGTCCCGGCTGCGCGTGGCCCGAACCGCAGGGTCACCGCAAGATGGCCGAGTTCTGCGAGAACGGCGCGAAGGCCGTCGCGGAGGAAGCCACCAAACGACGAATCGGGCGCCCGTTCTTCGCGGAGCACTCCATCGAGAGCCTGCGGGAGAAGACCGACTACTGGCTCGGTCAGCAGGGCCGGCTCACCGAACCCATGGTCCTGCGGCCCGGTGCGACGCACTACACACCGATCAGCTGGGACGACGCGTTCACGCTCATCGCCGACGAGTTGACAGCGTTGTCATCCCCGGACGAGGCGATCTTCTACACCTCCGGCCGCACCAGCAACGAGGCCGCGTTCCTCTACCAGCTGCTGGTCCGCTCGTTCGGCACCAACAACCTCCCAGACTGCTCGAACATGTGCCACGAGTCGTCCGGCTCGGCGCTCAACGAGACGATCGGCATCGGCAAGGGCTCGGTGTCCATCAAGGACTTCGACCTCGCCGACCTCATCGTGGTCATCGGGCAGAACCCCGGCACGAACCACCCGCGCATGCTCAGCGCGCTCGAGGACGCGAAGAAGAACGGCGCGAAGATCATCGCGATCAACCCGCTGCCGGAGGCGGGCCTCATGCGGTTCAAGAACCCGCAGAACGTCGCGGGCGTCGTCGGCAGGGGCACCGCGCTGTCCGACGAGTTCGTGCAGATCAAGGTCGGCGGCGACCAGGCGCTGTTCCAGGCCATCGGTCACCTGCTGCTGCAGTGGGACAAGCTCGACAAGACGTTCATCGAGGCCAAGACGCACGGCTTCGAGGAGTACGCGGAGAGCCTGCGCGAGCTCGACTGGGACCGGGTGATCGCCGCGACCGGCCTGACCCGCGAGCAGATCACCCGCGTGGCCGGCATGTTCGTCGACTCGAAGGCCACCATCGCGTGCTGGGCCATGGGCCTGACGCAGCACAAGCACAGCGTGCCGACGATCCGCGAGATCACGAACGTCATGTTCCTGCGCGGCATGATCGGCAAGCCGGGCGCGGGCCTGTGCCCGGTGCGCGGCCACTCCAACGTGCAGGGCGACCGCACGATGGGCATCTACGAGAAGATGCCGGAGTTCTTCCTGAAGGCGCTGGAGAACGAGTTCGGCATCTCCGTGCCGCGCAAGCACGGCTTCGACACCGTCGACGCCATCAACGCGATGCGCCACGGCCGCGGCAAGGTGTTCATCGCGATGGGCGGCAACTTCGTCAGCGCCACCCCGGACACCCCGGTGACCGAGAAGGCGCTGGAGCAGTGCTCGCTCACCGTGCACGTCTCCACGAAGCTCAACCGCTCGCACGTCGTCCACGGCAGGACCGCGCTGATCCTGCCCGCCCTGGGCCGCACGGAAAGCGACGTGCAGCACTCGGGCGAGCAGTTCGTGACGGTCGAGGACTCGATGTCGGTCGTGCACCGCTCACGGGGCCGGCTGGCGCCCGCGTCGGAGCAACTGCTGTCCGAGGTGTCGATCGTCTGCCGGCTCGCGCGCAAGACGCTCGGCGCCTCGCACCCCGTGGCGTGGGAGGAGTTCGAGAAGGACTACGACGTCGTCCGCGAGCACATCGCCCGCGTCGTGCCGGGCTGCGCCGACTACAACACGCGCGTGCGTCAGCCCGACGGTTTCGTGCTGCCGCACCCGCCGCGTGACTCGCAGGAGTTCGCGACGGCGACCGGCAAGGCGAACTTCACGGCGAACGAGCTGACGGTCATCGACATCCCCGACGGCCGGCTGCTGATGCAGACGCTGCGCAGCCACGACCAGTACAACACCACGATCTACGGCCTGGACGACCGCTACCGCGGCGTGAAGGACGGCCGTCGCGTGGTGTTCGTGAACCCCGACGACATCGCGGCCCTGGGGTTCACCGACGGGCAGATGGTCAACATCATCTCGGAGTGGAAGGACGACCCGACGGGCGTCGTCGAACGCCGCGCCGAGTCGTTCCGGATCGTCTCCTACTCGACCGCGCGCGGGTGCGTGGCGACGTACTTCCCGGAGGCGAACCCGTTGGTGCCGCTCGACTCCAAGGCGGACATCTCGGGGACGCCGACGTCGAAGTCGGTGATCGTGCGGCTCGAAGCCGCCTGACCTGTCAGGCGTGCCGGACCCGGACGAAGAGCCTTAACCGGCGTCGTTCGGGTTTCGGCGCGACCTCCTCGGACTTCTTGACGAGCCGGCGCGCGGCCGCGTCGGCCTCGAAGTCCTGCTGACGGTACTTCGCGATAGCAAACGCGTCGTGGTGCGAGAACATCCCAGATCTCCTTCAGCCAATTTCTCTCAGTCGGGCGTGACCGTGTGACTCAGGAAGAACCTGACCGCCCGAGCCCCTTCAGGCCGCAGCCCGGGGTTCAGCCGGCGCTCGTCGTACTTGTCGAAGAGAGTCCGCAGCTCCTCCACGAGGGCAACGGCTTCCTCGGCGGTGACGAACTTGACCGTCCCCTCGGTGCCGACCACCTGACGCCACTCCTCGGGCAGGAGGTCGTACTGGCGCAGGCGTGTCCGCATGCGCTCGAACTCCTGGTCCAGGTAGGCCATCGACGCCGCCTCGGCCGCCATGGCCGCCTCGCCCTCGAGACCCTCCGACGAGATGGACTGGCGCTTCGGGACGATCTTCCAGGGCTTCTGCCGGCCAGGACCCTCGACCTCTTCGACGAAGCCGTACTTGGCCAGCATGTTCAGGTGGTATGAGCAGCTCGCGACGCTCTCACCCAATGCCGCCGAGCACTGGGTCGCCGTCTGAGCGCCCTCCTCGATGAGCCACTGGAGCAGCTTCCACCGGAACGGGTGCGAGAGCGCCCGCAGCGCTTTGGGGTCGGTGATGGGGGCGTCGGTCATGACATCACGGTACGCGTATCAAGGAACCCTTAGCAAGGTTCCTTGATATAGAAGTCTTGAGTTAGAGGGTCACCAGTCCGGTGAGTTGCGCGCCACGGCCGTGACCAGCGGCAACGACTCGATGACCGGCACCCGCAGCAACTCCGCGGGCACATCCGGGTCGCGCACGGGCTCGATGAGCTCCCGCAGCAGCGCCCCGACGACGTCGTCCGCGGCCTGGTCGACCTCGTGGATAAGGTCGCGCAACTGGTCCGCCGCCTCGTTGAGCACACGCGGCCGCTGTGGTTCCTCGAGCATCAGCGCGGCCAGCCGCAGCACCCGGCGGCACGTGCGCAGCCGCAGACTCCTGCTCGCGGACTCCCGCGTGCCCGCGAGGCCCAGGCGGCCGCGGGTGCGTTCGATCCACGGCTCGACCGTCTCCCGCCGCCAGATCGGCCCGGACGCGAGCTCCGCGTCCGGCTCCGGGATGCCGTGCGAGCGTCTCTTGCGCCAGACAGCCACCAGCTGCCGACTGAGCCCCATGGCGTCGGCGATCTCGGCGATTCCGTAGAAGTCCCCCACGCCGCCAACTGTAACCAGAGATGACGCGGGGTGTCATCAAGAATGTCCTACAGGGCTTCGAGAACCGCCTGCGCCGCGTTGTGGCCGCCGATGCCGCTGACCCCGCCGCCGCGCCGGGAGCCCGCGCCGCAGACGAGCACGTTGTCCACATCGGTCTCCACGCCCCACCTGCCGACCTGCTCGTCGGTCTCGGCGAACGGCCAGTCGAGCTCGCCGTGGAAGATGTTGCCGCCCGGCAGGCCCAGCTCCTCCTGGAGGTCGAGCGGGGTGCGCGCCTCGATGCACGGGTTTCCGGCGGCGTCCACGGCCAGGCAGTCCTGGATCGGCTCCACGAGGTGGGCGTTGAGCTGGTCGAGGTAGCGCTTCACCAGTTCGTCGCGGAGCTCGGTGTTGCGGCCCTCGAACAGCGACGCCGGCAGGTGCAGGCCGAACAGCGTCAGCGTCTCGTGGCCGCGCAGCGACGGCCCGAGGATCGACGGGTCGGTCAGCGAGTGGCAGTACATCTCGCCGGGCAGCACCGACGGCACCTGGCCGGCGGCGCTCTCCAGGTACGCGGTCTCCAGCTGGTCGTAGGACTCGTCGAGGTGGAACGTGCCGGCGAACGCCAGCCGCGCGTCGACGCCGGACTTCAGCTCGGGCAACCTCCGCAGCAACATGTTGATCTTCAGCTGGCAGCCGGGGGCGTCCTGGACCTCCTTGCCCCGCAACCGTCCCAGCACCGACGGCGCCACGTTCGAGAGCACGAACCGGGCCTCGGCCGTCTCGCCCCCGTACGTCACGGCGGCGGTCTTGCCGTCCGACTCGACGGAGGTGACCTCGGCGCCGGTGATGATCTGGGCACCGGCCTCGCGCGCGACCCGTTCCAGCTCGGCGGTGACCCCGCCCATGCCGCCGACCGGGACCTTCCACTCCCCCGTGCCGTTGCCGATCACGTGGTAGAGGAAGCACTTGTTGGCGCTCAACGAGTGCAGCGACGAGTGCGTGCCGATCAACGCGTCCGTGGCGACGACGCCGCGCACCAGGTTGTTGTCGAACAGCTCCTGCAGCGTCGCGCCGATCGGCCGTTCGAAGATCTGCTCCCACAACCGGCCGCGCACCACCGCGTCGACGTGCACGCGCAGATGCTCTTCGGACACCAACGGTTCCAGCAGCGTCGGCGCCAGCGCCCGGGCCATCACCTCGAGGTCGGCGTACCAGCGCTGCCACTTCTCCCAGTCGTCGAGCGACCCGCAGACGGCCTCGAACGACCTCACCGTCGCCTCGCCGGGCGAACGTTCGACGAGCAGCCCGCCCCTGCCGTTCGGTGTGTACGAGGACGCGGCGCGAGACCGCAGAGCCAGCTTCAGCCCCAGATCCGACACGATCCGGTCGGGCAGCAGCGAGACGAGGTACGAGAAGCGCGAGAGCCGGGCGTCGACGCCCTCCCACGGTGAGGCGCTCACCGCCGCCCCGCCGACGTGCGGCAGCTTCTCCAGCACCCTGACCGACTTCCCCGCCCGTGCGAGGTACGCGGCCGCCACCAATCCGTTGTGGCCGCCTCCCACGATCACGACGTCGTCCATGCCCCGGAATCCCTCCCACGTAGCCTGGTCGGTGGGGAACATAGCGGTCCGAAGGAGATGTGCACATGGGCCGAGTGACGGTGCGCCGAGCGGTCGAACGGGTGTCGCCGAGCGGTCGTCGGCGCAGGATCGACGCGCTCGCCGCCGAGGAACCGCTGGAGCTGAGGGTCAACGGCAAGGCTTTGGCCGTCACGATGCGCACGCCCGGTCACGACGTGGAGCTCGCGCACGGCTTCCTGCTCAGCGAGGGCGTCATCGGGTCGTCGGAGGACATCTCGATCGCGCGGTTCTGCGAGGGCACCGGGCCGGACGGGATGAACACCTACAACGTGCTGGACATCGCGCTGGCCGAGGGCGTGCCACCGCCGGACACGGGGGTGGAGCGGAACTTCTACACCACGTCGTCGTGCGGGGTGTGCGGCAAGGGCGCGCTGGACGCGGTGAAGCTCAAGACCCGCTACTCCCCCGCGCTCGACGAGGTCAGGGTCACACCCGAGGCGCTGACGGGCTTCCCGGACGCGTTGCGGGACCGGCAGAAGGTCTTCGAGAGCACCGGCGGGCTGCACGCGGCCGGGCTGTTCGTCGATGGCGAGCTGCTGGTCGTGCGCGAGGACGTGGGCCGGCACAACGCCGTCGACAAGGTGCTGGGCTGGGCGGTGCTGCAGAACCTCGTGCCGGTGCGCGGCGCGGTGCTGATGGTGTCGGGACGGGCGTCGTTCGAGCTGGTGCAGAAGGCCGCGATGTCCGGGATCCCGGTGCTCGCGGCGGTGTCCGCGCCGTCGTCGCTCGCGGTCGAGCTGGCCGAGGAGCAGGGCATGACGCTCGTCGGGTTCCTGCGCGGCGACTCGATGAACGTCTACACCGGTGGGGAGCGCGTGGTTGAGACCGCTTGACGGCGTCGTGGTGGTGAGCCTGGAGCAGGCCGTCGCCGTGCCGTACGCGACGCGGCTGCTGGCAGACCTCGGCGCTCGGGTCGTCAAGGTCGAACGGCCCGGGACGGGCGACTTCGCTCGTCACTACGACTCGTCGTGCGGCGAGGTGTCGTCGTACTTCGCGTGGACGAACGTCGGCAAGGAGTCGGTGACCCTCGACATCACTCATCCCGACGGACGTGAGGTGCTGGACCGGCTCGTCGCCCGTGCCGACGTGCTGCTGTGCAACCTGTCACCGCGGGTGTGGGACCGGCTCGCCCTGGAGCTGCCGTCGTCGCTGATCGTCGGCGAGCTGTCCGGCTACGGCTGGGCCGGCCCGTACGCGGACCGCAAGGCGTTCGACGCGCTGGTGCAGTCCGAGACCGGGCTGGTGTCGCTGACCGGCGAGGGCGACGTGATGGCTCGCGCCGGCATCTCCATCGCGGACATCGCGGCGGGCGTCCAGCTGCAGGCCGCGGTGCTCGCGGCGTTGCTGCACCGCGGCCGGACGGGTGAAGGCGCGCGGCTGCGGTTGTCGCTCTTCGAGGCGATGGCCGAGTGGATGCACCAGCCGATGCTCTACGCCGCCGGGACGGGTGCCGCGGCGCCTCGGTCGGGCGCGCACCACCCCAGCATCGCGCCGTACGGGCCGGTGGCCTGCGCGGACGGCTCCGTGCACCTGGCGGTGCAGAACGACGGGCAGTGGCAGCGGCTGTGCGGCCTGATCGGGCTCGCCCCGCAGGAGAGGTTCGCCACAGTGGCGTCCCGCGTCGAGCACCGCGCGGAGCTGCAGAAGCTGCTCGAACAGGCCTTTTCGGACCTCACCGCCGCTGAGTTGCTGGTCACCCTGGACGGTGCGGACGTGCCTGCCGCGCTGACCCGCCCGGTCACCGACCTGCCGTCCCACCCGCAGCTCGACACATGGGTTGACGTGCGGGTTCCTGGCGGAACGGCCCGGATGCTGCCTCCGCCGGTGGCCGGTTTCGAGTGGTCACCGGGTGCGGTTCCGGCACTCGGCGAGCACACTGACGACGTGCTGACGTGGTTGGGCTATTCGAGTGAGGAACGAACCTCGTTACGCGTGCGTTCCGTCCTCTGAGAAGGAAACGAGGAACGGTGCCCACGCGATGAGGTGAGCATGGGGGAACCGAGGTACAGCCGCCGCACCCTCCTCGCGGCGATCGGCGTGGTCATCGCGACTGCCACGGGCGTCGCGACGTACGTGTCGTCGTCCAACGCCGTCGAGCAGCAGATCGCGACGACCGACCGGGTGCGCGCCACCTCGGCGGCGAAGCCCGTGATCCGCTTCGAGCGCGTGTACTCGGCCGCCCGCCACCGCGAGGTCACCCTCGCCTTCTACCTCCCGGCCGGCGCGAACACCCGCGGCCTGCCGATGTCGATCCTGCTGCACGGCCTGAACGGCGACGCGAAGCACGCCGCCGTGGGCAACCTGCCCGACGTCCTGGCCGCCGCCGTCGCCAAGGGCTCCGTACCCGCGTTCGGCTTCGTCGCGGTCGACGGCGGCAACAGCTACTGGCACGAGAACATCCCGGGCGACGACCCGATGGCGATGCTGCTCGACGAGGTCCCGCGCTGGCTCAAGGAACGCGGCTACGGCGACCCGTTCGCGGTGACGGGCGTGTCGATGGGCGGCTTCGGTTCGCTGCTCTACGCCCGCCGCCGGGCCGAACGCGGTGACCCCGTGGCGGCCGCCGCGGCCATCTCCCCCGGCCTGATCACGACGTGGCCGGAGATGGCCAAGCGGCGTGCGTTCAAGAACGAGGGCGAGTGGGCGTCGCTCGACCCGTTGCGCCACCTCGGGGCCACCGGCCCGACCGCGCTCGGCGTGTGGATCGGCGACCGCGACAGGTTCATAGACGGCACCCGCCGGTTCATCCGCGACGTGCGGCCCGAGGTGGGCACCGTCAAGGCCGGAGGCCACGACGACGGGCTGTACCGGAAGGTGACGCCCGACGTCGTGCGGTTCCTCGCCAAGTACGCGAAGCGCGCCGTCTAGACCCTTCGGGCCGCCCGGCCCCAGTGCAGGTACTTCACCCGGTCCTCCTCGTCGCGTCCGCACAGGACGACGACCGAGTGGTACCCGTCCTCCTTCTCCACGGCGATCAGCGCGTCGTCGCGCAGGCCGGTGAACTCGTGCTCGTCGTCGTCGATGAGCGCCGCGGTGATGTGGTTGCGAGGCACGAACCTCAGCATCACCCTGCCCCCGGCGCCCTCGGTGACGTGCGCCTCGACGGCGGCGGACCGGTAGACGCCGACGATCTTCTCGACATCGATCGGCACCGGCACGGCAGGCGGCGTGGGCAGACCGGGCAGGGCACCGTCCACCAGGCCGCCCAGCACCTCGCGCACGACCGCGCGCACCACCGGCAGGTGTGGTCCCCCGTTGGTGAACACGGCGATCGCGAGTCCTGCTTCCGGGACCACCCGCAGGTAGGACTGGAAGCCCAGCGTCCCGCCCGTGTCCCCAGCCCGGTGAAGCCGTTGGGATAGCGGTGCACGACCCAGCCGACCCCCTGCGAGACGGCGGACCCGAAGTTCGGGACCTCGACCAGGGGGTCGCGCATCACGTCGAAGTCGGTGGTGGCGAGGTGCATCCGCGCGAACTCCGCCAGGTCGCGCGCGCTCATCGCGAGCACCGCCCCCGCCGGGGCGTCGGCCTCGGTCATCAGCTTCTCGGCAGGTTTCAGGTCCTTGCCCAGGTGCCCGGTGGCGCACGTGCGGGTGGCGTACTCGGCGTGGCTGGTGGCCGCGGTGCGCAGGCCGAGCGGGTCGATCAGACGCTCCCGCAGCACGGCGTTGAAAGGCTTGCCGCGCAGCACCTCCACGATCCGCCCGAGCACGACGAACCCGCTGTTGCAGTACGTGTAGAGCTCGCCCGGCGGGACCTCCTGCCGCGCGTCCGCCATCCGCTCGACGTACTTCTCGATCATGTCGTCACCGTTGCCGGTGTCGTGCCAGAGGTCGCCCTCGAAGCCGCCGGTGTGGGTGAGGAGGTGCCGCGGCGTGATGATCCGCGCGGCCTCCTCGTCGGCGAGCGTGAACTCCGGCAGCACGTCGCGGACCGGGCGGTCGAGGTCGAGCAGCCCCTCGTTCACCAGCTGCTGGACCAGCGTCGCCGTCCAGACCTTGGTGATCGACCCGATCTGGAAGAGGGAGTCCGTCGTCACCTCCTCGCCGGTGACGTTGTTCAGCACACCCGCTGCCATGTCGGTGATCTCTCCGTTGTGCAGCACGGCGACCTGGGCGCCGACGACGCCGTGTTCCTCGACCAGTTCCGCCAAGTTGATCATGTTCTCCCCCAGGAGGTCTCTCAGGTTCGGGCGGCCGCCCGTCCGAAGTGGAGCAGTCCGTTCACGAGCACCAGCACGGTGTGCGGCTCGTCCACGGCGATCAGCGCGTCCTCGCGCAGGGCCACGAACTCCCGCGGGTCGTCGTCGAGATCGACCAGCACCCGGCCGTGTTCCGCTTGCGTGACAACGACTTCGTGGCCGGAGCAGCGGTAGGCGCCGAGGAAGCGCGCGTCCACCGGCTCGGGTGCGGTGGGCGGCACAGGTGACGTCGGTTTGCGGACACCCGCGAGCTCGGTGAAGACGTTCTCGATCACGGCGTCGAACACTTCGCGCGCCTCGCCGCCGGTGGTGAGCAGGGCGACCGCGACCCCGCGCTCCGGTGCGACCCGCAGGAACGACGCCAGGCCCTTGTTGCTGCCGTGGTGACCGATCACCGGGCCGCCGGTGTAGCCCGGCAGCTCCCAGCCGAGGCCCCACGAGGCGCGGCTCCCGAAGTCCGGCACCGGCACCTGCGGCTCCCGCATCACCGCGAACGCCGGCGTCGCCAGGTGCATGCGCGCGAACGCGAGCAGGTCCCGTGCGCTCATCGCCAGAGCCGACCCGGCGGGCCAGTCGGACTCCGGTCCGGGATCGGTCACCGGCTGCCCGTCCTCGTGCCCGACGGCGTGCGCCACCGTGGCCTGCGCGTACGTCGTCGCGACCGCGAGCCCGAGCGGTGCGGCCAGCCGTTCCTCGAGGACGGTGTTGAAAGGCTTGTCCCGCACCACTTCCACGATCCGGCCGAGCACGGTGAAGCCGCTGTTGCAGTACGACCACAGCGCGCCGGGCTCGAAGAGCTGCCGCGCGCCGGCCAGCCGTGCCACGAACTGCTCGACGGCATCGTCACCCGACCCCGTGTCGTGGAAGAGGTCGCCGTCGAGGCCGGACGTGTGGGTCAGCAGGTGCCGCGGCGTGATCACCGGCCGGAAGCCCGGCACCACGTCGCGCACCGGCCGGTCGAGGTCGAGCCTGCCCTCGTTCACCAGCTCCTGCACGAGCGTCGCCGTCCAGACCTTGGTGATCGACGCGATCTGGAAGAGCGAGTTCGCCGTCACCGGCGCCCGTGTGGCGGAGTTCAGCACGCCCGCGGCCACGTCGGTGATCTCGCCGTCGGCCAGCACGGCGAGCTGAGCGCCGACGACGCCGTGCTCGGCCAGCAGCTCGGGCAGCCCGCGTGCGATCCACTCGGCTGTGTCGATCACATTCCCCCCAGGGAGTGCTGGCTGGTGGCGCGGCTCAGAACGGTGCCGGTGCGTTCGTGGTCAGACAGGTGTCACGACGGATCCTGCTGAGCGCGGACACACCGCCCACGTTCTGGGCCGTGCCACTAACGAGGCGAGAGCGGCACCGTCCGCGACCGCACCCACTTGAGCACCGCGGGCCACTCGCCGTAGCCCGCGTCGATGTTGATGTGCCCGGCGCCCGGCAGGACGTCGATCTCGATCCGCAACGCCTCGGCGAGCTCCTTCGCGGCCTGCATCGAGCAGTGCGGGTCGCCCTCGCCCGCGACCAGACGCGTGTCGGTGGCGGCGCGGCGCAGGCCCGCCGGGTCGAGCGGGGCCGGGAAGAACGACTTGATGGCCGGTTCCGGGTGGTCCAGTGCCGGCGGGGCGACGAGCAGCACCCGGTCGACGTGGGCGATGTTCTCGCGGGCCGCGTGGTGCAGCCAGAGGTAGCAGCCGAGCGAGTGCGCCACGACGACCCGTTCGCGGTCGGCGGGCAGTGCTTCGAGGTGCGTGTCGAGCTCGCGGAGCCACGTGTCGCGGTCGGGCGCCTCGGGGCTGCTGAAGTGCGGCAGGTCGGCGAGGCCGCCGTGCTCGGACACCGTCTGGGCCAGCCACCGCTGCCAGTGGCCGGGGCCGGAACCTGTGTAACCGTGGAGCAGGAGCACGTGAGGCAGCGACATGCCCTCCACCCTAGTGGCGTGAGACGGCACACCGGCCGAACCCGCGCCCTCACGCCCAGCCGTCCACGAGCCCGGAACACGACGAAGGGCGCCCGGTCTCCCGGACGCCCTTCGCCTGAACGATCGAACCTAGGCCGACTTCTCGCGGCGTTCGCGGCGCGAGGGCTGCCGGGCCACGATGGTCGGGTTCACGTTCTCCTTCACCGTCTGCTCGGTGATGACGACCTTGGCGACGTCCGTGCGGCTCGGGATGTCGTACATCACCGGGAGCAGGACCTCTTCCATGATCGCGCGCAGACCACGAGCACCGGTACCGCGCAGGATCGCCTGGTCGGCGACCGCTTCGAGCGCGGTCTTGGTGAACTCGAGCTCGACGCCGTCCATCTCGAAGAGCTTCTGGTACTGCTTCACCAGGGCGTTCTTCGGCTCGGTGAGGATCATCACCAGCGACGGCTTGTCGAGGTTCGTGACGGACGCGACCATCGGCAGACGCCCGATGAACTCGGGGATCAGGCCGAACTTGATCAGGTCCTCCGGCATGGAGTCGGCGAAGTAGTCCGCCGAGTCCGTCTCGGCCTTGGAGCGGACCTCGGCGCCGAAGCCCAGGCCGCGCTTGCCGACCCGGTCCTGGATGATCTTCTCGAGCCCCGCGAACGCACCGGCCACGATGAACAGCACGTTCGTCGTGTCGATCTGGATGAACTCCTGGTGCGGGTGCTTGCGACCACCCTGCGGCGGCACCGAGGCGGTCGTGCCCTCGAGGATCTTGAGCAGCGCCTGCTGCACACCCTCACCGGACACGTCGCGCGTGATCGACGGGTTTTCACTCTTCCGAGCGATCTTGTCGACCTCGTCGATGTAGATGATGCCCGTCTCGGCGCGCTTGACGTCGTAGTCGGCGGCCTGGATGAGCTTCAGGAGGATGTTCTCGACGTCCTCACCGACGTACCCGGCCTCTGTCAGCGCCGTCGCGTCGGCGATGGCGAACGGCACGTTCAGCATCTTCGCGAGGGTCTGTGCCAGGTAGGTCTTGCCGCACCCCGTCGGGCCGAGCATCAGGATGTTCGACTTCGCCAGCTCGACGCCGTCGTCACGACCCTCGCGCCCGCGGTCGCCCGCCTGGATGCGCTTGTAGTGGTTGTAGACGGCGACGGAGAGGGTGCGCTTGGCATCACTCTGGCCGATGACGTACTGGTCGAGGAACTCGTGGATCTCGGCGGGCTTCGGCAGCTCGTCGAGCTTCACGTCGCCGGCTTCGGCCAGCTCCTCCTCGATGATCTCGTTGCAGAGATCGATGCACTCATCGCAGATGTAGACGCCGGGGCCGGCGATGAGTTTCTTCACCTGCTTCTGGCTCTTTCCGCAGAAAGAGCACTTCAGCAAGTCGCCGCCGTCACCGATACGCGCCATGACCGCTGACCTATGTCCCCTCCGGCGCACACCTGCTGTAGTGCGCCTGCTGACTTGCTGTGGCAGTCCCACTGGCTGTGGGTGCTGAGCCCGTTCTCCTGACGGTACCTGGCCGACCCCGTTTCAGGGGAGGACCCGCGTGCCCCCGACGCGCCGATCAGGCCAGATGACTGGTCACACCGGCGTGTCGGGTGGGCAGGCAGTGCCCGGGGCTGGAGGTTCCCAGCCCCTAGGACGACCTTCAGGACTTGGCGGAAAGCTTGCGGTAGGGCAGCACCGTGTCGACGATGCCGTACTCCTTGGCCTCGTCGGCCGTCAGGATCCGGTCGCGCTCGATGCTCTCGCGAACCTCCTCTGCCGTCCGGTTGGTGTGCCGCGCGAGGGTGGTCTCCATCAGGCGGCGCACGCGCTGGATCTCGTTCGACTGGATCTCCAGGTCGGACACCTGACCGTACGCGCCCTCCATGGAGGGCTGGTGGATCAGGATTCGTGCGTTCGGCAGCGCGTGCCGCTTGCCGGGCGTGCCGGCGGCCAGCAGCACCGCGGCGGCCGAGGCGGCCTGGCCGAGGCAGTACGTCTGGATGTCCGGGCGGACGAACTGCATGGTGTCGTAGATGGCCATCAGCGAGGTGAACGAGCCACCCGGCGAGTTGATGTACATCAGGATGTCGCGGTCCGGGTCCTCGGACTCGAGCACCAGCAGCTGCGCCATCACATCGTTGGCGGAGGCGTCGTCAACCTGCACGCCGAGGAAGATGATGCGCTCCTCGAAGAGCTTGTTGTACGGGTTCGACTCCTTCATGCCATAGCTGGTGCGCTCGACGAACGACGGCAGCACGTACCGCGACTGCGGCATGTGGAACTGGCTCACTTGAGGTCTCCTAGCTGACGTCAGTTGTTCGAGTCGCCCACGGGCTGGGCCCGGGTGACGACCTTGTCGACGAAGCCGTACTCGAGCGCTTCCTGCGCCGTGAACCAGCGGTCGCGGTCGGAATCGCGGGTGATGGTCTCGAGCGTCTGGCCGGTGTGCTCGGCGATGAGTTCCGCCATCTCGCGCTTGGTGCGCGTCAGCATGTCCGCCTGGATCGCGATGTCCGCGGCCGTACCGCCGACACCGGCCGACGGCTGGTGCATGAGGATGCGAGCGTGCGGGAGCGCGTGGCGCTTGCCGGGCGCGCCCGCGGAGAGCAGGAACTGCCCCATCGAGGCCGCGAGGCCCATCGCGTACGTGGCCACGTCCGGCTGGATCAGCTGCATCGTGTCGAAGATGGCCATGCCCGCCGTGACGGAACCACCCGGCGAGTTGATGTAAAGCGTGATGTCCTTCTCGGGGTCCTCAGCGGCGAGGAGCAGCAGCTGAGCGGTGATCTGGTTGGCGATGCCCTCTTCGACCTGCGATCCCAGGACGATGATCCGCTCGCGGAGCAGCCGCTCGTACACCGAGTCGTTGAGGTTCATCCCGGCGGTGGCCGACCGCATCTCGGGGGTCGGGAAGGAGTGCTGCGTCACGTCTGCCTGCCTAACTCCAGGTGGAACGAATCTGGAATCGAAAACTCTCTGCGTTCGACCTTAACGAAGGCGGGCGGCGTCAGATGCCCGACACCGCCCGCGTTCGCTATCAGCTGTATTTCCGAAGCTCGCCCGTTCGCGGGGAAAGGGTGAGCGGGCCGGTCGCTACTCCTGGCCGTCCTCATCGGACTTGGTCTCGCCGAAGAGCTCGTCGAGGTCCAGCTTGGTGCCGCTCGCGTCGGACACCTCAGCCTGGCGCACGACGCTCGCGAGCGCCTTGCCCCGGCGGACGTCGGCGAAGATCGCGCCGAGCTGACCGGACTGCTGCGCGCGCTTGACGTACTCGTCCGGCGAGATGCCGAAGCGCTGCGCCTGGTAGATGATCCGCTCGGTCAGCTCGCCGTCGGACACCGTGACCTGCTCGGCGTCGGCGATCGAGTCGAGCACGAGCTGCGTCTTGACCGCCTGCTCGGCGGCCGTGCGCAGCTCGGCGTCGAACTCCTCCTCCGACTGACCCTGCTCGGTCAGCCAGGCGGCGAACTTCGCGTCGTCGTGGTCGAAGGCGTGCACGGCGTCGTGCTTGCGGGCGTCGATCTCGCCCTGGACGATGCCCTCGGGCAGCGGGACCTCGGTGGTCTCCAGCAGCGCCTCGAGGACCTTGTCGCGCGCCTGCACGCCCTGCTGCATCTTCTTGACGCGGGCCAGGCGGGTCTGCAGGTCGGCCTTGAGCTCGTCGAGCGTGTCGAACTCGCTGGCGAGCTGCGCGAACTCGTCGTCGAGCTCGGGGAGCTGACGCTCCTTCACGCTGCTCAGCACAACGGTGACCTCGGCCTCGCGGCCCTCGTGCTCACCGGCGACGAGCGTCGTGGTGAAGGTCTTGGTCTCGCCCTCGGACGCGCCGACGAGCGCGTCGTCGATGCCCTCGACGAGCTGGCCGGAGCCGACCTCGTAGGACAGGCCGCTGGTGCGGGCCTCCTCGACCTCTTCGCCGTCGACGGTCGCGGACAGGTCGACGATGACGAAGTCACCGGTCTCGACCGGGCGGGTGACGCCGGTCAGCGTGCCGAAGCGGGCGCGGAGCTCGTCGAGCTGGGTGGTCACGTCCTCGTCGCTGACCTCCTGCTCGTCGACCGTCACGGCGAGCTCGCCGAACGCGGGCACGGTGATCTCGGGGCGGACGTCGACCTCGGCGGTGAACTCGAGCGTCTGGCCGTCCTCGATCTTCGTGACCTCGAAGTCGGGGCGGCCGAGCGTGCGCACCTCACCGGCGTTGACGGCTTCCAGGTACTTGGCCGGGATGGCCTCCTGGATGACCTCGTCCAGCACCGGGGCGCGGCCGATGCGGTTCTCCAGAACCTTCGCGGGGGCCTTGCCCGGACGGAAGCCGGGGATGCGGACCTGCTTCGCGAGCTTCCGGTACGCCTGGTCGAAGTTCGACTTGAGCTCGTCGAACGGCACCTCGACGTTGATCCGGACCCTCGTCGGGCTCAGGTGCTCGACGGTGCTCTTCAACGTGGACTCCTCGATACGAACAAGAACGTGCAAGACAGCCGGATACCGCCACCAGGGCGCCCGGATTCCCAGCGAGTCTAGGCGAGACCCGCGCTGTGACCGCCGCCACCCCGCTTTGGAGCCGTGACAGCTCGTCCCGGCAAGCGCTAGCTTGCCCGCAGCGGCCCGTCTGGTCCGCTCTGGGGGCTTTACCGAACACCGTCCTGGGGGACACGCATGTCCAGAATCGCCATCGGCGTGCTCGCGGCAGGCACCGCCCTGCTCGGCCTGACCACGACGCCCGCCACCGCGGCACCCGCACCCGAGGCCACGGTCGCGGCCTACGTCTACTCCGACGGCACCACGACCGAGGGCCTCACGGGAGAGAACACCGACCTCACCGCCCAGTTCATCGCGTCCGGCTACACGACGGCGCACGCGGGCTGGGACATCCGCCTGTCCGACGAGGCGTTCGCTCCCGTCCAGCCCGCCCTGCCCACGCAGGACTACCGCGCCAGGGCGTCCCACACCGACACGGGCGCCAACGCGGGCACCAACGGCTTCGTCTCACTGGTGGACGGCGGCACCGTCCCGTTCGCGGTGGTGAGGCCCTTCAGCCGCAGCGTCTCGTGCACGGTCGACGGCCCGTTCTTCAACGGCGGTGGCGGCGGCCACGGCGTGTGGGTGCGCAACGCGGCCGGCACACTCGACAAGATCGACGTCGACTCGATCGGCACGACGACCGCCGCCCCGGCGGGCCAGGCGAACGGCACGCCGGTCCCGACCACCCTGAAGGTCAACCGCTACTCGACCACCGCCCAGCTCGCCGGCTACTCCGCGTTCGCGAAGTACGACGGCCGCACCAAGTCCGGCGCCTCGGCCTGGGAACTGGAGATCACCCAGGGCACCCAGGTCCACCGCGTCCTCGTGGGCGCGCAGGCCGCTTCCTGCTAGGTCCGCAAGACCGCTTCACGGCCGCCGCCCGCTCCGGGCGGCGGCCGTGAAGCGCGCCGTGAAGTCAGACGACCGGCTCCACCACGACAGTCACAGACAGCACATCACTTGGGGGATCACCATGGCGCACAAGCGTTCCAGACTCACGGCAGCGGCGGCCGCGGGAGCGTTGCTGCTCGGCCTCACGACGTCCGCGGCCCAGGCGGCCGACCCGCAGAAGCCCGACGCGCACGGCACGGCCACGACGGCCGATCCGCGCGAGTCCACCGTCGCGCCGTACTCGTTCCTCACCGGCCAGGAGTCGGTGACGATCGAGGACCAGTTCTGGATCGTGCCCTCGCACGAGTCGGGCCGCACCCCGGCCCACCCCGGCTGGTCCATCACCCTGTCCGACGAGAAGCTGGGCGCGGGCCTGCCGAGGCAGGACTTCACCGCCCGCGCGCGCCAGACCGAGGCAAGCACCTTCGCCCAGTCCAAGGGCTTCCTCTCGATCATGGACCAGAACCAGCAGGACGTCCCGTTCCTGGTGGTGAAGCTGCCCAGCAGAAGCGTCACCTGCAGCGACTTCGTCGAGGTCCCCACAGACGGCCCGCGCGTGTTCGTGCGCAAGAACGACGGCGAGCTCTACGAGGTCAGCCAGACGACGACCTCCGAGGCCTGGAACGTCACGTCGGCGACCTCGGCCACCGACCCGGCGAAGCACCTCGTCTCGGTGAAGGTCGACCCGATCACGACGGCAGCACAGATCACCGAGCACGCCCCGTTCCAGAAGTACGCGGGACGCCAGAAGGTCCGCACGGCGGGCCACGAGATCATCCTCAAGCTGCAGCAGCCCGCCGGAACCCACCTGGAGTACAAGATCCTGGCCGGCGCCGTGGCCGTCTCCTGCTAGTCACGCCAGTTCCAGCAGCGCCGTCGCCGATCCGGCGGCGGCGCTTTTTGTTCGCCTCGCGAAAGGCTTCACCGAAAAGAGTCGCGCCGCTACGGCCCGTCGAAGGCACGAGTTCCAATTTCACTCTTTTGGCCGCAGCCACGTTTCGCCACCGATCAAGATGACTCCATTGGCACCAATCGGCCCAGCTCAGCGGACAGGTAGCGTTACTGCTCCCGCACCATCCGTAACAGGACCACGGGAACGAACGAGAAAAAGTCGTCGCACCGTTTTACCCCGAGGATCCGCCTGATGGAGACACGCCAGCTTCTCGCGTTCACGACCGTGGTTCAGACAGGGAGCTTCACCAAGGCCGCTGCCACGCTCAACTGCTCGCAGCCGACCATCACCACCCGCATCAAGGCGCTGGAGGAGGCCCTCGGGGTCGTCCTTTTCCGGCGCCTCCCCAGAGGTATCCAGATGACCTCCGCAGGCGTGGAGTTACTCCCGTTCGCGCGAAACATCATCAACCTCACCGAAAAGGCCCGAAAAGCCATCACGATGAACGGCGAGCCACACGGCAAACTGATCATCGGTTCCGCACAGAGTTTGACCGACTACCGTCTGCTACCGCTCATCGAATACATGTGCTGGCGCTACCCGTCGGTCCAACTCTCGCTGCACTCCCGCAACGCGCTGAACAACCTGAACTCAGTACGCGACGGCCAACTCGACTGCGCCTTCTTCATCGGCGCCATCGAACCCCGCGAGGGCCTGGAAACAACGGTGCTCTGCCCCGAGCCGCTGGTCATGGTCGCGGGCCCGAACCACATGCTCACCCAACGCCAGTCCCTGGCCGAGGACGACATCACGAGCAGCACCCTCATCCGGGCCGAGAACGGCGCCAGCTACCACGAACTCTTCGAACACTCGCTGGGCCACGACGACACCAGAGCCCCGGTCCTGGAACTGGACTCGGTGGACGCGGCCAAACGAGCAGTGGCCTCAGGCCTGGGCATCGCCCTGATGCCGGAGGTGACCGTGTCCTCAGAACTGGCCGACGGCAGGCTGGTCCGCTTGCCCTGGTCCCCGACGTTCCGCGTCTACACGCAGTTCGGCTGGCGCCAGGACAACTCGACGAACCCGGCGGTGACGGCCCTGGTCTCGGCAGCAGCCCAGGTGGTGAGCGACCAGGTCGCCTCCCTGACGTAGCGGCGACGGGGCCGGCACGCAGATCGCACGCGATGCCGCAGGCGAGCCGTCTGGGTCGCGCGATGCCGCAGGCGAGCCGTTCTTAGCAAAAGCTAGGGGCGGTGGGGTCCCATCACGAGTCGCGCCATAGCTCTTGCTGCATCAGAGGAGGGGTGTCAAACCGCCACGCTTTTCGGCGGTTTGACAC
>NZ_JBSGUQ010000031.1:0-83913 GCF_053608005.1 Lentzea sp. NPDC055074
CACCAAGAGCGGGCCACATGCAGGTAGGGGTGTCAACTCGACGAAAAGCGTGTCGAGTTGACACCCCTACCTGCATGCAGCAAGAGCTGTGGCGCGACTCGTGATGGGACCCCACCGCCCAGCTCTTATGGAAAGACTGCTCGCCTTCGGCATCGCGTGCGAGAGGGTGGCTCACCTTCGGCATCGCTTGGACTGACGGCTCGCCTTCGGCATTGCGTGTGGGCGACTCGCCCTTGGCGTTACGTGCGGGCGGCTCGGCTTCGGCGTCGCTGGACTGTCAGACCCGCTCTGTACGTTGGGTCGCGGGGGAGCTTCCGCTCGAGGGGACCCCTGCGCGAGCTTGCCTTCTCCTCCTCGCAGGGAGGAGCCCCCGGCGGGGGGACCGGGGGCTCCTGGTGGTGCGGCTTTTCGTCGTGGGTGGTGGCTAGATGTCGAGGGTCCACGAGTCGATGTGGCCCGTGTCCTGGCGGTAGAGGTCGCGGACCCGCAGCTGCCAGGTGCCGTTGGCGTCTTCCGAGGCCACGTTCAGCGCGTAGGTGGCGTTGAGGTCGTCAGCGCTGTCTGAGCCGTTGCTGACCTTCAGGACCTTCACGATGCCCGAGGGGGAGATCAGGGCCAGCTCCAGGTCGCCTCGGTAGGTGTGCTTGATGGCCACCTTCACGGAGGCGGTGGCGCTGGCCTTGCCGTTGCAGTCGGCGACGACGATTTCGGACTTGACCTCGCTGGCGTCCGGGATCGCCGTGTCGGTGTCGTTGGTGACTGCCGGGCACTGGCCCGGGGGGTTGCCGGGGGCGGTGCCGGTGATGTGGAGGAGCTTGTTCGGGGAGCCGGTTCCGGGGGTGGTGACAACGTCTGAGGTGGCGTTGTCGACGAGGGCGTCTCGGACCTGCTGCGGGGTTGCCGTCGGGCTGGAGCCCAGGTAGACCGCTGCCGCGCCTACCACGTGCGGGGTGGCCATCGAGGTGCCGCTGATGGTGTTGGTGGCCTCGTCGTTCGTCAGCCAGGCGCTGGTGATGTCCCGGCCCGGCGCGAAGATGTCCAGGCAGGTGCCCAGGTTCGAGAACGAGCTGCGGCTGTCGGTGCGGTCCGTGGAGCCCACGGTGATGGCTTCCGGGGTGCGGGCCGGCGAGGTGTTGCAGGCGTTGCCGCCGTTGTCGTTGCCCGCGGCCAGGCCGTAGGTGACGCCCGCGGCGATGGAGCGTGCGACTGCGTCGTCGACGGTCTGGTTGGCGCCGCCGCCCAGGGACATGTTGGCGACCGCCGGCTTGCGGGCCGGGTTGGCCTGCACGTCCGCGGTCACCCAGTCGATGCCCGCGATGACGCCCGCGAAGGTGCCCGAGCCCGAGCAGTTCAGGACTCGGACGGCGACCAGTTTGACGTCCTTCGCGACGCCGTACTTCGTGCCGCCCACGGTGCCCGCGACGTGGGTGCCGTGGCCGTTGCAGTCGTTGGCGTCGGCATCGTTGTCAACGGTGTCGGTGCCCGACACGGCGCGGCCGCCGAAGTCGGTGTGGGTGATGCGGATGCCGGTGTCGATGATGTACGCGGTGACGCCGGTGCCCTTGTTCGGGTAGGTGTAGCTGTTGTCCAGCGGGAGTGCTCGCTGGTCGATCCGGTCGAGGCCCCAGGACGGGGTCGGGGCCTGGGTGTCGGAGATGCGGACCTCGGCGTCCTGTTCGACGTAGGCGACTGCCGGGTCTGCTGCCAGGCGCTTCGCCTGGGATTCGGACATCTGTGCGGAGAAGCCGCGCAAAGCGGACTTGTAGGAGTGCTTCACCTTCGCGCCGTACTTAGCGCTGAGGTTGTCCACACTCGACGTGCTCATGTCCTTCAGCACGACGATGTAGTTGTCCTTGACCGCGTTGGACGCACCGAGGTTGCGAATCTCCCCCTCGGGCGCAGCGGTGGCGGAGACGGACGACAGGGCGAGCGCAGTGCCCGCCACCAGTCCGATTCCGGCCGCTCGTCTGGCCCACGATTCTCCCATAGCAGCAAGCTCCCTCGTCGCAGGGTTGTGCAGTGAGAATTTTCTTAGTGGTGCGGACTGAATGCGCACAAGACGGTCCACGACATTGCCATCGAATGCCGAATCAACAGATTTGCTGCGGCCTGTGAATTAGTTGGTTCCGCTGATCTCTTTACAAAACAATTGCGCCCCGAACGGTTGTCCGTTCGGGGCGCATGTTTCGCCTATTTCGTCCAGCGTCTCAATCGCCTCGGCGGACGGCTCCGAGGATCTGCTGTTCGGCGGGTGTGGTGTAGAGGCGCAGGTGCGCCCACATGTCCTGGCCCATGGCGATGACCTGGTCGTCCTTGAGTTGCGTCAGCTGCTGGAACATCTGCGGGCGCAGGCGCCACATCTGCCCTGCCAGCTGCGCCTGGCCCATCGGGAGGCGCTGCAGCAGCACCAGGTCCGCGTTGTTCGCCGTGGACGACGCCTGCGGGTGCAGGTACGGCAGCACGTACATCGTCGTCTGCCACGGAGCGCGCGGCGGGAACAGCTCCTGCGGGACGTGGCCGCCGTCGTGGATCACCAGCAGTGGCATGTCCTCGGTCGGCCTCGGGAGGTCGGCCGGGGACAGGCGGCGCAGCTGCACCAGTTGAGACGGACGGCCGTCCGGGCCCTGGCCCGCGGCGCGCACGACCGGCTGCCACGCCTGCGGGCGGCCCGTCGCGATGATGATCCACGCTCCGGTCGCCATGGCGCGCAACGCGATCTGCCGGGCCAGGTACAGGCCGCCGACGACGACCATGCGGGTCGGCGTCGGGCGCAGCACGGACACGGCGAGCGGCTCGCCCTTCGTGCCCTGGCCGAGCATCATGCCGCCGCGGTCACCGCTCGGGCTGACCAGGTCGAGCATGTTCGGCGACACCAGGAACTCCGGTGCCACCGCGCCACGGCCGCGCGAGTCGACCAGACGGGACGACGAGCTCATGCCACACCTCCCAGCGGCAGCGTCGCGGCGAGACCCGCGAGCTGCATGCCCCGCAACGGGGTCAGCGTGATGTCGAGCTTGTCACCCAGCTTCGAGAGCTGGTCCTCGGCCCTGTCGAGCTCGCTCGGCGTGCGGGCGCTCACCCGCACCAGGCCGCGCAGCGAGACCTGACCGTCCTCACGGGACGGCGAGATGGACATCGCGAGCGTGGACGAGAGAGCGCGCACACCGGTCAGCGAGTTCAGGTTGCCCTTGAGGCCCTTGGACGGCCAGCCGGTGATCGCGTAGCTCGCGTGGCCGACACCGCCCGCCGTGACGCCGGCCCACTTCTCCCGCAGCGACACGGGGCTCGTGTTGCCGACGGCGGAGGTGAGCTCGGCCGACGAGATGGCCGCGCGCAGCAGTTCGTCCGAGTCGAGCGGGCGGATCGTGACGCCGGCGGACTCCAGTGCGTTGCGGACGCGGGACAACGCTCCGATCAACGCCCGGTGCGCGCCGACGACGCCGCCGCCGCGCTCCCGGATCGCCTCGCCGCAGCGGCGCGGGTCCAGGCGGACCGTGATCCACGTGGTGCGGCGGGCCGCCGCGGGCAGCGGGCCGAGCACCTCCATGTACGAGCTGACGGCCGGCGAGTTCGGCGGAAGTGCCGCGCTGCCGGGGTAGCAGTGCCAGATCACGGTGATCGCGTCGAGCACCACGCCCCGGTCCTCGAGGCACGGTGTGAGCGCTCCCAGGGGCAGCGACGGGGCCGAGCCGACCGCGGAGATCAGCGGCGGCGTCGGGTCGACGAGCAGCACCGCGGTCCACACGCCGTCGTGCCACGACAGCGCGAGCGGACGGCGTTCGTGGTCGACGCCCTTCGCGATCACCAGGTCCGGGATCGCGAGGCGCAGCAACGCGACGCGCGGGTCCTCCGGGCCGAGCACCTGCAGCTCGTCGTCACCGGGCTTGGACTCGGTCGGCTCCTGGCGCTTCGCCGTGCGGCTGTGCGACCGGAAGTTGTAGCGCAGGCGGACGCCGATCCACTGGGTGAGCCAGCGGCCACGCGATCGGGTGAAGGCCAGGATCAGTGCGACGAGGAGCACACCACCGGCGATCGAGACGGAGACGACGTTCAGCGCGTCGCCCTGCTTGACGCCCATGATCGCCAGCACGAGGAGGGCGATGGCGAGACCGACCTCGATCGTGACTACGTTCGACACGGGCAAAGAGCCGAGGCTCACGCCCGCGGCTCTGCGACGGACACGCCCGACCGGACGCGGAGGCGCGGGTGCCTGCTGGCCAGGGCCCGCGGGTCCCTGCGGCGGCCGTGCCATCCCTGGGTTGGGCCGGGGCGGATGTGGAGTGGTCACGGACATCCGTTGTGGTCTCTTTCCCCTCGATGGTCGGTGGGCTTGGCGAACCGGCCCACGGAGCAACCTGCGTCCGGCTATCCTGCCGAACCGTACCGCGACTGGGAGAGCAGCGAGCCGAGAATGGCATCAACACCCACCACCAAGTCACAGGTCCAGGCCTACCAATTCGTCCTGCGGCGGATGCAGTCCGCTCTGGTCCGCAGAGACTCCGTGATGTTGCACGACCCCATGCGCAACCACTCGCGTGCGACAGCGGTGGGTGTCGTCCTGGGCGTTGTCGGTCTCATCGGCTTCCTCGTGGTCGGTCTTTTCAGCCCGGCGCCGAAGCTCGACGACCAGACCCAGATCGCCATCAGCAAGGAGACCGGCCAGGTCTACGTCGTCGACAACTCGCCCCGGCGGTTGATCCCGATGACGAACCTGGCGTCGGCCCGGCTGCTCTGGCTCTCGCGCAACAGCCCCGACGCGCAGCAGGGCCAGGGCGGTGGCGACGCACCAGCCGGTACGGCGGGCGCCCCGCAGGAGGCGGCCGGCGGCACCCCGAAGCTCGTGAGCGAGAAGGCCCTGGCGAACCTGCCGCGCGGCAGGCTCACCGGTCTGCCGGACGCCCCGGACGTGCTGCCGAAGGCGGATCTCCGCATCGACGCGCAGTGGTCGGTCTGCGACACCCTCCAGCTCGACAAGTTCCGCGAGGACCAGGCGGCGGAGAACCAGATCAAGACCTCCGTGATCGCGGGCGTCAGCGGTGGCAACGCGGAGCTGGGCGGCGAGGCGGTGCTGGTCCAGCAGCGCACCGGCGCCAAGAAGGCGTACCTGATCTACAAGACGCCGCAGAACCTGCGCGACATCTCGTCGTCGACGGTCCGCGCCGAGGTGGACCTGAAGAACGACAAGGTCGTCAACGCCCTCAAGCTGACGGGCAAGAAGCCCCGCGCGATCAGCACGGCGCTGCTCAACGCGATCCCCGAGGTCGCCCCGCTGGTCGCGCCGGTCATGCCGAACCAGGGCAAGCAGGCCACGTACGTCACCGAGACCAAGGTCAACATCGGTGAGGTCGTCCAGGTCGAGCGCCAGAACGGCTTCGAGTCCATGGTCGCGCTGGAGGACGGCTTCCAGACCGTCGACGAGACGGTCGGCGACCTGCTGCGCTACGCCTACTCGAACAACCGGGCCGCGATCAGGCTCTCGCCGAGCGCGATCTCGAACCACCGGGACCCGAAGAAGCCGCTCGAGCTCACCTCGTACCCGGAGAAGATCCCGACGACGCTGGAGCCCAACGCCAACAACGTCGTGCTGTGCCTGGGCTGGAAGGCGGAGAACTTCACCGCCGACAACAGGGCCGAGCACACGACGGTGACGATCGGTTCCTCGCTGCCGGGCCCGAAGGACATGACCCCGGCCGAGCTCGGTTCGGCGGGTGCGGGTGGCGAGATCATCGACCAGTTCCTGATGCTGCCGGGCAAGGCCGCCGTCGTGCGGGCGAGCCAGGGCAAGAACGACTTCGGGACCGGGCCGGTGCAGATCGTCACGGGCCGCGGTGTCCGCTACGGCGTCCCGGACGCCGCCACGGCGGGGGCGCTCGGTCTCGACGGGACGTTCCCGCCGGCGCCGAACCAGATCCTGAGCCTGCTGCCGATGGGTCCGCAGCTCAACAAGAACGAGGCGAACCGCAGCTACGACTCGATCCCGATCCCCGGCAAGGGCGCCATCAAGGATCCGCAGGCGGTTCAGCAGAAGTAGCGGAACCACTCCGGGTGCACCACCGTCGAAACCGGACGAAGCGCGGCGGGCACCATCCGCCGCGCGCAGCACCCGGAGTGTTCTAGGGGGACAGAGTCGTGGCCGGTCGTATCAGCGTCGATGCCGAGTGGTTGGAGAAGTGCGCCGACCGCATCGACGGGACGACGGATGACCTGAGGCGGGTGCGGGACGCCATGAAGGTGTCCCCGCTGCGCCCCCAGTCGTTCGGCGAGATCGGCAGGACCGTCGGCACCGCCCAGGGGTACGCGCGGGCCGCCGAGCTCCTCAACTCGCAGCTCGCCCGCGCCTGTGACGCGCTCGACGCGGCTTCGAAGGGCCTGCACGCCGTCGCCCTGCAGTACGGGCGGGACGACGACGAGAGCTTGCAGGCCATCAGGAAAGTCGAACGGCGGTAGGGGCTGTGGTGACCAAGGACGGCAAGCAGATCGCGGCCGAGGTCGGTCCCGAGCTCGACTACCTCTCGCGGGTCAGCCGCAAGCTCGGCGTCGTGGACCTGGTGCACGACTTCTTCGACCCGCTCGTGGGCGACTGGAACGACCTGCGCGAGGAAGCCGAACGCTGGCGCAAGGCCGCGAAGGTGACCGAAGCGGTCAACAAGCACGTCACCACGCCGCTGGGCGGGGTCGACGAGCGGTGGCAGGGCAAGGACGCCGAGGCGTTCCTCGACCACATGCGCAAGGTCGGTCTCGCGGGTGGCGACATGGCCGACGCGATGAACGCGATGGCGGACGCGCTGGAGGAGACCGCGGACGGCGTTCGCGTCATCGTGCAGGACATGGCGCACGTGCTCGCCGACGCCGCGGACTCGGTGTCCGGAACGGCCTCGCTGCCGCTCGACGGCGACCAGCGCGCGATCAGGCACATCGAGGAGCTCAAGGACCCGGTCCGCGAGCTGCACGAGTCCGCGCGGCAGGTGATGGAGGCGTTCCTGCGGCTGTGCGACGGGGTGTCCGGCGAGGCCGGCGGCTTCGAGGCCGTGCGGATGGAGCACAGGTACCCCGAGCAGAACTGGACCTACACCGCGCCCGCCAAGCCCGAGGCGACCACGCCCGAACCGGCCAGGGCTTCTGCCACGGCCGCGGCGGCCGCAGGTGCCTCGTCCGGCGGTGGCGGTGCGGTCGGCGGTGGGGGTGGCGGAGTCGGTGGTGGCGGCTCGGTCGGCGCTCCTGCCGCGGCGGCCGCGCAGCCGATGCAGTTCGGAGGCGCCACAGGCGTCGCTGAGCAGGTTCCGGTGGCGGAGCAGGGTGCTGGGGCCGGTCAGGCCGCCGCGGCCGCTGGTGGCCGTTCTGGGGCCCCTTCCGGTGGCGGCATGATGGGCGGCATGGGCATGGCGCCGATGATGGGCGCCATGGGCGGGCAGCAGGGCGGCGACAAGGAGCACAAGCCGCGGCAACGGCTCACCGGCTCGATCGACGACCTGCTCGGCAAACCCAAGAAGGCCGCGCCGAAGACGATCGGTGACGACGACTGACACCTTCCCGGACAACGGGAAAGGCCCCCACCGGTGAGATCCGGTGGGGGCCTTCTTCGTTCTGCGCCTGATGGTCCTTCTGCGACGCGGCGGAAACCGGCGTCGCGGTGAGCAGACCGCTAGGCGGGCTGCTTTCGCTTGCGGTTGAGCGAGTTGCGGACGAACAACGTCAGCGCCAGCAGCAGGCCACCGACACCGATCCCGCTCAGCGCCACGATGATCGGCGGCCAGTCGAGTCCCGGCGGCGGGCTGACGGACGTGGTCATCTCCCGCGGGTCCGCGGCCTTGAACCCGGCGGACTCGGCCGGCAGCACCGCGGTCAGCGCGGCGACCGGGTTGACCATGCCGAAGCCGGTCTTGTGGTCCTTGCCGGTCACGTTGCCGGGGTGCAGGGCCGTGGCCTTGAGGCGCTCCATCACCTGGCGCGCCTTGAGGTTCGGGAACCGCTCGCGCACCAGCGCCGTGATGCCCGCCACGTACGGGGACGCGAAGCTCGTGCCCTTGATGTCCAGCACGCCCTGCGCGGTGACGTTCGCGTTCGTCAGGCCGGTGCCCTTGGGGTCGACGGAGATGATCTCCTCACCCGGTGCGGCGATGCTGACCCACGGGCCCCAGACGCTGAACGACGAGACCTCGCCCGAGCGCGCGATCGAGCCCACCGACAGCACGTCGTCGGCGAACCACGCCGGCGACGAGACCGAGTTCACGTTGTTGGGGTCGAGGTTGCTGTTCTGGGCCGCGCAGCCGGTGCCCTGCTCGCTGAGGTTGCCGGCCGCCGTGACGATCACGGAGTCCTGGACGTCCACGGCGTACCTGATGGCGGCCTGCAGCTTCAGGTCGTCCGCGCTGAAACCCTTGGGGGCGCTGCAGTTCGTCAACGAGATGTTGATGACCTTGGCACCCTTGTTGGCCGCGCGGACGATGGCCTGCGCCAGCGTGCCGACCTTGCCGGCCGAGGCGCGCTTCTCCGGGTTCGCCGCGTTGCCCTTGAACTCGAAGCGGTCGCTGGTCTGGCGGATCGCCAGGATCGACGCCTCCGGTGCGGCGCCGATGAAGTCGCCCTCGGTCCTGGCCGCCGCGGCGACGCCGGCGACCTCGGTGCCGTGGCCGTCGCAGTCGTCGATGCCGTTCTGGTTGGAGACGTAGTCACCGCCACCCTCGACCCGGCCGCCGAAGCGCGGGTTGCGCGGGTCGACGCCGGTGTCGATGATCGCGATCTTGACGCCCTTGCCGGTGGCGAACTGGTGCGCCTGCTCCAGGTTCAGGTAGACCTGGGCGTAGGGCATCTGCTTGATCAGTTCGCTCTTGGTGTCGGACTCCACGCACCCCTTGGAGGTGCGCTCGTACGGCACGTCCGGCTTGCCCTCGTCCGCCGGCGGCTGGGTGCCCGGCGGGAGCGGCGGCGGGACCGAGTTCGGCCTCGCCGCCGCCGGCGTCGAGGACGGCTGAGCGGAGGCCTGTGGCAGCGTCCCCGTCAGCAGAAGCAGTCCGGCGGTCGCGGCCGCCGTGGTGCGCCTGATGCCGGTCCTCATAGCGTGATCAGACCTCGGAAGACCTGGTACATGTCCATGACCGCGAGAGCCAGCGGCAGCACGGAGGCGATCAGGATCGCCTCGATGATGTCGACGGTGCGGCGCAACGGCGGCGAGAACTTCTGGCCGGGGAAGACCACGCCGAGCACCAGCGCGAGCGCGCCCAGCACCAGCAGCGTGCCGAAGACGAACGCGATGCGGTCGAACGAGGTCGACGCGATCAGCCAGCCCAGCAGGATGCCCGCGCTGGCGAGCATGCCGGTCGACAGCAGCGCGATGGCCTGTGCCCCGTTCGCGTACGCCCGGCCGCGCATCATCAGCACGATCGCGACGATCACGCCGTAGATCGGGCCCCAGATGGTGTCGGCGGACGCGGCGACGATGGCGGCCAGGGCCGCGACGATGCCGGTGCCGATGATCATCCCCGTCAGGTACTCGTGTGCGACGGCCGTGCGGCGCTCGATGACCGCGTACTCCGGGAAGCCGCTGTCCTCCTTGAGGTCCTCGGCGTTCGTCGGCACGACGGGCGGCGGGATCTTGGCCAGCCGCAGCGTCAGGCTCGGCAGCATCGACAGCGCGGCGAGCGCCACGGCACCGGTCGCGGCGGCCACGCCGTACAGCGGGTGCTCGACGAACGTCGCGACGAGGAACGCCAGCGCCACGAGCGTGCCGCCGGTCGCCGCGGCGATGAACACCGTGATGCCCTGGCCGATCAGCAGGATGCCGCCCCACGCGAAGATCATCAACAGTGCTGAGGCGAGCAGCATCTTCGGGTTGAACCCGACGCCCGGCACGGCGTGGAAGCCCGCGACGAACGCCAGCGGCAGCGAGCCGCACGCGGCGATCAGCACACCCGTGGAGGACGCGCTGTACGCCCGCGAGATGGTCGCGCCGGCCGCCAGCATGGCGATCGCGCCGACACCACCGGCGATGGCGGCCGCGAGACCGCTGCCGGAACCACCCTGAGTGATCGGGCCGGACAGGAACAACGCCACCGCGGCCGCGATCAGCGCGATCGAGCCGGCCAGGTGACCGAACCGCTGCGCGGTCTCCTTGGTCCACGGCCGGAAGGAGTCCGGATCGGACTCCGCGATCGCGTCGACGACGTCGTCGTACAGCGGCGGCGGCGGATTCTCGTTGCGGCGTCGCAACTGCAGCAGCTCGCCGTCGACGACGCCGAGCGAGGCCAGCGTGCGCGCCGGGTCGAGCGGGTTGTCGCCGAGCTTGGCGAGGCACCACCCACCGTGTCGCACGCCACCGTCCGGAGTGGCCTCTCTCGCCATGTCCAGCAGCATGGGGAGGAGATCGGCCACCGCCACGTCGGCAGGCAGCGCGACGTCGATACGCGTTCGAGGTGCCACCACCGTGACACGGCTGAACACCGTCGTACCGGTCGCCACCAGGGCCCCCTAAGTCAGATCAGTGCTAACAAATCAACGGCTCGACCCTATTGGTCCACCTGGACGGTTGCCGAGCGGCCCTAGTATGGCGCCACCGACGTCTCTTGCACGTGTCGTTTGCAGAACACGTTCGACTGGGTTTTTTTCCGACCCACCTTCGTGACGCGCGCGGATGCGCAATAGTGTCGGTTGCTACTGGTGGCGTAACGAGTCGAAGAGGTGCCTGTCAGTTGAGCACGCTGCAGTTCAAGCGAACGGCACGCCTTGCTGCTCCCCGGCCTCCGGGCGGTGAGGTCCACCTCGAACCGCCACCCGAGGTCCCCCGGATCATCCCCGGCAACATCATGATGAAGGCGATGCCCGTCGTCATGATCGTGGCGTCCATGGGCATGATGGGCATGATGCTCGTCTTCATGCCGCGGCAGCCCGCGGCGATGATCATGCCGGGCATGATGATGATCTCGACCATCGGCATGATGGCGAGCGGCATGGGCTCGGGCAAGGGCCAGAAGAAAGCCGAGATGAACGAGGACCGCAAGGACTACCTGCGGTACCTCGGCCAGATGCGCGACCGCGCCCGCGAGGCCGCCGACGAACAGCGCGCCGAACGCGAGTGGGTGCACCCGGACCCGCAGATGCTGTGGTCGCTCGCCACCACCCGGCGCATGTGGGAACGTCGTCAGAACGACCCGGACTTCTGCCACCTGCGCGCGGGACGGGGCTCGCAGCGCCTCGCGACTCGTTTGGTGCCACCGCAGACAGGTCCCGTCGAGGAGCTCGAGCCGATCGCGACGCTGGCGCTGCGCCGTTTCGTGCGCGCCCACTCGCTCGTGCCGGACCTCCCGATCTCCATCGCACTGCGCGGTTTCGCCGCGGTCGGCCTGCTCGGTGAGATCGAGGACCGCCGCGACCTCGCGCGCGCCCTGCTCGCCCAGCTCGTCACGTTCCACGCCCCGGACGACCTGTTGATCGCGGTCGTCAGCGCGGGCCGCACCAAGCAGCTGTGGGAGTGGGCGAAGTGGCTGCCGCACGCGCAGCACCCCACCGACATCGACGGCATCGGCCAGCGCCGCATGATGGCGAACTCGCTCGCCGAGATCGAGGCGATGCTGGACGAGAACCTGCGCGACCGGCAGCGGTTCACCCGCAACGCCCCGCCGCCGCCCGACCAGCCGCACATCGTGATCGTCATCGACGACGGCGACATCAGCCGCGAGGAGATGATCATCCTCGAAGAGGGTCTGGTCGGCGTCACGCTGCTCGACCTGAGCGAGTGCCTGGGCAACCTGACGGCGCGGCGCGGCCTGCGCCTCGTCGTCGAGAACAACCAGCTGGGCGCCCGTTCCGCGAGCGGTGTCGAGTGGTTCGGCGCGCCGGACCGGCTCTCCGTCGTGGAGGCCGAGGCCCTCGCCCGCCGTCTCTCGCCCTACCGCATGGGCGCCGCCGGCGACGCCGGCGGCGACTCGGGTGAAGACCCGTTGGCGATGAGCAACAACCCGCCGCTGCTCGAGTTCATGGGCATCCCCGGCGACCCGATCACGTTCGACGTGCAGCAGGCGTGGCGGCCCCGGCCCAAGCGCGACCGCTACCGCATCCCGTTCGGCATCGGCGAGCACGGCCAGCAGGTCGAGCTCGACATCAAGGAAGCGGCGGAAGACGGCATGGGCCCGCACGGCCTGTGCATCGGCGCGACCGGTTCCGGCAAGTCGGAGTTCCTCCGCACCCTGGTGCTGGGCCTGCTCGCCTCGCACTCGTCGACGGCGCTCAACATGATCCTCGTCGACTTCAAGGGTGGTGCGACGTTCCTCGGCCTGGACAAGGCCCCGCACGTCGCCGCGACGATCACCAACCTCGCTGGCGACCTCAGCCTCGTCGACCGCATGAAGGACGCCATCGAGGGCGAGGTGTCCCGGCGTCAGGAGGTCCTGGCGAAGGGCAACTACAAGAACGTCTGGGACTACGAGAAGGCCCGTGAGAACGGCGCCCAGCTCGACCCGCTGCCCGCGCTCTTCATCTGCATCGACGAGTTCTCCGAGATGCTGACGGCGAAGCCGGACTTCATCGACATCTTCCTCCAGATCGGTCGTGTCGGCCGGTCGCTGCAGATGCACATGCTCCTCGCGTCGCAGCGACTGGAGGAGGGCAAGCTGCGCGGTCTGGACACGTTCCTCTCGTACCGGATCGGTCTGAAGACCTTCAACGCGGCGGAGTCCCGCGCGGCGATCGGTGTGCCGGACGCCTACGAGCTGCCGCCGATCCCGGGCTCGGGTTACCTGAGCGTGCAGGGCATGCCGCTGACCAGGTTCAAGGCGCTCTACGTCTCGGGCACCTACCGCCCGGCGGGCATGCAGTCCGTCGGTGAGTCGGTGGCCGTGCGCAGCGACAAGCGCCCGCGGTTCTTCGTGCCGGACTTCATCGAGATCCCGAAGGAGCCGGAGCGCCCCGTCGAGCCCGTCAAGGTGGCGGAGCCGGTCAAGGAGGACGCGAACGAGCCGACCCAGCTCGAGCTCGTCGTCAACCGGCTCGTCGGCCAGGGCCCGCCCGCGCACGAGGTGTGGCTGCCGCCGCTCAACGAGCCGGCGACGATGGACACGATGCTGCCGCCGCTCGACGTGACGCCGGACCGCGGTCTCACCTCGCCGGGCTACCCGGCGAACAGCACGCTGCAGATCCCGGTCGGCATCGTCGACAAGCCGTTCGAACAGCGTCGCGACCTGCTGTGGGCGGACTTCTCCGGTGCGGCGGGCCACGGCGCGATCGTCGGCGGTCCGCAGTCCGGCAAGTCGATGATGCTCAGGACGATCATCGCGTCGATGGCGCTCACCCACACGCCGGAGGAGGCGCAGTTCTACTGCATCGACCTCGGTGGTGGTTCGCTCGCCGCGATGGAGGACCTGCCGCACGTCGGTGGGTTCGCCGGCCGTCTCGACGTCGACAAGGTCCGCCGCATGGTGGCCGAGCTGCAGACGCTGATCTCGGAGCGCGAGCTCCGCTGGCGCGACCAGCGCATCGAGCTCCAGGAGTTCCGCAACCGCAAGCGGCGCGGTGAGATCAAGGACGACGCCTTCGGCGACGCGTTCCTGATCATCGACGGCTGGATGAACTTCCGCCAGGAGTTCGAGATGGTCGAGCCGCAGATCCAGGCGCTCGCCGCACAGGGTCTGTCGTACGGCGTGCACGTGATCATCGGCGCGAGCCGGTGGGCGGAGATCCGCCCCGCGATGAAGGACCTCCTCGGCACGCGCTTCGAGCTCCGCCTCGGTGACCCGAGCGAGTCCGAGGTCGACCGCAAGGTCGCCGTCAACGTGCCTCCGGGCCGTCCCGGTCGCGGCATCACGCTGGACGGTTCCACCGGGCGCAGGCTGCACTACCTCGTCGGTCTGCCGCGCATCGACACCTCGCAGGACGCGAGCACGGTCACCGCGGGTGTCGCGGACCTCGCCGCCAAGCTCACGCAGTCGTGGCAGGGCCCGCACGCCCCTCAGGTCCGGATGCTGCCCGACCTGCTCGACCACGCGCAGTTCATGCAGCACGTCCAGCAGACGTTCCCGAACCGCGGCCACCTGGTCCCGATCGGCGTCAACGAGGACGAGCTCGCTCCGGTCTACCTGGACTTCGACGCGGACCCGCACTTCATGGCGCTGGCCGACGGCGAGGCGGGCAAGACGAACATCCTGCGCACGATCGTCCGCGGCATCATGCAGAGCTACACCTCGTCCGAGGCGTTGATCCTGCTCGCGGACTACCGCCGCACGATGCTCGGGTTCATCGACACCGACCACCTGCTCAGCTACGCGGTGTCGGGCCCGCAGTTCACGCAGAACGTCCAGGAGGTGCGCGGGTCACTCGCCAACCGCATGCCCGGCCCGGACGTCACGCAGGAGCAGCTCAAGAACCGCTCCTGGTGGAAGGGCCCCGAGGTCTTCGTCATCGTCGACGACTACGACCTCGTCGCTCCGCAGGGTGCGCAGAACCCGGTCCAGCCGCTGGCGGAGTTCATCCCGCAGGCGAAGGACGTCGGTCTGCACGTCGTCGTGGTCCGCCGCATGGGTGGTGCGTCCCGCGCGATGTACGACCCGATCATGGGCAAGCTGAAGGAGATCTCGGCGCCGATCTTCGTCGGGTCCGGTTCGAAGGAGGAGGGCAACATCGTCGGCAACCTCAAGCCGTCGCCGCTGCCCCCCGGCCGGGGCACGCTGGTGACCCGCAAGCACGGTCAGCAGCGCATGCAGTTCGCCTGGATCCCGCCGGACTAGACAAGCGCTCGGAACGTCCCTCGTGGGTGGTCTCGCCGTGGTGGCGGGGCCACCCACGAGCCGTTTCGAGGGGCGTGAACGGCGAAAGGCCCGCGACCGAGGTCGCGGGCCTTGCTCGGGTAGCAGGGGTACTACCCGCCCCCCATCAGCCCGACCCGGAACCGGCGCGGTCAAGAGGGAGGCGACCGCTCCGGTTCCGGGTCCAGTTCTCCGAGCCATCCCCCAGGCTGACTCCTCCGAACCGGCTGAGGAGGACTCTGCCGCACGCCGCTCACATGTCGCTCACGCCTCGATGACACCTGCTGTCGCGCAGACGGAACAAGGCCCGCAGCCGAAGCTGCGGGCCTTCGCCGGACAGCAGGGGACTGTCCGGTTCCCCCCACGACCGGATCTCCACCCGGACCGCACCACTGGGGAGCGGCGGCCAGGAGGAGGACGGCGGGTGTGACACCCCCCAGAAATCAATGTCACTCTCGTCGTTCCGGCTGAGGACGACTCTGCCTGGTCGCGCTCACACATCGGTCACACCGAGTTCGAGCCCCGTGCCGGGACCTGCCGCGCCCCGGAAACTGATGAGCGGTGCTGGTGGCCCCCCAGGACTTCGCCACCAGCACCGCTGAGGAGAACTCTGCCCGAGGCCGCTCACACTTCGCTCACACTGCGGCCACAGCGCGTTTAGACTGTCGGTGAGCTGGGGGGATGTGTGCGAGCCGAATACCGCGTGCTGGGGCCGTTGGAGGTACTGCTCGACGGCGAACCGGTGGTGGTCCCCTCTGGACGGTGTCACCTGTTGCTGGCCGCGTTGTTGTTGCGGCCCAACCAGTTGGTGCCGGTGCACGAGCTGGTCGACCGGCTGTGGGACGGCTCGCCGCCGAACGTCGACCGCGCGCACAAGACGCTGCACATGGTCGTGCGACGGCTGCGGGTCGCGCTGGGTGAGGCGGACTGCGTGCAGACCCGGACCGGTGGTTACACCGCCGTGGTCGAACCCGACCAGGTGGACCTGCTGCGGTTCCGCGCCCTCGCGGGGTCGGGTGACTTCGGTGCGGCCGCGGCGTTGTGGCGAGGGCCGGTGCTCGGCAACGTCGTGTCGGACGTCCTGCACCGCGAGGACGTGCCGCGGCTGGTCGACGAGCGGCTCACGGTGCTCGAACGGCGCATCGACGCGGATCTGGACAGGGGCTTGTCCGGTGAGCTGGTGGCGGAACTGAGGTCGCTGGTCGCCGACCACCCGTTGCGCGAGCAGTTCTGGTCGCACCTGATGCTCGCGCTGTACCGGTCGGGCAACCAGGCCGAGGCGTTGAACGCGTACCAGGACCTGCGGGGCAGGCTCGCCGACGAGCTGGGCGTCGACCCCGGTCCCGCGCTGCAGGAGTTGCACCAGCGGATCCTGCGAGCCGAGGTGACACCCGGCAAGCGCGTCCGGGTGCCGCGTCAGCTCCCGCACGGTGTGCGGAAGTTCGTGGGCCGCGAGGACGAGCTCGGGGAGCTCGCCACGACGGCGGGCGTCACCGTCGTGCACGGCGTCGGTGGCGTCGGCAAGACCGCGCTGGCGTTGCAGTGGGCTCGCGACGTGCGTGAGAGCTACCCGGACGGCGACCTCTACGTGAACCTGCGCGGGTTCGATCCCGAGGTGCAGCCGGTCGATCCCGCCGCCGCGGCGGAGATGTTGCTGACCGGGCTCGGCGTGGACGAGGTCCCGGCCGGCGCGGACGCCCGGTTCGCGTTGCTGCGCACCACCCTGGTCGACCGGAGGTTGCTGCTCCTGCTCGACAACGCCGCGTCGGCGCGCCAGGTCCTCCCCCTCCTGCCCGCCGCCGCGGGGGTGCGGGTGCTGATCACCAGTCGCAACCAGCTCCGCGCGCTCGTCTCCCAGCACGACGCGACCGCGATCGGGCTGCAGGAGCTGGGGTTCGACGCGGCACGGTCGTTGCTCGCGGTCGTGCTCGGTGAACGGCGGCTCGACGCCGAACCGGAGGCCGCGCGCGAGATCGTCGAACGCTGTGCCGGACTGCCGTTGGCGCTGCGCGTGTTCGCCGAACGGGTGGCGCGCTTCCCCGAAGTGCCCCTGCGGGAGTTCGTGGCCGAGCTGCGCGACGAGCGGCTCGACGCGTTCAGCGACTTCTACGACGTGGACGTCCGTGCGGTGTTCTCGTGGTCGTACCGGGCGCTGGACGACGAGTCGGCACGTATGTTCCGGCTGTTGTCGGTGCACCCCGGTCAGAACTTCGACGTGAGCGCTGCCGCCGCGCTGGCCGGGGTGTCGGTGACGCAGGCCAGGCGTCTGCTGGAGCGACTGGTCGCCGATGCCCTCGTGCAGACGCCTTCCCCTGGGCGCTACAGCCTGCACGACCTGCTGCGCGCCTATGCGGCCGAGCTGTGCGGTGACGACGAGGCAGCCGCGCTGAGGATCACCGAGTGGTACGTCCACACGCTCGAGAACGCCGCTCTGGTGGAGAAACCGATCGCGCTGGTGCGGGCCGGTGAGATCACGTCGGGCGTGGTGCCGCGGGGGTTCGCCTCGCGGTTCGACGCGCTGGCGTGGGTGCGGGAGGACTGGGACAACCTCCACGTGGTCCTGCGCGAGGCCGTGGCACGCGGGTGGGAACGGCTCGCGCTGCTGATCCCGACGCACCTGGAGAGGTTCCTGGTCTACAACCAGCCGCGCTGGTCGGAGGCGACCGAGATGTTCGAGGCGGTCCAGACCTTCGGGACTGCCCGCGAGCAGGGGTTCCTGCTGCTGAAGCTGGCCAGTCACTACTCGAACCTCGGACGCCTGGACGACGCGCTGACCTGCTTCGAGGAGGGACTGCGGTTCGTCCGCGAGTCGGGGGAACGGACCGCGGAGGCGGCCGGCCTGATCAACTTGTCCGCGCACCAGGAGAAGGTCGGTCAGGTGGAGAAAGCCCTCGCGACCTCACGCCTGGCGGCCGAGGTGAGCGCCGAGATCGGGAACGGGTACCTGGAGAGCGCCGCGCTTTCCAACATCGCCTTCATGCTGAACCTGCTCGGCCGCTACGACGAGGCTCTCGTCGCGAACGACCGTGCCGTCGTCATCGCGACCGAGATCGACGCCGAGGACCAGCACGTGCTCGCGCGGCTGCACGCTGTGCGGGGCAAGGCGCTCACCGGACTCGGACGGCACGTCGAAGCCGTGGCCGTGCTCGAACCCGCTGCCAAGGTCCTGGCCGAGCTCGCCGACTCCGAGCACGAATCCGTGGCGCTGCGAGACCTGGGAGCCGCCCTGCTCGAGCTCGGCGAGCGTGCGAAGGCCGTCGTGGCCTGGGGACGTGCCGTGGATCTTCTGCGTCAGCTGGACGACGACCAGGCCGAGGCGCTCGCCGCCAGGCTGGCCGCACTGGAGTAGGCGGAACGACCCCTGGGGCGGACGTGGGTGGCGCGATGCGCTGAACTCGTCGGGGCGACCTTCGTCATCCGTGTCGTCCTGCCCAGTCGCATCGGGTAAGCATGTGCGCGGAAGAGGGGAAGGTGCATGAGCCTGCACGTCGCGGTCGACTTCGGCACGTCGAGCACCTGCGTGGCGATCTCCGCGCACGGGCGGGAGCCGCAGGTCGTCGTGTTCGACGGCCAGCCGCTGGTGCCGTCCGCCGTGTTCGCCGCCGCCGACGGCACGTTGTTCGTCGGTCAGGAGGCCGAACGCCAGGCAGCGGTCGACCCGGCGCGCTACGAGCCGCATCCGAAGCGTCGTGTCGACGAGGGGGAGTTGCTGCTCGGCAGCACTGTGCTGCCCGTTGTGGACGTTGTGCGCGCGGTGCTGGCACGAGCCGTGGGAGAAGCGCGGCGCGTTGGTGGCGGAGCGCCGGTCGACCTTCTCGTCCTCACCCACCCCGCTGACTGGGGCACGGTGCGCACGCGGGTTCTGCTGCAGGCGGCCCGTGGTCTCGGCCGCGAAGTGGTCCTGGTGCCCGAACCCGTCGCCGCCGCCGTCTTCCACTCCGCGAGCCACTCCGTTCCGGACGGTGCCGCGCTCGCCGTGCTCGACCTCGGCGGCGGCACGGTCGACGCGAGCGTGGTCGCGCGGGCCGGCAAGAGCTTCCGGGTGCTGTCGGCCAAGGGCGACCCGACCTTCGGCGGCGCGGACATCGACCAGGCGTTGCTCGAGCACGTCGGAGGGCTGGTCGGGGCCAAGGACCCCGAGGCGTGGCGGCAGCTCGTCGAGGGCCGGGAGATGAACGACCGGCGCAAGCGGCGGGTGCTGCGCCAGGACGTGCGCGGCGCCAAGGAGACGTTGTCCCGGCACGCCTACACCGACGTGCCGATGCCGCCGCCGTTCCCCGACGCCCACGTGACGCGGTCGGACCTGGAGCTGTTGATCGCCGCCCCGATCGGCAGGGCCGTCGCGCTCGCCGCCGGTGCCGTGCGTGACGCAGGTCTTGCTCCCCAGCAGCTCGCCGGGGTGTTCCTGGTCGGCGGGTCCAGCCGCATCCCGCTGGTCGCCCGCCTGGTGCACGAGCAGATCAGGGTGGTGCCGACGAGCATCGACCAGCCGGAGACGGTGGTGGCCCGCGGTGCGCTGCGGGCGGTCAGCCTCGACCCCGAGCGGACCGGTGGCGTGGCGAGGCAGGCGCAGCCGGTCGCCCCCTCGGGTGAGGTCACCCACAACCTGAGGGTCGGCGACGAGACCACCCGCAAGATCACCCGCCGGATCACGCCTCCGCAGCCGGGGCGGTTCCCGGCCTCGTTCCCCGCGACCCCGCCGGTGCCGCCCACCAAGAAGAGCAAGGCGCCGCTGTTCATCGCGATCGGCGTCGTGGTCGTGCTCGCGGCGGCCGGCGTGGGCGGCTGGTTCTGGCTGAAGAAGCCCGACGATCCGCGGCAACCCGCCCCGTCCGGCAGCCAGATCGCCGTCTACGACTACAGCTTCGCGCTGCCGGACGGCTGGGAGCAGACCGGCGGGGCCGCAAAAGACCGGCAGGTGCTTTTGCAACCGATAGCGCGTGCGAATTCCGATAGCAAACAACCGGAAGCGCGCATTGCTGTGCAGGAGCAAACTCTCGAGTACAACAGCGAGAGGGATCGCACTCGCGCGCTGAGTGAGTTGAAGAGCACATATGAGCAACGCAAGGAGAAAGGCGATCAGGTCGCCGAGTTCTCCGAAGACACCGCATTCGCGGGGAAGTCTGTTGTTCACTATCGCGAAGTGGTCGGGACGACCGGCGTCGAGTGGTACATCCAGTTCGCCGGGGAGCACCAGGTGAGCGTGGGATGCCAGTCGACGGAGGCCACGAACGCCCAGGTCCGCACCGCCTGCGAGCAGGTCGTCCGGTCGCTCGTCATCAAGTCCTAGCCGCAACGACAGGAGTCGCCGATGTCCGCCACCGAGGTCCTCGCCCGGTTCCGCGCCGAGGTCGGGGCAGCGGTCACCCGCGCCCGTCGCGCGTCGGGTGAGATCGGTGAACGCAATGCCAAGCTGCGGGAACGCACGCGTGACCTGGCGGAGCGCGCGCGGGAGCGCCGGCCGGAACCCGGCGGTCAGGCCACCCCCGCGGACGTCCGGGACGCCGCCACGGGGTTCCGCACCGAGCGCGGACTGCCTGTCGAGCAGGTGCCGGAACCGGTCGTCGCCGCTCCAGTTGAGACGAAGCCGGTCGCTCTCGGTTCCACGGCCGTCGCCGGTCCGAGTGGCCAGCTTCCCCGTGTGAGTGACGATGACGAGGACTTTTCGCAGTCGCGAATCCTCTATTGAAGCCTTCTCGCATCTGAGGCCCGTTTACTAGAGCAACTACTTGGAACCATCTCGGGACAGGATGGAACCGACATGGCAGGGTGCTCGTCGGAAGAGGCGTACAGAACAAGCGGTACGACCTGACGATCCAAACTAAGGGGAACTGCAATGGCTGGTGGCTTTGAGGCAACCACGGCAGAGATCGCGACTCTTGCCAAGGACGTGAACAACGCCAAGGCGGAGTTCGACGGCATCCTCCGTGGCGTCCAGTCGACGTGCGACACGCTGCGCGGCTCGTGGGAGGGCCCGGCGGCCGTGGCGTTCAACAGGCTGATGGAGCGCTTCCAGGAGAGCCAGTCCAAGCTGCAGCAGGCTCTCTCGGTCATCGGCGAGGGCCTCGCCGGCACCGCGCAGGACATGGACGCGCGTGAAGAGGAGCAGGGCTCGGGCCTGGGCAGCATCTCCAGCCGCCTCTGATCTTCCGGTTCTCTCCGGGTAATCACCTCTCCATCCGCAGACTTCTTCAGCACCTAAGGGGACCATAGAAATGATCAAGGTCAGTTTTCCCGAGCTCATGAACGCCTCGTCGCAGATCAGCAGTGCCGAGCGCAAGATCACCGGCGAGCTGGAGGCCCTCGAGGGTCGCGTCCGGTCCGTGCTCGCCGGCTACACGGGCGCCAGCTCCGAGGCGTACAACGCCGCCCAGGACGCCTGGGACAAGGCCGCCACCGACCTGGCGCAGGTGCTCTCCTCCATCGGTGTCGCCGTCCAGCAGGCCGCCGAGGCCTACCAGGCGGGCGAGCAGAAGAACGCCAACCGCTGGGGCTGAGCCCGGCAGTCAGTCGCAACACCTTCGCGAGCCCCGGAACCACGTGGTCCGGGGCTCGCGTATGTCCCAGGGCAGGCGCTTGGGGTGACCCGTTTTGGTCCCCGCGCCACCCATCCGGTATCTTCTGACGTTGTTGTGCGGTAGCTGGCGCCCGTGTGTGCCGCGTCTGTCTCGGAACCATCGCTTGGCAAGTCCAAGATCGGTCTGGGGCAACCGCCGCAGTGACCCCAGACGCAAGTGACGACGAGGTAGATCCGTGCGCACGTACAGCCCGAAGCCCGGTGAGGTGACCCGCACCTGGCACGTTATCGACGCCCAGGACGTGGTGCTCGGCCGGCTCGCCACCCAGGCCGCGACGCTGCTGCGCGGCAAGCACAAGCCGACGTATGCGCCTCACGTTGACACTGGTGACTTCGTGGTCATCATCAACGCGGACAAGGTCGCTCTGACCGGCGCGAAGCGCGACCAGGCGTTCCAGTACCGCCACTCCGGCTTCCCCGGTGGTCTGCGCAAGCAGTCCTTCGGCGAGGTCCTGGACACGCGTCCGGACCGCCTGGTGGAGAAGGCGATCAAGGGCATGCTGCCCAAGAACCGCCTTGGCCGTCAGATCGCGAACAAGCTCAAGGTCTACGCAGGCCCGAGCCACCCGCACGAGGCGCAGCAGCCGCAGGCCTTCGAGATCAAGAAGATCGCCCAGTGAGCGACGAGTACACCGAGGAAGTTCCTGTGACCACCCCTGAGAACGAGACCCCTGAGGTCGAGACCCCCGAGGTCGAGGCTGAGGTTGTCGAGGCCGAGGTCGTCGAGGCTCCCGAGGCCGAGGCCGACGAGGCCGAGGTCGTCGAGGAGACCTCCGCGCCGGTGGTCGCGCCCTCGCTGAACGGCGCCGCGCACCTCGCGCAGACTGTCGGCCGTCGCAAGGAGGCCGTCGTTCGCGTCCGCCTCGTGCCCGGCACCGGCAAGTTCACGCTGAACGGCAAGACCCTCGAGGCCTACTTCCCGAACAAGGTGCACCAGCAGCTCATCCGTGAGCCGCTCGTCACCACGGAGAAGCCCGAGACCTTCGACGTCATCGCGAACCTGCGTGGCGGCGGCATCACCGGCCAGGCCGGTGCGCTCCGTCTCGCCATCGCGCGTGCGCTGATCGCCGTCGACTCCGAGGACCGCCCGGTCCTGAAGAAGGCCGGCTTCCTCACCCGTGACCCGCGGGTCAAGGAGCGCAAGAAGTACGGTCTGAAGAAGGCCCGCAAGGCGCCTCAGTACTCCAAGCGTTGATGCTCCGCCGCGGGGCGAGCCGTGTCTGCGTTCGTCAGACGACTGCTCCTCCGCGGTGACTGCGGGACTTCCCGCGGCCCGAGTGTCATCCAGCTGTACCTGCGGGAGCAGCAGTTCATTCCGAACTGCTGCTCCCGCAGTGTTTTCCGGGTCTTTTCCCGCCGCCTTGCAGTGTCCACATCGGAGGTTCCATGGCTCGCCTGTTCGGCACCGACGGAGTCCGCGGTCTCGCCAACGCCGATCTCACGCCCGAGCTCGCGATGTCCGTCGCCGCCGCGGCGGCACGGGTGCTCGCCGAGCACGACCGTTCCCACCGGCCCGTCGCCGTCGTGGGCCGCGATCCCAGGGCGAGCAGCGAGATGCTCGACGCCGCCGTCACCGCCGGCCTCACCTCGGCCGGGGCGGACGTGCTGCGCGTCGGCGCCCTGCCCACGCCCGCCGTCGCGTACCTGGTCGCCGCGCTCGGCGCCGACATCGGCGTGATGATCTCCGCGTCGCACAACGCTATGCCGGACAACGGGATCAAGCTCTTCGCCGCCGGCGGCCACAAGCTGCCCGACTCGGTCGAGGACGAGATCGAACAGCACATGGGCGCCGGTTTCGACCGGCCGACCGGTGCCGCCATCGGTCGCGTGCGCGACATCGCCGACGCCGAGACCCAGTACGTCGAGCACCTGCTCAAGGTCACACCGCACCGCCTCGACGGCCTCAAGGTCGTGGTGGACTGCGCGAACGGTGCCGCGTCGGTGGCCGCACCGGACGCGTACCGCCGCGCCGGGGCCGAGGTGATCGCGATCAACGCGACCCCGGACGGCCTCAACATCAACGACGGCTGTGGTTCCACCCACATCGACGTCGTGGCCGCCGCGGTCCGCGAGCACGGTGCCGACCTCGGCATCGCGCACGACGGTGACGCCGACCGCTGCCTCGCGGTGGACGCGAACGGCGACCTGATCGACGGCGACCAGATCCTCGCGGTCCTCGCGATCGCGATGCGCGACGCGGGCGAGCTGTTCGAGGACACGCTCGTCGCCACCGTCATGAGCAACCTGGGCCTGCACATCGCCATGCGCGAGTCCAGGATCGAGCTGCGCACCACCGCCGTCGGCGACCGCTACGTGCTGCAGGACCTCAAGGCCGGCGGGTACTCCCTCGGCGGCGAGCAGTCGGGCCACGTCGTGCTGCCCGCGCACGCGACGACCGGCGACGGCCTGCTCACCGCGTTGCGCCTGATGGCCCGCATGGCCGAGACCGGCAAGTCGCTCGCCGACCTCGCCTCGGTGATGCGCCGCCTGCCGCAGGTCCTGATCAACGTGAAGGTCACCGACAAGGCGGCCGTGGCCAAGGCCTCGTCGGTCAGCGAGGCCGTCGCCGCCGTCGAGGCCGAGCTCGGCGACACCGGCCGCGTGCTGCTGCGCCCGTCCGGCACCGAGCAGCTCGTGCGGGTGATGGTCGAGGCCACGAGTCACGAACAGGCCGAGTCCGCCGCGCAGCGCCTGGCCGGTGTGGTTTCCTCGGTGCACTGAGGACCGATGGGGGCTGGGGAATGACCGTGCTGATGCTGCTCGTACTCCTGGTGTTGCTGGGAGGAGGGACAGCGGTCGTCATCGCCGTTGTCGTGACGTCGAAGCGCAGGCCCGTCGCCCAGCCCCCGTTCCCGCCCGGTCACGGCCATCCGCAGCAGCCGTACGGGCAGCAGTTCCCGCAGGGCCTTCCCCAGCAGCAGTACCCGCAGCAGGCCCCGCCCCCGCAGCAGCCGTACCCGTCCCAGGGGTACCCGCAGCAGCCTCCGCCCGGCTCGCCCCCGCCGTCGTCCGGCGGCTGGTGACCTGGGGCCACCCGATCCAGTGGTGATCATCGGCGTCTTGCGCCGAATGGCTGTTTACTAAGGCAACCGACATCGTCGAGCGCCGGTCACCGTGTGATCCGAGCTGGCACTGTATGGCGGAACCCGATGAGACCGAACTGCGTCAGATCGGGGACAAGGGGAGGCGAGCGGATGTCCGGGTACGGCGTTCAGATCGGCGATTTGACCAAGGCCGCGGGGACGTACGAGGCAGAGGGATCAGCCCTGATCCAGATGAAGGCCGCGGCCGTGCCGGGTGTGGGAGCCGGGCAGGTCGGCCGCAAGTTCCAGGGCGTCGCCGCCGAGTACAAGGCCTGCTTCGACCTCTTCGGCCAGGACTTGGAGAAGTTCGGCAAAGAGGCGTCCGGCATCGCCACCCGTCTGAAGGACGTCGCCAAGACGTACGAGTCGAACGAGGCGCAGACCTCGGGCCAGTTCAAGGGGTAACGAGTCGTGGCGGATCAGAACGAGATCAAGAAGCTCCTCGACGACCCGAACGTCACTCCGGAGACCAAGAAGCAACTCGTCCCCGCGCTCGCCGGTGCCGGCGCCTCGGAGGAGGACGTCGAGCGGTACGCGAAGGCCAACGGGGTCGACGTTCCGAGCGATCCCGGCGTCGGCAGCTACCTGCTCGGCGCGGCAGCCGCGGTTCCCACGGGCGGCCTGAGCCTGGGCTACGTCGCCGGCAAGGAAGCCAGCCGCTCCCAGTGGGAGAAGAAGGGCGGCGAAGCCGACAAGGTCCTCGAACAGGCCAAGGTGGAGCGCGAGCTCGGCTCCACCCAGAAGGTGCTGAACGAGCAGGGTGACGTTCCGAACAGCAACGTGCTGCTCGACGCCGGCGCCCCCGGGCTGCGGTTCTTCGCGACGTTCATCCCGCTCTACCCCAAGGCCGCGGCCGCGTGCGGGCACGGTGGTGCCGCGCCGAACCTCGAAGGCGACATCTACCGCAGGTACGACGAGGTCCGCGACATCGACTTCGCGAAGTTCCGCGAAGACGCCCACAAGCTCACCGAGAACGTGAAGAAGGCGGACGCGAGCGATAACGCGCTCGGTGCCGCCTGGAACGGGCTCGGTTCCTGGGAAGGCCCCGCCGCGAAGGCCGCGGGCGAGTACCGGACCAAGTTCGCCGGCGCCTCGAAGACGTTCGTGCAGCAGGCGGGCACGGCTCCCGGCGCGATCACGGCCGGCGTGACGAACATCCAGAAGCAGGTCAAGGAGTTCGCGCAGCAGATCCACGACCAGTACGCCGACAAGTGCGGCGGTATGACGGTCGAGGAGACGGAGCGGGCGATCCGCCAGGCGAACGGCGACATCTTCGAGAACGACGCGGGCATCCTCGACGGTCTCTCCGGCCTGCCGGGCTGGGTCGTCGGCGGTGTCGTGGGCGCTCTCACCGGCGGCATCCTGTCGGGTGTTCTCGCGGGCCTCGGCTGGGACTCGTGGGTCAGCAACCGGCGCGAAAGCATCATCAACGAGGCCAAGCAGAAGCTGAAGGCGTTCTGCGAGGAGTTCGACGGCAAGAAGAAGGCGTTCGACGGCTACTGCCAGGCCGTGCAGGCCGGTGTCGAGGCCGACTACAAGACGATGTTCGAGGCCATGAAGAACGCGTTCAAGGACACGTTCGGCCCGATCGGCGACCCGCCGGCGTTCTCCGACCAGGGCGGCGGCCGCCAGAACGTCGACAACGGTGGCGGTGGCGGCGGCAACAACGGCGGCGGCGGTGGCGGCAGCCCGAGCGGCGGCGGTGGCCCGAGCGGTGGCGGCGGTGGTGCGCCGGAGATCCCCAAGCCGGAGAACCCGCTCGACAAGGACGGCGACGGCAAGCCCGACGTTCCCGGTGACACCGACGGCGACGGCAAGCCCGACGACCTCGACGGTGACGGCAAACCCGACGAGCCGAAGCCCGAGGAGAAGCTCGAGACCGTCACGGTCACGGCCGGCGACAACACGATCAAGGTCACGGAGCCCGACTCGAACGGGCACGTGAAGATGACGATCGACACGCCCAAGGGCGAGCCGAAGACCTACGACCTGGACTTCAGCAAGAACCCCGAGGCCGCGAAGGCCCTGATGGGCCAGAACGGCACGCAGGCCATCACCAACATGGCCAACCAGCTCACGGCGTCGAGCCCGACGGCGAGCGCGGGTGCGCAGACGCCTGCCGCCGGTGGCTCCCCGGCACCCGGTGGCGGCGCGGCTCCGGCGGCCGGCCCGCTGGGGTCGGAGTCGAACCCGATCCCCGTCGAGGTCGGCGAGGACGGCAAGATCCACATCGAGCAGGACGGCGTCAACTTCACCGCCGAGGTCAACGCCGACACCGGTGAGATCAACCTGACCGCGGACAACGGCGACGGCACGCCGGACAAGATCGGCGTGAGCTTCGGCGAGGACGAGAACCCCGCCGCGCAGGGCCCGGGCTCCGAGTCCGGTTCCGGTGCGGGTGGCGGTTCCGACGGCGCCAGGCTGGAGGACGGCCTGCGCACGCCCGAGGCCGACTTCCCGCAGCCGGTCGAGGGCGGCGTCACGACGCTGCCGGCCGAGGCGGACTTCCAGCCGATGCCCGCCCCCGCGGGCGAGCAGGCCTGGAGTGCGCCGGGTGAGTCCGCGCCGAACGTGGCCGAGCGCTTCCAGGACTCGACGGCCCGCAGCTACATCGAGGACAACGGCATCATGCCGAGCGTCGGCGAGCCCCGGATCCCCGCGGAGAGCCCTCAGTTCGCGCAGGCCACGGACAGCACGACGACGTCCGGTGTCTCGTTCACCGGCGGCGCGGGCGGCGGCAGCGAGTCCGTGCTCGGCTCGAGCGCAGACAGCGCGTGGACCAGCCCGAACTCCGGTGACAGCAACGGCGGCGCGTTCAACACGAACGCCTCCGAGGCGGGCCAGCCGGGCTCGGCCAACCTGCCGACCATGCAGGACCCCACCGGCCAGTCGCCGAGCGGTGCGGCCTCCGGCGGCATGATGGGCGGCGGCGGCATGATGGGTGGCGGCGCTCCCGGAGCCGGTGGCCAGCAGGGCGGCGACTCCGAGCGCGGTGCCAGCCAGTGGCGCACCACGGGCACGTTGTTCGACGAGGACAACAACAACCCGTTGAGCGCCATGCAGACCACGCTGGGTGAAGACCGAGGAGAGGCCGCCAACCCATGGCGATGATCGGGGAAGTGGACCCGCGCGTGCAGGCGTTGTTCGACGAGAACATCGCCAGGACCCGCCGTGCCACCGCCGAGGTCTCGGCGGAGCTCAAGGCGAGCCAGGACAAGGTGGCCGCCGACATCGCGGCACGCGAGGAGAAGCACAAGCAGGACGTCGCGGCCGCGCAGCAGAGCGCGGAGAACCTCGTCAAGCAGGGCGAGAAGGCGCAGCAGCAACGCAAGCCGCAGTGGGACCGTCCCGAGCGCGGTGCGGGCGAGCTGGCGTTCGGCCCGGAGGAGGACGACGGCGGGTACGCACCCCAGCAGCAGGCGCCCGCGCCCGCTCCGGTGCCGCCGCCCCCGCCGCCACCACCGGTCGCGCCGCCTCCGCCGGTCCACCGGCGCCGTCCGGCACCCGTGGACGACGATGACGACCTGAGCGGCCAGACCTGGCTGTCCTGACTCGAAGACGAAGGCCCGCGTCCGTTGTGGACGCGGGCCTTTCGCTCGTCAGTGGAGCGATCAGCGCTTCAGCAGCGCTTCCCGCTGGAACACCAGGTTCGCGTTCTTCAGATCGGTGTCGAGCAGCTCGTCGTACGTCCGGTCGCCCGTCAGCACGCGCAGCATGAACGCCGTCACGAACGCGCGCCCGAGCTTCTGCGACGCCCGCTCGCCGCTGCCGTCGAGCATGAGCTCGCTCCAGTGCCGGCCCTCGGTGAACCCGAGGTGCGAGGCCTTGGGCAGCAGCCGCAGCTGCACGGGGCCGCCCCACGCCTGGGCGATCGCCTCGGCGTGGCCGACCGGCGGGGCGATGCGGTCCTCGCCCGCCGCGAGGTGCAGGCCGGGCGCGCGCACCTCCCGTGCCGCGTCCAGTGCGGACGGGCGCGTCTCCGTTGCGGCCAAAGTCACAACGGCCCGGACGCGGTCCGAGCCCGCTACCGCGAGCACCGCCGCGCCGCCGCCCATCGAGTGCCCGGCCAGCGCGAGCCGGGAGGGGTCGACGCTGATCTCACCGGTGCCGAGCCGCACGCCGGTGCTGATGTCCAAAGTGGTCTGGAGGTTCGCCGCGAGCACCCGTGCCGACAGCAGCGGGCCGCGCTCGACGGCCGGTGCCGCGGCGACCACGCCCCACGACGCCAGGTGCCGCAAAAGGCCGTGGTAGCGCCGTACGGGCTGCATCCAGCCGTGTCCGAACGCGACGGCGGGCAGACCCAGGCCGGACTGGGGCGTGAAGATCACGCCCGGCAGGCCGACGAGCGCGAGGTCACCGCGCAGCACGGGGTGCGGTCCGGGCCTGCTGAGCTGCTCGAGGGCCTGTTTCGCGGTCAGCGTGATCACGCGGCGAGCCATGGGTGAACCGTAGTCGATCCTGTCGCGCACACCACACCCGAGATTGGTCTACACCACTCGTGTCCCTGACCTGCGGTGACGTACCTCGCTCACTCATTAGGGTTAGGGGCGTGGTCTAGCTAGTCTGTTTCCCGTGTGCGGAATCGTGGGATACGTGGGTCACCAGTCGGCGCTCGACGTCGTGCTGGACGGGCTGAGGCGCCTCGAGTACCGGGGTTACGACTCGGCGGGCGTCGCGGTCGTGACAGGCGACGACCTCGCCGTCGAACGCAAGGCCGGACGGCTGCAGAACCTGGAGACGAGGCTCGACGAGGTGGGCCGCGACAACTTCGTGGGCACCGTCGGAATGGGCCACACCCGGTGGGCGACGCACGGCGCGCCGATCGACAAGAACTCGCACCCGCACCGCGACACGACGAACCGTGTCGCCGTGGTGCACAACGGCATCATCGAGAACTTCCTCGCGCTGCGCGCCGAGCTCGAGGGCCTCGGCGTCGAGATGGCGTCCGACACGGACACCGAGACGGTCGCGCACCTCGTGGCGTTCGCCTACGCCGAGGGCGACACGAAGGGTGACCTGCCTGCCAGCGTGCGCAAGGTCGCCCGCCGGCTCGAGGGCGCGTTCACGCTCGTGATCACGCACGCCGACGAGCCCGACCAGGTCGTCGCCGCGCGCCGCAACTCGCCGCTGGTCGTCGGTGTCGGCGAGAACGAGTACTTCGTCGCGAGCGACGTGGCCGCGTTCATCGCGCACACCAAGGAAGCCGTCGAGCTGGGGCAGGACCAGATGGTCGTGCTGAACCGCTCCGGCTACGAGGTCACCGACTTCGACGGCGAGCCCGCCGAGGCCAAGCCGTTCACGGTGAACTGGGACCTCAGCGCCGCCGAGAAGGGCGGCCACGAGTACTTCATGCTCAAGGAGATCGAGGAGCAGCCGGAGGCGCTGGCGAACACGCTGCGCGGCCACTTCACGAACGGCCGGATCGTCCTCGACGAGCAGCGCCTCTCCGACCAGGACCTGCGGGACGTCGACAAGGTCTTCGTCATCGCCTGCGGTTCGGCCTACCACTCCGGTCTCGTCGCGAAGTACGCGATCGAGCACTGGACCCGCCTGCCCGTCGAGGTCGAGCTGGCCTCCGAGTTCCGCTACCGCGACCCGGTGCTCGACCGCGACACGCTCGTCGTCGCCGTCTCGCAGTCCGGCGAGACCGCGGACACGCTGGAGGCCGTGCGCCACGCCCGTGCGCAGAAGGCCCGCGTCCTGGCGGTCTGCAACACCAACGGCGCGCAGATCCCGCGCGAGTCCGACGCCGTGCTCTACACGCACGCCGGTCCGGAGATCGGTGTCGCGTCGACGAAGGCGTTCCTCGCCCAGATCGCCGCGAACTACCTGGTGGGCCTGGCCCTCGCGCAGGCCCGCGGCACCAAGTACCCGGACGAGGTCGCCCGCGAGTTCCACGAGCTGGAGGCCATGCCCGAGGCCGTGCGGCGCGTGCTCGGCACCATCGACCAGGTCAAGGCGCTGGGCCGTGAGCTCGCGGACTCGAAGGCGGTGCTGTTCCTCGGCCGCCACGTCGGCTACCCCGTGGCCCTCGAAGGCGCGCTGAAGCTCAAGGAGCTCGCGTACATGCACGCCGAGGGCTTCGCGGCCGGCGAGCTGAAGCACGGCCCGATCGCGCTGATCGAGGAGGGCCTGCCGGTCGTCGTCGTCATGCCGTCGCCGAAGGGCCGTGCCGTCCTGCACTCGAAGCTGGTGTCGAACATCAGCGAGATCCAGGCCCGTGGCGCCCGCACGATCGTGATCGCGGAGGAGGGCGACGAGACGGTCCGTCCGTTCGCCGACCACCTGATCGAGATCCCGGCCGTCCCAACGCTGCTGCAGCCGCTCATCTCGACGATCCCGCTGCAGGTGCTCGCGGCCGAGATCGCGACCGCCCGCGGCTACGACGTCGACAAGCCTCGCAACCTGGCGAAGTCCGTTACCGTCGAGTGAGTGAGAGGCGTCTGGCACACCGAACGCGTCAAGTCCGCTGAAGAGGAGCTCATGGCGGTCGTCCCGCCGGGCTCGTTGATGCGCAAGGCCGCGTTCGGTGTGGCCACCCACGCCCTTCGTCTGCTGGCCGGACGTCGCCGCGTGACGTTGCTCGTGGGTGCGGGCAACAACGGCGGTGACGCCCTGTGGGCCGGCTACTTCCTGCGCCGCCGGGGGATCGCGGTGTCCGCGGTCCTGCTGGTGCCGGAGAAGGCGCACGCCGAAGGCCTCGCCGCGTTCCGCCGGGCGGGCGGCCGGATCGTCTCGTCGGTCGGCTCCCCGGACCTGGTGATCGACGGCATCGTCGGCCTCTCCGCACGCGGCCCGCTGCGTCCTGCCGCGGCGGAGCTGGTGGCTTCGGTGCGCGCGCCGATCCTCGCGGTGGACCTGCCGTCCGGCATCGACCCGGACACCGGCGAGACCTCCGGGCCGTTCGTGAAGGCCCACACCACCGTCACGTTCGGCTGCCTGAAGCCCGTGCACGCACTGGCCGACTGCGGCGACGTGCACCTGGTCGACATCGGCCTGCGTCCGTCCGAACCCGACTTCGTGCTGCTCGACCGCGCGGACGTCGAGTGGCCGGTGCCGGGCCCGTCCGACGACAAGTACACCCAGGGCGTCACGGGCGTGGCCGCCGGCAGCTCCACCTATCCCGGTGCCGCCGTGCTCTCCACGGGTGCCGCCGTCCTCGCGACCTCGGGCATGGTCCGCTACGCAGGCCCCGCCGCCGACGCCATCCGCGCCCGCTGGCCCGAGACCATCTGCACCGGTTCCATCACCGACGCGGGCCGCGTCCAGGCCTGGGTCGTCGGCCCCGGCATGGGCACGGGCCCGTCGTCCGCCGAGGTGCTGCGGTTCGTGCTGGACGCCGGCGTGCCCGTGATCGCCGACGCGGACGCCATCACGCTGCTCGCCTCCCAGTCGTCGCTGTGGGACTCCCGCGACCCCGACGCCGCCCTGGTGCTCACGCCGCACGACCGCGAGTTCGAACGCCTGGCGGGCCCGGTGGGCTCCGATCGCGTCGCGGCGGCCCGCAAGGCTGCCCGGCGCTTCAACGCCGTGGTGCTGCTGAAGGGGCACCGGACCGTGGTCGCGGCCCCGGACGGGCGGGCGCTGGTGAACTCGGCGACCTCGTCGTGGCCCGCGACGGCCGGGTCCGGGGACGTGTTGTCCGGCATCATCGGCGCGCTGCTGGCGAGCGGTCTGGACCCGTTCCTGGCAGCCGGGTACGCGGCGTACGCGCACGTGCTGGCGGCGGAGCTCGGGGCGTCCGGAGCGCCGTTGCCCGCTTCGGGCCTGATGGCGGCGATCCCGGACGCGATCCGCGCCATCCGGGGCCTCTAGACCGCGGAGAAGCCCGCGGCCAGCTCCCGCCTGCCCGTCAACGCCAGCAGCACGGCCTGCCCGCGTCCCGTGACCGCCGCGATGCGTGCGGCCAGCGCGGCCGCGTCGGCGACCGCGTCGACCGGAGGGGCGAACGGCACTCCCGCCGCGCCCGCGACGTCCAGGCCGTGCACGACCAGCTCGAACGTCCTGGTCGGCAGCCACCGGCGCAGCCGCATGCCCCCGGCCGCCGTGGTGATCAGCGCGTCCGGATCCGCCGCGGCCACGGCGTCGACGGCACGGGAGGCGAGCTCCCGCACCAGTCCGGGCTCCGCGCTCAGCCGTGCACCCCACTCTCGTGCGTCCACGGTCGACTGAGCGGACACGGCCTCGTAGAAGGCCGGGTCCACGGTCGTCGCCAGGGCGTAGTAGCCCTCCGCCGTCGGGACGGCCTCGGTCGCGGCGGGCTGGGCGAGGGCCTGGACGACGCCCGCCAGCCCGGCGGACACCGCGTGCCCGACCAGGTCGCCCAGCGTCCAGTCGCCGAGGCCCGCACCGGACAGGCCGGGCAGCGAGTCGACCAGGTCGGCGAACGCGTGCGCGGTGGTGATGAAGGTCTGCTCTGGTGCCATGCCCACAGCCTGGCGACGCGGGCTCCCCGGCGGTTCGCGCTTCTCGCTCGGCGAACAGCGGCTGCGAGTTGCGCCATAGTCCCCGCGGGCGGCTGACATGGCACGATGAACGGGTTATGGCCCGTTCAGAAGTTGTCGTCGACCTCGGCGCGCTGCGGCACAACGTCGCCCTGCTCGCCGGCCTCGCGCCGTCCTCCGAGACGATGGCCGTCGTCAAGGCGGACGGTTACGGTCACGGCGCGGTCCAGGTCGCCCGCGCCGCCCTCGAAGCCGGAGCGACCTGGCTCGGCTCGTGCAGCACGCAGGAAGCCCTCGCACTGCGCGCGGCGGGCATCCAGGCCCCGATCCTCGCCTGGCTCGACGCCCCGGACGAGGATCTGGCGGCCGGTCTCGCGGCCGACGTGGACATGTCCGTGGCCTCGCTCTCGGACCTGCGCCGCGTCGAGCAGGCGGCGGACGAGGCCGACGCGCGGCCGCGGCTCCACCTGAAGATCGACACCGGCCTGAGCCGCAACGGTTGCCAGCCGCACGACTGGCCCGCGCTCGTGGACGCCGCGAAGAAGCACGAGGTCGTGGCCGTCTGGTCGCACCTCGCGTCCGCCGACGAGATCGGCGACCCCTCGATCGACCTGCAGGCCAAGCGGTTCGACGACGCGTACGAGGTGGCGCGGGCGGCGGGTCTCGACCCGAAACGGCACATCGCGAACTCCGCGGCCCTGCTGACCAGGCCCGACCTGCACTTCGACCTCGTCAGGCCCGGCATCGCGATGTACGGGCTGAACCCGGTGCCGACGGACCACGACCTGAGGCCGGTCATGAGCTACCGGTCGCACGTGGCGCTCACGAAACGTATCCCCGCAGGTGAGTCCGTCTCCTACGGGATGACATGGACCGCGCAGAAGGACACGACGCTGGCACTGGTGCCTGCCGGATATGCGGACGGCGTTCCGAGAGCACTCTCCGGGCGGATGGAGGTGCTCCTGGAAGGGAAGCGCCGCCCGGTGGCCGGCCGTGTCTGCATGGACCAGATCGTCGTGGACTGCGGGGACGACGAGATCGCGGAGGGTGCCGAGGTCGTCCTGTTCGGCGACGGGAGCCGGGGGGAGCCGACGGCGACGGAGTGGGCGGAGCTGACCGGGACGATCGACTACGAGATCGTCTGCGGGATGTACCGGCCGCGAGTGCGGAGGATCTACACGTGAAGCCGGTGTGGAAGGTCGTCGGGTGGGTCGGTGGCGCGGTCGGCGCCGTCGTCGCCGGTGCGGCCGTGGCACAGACCGCGAAGGTCTCGCACGAGCGCAAGACCACGTCCGACAGCCTCGCCGACGAGCCGCTGGGCCGGCTCAGGCCCGACCGCGAGTCGACGGTGGCTGCGGAGGACGGCGTGCCGATCTCCGTCGAGGAGGTCGACCCCGCGGACGGCGGCGAACCGGACATCGCCGTGGTACTCGTGCACGGGTTCGCGCTGGACCGCCGCTGCTTCCACTTCCAGCGCCGCGACCTGGCCGAGCTGATCGACCCGCGCGTGCACCAGGTGCTCTACGACCAGCGCAGCCACGGCCGTTCCGGCCGGTCGACGCCCGAGCACAGCACGATCGACCAGCTCGCGCTCGACCTCGACTCGGTGATCCGCTCGGTCGTGCCCGAGGGCCCGCTGGTGCTCGTCGGTCACTCCATGGGCGGCATGACGATCATGGCGCTGGCCGAGAAGCACCCGGAGCTCTTCGAGGAACGGGTGCGCGGCGTCGCGTTGATCGGCACCGCGGCCGGAGCCGTCGGCGGTGCGGGACTGCCGAAGTCCGTGCTGTCGCGCTACAACCCGGTGACGCTCGGCGTCGGCCGGCTCGCCAGCGTGCAGCCGGGGCTGGTCGAGTGGGTGCGCAAGAGCGCGAAAAGCCTTACCTGGAGCGGCATCCGCATGGGGGCGTTCGGTGACCGCAAGGTCGCTCCGTCCCTCGTGGACCTGATGGAGCAGATGATCAACGGGACGACGGTGAAGGTGCTCACCGAGTTCCTGGAGACCCTCGGCACGCACGACCGCTACAAGGCGCTCGCCGGGCTGCGGCACTGCGAGGTGCTGATCCTGAGCGGGGACGCGGACAAGCTCACGCCGTTCTCGCACGCCGAGCGGATGGCCGAGGAGATGCCGCACGCCACCCTCGTGCGGGCCCCCGGTGCCGGGCACATGGTGATGATGGAGCAGGCTGATCTGGTCAACGACCACCTGGTCGCGCTCGTCGAACGCTGCGCGGCCGATCGCGGAGAGAGTCGGAAGAAGTGGTGGCGCCGAGCGTGAAGACCGTCGAACTGCCCCTGGTGGAGGACACCGAGGAGTTCGGCCGCAAGCTGGGTGAACTCGTGCGTGCGGGTGACCTGTTGCTGCTCGCCGGGCCTCTGGGCGCCGGCAAGACGGCGTTCGTGCGCGGACTGGCGCGCGGTATGGGCGTGCAGGGCCGCGTGTCCTCGCCGACGTTCGTCGTGGCCCGCGTGCACGAGCCGGCCGAGGGGCGGGACGTGCGGCTGGTGCACGTCGACGCGTACCGGCTCGGGGGTCACCTGGACGAGTTGGACGATCTCGACCTGGACACGGACTTGGTCGACGCCGTGGTCGCGGTCGAGTGGGGCGAGGGCGTCGCGGAACGCCTGAACGACGATCATCTGCTGATCCGCCTCGAACGCGGAATCGATGACGTTCGCACAGCTCAGCTGGTCCCGCACGGCAACTGGAGCTCGCGTCCCCTTCCTGTGTGACGTTTTCTGACGCATGGGGTGACGTCCATTAAGGACAGAGCGTGACAGGCCGATGAACGTCGCATGATCAAGAAGACGCTCTTCGCAACCGCAGTCATCGGTGGTGCCCTCCTGGCTGCCGCTGCCCCGGCGTCCGCCGGCGAGCACGACCGCTCCGGCGGCATCAGCGTTGCCGACAACCTCTGCGCCGCGCCGTGGCAGTGGAACGGCCCGGCCTCGCTGCTGCACGAGGGCCACGCCCCCGGCTACGCCGCGTGCAACGACAACCACGCCGCCGGTGGTCACGGCATCAGCGTGCTGAACAACGCCTGTGTCGCGCCGTGGCAGTGGAACGGCCCGCTCGAGATCTTCACGGTCGACCACTCGCCGTCGTACGTCGCCTGCAACGGCAACACGTCCGGCCGCTAGTTGTCCGGAACGTCGTGGGGGATGGCCGAACGAGCCCGTCGGCCATCCCCCACGACAGTCCTCTCGGGACAGATCGTGTGTGAGGGCCTTGCCCATCTCGTTGCGCGGCAAGGCTTGTAAGTAAGGCATCACCCGTGGCCGCTCGTGCGGCACTGTCGCGACGTGATCGCTCAGGGTTGATGGTTCCGGCGCTTCGCCCGCTGGAACCACCCCGGGCCACGATCCGTTCGCCCGCCGCTCTGGCAGAGCCCCGCGGTCACCCGGTTCAGCGAACCTGGACCGAGGTCGCACGAGTGCCACGAGGACGTGTCGGAACTGCGGGTTCCGACAGGTACTACCCTGGTCAACCGTGCTAGTGCTCGCCGTCGACACGGCCACCCCCGCAGTCACCGCCGGTGTGGTCGAACTCGCGCCCGACTCCCCGCCGCGCCTTCTCGCGAAGCGGGTGACGCTCAACGCCAAGGCGCACGGCGAGCTGCTCACCCCGCACATCAGCGACGCGCTGGCCGAAGCCGGCAAGACCTTCGCCGACCTCGACGCGATCGTCGTCGGTGCCGGTCCCGGGCCGTTCACCGGCCTGCGGGTGGGTCTCGCCACCGCCGCCGCGCTCGGCCAGGCGCTCAACCGCCCGGTCTACCCGGTCGCCACCACCGACGCCATCGCCAAGGACGCCGCCAGCGGCCACCCGCTGCTCGTCGCGACGGACGCGCGGCGCAAGGAGGTCTACTGGGCCGCCTACGACGCCGCCGGCCGCCGCACGGACGGCCCGCACGTCGAGCGTCCTCAGGACCTCGCCGAGAAGCTGCCGTCGATGGGCGTGCGCCAGGCGACCGGTGAGGGTGCCGAGATCTACGCCGACGTGCTCGGCCTCGAGACCCTCGGCGCCAAGCACCCGAGCCCGGAGGGCCTGGTCGCCGCCGCGGCCGCCGAGGTGCTCGCGAAGGCCCGCCCGGCCGCCCTCACCCCGCTCTACCTGCGCCGCCCCGACGCCGTCGAGCCCACCGGGCGCAAGAGGGTGACCAGGGCATGACCACCGGCACCGTCACGCTCGCGCCCCTGCAGCACGCCGACGTGCCCAGGTGCCACGAGATCGAGCTGGCGTTGTTCCCCGGTGACGACCCGTGGAGCGAGAACGCGTTCCACAGCGAGCTCGACAACGGCAACTACTACGTCGGCGCGTACGCGGACGGGGAGCTGATCGGCTACGCCGGGCTCGCCGCCAGTCCGTACGAGGCCAGCGTGCACACCATCGCCGTCATCGGGCACTGGCAGGGCAGGGGCGTCGGCAAGACGCTGCTGAAGGACCTGCTGGCCCGCGTCGACGAGATCGGCGTGCCGGTGTTCCTCGAGGTCCGCACGGACAACGAGCCCGCGATCGCGATGTACAAGGCGTACGGCTTCGAGCAACTCGGCCTGCGCCGCCGCTACTACCAGCCGTCGGGTGCCGACGCGTACACGATGGGAAGGCCAGCTCACAGTGTCTGATCGCTTGATTCTGGGCATCGAGAGCTCGTGCGACGAGACGGGCTTCGGCATCGTCCGCCTCGGTCCGGACGGCTCGCTCGAACTGCTCGCCGACGAGGTCGCCTCCAGCGTCGAGGAGCACGCCCGCTTCGGCGGCGTCGTGCCCGAGGTCGCCTCGCGCGCCCACCTCGAGGCGCTGGTCCCGACCATGCGCCGCGCGCTCGACACCGCGAAGGTCGAGCTCTCCCAGATCCACTCCATCGCCGTCACCGCCGGCCCCGGTCTGGCCGGCGCGCTGCTGGTCGGCGTGTCCGCCGCGAAGGCGTACGCGGCCGCGCTCGGCAAGCCGCTCTACGGCGTGAACCACCTCGCGGGCCACGTCGCCGCGGACACGCTGCAGCACGGCCCGTTGCCGCAGCGCTGCCTCGCGCTGCTGGTCTCCGGCGGCCACTCGCAGCTGCTGCTGATCGAGGGCGGCCTCGCGAACTCGATCACCGAGATCGGCTCCACCGTGGACGACGCCGCAGGTGAGGCGTACGACAAGGTCGCGCGGCTGCTCGACCTGCCGTACCCCGGCGGCCCGCCCATCGACAAGCTCGCCAAGCAGGGCAACGGGTGCGCCATCGCGTTCCCGCGCGGTCTCACGGGCCCGCGCGACGCGAAGTACGACTTCTCGTTCTCCGGCCTGAAGACCTCGGTCGCCCGCTGGGTCGAACGCGCCGAGCGCGCCGGCGAGGAGATCCCGCTGGCCGACGTCGCCGCGTCGTTCCAGGAGGCCGTCGCGGACGTGCTGACCGCCAAGGCCATCCGCGCCGCGAAGGACCTGGACGTCGGCACGCTGGTCATCTCCGGCGGCGTCGCGGCGAACTCGCGGCTGAGCGGCCTCGCGGCCGAGCGGTGTGCCGAGGCGGGCATAGAGCTGCGCGTGCCGCGGCCGAGGCTGTGCACGGACAACGGCGCCATGATCGCTGCTCTGGGCGCTCACCTGGTCGCGGCGGGCGCCAAGCCGTCCCCGATGGACCTCTCGACGACGCCCGGTCTGCCCGTCGGCACGGTGCAGATACTCTGACCGCCATCCTGGGCGGACCTGAATCTTGGAGTAAGCGGTGAGCGCTGAACCCATGCGCACGATCACGTACCTGTTCCCGATCTACAACGAGAGCGGGAACATCGATCTGCTGCACAAGACGGTCTCCGAGGTCGTGAAGCCGCTCGAGGACCGGTACCGCGTCAACTTCATCTACGTCAACGACGGCAGCCGCGACAACTCGCTGGACCTGCTCAACGCCGTCGCCGACGCGGACGACCGGGTCACCGTCATCGACCTGGCGCGCAACTTCGGTCACCAGCTCGCCGTCACCGCCGGGCTCGACCTCGCGGACGCCGACGCCGTGATCATCATGGACAGCGACATGCAGGACCCGCCCTCGGTCAGCCTCGAGCTGATCGAGAAGTGGGAGCAGGGCTTCGAGGTCGTCTACGCCCAGCGCCGCTCGCGCCAGGACACGGCGTTCAAGAAGGCGACCGCGCGGGCGTTCTACTGGTTCCTGCGCAAGGTCGCGGACATCGACATCCCGGAGAACACCGGCGACTTCCGCCTCATCGACCGCAAGGTCGTCGAGGAGCTGCGCAAGTTCCGCGAGCACAACAGGTTCCTGCGCGGTCTGGTGAGCTTCATCGGCTTCAAGCAGACCGCCGTGCAGTTCGACCGAGACAAGCGCCACGCGGGCGTCACCGGCTACCCGCTGCGCAAGATGCTGCGGTTCGCCGCGGACGGCATCGTCGGGTTCTCCGTCGCGCCGCTGAAGCTGATCTCGAAGGTCGGCTACTTCATCTCGTTCCTCGCGTTCCTCGGCATCTGCTACGTCGTCGGCGTGAAGCTGTTCCTGCCCGACACCGCCGTGCCCGGTTGGGCGTTCATCACCAGCGCCGTGTTCTTCCTCGGCGGCATCCAGCTCGTGATGCTCGGCGTGCTCGGCAGCTACATCGGCCGCATCTACACCGAGGTGCAGAACCGCCCGCTCTACAGCGTGGCGTCCGTGCGCACCGGCACGACGGTGCCGAACGACGCCAGGGCCCTCGCGCCGTGAAGAGGCTGCTGAGCGCCCAGCAACTGCGCTTCGCACTGGTCGGCATCGGCAACACCCTCGTCGACCTGGTCGGCTACACGGTGCTGTTCGCGCTCGGCACTCCGTTGGTGATCGCGAACCTGATCTCGACCACGACGGGCATGGCGCTCAGCTTCACGCTCAACCGCAGCTTCACGTTCCGTGCGGCCGGCGGGGGAGCGGTCCGCCAGATCGTGCTGTTCGTGCTGGTCACGGGCATCGGCCTGTGGGCGATCCAACCTCTGGTGATCATGCTGACCCGCGACGCGTTCGCCGGTCTGCCCGAGACCCTCGCCATCGCGGCGCCCAAGCTCGCGGGCATCTGCGTCGCACTCGTCTGGAACTACGTGCTCTACAGCAAGCTCGTGTTCCGCCCGGTAGACCCGGTTGAAGAGCCTGCAAAGGAACCCGTTCATGACTGACACCGCGATCCGCGAGCCGGAGGTCGTCGCCGAGGAGTCCCCGCGGCCCGTGCCCCGCTGGAAGACCGCGCTGACGGGCGACTTCGCGAAGGTCTTCCTGCTCGTCTTCGCCTGGCAGGTCTTCATGACCGTGCTCGGGCGGGTGCTCGAACCGCTGCTGCCGATCTTCGAGGGCACGCCGGTCTCGTCGCGCGCGGTCGACACGCTGCTGTCGCACACGCACCGCTGGGACGCCGAGAACTTCACCGGCATCGCCGAGGGCACCGCGTACCAGAACGTTCCGACCTCGCAGGCGTTCTACCCGGTCTTCCCGCTGTTCGTGTGGCTCGTGAAGATGCTGTTCCTGGGCAAGATCGGGACGCTGGTCGCCGGCATCATCGTGAACACGGTCGCCACGTGGCTCGGCGCGGTGGCGCTGCTCAAGGTCGCCAGGACCTTCCTGACCGGTGAGCGCGCGCCGTGGCTCGTCGTGATGCTGATGCTGACCTGGCCGTCGGCGTACTTCCTGCACGCGTTCTACAGCGAGGCCGTGTTCATCGCGCTCGGTTTCTGGGCGTACCTCTTCGCGCTGCGCAGGCAGTGGGTCTTCATGGGCCTGTGCCTGATGCCGCTGACGGGCGTGCGGATCACCGCCGTGCTGTTCGTGGGCCTGTGCTTCCTGGAGTTCTGGCGCAGCAAGGAGTGGAAGTTCCGCGGGCTGCTGTCGTGGCACCTGCTGTGGTTCCCGGCGAGCGCCGTGGGCTTCCTCGGTTTCGCGCTGTACCTGAAGATCCTGGTCGGTGACCCGCTCGGCATGACGTCGGCGTACGAGAAGGCCCCGGCCTGGTCGTACCACCAGTTCACGCCGAACATCTTCGGCACGCTCTGGAACGAGCTGCTGATGTCGGTCAACACCCTGACCAAGCCCGCCGACCTCGGCACGTGGAACCTCACGAACCACGTCGTGCCGCTCGCCGGCATGGTCCTGCTGATCGCGGGCTCGATCTACCTGCTGGCGCTCCGCCGGGGCGAGCTGGTGCCGGTGGCGCTGTTCGGTCTCGCGTCGACGGTGATGCTCACGCTGAACGGCAACCTGGTGTCCGTGCACCGCTACCTGCTGCCGTGCTTCGGCATCTACATCGCGCTGGTGCTGCTCGGGCAGCGCGTGGCCGCGTTGAAGCCCGCCGCGTACGTGGTGATGTACACGGGCCTGGTCGTCCAGACCCTGATGTACCTGATGTTCGTGTCGGGCAACTGGTCCGGCTGATCACAGCTTGTTGAGGCCCGGTTTTCCGTCCTCCACGACGAACGACGCTTTCGTGGAGACCGGGGAACCGGGCCTCGTCACGTAGTCGACGCCCCGGAAGTCCGTGCGCAGCTCATCGGGCGTGAACCTGGAGAGCGTGTAACCGCGGCGGTTGTTGAAGTACTTCACGTGCGGGTTCTCGCGCAGCCACAGCGGTGTCTCGGCGTACTCCTCCGACCCGTCGCCACCGGCCGTGATCGAGGTCGTGACGAGCTCGGTCGCGAGGGTCTTCGACGACGGGTCGTCCCAGCGCTCCTTCACCTCCGCACCCCACGCCGCGTGCACGTCCCCGGTCAGCACGATCGGGTTCCGCACGTCCGCGAACCCCGCCACGACCCGGTCGCGGTCCGCGACGTAGCCGTCCCACGCGTCCAGCAGGAACTTGTCGACCTCGCCGGGGATGTAGTCGTACTGCGAGAAGAACACCTGCTGCCCGAGCACGTCCCAGCGGGCCTGCGAGCCCCGGAAGCCGTCGAACAGCCACTCCTCCTGCGCGGCGCCGAGCATGGTGCGCTCGGGCTCGAGCCGTTCGGGACAGAGCTGCAGCCCGTCCCCGCAGGCCTGGTCCGTCCGGTACTGCCGGGTGTCGAGCATGTGGAACGTGGCGAGCCCTCCCCACCGGATCCGCCGGTACAGCCTTGATGACCTGCGCAAAGGCATGTTCTCGTAGTACGCCTGGATGGCCGCGGCCCGGCGCGCGAGGAAGTTCGGCTGCGGTGTGTCCGGCAGCAGCCCCGCCCAGTTGTTGTCGATCTCGTGGTCGTCCCAGATCACCGACCACGGCGCCACGGCGTGGGCCGCCTGCAGGTCGGGGTCGGTCTTGTACTGCGCCTGCCGCCGCCGGTAGCCCGCGAGCGTCACGGTGGTCGGGCCCTCGACGTGCCGGACGTTGCCGCTCGGGGCCACGTGGATGCCGCTCTCGTACTCGTACGTGTAGTCGCCGAGGTGCAGCACCAGGTCGGGTTCGTCCTCCGCGAGCCTGCGGTACGCCGTGAAGTAGCCGTGCTCGTACTGCGCGCACGAGGCGAAGGCCATCGTCAGCGGTACCTGCAGAACGTTCGGAGGAGGTGCCGTGCGCGTACGGCCCGTCCGCGAGAGGTGGTTGAGGGCCTTGAAGCGGTAGAAGTACTCGCGGCCCGCCTCCAGCCCGACGAGCTCGACGTGGACGCTGTGAGCCTCCTCGGGTCGAGCCGTGGTGGAGCCGCGTTGCACGGTTCGGGTGAACCGTTCGTCCTCGGCGACCTGCCAGAGCACCTCGACCGGACGGTTCGGCATGCCTCCGAGGCCGTCGTCGGCGAGGGGTTCGACGGCCAGCCGCGTCCACAGGACCACTCCGTCGGGTGCCGGGTCGCCCGAGGCCACACCGAGTGTGAAAGGGTCGCTCGGACGGGCCGACGCGCCGGCCGAGAAAGCTGTGACTCCTGCCACGCCTGCGAGCAGCAGCGTTCGGCGCGTCAACGGGGACATGCACTGAATACGGCTCCCGGAGGGTGATCGGTTCGGGGGGCTCGTTGAAGCCTTGGCACTCTCGTGGGTAGAGTGCCAATTGCACGGCACCAGCACCGCCCCGACCCCCGCGACGGCGGGGTGGCAGGAGCCGTTAAACAGACGAACCTGCCAACGACCCGTGGAGGTCATCCCGGTGAGCGTGAACATCAAGCCGCTTGAGGACAAGATCGTTGTCCAGGCCTCCGAGGCTGAGACGACGACCGCCTCCGGCCTCGTGATCCCGGACACCGCGAAGGAGAAGCCCCAGGAGGGCAAGGTCCTCGCGGTGGGCCCCGGCCGCATCGACGACAAGGGCAACCGCGTCCCGCTGGACGTGGCTGTCGGCGACGTCGTCATCTACTCGAAGTACGGCGGCACCGAGGTCAAGTACAACGGCGAGGAGTACTTGATCCTCTCCGCTCGCGACGTGCTGGCCGTCGTCAACTAGTCGACGCTCGGCTGTCATGCCTGACGCCCCGGCGCCCCATCCGGGGCTTCCGGGGCGTTTCGCTACTCAGAGAGGCTTCAAGTAATGCCCAAGCAGATCAGCTTCGACGAGGACGCTCGTCGGGCGCTCGAGCGCGGCGTCAACAAGCTCGCGGACACGGTCAAGGTCACCCTTGGCCCGCGCGGGCGCCACGTCGTGCTCGACAAGAAGTTCGGTGGCCCGACGGTCACGAACGACGGTGTGACCATCGCTCGTGAGATCGAGCTGGACGACCCGTTCGAGAACCTCGGCGCGCAGCTCGCCAAGTCGGTCGCCACCAAGACCAACGACGTCGCGGGTGACGGCACCACCACCGCCACCGTGCTGGCGCAGGCGCTGGTCAAGGAAGGCCTGCGCAACATCGCCGCGGGCGCCAACCCGACCGCGCTCGGCCGTGGCATCCAGGCCGCCGCCGACGCCGTCGTGGACGAGCTCCGCGGCAAGGCCACCCCGGTCAAGGGCCGCGAGAACATCGCGCAGGTCGGCACGGTCTCGTCGCGTGACGAGTCCATCGGCGCCCTGCTCGGCGAGGCCATCGAGCGCGTCGGCGAGGACGGTGTCATCACCGTCGAGGAGTCGTCCACGCTCGCGACCGAGCTGGTCATCACCGAGGGTGTGCAGTTCGACAAGGGTTACGTGTCGACGCACTTCTCGACCGACCTCGAGGCGCAGGAGGCCGTCTACGAAGACGTCCGCATCCTGCTGCACCGCGAGAAGATCTCGGCCCTGGCCGACGTCCTCCCGATCCTCGAGAAGGTCGCCGAGTCCGGCAAGCCGCTCCTGATCATCGCCGAGGACGTCGAGGGCGAGGCCCTGTCCACGCTGGTCGTCAACGCGGTGCGCAAGACCCTGAAGGTCGTCGCCGTGAAGGCGCCGTTCTTCGGTGACCGCCGCAAGGCGTTCCTGGACGACCTCGCGGTCGTCACCGGCGGCGAGGTGATCTCCTCGGAGATCGGCCTGAAGCTGTCCGAGACCACGCTCGACCAGCTGGGCTCCGCCCGCCGCGTCGTCGTGACCAAGGACGACACCACGATCGTCGACGGCGGCGGCACCAAGGCCGACATCGCCGGTCGCGCGGAGCAGCTGCGCCGCGAGATCGAGGCCACGGACTCCGACTGGGACCGCGAGAAGCTCCAGGAGCGCCTCGCGAAGCTCTCCGGCGGCATCGCCGTGATCAAGGTCGGCGCCGCCACCGAGACCGAGCTCAAGGAGCGCAAGCACCGCATCGAGGACGCGGTCGCCGCTACCAAGGCCGCGGTCGAGGAGGGCATCGTCCCCGGCGGTGGCTCCGCTCTCGTGCACGGCGCCAAGGTGCTCGACGGTGGCCTCGGCCTGTCGGGTGACGAGGCCACGGGTGTCGCGCTCGTCGCGAAGGCCCTGTCCGCGCCGCTGTTCTGGATCGCCGCGAACGCCGGCCTCGAAGGCGCCGTCGTGGTGAACAAGGTCCGCGAGGGCGAGTGGGGCTTCGGCATCAACGCCGCCAAGCTCGAGTTCGGTGACCTGCTGGAGCAGGGCATCATCGACCCGGTCAAGGTCACGCGTTCCGCCGTGGCGAACGCCGCCTCCATCGCGCGCATGGTGCTCACGACCGAGAGCGCCGTCGTCGAGAAGAAGGCGGACGAGGCTCCGGCCGCCGGTGGCCACGGCCACGGCCACGGGCACGGCCACTGAGTTGTCCGTTCCGCCTCTGGCGGGACGGCGAGCTCGCCGGGAAGCCGGCCGACCCGCTCGCGCCGAAATGGGCTCCGCCGATTTCGGCCCGAGCGGGTGACCGGACGACCGGCGCGCACTCGCGGCTGAGGTTCGAGGGTTGAGGTTCGAGCTCAAATAAACCGGGTCGGCACCATTCGTTTGGTGCCGACCCGGTTTTGTTGTTCAGACTATCGCCAATTGTCGTTTTCGTGCCTTGATGATGTGGTCGCGCTCCGATTCCGAGAGCCCGCCCCAGATTCCGTACGGTTCCTGCACTGCCAGCGCGTGTTTGCGGCACATCTCCAGCACCGGGCAGGCGAGGCAGACAGCCTTCGCGCGAGCTTCCCGGCGTGATCTCGCCGGCCCCCGTTCGCCGTCGGGGTGGAAGAAGAACGCGCTGTCCATGCCCCGGCACGAACCGCGCATCTGCCAGTCCCACAGATCTGCGTTGGGACCGGGGAGCCTTCGGGTGTCCGCCATCGAGACCGCCTCCGTGACGACTGCTCCATTCGGCTTAATGATGATCCACCGTAGAACCGCGTCAAAACTTGTTCAAGAGGCTGAAGACCCTTATCAACTGATGGGTGACGGCACGCGTGTTCGATCACTCACCGCCCGGAGTTGCCGCCCGGATGAGGTGAACGGAACATGGCTCTCGTGATGACACCGCAGGAGCACAGGTCTGCCGGGAGTCACACGAGTGAGCCCCTTCTCTCGGTGGCCGCGGTGGCCAGGCGACTCGGCGTGGCACCCGCCACCCTTCGCACCTGGGACCGCCGCTACGGACTGGGCCCGACCGGCCACACCGTGGGGCGGCACCGGAAATACGGGCCACCCGACGTGGCTCGCCTGGAATTGATGCAGCGCGCACTTCTGCGCGGCGCGTCCTCCGCCGAGGCGGCCCGTTTCGCGCTCGACTCGAAATCGTCGATGACACACGGAGTGGTCCCCGTCGCACCATCGGGTGGACGTGGCCTGAAAATGCCCGGAGCGTCTCGTTTGGCGCGCGGTCTGGGCCGTGCCGCCGTGGCGATGGACTCGATCGCGGTGCAGGAAATGCTCGCCGACTCGCTGACGTCCGACGGCGTGATCGCCACCTGGAACGAGGTCGTGCGCCCCGTCCTGACCGCCGTCGCCGCACGCTGGCAGCTCTCCGGCGCCGGCGTGGAGGTCGAGCACCTGCTGAACGAGTGCGTGCTCGCGGCGTTCGTGCGCGCCACACCGCTCGTGACGGCGGGACGGAACCATCGCCCCGTGCTGCTGGCGTGCATGCCGGAGGAGAGGCACAACCTCCCTCTCTACCCACTCGCCGCCGAGCTGGCCCACCGAGGAGTGGTCGTGCGGCAGCTGGGGGCGGCGCTGCCGATGGACGCCCTGGCCGCCGCCGTGCGCCGGACCGCGCCCTCCGCGGTGGTGCTGTGGGCGCAGCTGCCCCGGTACGCCGATCCGGGGGTGATCTCGGCGCTGCCGCGGACCCGGCAGCAGGTGCGGGTGTTCGTGGGAGGGCCGGGGTGGAGGCGCGGGGTGGTGACGTCGCCGGCCGAGAGGGTCGAGGACCTGGCGGCCGCGGTGGACGCGGTGGAGGCAGCGGTCACCTGACGCGCCTTGCGGCCAGCGCTCGCCCTCGGGTCCCACGAGCCCGCCTGCCCGCCCGCCTGCCGGCTGGCCCGCCTGCTGCTTGCTCCGCCTACCCGCCTGCCGGCTGGCCCGCCTGCTGCCTGCTCCGCCTACCCGCCTGCCCGTCTACCCACTGGCCGCTTATCCGCTGGCCGCCTTTCCGCTGGCCTCACCGCCTGCTGGTCTGCTGACTGGCCTCGTCGCCCGCCTGCCGCCTACCTGCCTGCCGCCTACCTGCCTGCCGCCTTCCCGCTGGTCGCCTGCCCGCTGGCCTCGCCGCCCGCTTGCCTGCTCGCCTCGCCTGCCTGCCCCCTGCCTCGCCACCCGCTCGCTGGCTCGCGCTCTCCCTCCACCCTCCCGCCCACCCGTACGCATGACTCCTGGCGGCACACTCCTCGCCGTGACCGAAGAAGACCTGCGCCGGGCCGCGTTCGGCGACTCACCCGACCTCCAGGTCTGGCCCGCGCTCTCAGCCCCCAGCTCCCGCACCCGCTGGCTCGCTGCAGTGGTCCTCGGCGGCCAGGGCCACTACGCCGCCGCGGCCACCGCGTTGGACGCGCTCCGTCACGACCCCGACCCGGTGATCGCGTCCCTCTCCCTCTCGACTCGCGCGTCGCACCACCGTCAGCTAGGGGCCCACCACCTGGCCCGCCCGCTGGACGGCGCGGCCCTCGCGCGGATCGAGCGGGCAGGCGCCACCGACCCTGACGGCGTCGACGCCGAGGGCGCCCGGACGGACGCCCTGCTCGGCCTCGCCGCCGATTCCCTCGGTGCTCAACGCCTGCACGAGGCCCGCAGGTTGCTCGCACGAGTTGAGACGCGGTCGTGGCGGAGTGAGGTCCGCAGGGGGTGGGTGACCGCGGAGGTGGAGCTCGCCTCCGGGAGCCCGGAGGCGGCCGTGGCGCCCGCCGAGCACGCGTACGACGTGGCGACGAGCAGAAAGGCGCTGCGGCACGAGCTCAAGTCGGCGCTCGTCCTGGGCACCTCGTTGGTCGTGTGGGGGACCGCCGACGGGCTGAATCGCGGGCTTGAACTAGTCGAGTGTGACCTAAATCACAGCGCCGAGAAGGGGCTTCAGCCGTTGATCTGGCCGAGCGCTCTCGTCCTGGCGGGCCACGTCCCCGCGGCGGGCGCGGTCGTCCTCGACCGGGCGACGGAGGCTCTGAGCTGCGTGTTGCGGAGAGCCGACGCCGTCAGCCGGCAGGTCGCTCTCGACTCCCCGTGGATACCGACCGGGCTGCTCCGTTCCGGGGAACCCCCGAACGCAGACCCTCAGGCGAACTTCTTGACGGATTAAGCACCGGATCGTGTCAAGGTTGGGCCGCCAGCGTCCGATAGGGGAGATGGAACGTCACTCGGCTGCAGGAAAGGAGTCCCCGTGACCACGGTCCTTATTTGCGACGACCGGCGCAGTGTGCGTGAGGGTCTCACCCGCGTGATGTCGGCTGTCCCAGGGGTCAGCCGCATCGACTGCGTAGCGCACGGTGACGAGTTGTTGGCTCGCTTTTCAAGGCAGCCGGTCGACGTCGTACTGGTGGGAACCCAGCGCGCCGTCCCGACCGGGGTTGAAGCAACCCGTCGGCTCGTCTCCGCGAACCCGCAGGCAAACGTCATCGTCTTCGGAGCACCCGACGACGCCGGGAGCATCGCCGCGGCGATCGCCGGCGGTGCCCGTGGCTACCTGAGGTGGGACGCGTCGCGTCCCGAGCTTGTGGCAGCCCTCGCGCACACGCTCGCCAGCACCTCGGTGCCGGCGCCTCGTCAGCCCTCCGACCCCGGTGTGCAGCTCACGGAGCGTGAGCTCCAGGTGCTGCGGGGCAAGAGCAACGGCCAGATCGGCCGCGAGCTCTACCTGTCGGAGGACACGGTGAAGACGCACGCACGTCGTCTCTTCCGCAAGCTCGGTGTTCGTGACCGCGCTCAGGCGGTCGCTCACGGCTTCCGGCGAGGCCTCGTCCAGTAGGTGGCTTTCGCCGCACCGGCCCCGTGTCCTCATATGCCGCATGTGGGGAAGCGGGGCCGGTGGCGTGAGACGGCTCACCCGTGCAAGTGGTGATCCTCCAGTCGCGCACATGGCCCAGCCCGGTGACGATGTCACCGGGCTGTGAGCTGTTGGGCGTGTCCGCTGTTCACGCGGGGTGTCCATACCCCACCTATGAACAGAACGCCTGAAGACCGGTACGGTGAAGCTGCTGCATCGGGTCGCTGTGAGTGACTCGTGCTGTTTCCTGTCGGTACGCCAACAAGTAACACCAGGGCTGTTGTCTGCGATGACCAACTTGGGGGACGGACTGGACGCCGAAGTGGGCGCGGCCGTCGACGGCGACCGCCAGGCGATCGAACGCCTGCTGGCCTCCATTCGTCCCTTGGTGGTGCGGTACTGCCGCGCCCGAGTTGGCAGGCAGGAGCGGAGCTTCGCTTCGGCGGACGATGTGGCCCAGGAGGTGTGTCTCGCGGTGCTCACGGCATTGCCCAGCTACCGCGACCAGGGTCGGCCCTTCCTCGCGTTCGTCTACGGGATCGCGGCGCACAAGGTCGCCGACGCACATCGGTCTGCCGCCAGGAACCGCTCGGAGCCCGTTCCCGAAGTCCCGGACGCGCCGGAGACCGAAGCTGGTCCGGAGCAGCGGGCCATGCAGGGCGAGCTCTCCGACCGGATGGCCGTGTTGTTGCGCGTCCTGCCGGAGAAGCAGCGGGAGATCCTGCTGTTGAGGGTGGTGGTCGGACTCTCCGCCGAGGAAACTGCCGAGGCGGTCGGTTCGACGCCGGGTGCGGTACGGGTGGCGCAACATCGTGCGCTGGCCCGCCTGCGCAAGTCGCTGGCAGCGGAGGAGGTGGTCTGAGTGGCCGACGAACACGGGAAGGACGACGAGGAAGTGCGCGGACAGGACGATAGAGCCCCGCACGAACCCGTCGCCGACGATCTTTCGGCGGTACAGGCCGATGACAGGCTGCTGGACGCGCTGGGGTCGGCGACTCCGGACGCGGCCGGCGCGTTGGGCGACGACGATCTGAACGCGTTGCTGCTCGCGTGGCGCAACGAGGTGGAGACGGAGCCGTTCGGCGAGCTCGTCGACACCGAGACCGCCATCGCCACGATCCAGGCTGCCCGCCCGCAGCCGGTGAGCAGGCACCGCTTCCTGATCCCGCTGGCGAGTGCCGCGGCGGTCCTGGCCATCGCCTTCACCGGCGTGAGCCTCGTCGCCCGCGACGCACAGCCCGGCGACGCGCTCTGGGGCCTCACGCGAGTGCTCTACTCGGAGCACGCGAAGTCGATCGAGGCCGCGGCCATCATCAACACCGACCTCGAGTCGGCCCGCCTCGCCCTGCGCGAGGGCAAGGTCAACGAGGCCCGGGAGAAGCTGAACAAGATCGGTGCCAGCCTCGAGTCCGTCTCGACGGCCGACGGCAAGCAGCAGCTCGAGGAGAAGCACAAGGAGCTCGAGAAGGAGCTCGACACGAACACCTCGGCGCCGCCGACCACGACGACGCCCCCGGTGACGACGCCGAGCCAGTCCTCGCAGCCCGCGACCTCGACGACCACGCCGTCGACGCAGCCGTCCACCACGACGCCGTCCACGCCGCCGTCGTCGGAGACGCCTCCGCCGCCCACCTCGGCCGGTGGCGAGGAGAACCCGCCGCCGCCTCCGCCGCCGGACCCCGGCACGGTGGAGAACCCCGGTTCGACCGGGACCGGGACGAACAGCGAGACCACCGGGCAGTCGACCGGCACCAACTGAGACGCACTGTGAACGGCCCCTGATCTTTCGAGGTCAGGGGCCGTTCACATGCTCAGGCGTTCACACGTCAGGTGGAATGTGACCGGGCCGGCGGACGAGTGCTGCATCTCACCCGTCCGCGGCAACCCGGGCGACGTCAGCGGGCCGACTCCGTGGCGGTCACACCGTCGGCGTAGCCGCGGCAGTATTCCCAGCTCACGTAGGCCCCGGGGTTCGGATCGAACGCCGGTTCGTGCGGGCGCATCCGTCCGTCGGCCAGCAGCTGTTCGAGTGAGGCTCGCAACAGTGCCCAGTCGTGGTAGTGCGGTTCCTGGCACTCGCCGCAGTCCACGACGATGCCTCTGACGCCGCGATGTTCGAGCAACGCTTGGTAGACGGCGAGGTCGCTCAGGTCGCTGACCAGCTCCGTCCGTTCGTCGTCGTCCATCGGGGGATGGTCGTGGTCGGGCTCGCCCAGAGAGAGTGCGGGGTCTTCTGGGTCGCCTGCGAAGGGGTCTGGTGGCAACGCGTCGTGCGGCACGACCCCGCACGGTACCCGCCGTACCCCCTCGGTCGTCCAGATACCATGGGGCGCACCGCCTCCGCCTGCGGAAACTGGACACGCAGGACCCCAAAAGGGCAGGCAGAGCGCAGACCGCACCACGGAAGGCATGTCACCCGCTATGACCAGCGAGCTCAACGCTGACGGAGTCCCGGGCAAGTTCGCCATGCTGGGACTGACCTTCGACGACGTGCTCCTGCTGCCTGCCGAGTCGGACGTCGTCCCGAGCGGCGTCGACACGAGCACCAGGATCTCGCGCAACATCACCCTCAAGATCCCGCTGGCCAGCGCCGCGATGGACACGGTCACCGAGGGCCGGATGGCGATCTCGATGGCGCGTCAGGGCGGCATCGGCGTGCTGCACCGCAACCTGAGCATCGAGGACCAGGCCCGTCAGGCCGAGACCGTGAAGCGGTCCGAGGCCGGCATGGTCACCGACCCGGTCACGTGTTCGCCCGAGGCCACGCTGGCCGAGGTGGACGCGCTGTGCGCCCGGTACCGCATCTCCGGCGTGCCGGTGACGGACGAGAACAACAAGCTCGTCGGCATCATCACGAACCGCGACATGCGCTTCGAGCTCGACCACTCCAAGCGGGTGATCGAGGTCATGACGAAGGGTCCGCTGGTCACGGCGCAGGTGGGCGTCTCCGCGGAGGCCGCGCTCGGCCTGCTGCGCCGCCACAAGGTCGAGAAGCTGCCGATCGTCGACGGCGACGGCAAGCTCAAGGGCCTGATCACGGTCAAGGACTTCGTCAAGACCGAGCAGTACCCGATGGCCACCAAGGACCCGGACGGCCGCCTGCTGTGCGCCGCCGCCGTCGGTGTCGGCGAGGACTCGTTCGTGCGCGCGATGACGCTCGCCGAGGCCGGGGTCGACGTGCTCATGGTCGACACGGCGCACGGCCACTCGCGCGGCGTGCTGGAGATGGTCGCCCGCATCAAGAAGGAGCTCGGCGACTCGGCGGACGTCGTCGGCGGCAACGTCGCGACGCGTGCCGGCGCCCAGGCCCTGGTCGACGCGGGTGCGGACGGCGTGAAGGTCGGTGTCGGTCCCGGCTCGATCTGCACCACGCGCGTCGTCGCCGGTGTCGGCGTGCCGCAGATCTCCGCGATCTACGAGGCGTCGCTGGCCTGCACCCCGGCCGGTGTGCCGGTGATCGGTGACGGCGGCATCCAGTACTCCGGCGACATCGCCAAGGCCATCGCGGCCGGCGCGTCCGCCGTGATGCTCGGATCGCTGCTCGCGGGCACCCAGGAGGCGCCCGGCGACCTGATCCTGGTCAACGGCAAGCAGTTCAAGACCTACCGCGGCATGGGCTCGCTGGCCGCCATGCAGTCCCGCGGCGAGAACAAGTCGTTCTCGAAGGACCGCTACTTCCAGGACGACGTCCTCAACGAGGACAAGCTCGTCCCCGAGGGCATCGAGGGCCGCACGCCGTTCCGCGGCCCGCTGTCGCAGGTCGTGCACCAGCTCAACGGCGGTCTCCGCGCGGCGATGGGGTACACGGGCTCCCACACGATCGCCGAGCTCCAGCAGCAGCAGCTCGTGCGCATCACGGCGGCGGGTCTGAAGGAGTCGCACCCGCACGACATCACGATGACCGTCGAGGCCCCGAACTACACCACCCGTTAGAGTCACTCGGCTGGTTTGCAGGTCCGTTCTAAAGCTCTGGAGAGGAACCACAGGTGCGCGATCTGGTCGAGATCGGCATGGGCCGGACCGCGAGGCGGGCCTACGAGCTGGACGACATCGAGATCATCCCGTCGCGTCGGACGAGGTCGTCGAAGGACGTCTCCACGACGTGGCAGATCGATGCCTACCGGTTCGACATCCCGTTGATCACCCACCCGACCGACGCCATCGTGTCGCCGGGCACGGCGGTCGCGGTCGGCGAGCTCGGCGGCCTCGGTGTGCTGAACGCCGAGGGCCTCTGGGCCCGGCACAGCGATGTGGACGAGGCGTTGTTCCGCCTGGTCCAGGCGACCGAGGACAGCGACGACCCGGCGGCGGCGGTCAAGGTGCTGCAGGAGCTGCACGCGGCCCCGTTGCAGATGGACCTGATCGCCGAGGCGATCAAGCAGATCCGCGAGTCGGGCGTCACCGTGGCGGTCCGCGTCAGCCCGCAGCGCGCCGCGGAGCTCACGCCGGACCTGCTGGCCGCGGGTGTCGAGATCCTGGTCGTGCAGGGCACGATCATCTCGGCCGAGCACGTGTCGCGTGGTGGCGAGCCGCTGAACCTGAAGTCGTTCATCGCGGACCTCGACATCCCGGTGATCGCCGGTGGCGTCGGTGACTACCGCACCGCCATGCACCTCATGCGCACCGGCGCGGCGGGCGTGATCGTCGGCTACGGCTACACGCCCGGCGTCACGACCACCGACTCGGTGCTGGGCATCGGCGTGCCGATGGCCACCGCGATCGCCGACGCCGCGGCCGCGCGCCGCGACTACCTCGACGAGACCGGCGGCCGCTACGTGCACGTCATCGCCGACGGCGGCGTCACGACCTCGGGCGACGTGGCGAAGTCCATCGCCTGCGGTGCCGACGCCGTGATGCTCGGCGAGCCGCTGGCCGCCGCGACCGAGGCACCGGGCCAGGGCCTGTACTGGACGGCGTCGTCCGCGCACCCGTCCGTGCCGCGCAGCCTCGTCGCCGAGGCGGTGGACCAGGAGCTCGACCTGCGCAAGCTGCTGTTCGGCCCGTCGGCCGACCCGCGCGGCGTGACGAACCTGTTCGGCGCGCTCAAGCGGGCCATGGCCAAGACCGGCTACTCCGACCTCAAGGAGTTCCAGAAGGTCGGCCTGACGATCCGCGGCTAGAGAACTGGCTGGTAGAGGGCGCGTTCCGATCGGGACGCGCCCTTCTGCTTTGCTGGATCTCGTGCCGCTCGTCGAGATCACTTACGCGTCCCACGTCTCTCGTGCAGTGCTGGAGAACCTCGCGGCGATGCTCCCGCACGCCGTCTCGCTGGCGGTGGAGTGCCCGGAGGAGCCCTACGACGGCGACCTCCAGCCCGGCGACGTGGACCTGCGCTTCCGCCCGCGCGGTCCGTTCGACTCGGCCGGCATGGATCTCGTGATCGAGGTGCGCTCGAAGTGGTTCGAGAGCCGCGCGGCGAACCGTCAAGATCGGGTGGACGGCCTGTGTGACGCCGTCGCCGAGGCCACGGGCCTCGCTGACGTGGGCGTTCACCTCAGCCTGCCGATGTCCGCATGGGCCCAAACCTGATCTTGCAACCGAACGGCTACCCCGCGCGTCCATGAGAGCGTGGAATTGGATGCCTTGTTCGGCGACGGCAAGAACAGTGATGTGGACACGATCGACCCGGACGCCGACGTCCAAGAGTTCGACGGTGCTCCCGAGGAGGACGAAGGTGTCGGGGGCATCGGCTGGAAGATGCTGACCCTGTTCGTCTGCGGCGGACTGGTGATCACCGGTCTGGCCGTGGCCTTCATGGTGTGGGTCATCGAGGGCCTGGTCCTCTGAGCACGTTCTGAACCGATAGGGGACTAGGCGTTACCGGAAGTAACGCCTACTCTCCGATCCATGGGTGAACTCGTCGGTAACTTCGATGTCGTCATCGTCGGCTCCGGGTTCGGCGGAAGCGTGGCCGCGCTCCGCCTGACCGAGAAGGGCTACCGCGTCGCCGTCCTGGAGGCGGGGCGCCGGTTCGCCGACGACGAGTTCGCCAAGACCAGCTGGGATCTCCGCAGGTACCTGTGGGCGCCGCAGCTCAAGTGCTTCGGCATCCAGCGCATCCACACCCTCCGCAACGTCATGGTGCTCGCCGGCGCGGGCGTCGGCGGTGGCAGCCTCGTCTACGCGAACACGCTGTACCGGCCCCTCAAGCCGTTCTACGAGGACCGCCAGTGGGCGCACATCACCGACTGGCAGGACGAGCTGGAGCCGTTCTACGACCAGGCGAGCCGGATGCTGGGCGTCGTCACGAACCCCACGACGACCCCGAGCGACGTCGTCATGCAGAAGGTCGCGAAGGACATGGGGGTCGAGGACAGCTACCACGCGACGCCCGTCGGCGTGTACTTCGGCGAGCCCGGCAAGCGCGCCGCGGACCCGTACTTCGGTGGTGCCGGGCCGGAACGCACCGGGTGCACCGAGTGCGGCAGCTGCATGTCGGGGTGCCGGGTCGGCGCCAAGAACACGCTGGTCAAGAACTACCTCTACCTCGCGGAGAAGCTCGGCGCCCAGGTCTTCCCGCTGACGACGGTCACGCGGCTCACCGAGTCCGGCGGCACCTGGACGATCGACACGAAGATGACCGGTGGCAGGGCGACCAGGTCCTTCACCGCAGGCCAGGTCGTGGTCGCCGCCGGCACGTGGGGCACGCAGCAGCTGCTGCACAAGGCGAGGGCGAGCACGCTGCCGAAGATCTCCGCCAAGCTCGGCGAGCTCACCCGCACCAACTCCGAGTCGATCATCGGTGCCGCGCGGTACACGGTCGACCCGAAGACCGACTTCACGCAGGGCGTCGCGATCACGAGCTCCATCCACCCCGACGAGATCACGCACATCGAGCCCGTCCGGTACGGCAAGGGCAGCAACGCCATGGGCATGCTGCAGACCCTCGCCACGGACGGCGCGCTGAGCACGCCGCGGTGGCTGCAGTTCGTCAAGCAGGCGGTCCGGCACCCGCTGCGCCTCCTGCGGCTCCTGAGCGTGCACCGCTGGAGCGAGCGGACCGTGATCCTGCTGGTCATGCAGAGCCTCGACAACTCGATCACCACGTTCCTCAAGCGCGGCAAGCTCACCAGCAAGCAGGGCCACGGCGAGCCGAACCCGGCGTTCATCCCGGCCGGGCACGAGGCGAACCTGCTCGCGGCCAAGCACATCGACGGCATGGCCGGCGGCACGTGGGGTGAGCTGTTCAACATCCCGCTGACCGCGCACTTCATCGGCGGCTGCGCGATCGCGGCGGACGAGACCCAGGGCGTGATCGACCCGTACCACCGGGTCTTCAACTACCCTGGACTGTCCGTTGTGGACGGTTCGGCGATCAGCGCGAACCTCGGCGTGAACCCGAGCCTCACCATCACCGCGCAGGCCGAACGCGCGTTCTCGCTGTGGCCGAACAAGGGCGAGCAGGACCAGCGGCCGAAGCAGCACCAACCGTACAAGCGGATCAACCCGACGAAGCCGAAGAACCCGGCGGTTCCCGATCAAGCTCCAGCCGCATTGCGGTTGCCGATCGTGAAGGCGTCCTGACACGGTGGAGGCATGGCCAAGAAGCCGTTCGCCTCCAGCGCCGACCTCGCCCCCAAGGACGAGGTCTTCGTCGAGCTCGCCGAGGGCGTCTACACCCTGACCGCCGAAGGTGACCCCAACGTCGCGGCCATCGAGGCCGAGGACTTCCTGATCTGCTTCGAGGCGCGGGCGACCCCCGCGGCGGCGCGCAGGTGGCTCGCACAGCTGCGCAAGCACACCAAGAAGCCGGTCCGGTATCTCGTGCTCAGCCACTACCACGCCGTGCGCACGCTCGGGGCCAGCGCGTTCGAGGCCCAGGAGATCGTCGCGCACGAGATGACGCGCGTGCTGATCGCCGAACGCGGGCAGCAGGACTGGGCCAGCGAGTTCGGGCGCATGCCGCGGCTCTTCGAGTCCCCGGAGGAGATCCCCGGCCTGACCTGGCCGACGCTGACGTTCTCCGACCGCATGACGATCCCGCTCGGTGACGAACGCGGTGACCTCGTGCTGCAGTTCCTCGGGCGCGGGCACACGGCGGGCGACATCGTGGCGTGGCTGCCGCAGCAACGCATCCTGTTCGCGGGTGACCTGGTCGAGTCGCAGGCCGCGCTCTACACCGGTGACGCGTTCCACGACGAGTGGGCGACGTCCACTTTGGACGAGATCGAGGACCTGGGCGCCGAGGTCCTGGTCGGCGGGCGCGGCAAGGTCGCCCGCGACCGCATCGAGGTCGAGGCCGCGATCAACCAGAGCAGGCACTTCCTCAACGAACTGCGCCGCACGGTCGGCGGCGTCCACGCCGAGGGCGGCACGCTCAAGCAGGCCTTCGAACTGGCGCACGGGACGCTCGTGGGCCGCTACGGGCGTTGGCCGATCTTCGAGCACTGCCTGCCGTTCGACGTGAAGCGGTACTGGGACGAGTGCGACGGCAAGGACTGGCCCGAGATCTGGACCGCCGAACGCGACCGCGCCGTCTGGGACGCCCTGCAGTGACGGTCCTGGTGGTCGGCGCCGGACCGGTGGGGCTCGCTTCGGCGTTGTTCCTCGCGAGGGCCGGCGTGCCGAGCATCGTGCTGGAGAAGGAACCGGAGCGCTCGCGGACGGGCAGCCGCTCGATCTGCGTGCAGCGCGACGTCCTGGAGATCCTCGAACGCGTCGGCGTCGGGCAGGCCGTCGCCGACGCGGGCGTCACCTGGTACACCGGCCGCACCTACCACCGCGACCGCGAGGTGGCGACCCTGACGTTCCCGCGGGCGTCGGGCTTCCCTCCGTTCGTGAACACGCCGCAGACCGTCGTCGAGCGGCTGCTGGAGGAACGGGTCCGCGCCGAACCGCTGATCGAGCTCCGCTACGGGCACGCCCTCGCCGGGCTGACGCAGGACGACGCGGGAGTGTCCACATCGGACGGAATCAGGGCCACCCACTGCATCGCGGCCGACGGAGCGCACTCCGCGGTGAGGCGGCTGCTGGGCATTCCGTTCGAAGGCTTCTCGTTCGACGACAGGTTCATCATCGCCGACGTCCGCGTCGACCTGGACTTCGAGACGCCCGAACGCCGCTTCTACTTCGACCCGCCGTGGAACCCCGGCCGCCAGGTCCTCCTGCACCCACAACCGAACGGCGTGTGGCGCATCGACTGGCAGGTCGCCGAGGACGTCCGGCTCACCGGCGCCCACATCCGCGCGATCGTCGGCGACCGGCCGTACGAGGTCGTCTGGCAGTCCACCTACCGCTTCCACCAGCGCCGGGCGAGAACCCTGCGCTCCCAACGGGTTCTGCTCGCCGGCGACGCCGCCCACGTGATGAGCCCGTTCGGTGCGCGAGGCCTGAACTCCGGCCTCTGCGACGCCGACAACGCGGCCTGGAAGATCGCCGCCGACCGCGCGGGCGAGGCAGGACCGCACCTGCTCGCCTCCTACGACACCGAACGCGGTGCCGCCGCCGACGAGAACCTCCGCGTCACCGGGGACACCATGCGGTTTCTCGTGCCGGGCACTCCCGAAGAACGAGCACACCGGCAGAGGGCGCTCGAAACCGGTGAGGGCATCGACTCGGGCAAGCTCTTCACGCCGTTCTCCTACGAGAGTTCGCCGCTCACGACGGACGGCGGCGAGCTGGTCCCGCGGTCGCGCACCGCAGGTCCGGGCTTCACGAGCCGGGACGGATGGCTGGTCAGGCCGGACGGGCACGTGGCCGCGCACCGTTGCGACGAACAGGTGAAACGCCGCGCGCTCGGCTGGTGAGGGCAACCCGGGGTGCGGCCCGGACGTGGTGTCCCCATGGGGGTAAACAGGCGAACTTTCTTGCAGGGAACCGCACTCACCGTCGCAAGCTTGGGGATGGGCACCGCGACGGCCGCAGCCGCCGACACCAACTGGGCGCGCCTGCGCAGGAGGCTGGGCGACCGGCTCGTGCTGCCGGGAGATCCGGCTTACGACGCTCTTCGCGTGCCGTGGAACATGCTCTACGCGAACCGCAGGCCGGCCGCGATCGCGAAGTGCGTCCGGCCGGAGGACGTGCAGGTGTGCCTCGAGTTCGCGTCGCACGAACGCATCCCGGTCGCCGCCCGCAGCGGCAAGCACAGCTACGCGGGCTACTCGTTGCCCGAGAACGGTCTGGTCGTCGACCTGGCAGCGATGGCGGCCGTGCAGGTCGGCGGCTCGCGGGCACGGGTCGGCGCCGGCGCACGGCTGCTGCCCGTCTACGAGGCCGTCGGCGCGGCGGGCCAGGCCCTGCCCGCGGGCACCTGTCAGACGGTCGGCATCGGCGGGCTCACGCTCGGGGGCGGCATCAGCGTGATCGGCCGCAAGTACGGCCTCACCAGCGACCACCTGGTCAGCGCCCGGATCGTCACGCCGGACGGCTGCCTGCGCACCGCGTCCGCACACTCCGAGCCCGACCTGTACTGGGCGTTGCGAGGCGGTGGCGGTGGCAACTTCGGCATCGTCACGGAGTTCACCTTCCGCACGGACCCCGCGCCGGACCTGACCTACTTCAACCTCCCCTACCCGGCCGGGGCGGCGGCGGACGTGTTCGACGCCTGGCAGGAGTGGATGGACGGGGCGCCGGACGAACTCTGGTCGGGCTGCACGGTCCAGGCGGACGCCGGTGCGGTCACGAACGTCGGTGGCGTGTACGTGGGGCCGAAGAAGAACCTGGTGCCACTGCTGAACAAGATGCCGGCCGTCGAGCGCACCGTGCTGGAGATGAGCTACCTGGAGACGATGCGCTACTACGCGGGCGGTCCGGGACCCGGCTCCCGGTTCGCCGCGTCGTCGCGCATGCTCCGCCGCCACCTGTCCGGTGACCACGTCGCGGGCCTGGTGCAGGAGCAGACCGACGGCGCCGTCCTGTTCGACTCCTTCGGCGGAGCGCTCGCGAGGGTCGCGCCGGACGCCACGGCGTTCCCGCACCGCGACGCGAAGGCCAGCGCCCAGATCTTCTTCGGCGCGGAGGGCAGGACGGAGGCCGAGGCGCGCCGGGCGGTCGCGACCGTGCGGGACGGGCTCGGCGCGGGCAACACCGGGTACGTGAACTACATCGACCCGGAGATGCCCGACTGGCCGACCGCCTACTACGGCCGCAACCTCGCGCGACTCAGGAAGGTAGCGCGACGCTACGACCCGGACCGCGTGCTGGCGTTCCCGCAGGGCCTATAGCTGGATCCCGGTGAGCACGGTGACGCGCTCCTCGGTGAAGTCCTCCATCGCCGACCGGACGCCCTCACGTCCGGTGCCCGACCCCTTCACGCCGCCGTACGGCATCTGGTCGGCGCGGTAGGACGGCACGTCGCCGATGATCACGCCACCGACCTCGAGCTCGGCCGCGGCCTCGAACGCCACCTGCACGTCCCGGGTGAACACCCCGGCCTGCAGCCCGTACTTGCTGTCGTTGGCCTGCGCGAACGCGTCCTCGACGCCGTCCGCGACGGACACCACGAGCACCGGCCCGAAGATCTCCTCGGTCCACACCTTGGCGGTCTTCGGCACGTCGGTGAGCACCGTCGGCTCGACCGTCGCCCCGCTCCTCTTGCCGCCCAGCAACACCGTCGCGCCGACGTCGGTGGCCATGTTGACCCACTCCTCGACGCGCCGTGCGTTGTCCTCGTCGATCAACGGCCCGACCTCGACCTCGGGGTCGTGCGGGTCGCCGGTCTTCAGCGCGCCGACGGTGGCCACGAGCTTGGGCACGAACTCCTCGGCCTTCGAGCGGTCGACGATCACCCGTTGCACGGCGATGCACGACTGCCCGGCCTGGTAGTTGCCGAAAGTCGCGATGCGCTGGGCCGCGTGGTCCAGATCCGTCCAATCAGGACAGATGATGGCGGCCGCGTTGGACCCCAGCTCCATCACGACGTGCTTGCGCGGCGCGGCTTCCATCAACGACCAGCCGACCTTCGTCGACCCGGTGAACGAGATGACCGGCAGCCGTTCGTCCTTGACCAGTGCGTCCATGTCCTTGCCCCGCACGGGAAGGATCGAGAACACGCCCTCGGGCAGGTCGGTCTCGGCCAGGATCTCGCCGAGCAGCAACGCCGACAGCGGCGTCGCCGAAGCGGGCTTCACGATCACCGGCGCACCCACCGCGAGCGCCGGCGCGACCTTGTGCGCCACCAGGTTCAGCGGGAAGTTGAACGGCGCCACGGCCAGCACGGGCCCGCGCGGCACGTGCCGGACGATCGCCATCCTCCCCACGCCACCGGCCTCGGTGTCGAGCCGTTGCAGCCCGCCGGTGAACCGCCGCGCCTCCTCGGCCGCGAAGCGGAACGTGTTGACGGCCCGCGCGACCTCGATCTCGGCCCACTTCAGCGGTTTGCCGTTCTCCGCGGTGATCGTCTCGGCGATCTCCTCGGCGCGTTCGGCCAGCGAGCGCGACACCTGCAGCAGCGCTTCGGCCCGCACGTGGGCGGGTGTTCGCCGGAACTCCTTCGCGACGGCCGCGGCCGCCGCCACCGCGCGTTCCACCTGGTCTCTGCCCGGCACTGCCACCGAGGCGACCTCGGTGCCGTCGAACGGGTGGAGAACCTCCAACGCCTGCTCGCCCTGCTCGGGGCGGCCGGCGACCCAGCACGGCCTGGGTTGCGGTGTGAACGCGTCCATGGGAGCCACGTTAAGCCCTACTGGCCTGCACGTACGTCTTGAGTTCCAAGTAATGATCGTCATGCCGTTCGGCCCGCTGGAGCACGAACGCCGGATGTGTCCGGATCGTGTGGATCATGTCGTCCAGACGGATCACCACGTGCTCGGCCACGTACTCGATCCCGTACGTCTCGCAGAACAGCCGTGTGCGCCGTTCGCGGTCGTCCGGCAGCGCCAGCACGAACTGGATCAGCGCCCAGCTCACGTCCCACCAGCGCGGACCCGGATGCGCGCTGTCCCAGTCGAAGACGCCCGTGGGGTGCCCGTCCTCGAACACGATGTTGTACGGCGCGAAGTCCCCGTGGAGCACCACCTCGACGGGCTCCCTCGCCGCGTGCTGCCACCCGTCCAGGCCGAACGCGGGACGAGACGTCTCGTCCCGCGGATCGCCCAGGAACGGAACGGTCGCGTCGTGCAGGCGCCGCAGCAGCAGCGCTGACTCGATCAAGGCCGTGTCACCGGAAGGGTGCACGTGGCCAACCTCACCCGGCAGGTAGCTGAGCAGTTCGTGCTCGTCGTCGAGCCCGAGCGGAACCGGCGCGATTCCCAGCGGTGCCAAGCGCCGCAACAACTCGTGCACGCGAGGAGCCCACGGCCCGGCCGGCCGCCGCACCGCGTCACCCACCCTGAACACCTGGTTCAGCCCGCCACCGGTCAGCAGTTGCTCGTCCACGCATGAGATCCTTGGCGGCGTGTCCGACACCAGCAACCGCCCTGTTCTCGTCGTCGACTTCGGCGCCCAGTACGCGCAGCTGATCGCCCGCCGCGTCCGCGAGGCCCAGGTCTACTCCGAGGTCGTCCCGCACACCGCGACGGTCAGCGAGATCCTCGACAAGAACCCGCTGGCCATCGTTCTGTCCGGTGGCCCGTCGAGCGTCTACGCGGAGAACGCCCCGCAGGTCGACCCGAAGCTGTTCGAGACCGGCGTCCCGGTCTTCGGCATCTGCTACGGCTTCCAGGCGATGGCGCGCGCACTTGGCGGCGCGGTTGAACAGACCGGCACCCGCGAGTACGGCCGCACGGACCTGAGCGTCCCGGCCGAGGGCGGCTCGCTGCACCAGGAACTGCCCACGAGCCACCCGGTGTGGATGAGCCACGGCGACGCCGTCACCAAGGCGCCCGAGGGCTTCACCGTCACCGCGACCAGCGAGGGCGCGCCGGTCGCCGCGTTCGAGGACACCGAGCGCCGCTTCGCCGGTGTGCAGTACCACCCCGAGGTGCACCACTCGCCGCACGGCCAGGAGGTGCTGCGCCGGTTCCTGCACGAGATCGCGGGCATCCGTCCGCAGTGGACGACGTCGTCCATCGTGGACGAGCAGGTGGCGCGCATCAGCGAGCAGATCGGTGACCGCAGGGCGATCTGCGCCCTGTCCGGCGGCGTCGACTCCGCGGTCGCGGCCGCGCTGGTCCAGCGCGCCATCGGCGACCGCCTCACCTGCGTCTTCGTCGACCACGGTCTGTTGCGCGCCGGTGAGCGCACCCAGGTCGAGCGCGACTACGTGGCTGCCACGGGCATCAACCTCATCACCGTCGACGCGCGCGAGCGGTTCCTGAACGCGCTGGCCGGCGTCACGGACCCGGAGGAGAAGCGCAAGATCATCGGACGCGAGTTCATCCGCGTGTTCGAGCAGGCCGAGCGCGACCTCAAGGCCGAGGGCGACTACGGCTTCCTGGTGCAGGGCACGCTCTACCCGGACGTCGTCGAGTCCGGTGGCGGCGCGGGCACCGCGAACATCAAGTCGCACCACAACGTCGGCGGCCTGCCGGACGACCTGCAGTTCGAGCTGGTCGAGCCGCTGCGCGCGCTGTTCAAGGACGAGGTCCGCCGCGTCGGCACCGAGCTCGGCCTGCCCGAGACGATCGTGCAGCGCCAGCCGTTCCCCGGCCCCGGCCTCGGCATCCGCATCATCGGCGAGGTCACCCAGGACCGCCTCGACACGCTGCGCCAGGCCGACGCCATCGCGCGCGAGGAGCTCACCGCAGCCGGGCTCGACCGTTCGATCTGGCAGTGCCCGGTCGTGCTGCTCGCGGACGTCCGCAGCGTCGGCGTCCAGGGCGACGGCCGCACCTACGGGCACCCGATCGTGCTGCGCCCGGTGTCGTCCGAGGACGCGATGACCGCGGACTGGACGCGCCTGCCGTACGAGGTGCTGGAGCGGATCTCGACCCGGATCACCAACGAGGTGGCGGAGGTCAACCGAGTGGTGCTGGACGTGACGTCCAAGCCGCCGGGCACCATCGAGTGGGAGTAGAGACGTGAGAAGGGCCCCGGTCACCAGACCGGGGCCCTTCGTCATCAGCGGGTCTTGCGTCTGAGCGAGTTCGTCAGCAGCACCAGGCCGACCACGATGGCCGTCCCCCCGAGCGCCCATCGGAAGTCGAGCCAGAACGACCCGTTGCTCAGCACGTAGGCCGCCGTCAGCCCGCCGCCGATCCCGAAGACCAGCGTGACGGGGTCGATCCGCCTGCGCATTCCCTGCTCAGCCACGGAGCACACTCACCTCTCCGACGCTCGACCGCACGTCGAGGTCGATCTTCAGGCCACCCTCGCCGTTCTCGCCGAGGTCGCGGCCGCTCACCTCGACGCTGCTGCCGTCCGCCTGCTTGCCCAGGCAGTCGAGGTCGCCGAGGGACGACGCCTCGCACCGGAACGTCACGTCCGCGTTCTTCGGCACCCGCACGACCGCCTCGCCGAGCTCGACCTCGATCGCGGTCTTCACCTCGCCGGAGTCCGGCAGGTCGCGCAGGTCCAGCTGCACGCTGCCGACGCTCGTCTCGTAGCGGTCCCGCACGTCGGTCACGGACTTCGGAGTCTCGTTGTAGTTGCTCAGACGGGTCGGGCTGCCGTCGAAGTCGATCGCGGTCATGCCGACCCCCACCACCGCCGCCGGGATCAGCAGCCAGATCAGGCCCCGGCCACCTCCGGCGAACGAGCCGACCAGCAGGCCCGCCGCGAGCACGGCGACGACCAGGCCGATCGTGTGCGCCACTGTGAACCACGGCACCCAGGCGCCGGCGATCGCGGAGGCGGCCACCACCAGGGTCGCCACGCCCGTCGTCATCAGGCCCACGCGCGGCTTGCGCTGGCGGGGTGCCGGCGGCTGCGCCTGCGGTGCCGGGGCGGGTTCGGGCAGGTCCCAGGCGAACGGGGCGGCACCCAGCGGGTCCCAGGCCGGCGCTCCCGGTGCCAGTGGCACCGCGGGCGCGGGGTCGGTGAGCGTCGCCGGCTGCAGGTGCCCGCGGTTCTTCTGCAGCAGGTAGATGCACGCGACCGTCGCGGCCAGCGTCACGAAGACCTGGAACCCGCTGTTCCCCCCGAAGGCGAACGCGAGCATCGGGAACATCAGGATGCCCAGCAGCACGGTCTGGCCCTGCGACATCGAGCTGGAACCCTTGTTGATCAAGGCCTCCAGCGGCGACACCGCGTCGCCCTCCTCCGGCAGCAGCAGCCAGCCCGCGAGGTACAGCGGGAGGCCCACACCGCCCGACAGCACGAGCGCCACGAACGCGATCCTGACGATCACCGGGTCGATCTGGTAGCGCAGGGCGATTCCGGTGGCGACGCCTCCGAGCTTGCGCCCTGCACGGGGCCGCACCGGACGGTGCGCCCAGAACTCTCTGAGCGTGTCCGCCACGCCCTGCATTGCCTTCTCAGTCCCGCTCACACCGACAAGGTTGCTCGAACACCCTCCCGGCCACATCAGGGACCAGCCCTGAATCACGGAACCGGGGACATCCCTGATGAACAACTCGCCACGACGTGTGACGATCGGTCGGTGAGTGCACGCATTGAGCCGATGCGCCGTCGACGCACCGGCCGGGTGGTCGCGGGTGTCGCGAGCGGACTGGCGGACCACCTGGGCGCGCCCGTCTTCTGGGTGCGCGCGGTTTTCGCCGTGTTCACGGCGTTCAGCGGGGTCGGGATCGTCGCCTACGCGTTGCTCTGGATGTTCGTCCCGCAGTCGGCGGTGGCGGAGCCGGAGACCGACGAGGACCGCAAGGAGTGGCAGCAGGCCGTCGGCCTCGCCGCTCTCGGCATCGGCGTCGCGGTGTTCACCGGCCTGCTCGGGGGAGCGTGGAGCGGGTGGATCACCGGGCCGATCGCGGTGGCGCTCATCGGCGCCGCCGTCGTGTGGCGCGAGGCCGACGAGGCGCAACGACGCCGGTGGAAGGACGGGGCGTTCGCGCAGGGCAAGGCGGGGATCGTGCGGACGGTGGCGGGCGGTGCGCTGGTCGTGGCGGGGGTCGCCGCGTTCCTCGTGGTGAACGACACCGTCCAGAACCTCTCGACCGTCTTCCTCTCCGTCATCGCCACGCTCGTCGGCGTCGCCGTGCTGACGGTGCCGCTGTGGATGCGCCTCGTGCGGGACCTCGACTCGGAACGCCGTGCGCGCATCCGCACCGAGGAACGCGCCGAGATCGCCGCCCACCTGCACGACTCGGTGCTGCAAACGCTTGCCCTGATCCAGAAGCAGTCCGAGTCGCCGCGCGAGGTCAAGCGCCTGGCCCGCAGCCAGGAACGCGAGCTGCGCGGCTGGCTCTACGGCCGTGAGGTGGGCGAGCAGCCGCACTCCATCAGCGTCGCGATCGCCCAGGTGTGCGCGGAGGTCGAGGACGGCTTCGCCATCGCCGTCTCGCAGGTCGTGGTCGGGGACTGCGAGCTGGAGGACGGCATGTTCGCTCTGGTCCAGGCGTCGAAGGAGGCGATGGTCAACGCGGCCAAGCACGCGGGGGTGGGCGAGGTCAGCGTGTACGCCGAGGTCGAGCCGGAGAAGGTGACGGTCTTCGTGCGCGACCGGGGCAAGGGTTTCGACCCCGACGCGGTGCCGGAGGACCGGCATGGCCTCGCGGGCAGCATCCGGGGGAGAATGACGAGGCACGGCGGGGAGGTGCGACTGCGCACGGCTCCGGGAGAGGGGACCGAGGTGCAGCTCGAGATGCCGAGGAAGCTGGAGGCCAGGACATGAGCGTCAGGGTGTTCCTGGTGGACGACCACGCGTTGTTCCGCGCGGGGGTGCGGGCCGAGCTCGACACCATCACCGAGGAGATCGAGGTGGTCGGCGAGGCCGGCAGCGTCGGTGAGGCGGTGGCGGGCATCGCGCACCACAAGCCGGACGTAGTGCTGCTCGACGTGCACATGCCCGACGGCGGCGGTGCCGAGGTGCTGCGGCAGATCCGCACCAAGATCCCCGAGGTCACGTTCCTCGCCCTGTCGGTCTCCGACGCGGCCGAGGACGTCATCAACGTCATCCGCGCCGGCGCGCGCGGGTACGTGACGAAGACGATCTCCAGCCAGGAGCTGGTCAAGGCCGTCGTGCGGGTCAGCGAGGGGGACGCGGTGTTCTCGCCGCGGCTCGCCGGGTTCGTGCTGGACGCGTTCGCGGACCGGCCGGGTGCCGCGCCGATCAGCGACCCCGAGCTCGACCTGCTGACGCCGCGCGAACGGGACGTGCTGCGGCTGCTCGCGCGCGGCTACGCGTACAAGGAGATCGCGTCCGAGCTGTTCATCAGCGTGAAGACGGTGGAGACGCACGTGTCGAGCGTCCTGCGCAAGACGCAGCTCTCCAACCGGTACGAGCTCTCCCGCTGGGCCACTGACCGCAGGCTGGTCTGAGGAATTTGATCAACAAGGTCGCCCGCGGTGCCACCGAGGTGCTGGCGCCGTGGGTCTGGGTGATCCTGCTGCCGTTCGGGGTGGCGTTCGCGACGGAAAGCGTCTGGAAGACGCTGCTGTGGGGGTCCGTGGTCGCCTTGACGGCGTCCGTCATCCCGATGGCCGTGATCGTGCGCGGGGCCAGGAAGGGCAAGTGGGACGGCCACCACGTGACCAACCGCGAGGGCCGGGTCGTCCCGCTCGTCACGGCGGGTGCGTCGCTGGCGGCCGGCACGGTGATCATGGTCCTGGGTGGCGCGCCGCGGAACATGCTCGCGCTGGCGGGAAGCATGTTCGCCTCGCTGATCGTCAGCATGGCGATCACGTTCGGGCTGAAGTGGAAGATCTCGCTGCACGCCGCCGTGGCGTGGGCCGCCGTCGTGACGCTGGCGGTCGTCTACGGGCCGTGGTGGCTGCTGCTCGCGCTGCCCGCCGTGTTCGTGGCGTGGTCCCGCGTCGAGCTCGGTGACCACACGACGGCGCAGGTCGTGGCCGGGTCCGTGATGGGCGTGGTCGTCGGCGGCGGCAGCTTCTGGCTGCTCAGCTGATCTGCGTGATGCTGGTGATCTTCATTTCGTTGTTCACGGCGGCCACCTCGGCCTCGTAGACGCCGGACTTCTGCTCGCCCAGGTCCGTCTGCAGCGCCAGGTTGAAGGTCACCACCCAGTTCGGGCCGTGCGACCGGACCGGCACTCGGGTCTCGGTGCACTGGACCGAGGTGTAGCCCTTCCAGCGCGCCACGTACTTCTCCTGCGGCTCGCTGGCCCGCTCGTAGAGGTTGTGCCACGCCACGTCGGGATGGGCGGGGAGCTGTTCGTAGTGCCCGAACACGAACCCGGACGCCTCCGCCGCGGTGAAGTAGCGGGGCTGCTGTTGCTGCTGGAAGTTGCCCTGGTTGACCGGAGTGCCGAGATCGCCGGTGCCGCCCCAGTACGCGGCGGCCGCGCCACCACCGATCCCCAGCAGCGCGATGACCCCCAGGATCACCAGGATCCGCTTGTTCGGCGGCTTGAGCCCGCGGTGCGGCACCGGGATCTGCAGCGGCTGCGAGGGCTGCGGCTCGGACGCCAGCAGGTCGGCGGCCTCCTGCGCGGTCGGCCGGTCCTTCGGGGACTGCGAGAGCAGGCGCAGGAGCAACGGCGTGAGCTCGCCCGCGTTCTTGGGATCGCGGACCTGCCCGCTGGCCGCGCGGTAGATGAGACCGAAGCTGTTGTCGCTCGGCCCGAAGACCGACTCGCCCTCGATCGCGGTGTAGATGGTGGCGCCGAGCGAGAACACGTCGGACGCCTCGTCGGGCTGCTCGCCGCGCGCCACCTCGGGTGCGAGGTAGGCGGGGGTGCCCGAGATCATGCCGGTGTCGGTCATCGTGCCGTCGCCGGTGGCCTTGGAGATGCCGAAGTCGGTGATCTTGACCGTGCCGTCGTGGCCGATCAGGACGTTGCCGGGCTTGATGTCGCGGTGGACGAGCCCCGCCGCGTGCGCCGCCGCCAGAGCCGAGGCGACCTTGGCCCCGATGCTCGCGGCCTGGGCCGGCTTGAGCGGCCCGCGCTCGGCGATCAGCGCCGAGAGGCTGTGCGACGCGAGGTACTCCATGACGATCCACGGCTCGTCGTGCTCCTCGTCGGACACGACGTCGAAGACCGCGATCGCGTGCTGGTGGTGCAGCCGCGCGGCGTTGCGCGCTTCCCGCATCGCCCGCTGGTGGTCACCTGTGACGAGCTGCTTGACCGCGACCTCGCGGGCCAGCACCTCGTCGCGTGCTCGCCAGACCACCCCCATCGCTCCGCTGCCGATGCGCTCCAGCAGCGTGTAGCGGCCCCCGATGGTTGTCACACCCTGAGACTAATCAATCGCGGAGAAGGGCATCCGGGGTTCCCCTCGTGCGGGGTGGCGCGGATCGCGGCGGGGTTTCGCAGCCGGTGGCGAAGCGGCTAGTTTTCAAGTACTTTGAAAGTATGTCCACTGTGTCAGGGACCAACTTCAGCGAACTGCTCAACAAGCCCAAGGACTCGGTGCGGAAGCTTCACGAGTCGCCCGCCCAGACCTTGCTCCTGCGCCGCCGCGGTGACGAGGAGGATCTCGTGCTGACCACGGCCAGCAGGGCTGAAGAAGTGCGAGAGGTCGTCTCGGTCACGACCACCCTTTTCGTCGCCTTGATGCAGCACCACGCCGAAGTTCGTGACCTGGTCACCGAGGTGATGCCCAAGGCGTTCCCGTGGGTTCGGTTCTTGCCACGAGAGGACATGCAGGCGTTCGTCGTCGAGCTCGTCGACACGCTCGAAGCCGCGAACTCCCTGGGCACTCCGGCTCCCGTGTCGCAGCTGATCGGTCAGTGGCGGCGTACCGCCGAGGTGCACGCTGATCCGAAGCTGGTCGCCATCCTGACCGGGGATCACGGCGAGGACTTCGGCGAAGTTCCCGCGCCTGGGGCTGCCGCGCAGTGAGTCCCAGGAAGAACGATCCGGTGGCTCCACCACCCGTCAACGGGGAGTGGGAGATCCGGTTCCGCACCAGCGAGTCCGTCAAGGGTTGGCAAGAACTGGAGAACAGGGCCGCCGCCAACCTGCGTCGGGCCTGGGACGCCATGCGCGCAGATCCTGGCCCGGCCGTGCAGACAAGTCGACATGAACGGCTGAAAGGTGTCCTGTCGACTGGCACCCACGGTGGGCGGCTCATGCCGCGCTGGCAGATCGAGGTCACCGGTGGAGACCGCGTCTGGTACCTGCTCGACGTGCAAAAGCGCGTGGTGTGGATCGACTACGCCGGTGCGCACCCCAAGGCGACCGAGTAGCGATCAAAGCGTTCGTGTCGAGCCGAGCTCCCCGGTGGGGACTCACGTCGGGAACCCGCTCAGCCTGGTGAGACGTGCCTTCGCCGCTGCCCACGACGTCGAGCACCGCGTTCGGTGGTCTCCGGTGACGAGCTGGTCGGCCACGCTGCCCCGCGTGCCGGCACCTCGCCCCGCGCCCGTACGACCACCCCGGTCGCCACCCAGGCGACTAGTCGATCGTCGAGACGAGCTTCTGCAGCTCCCGGTCGAAGTCGATCCACAGGTCCTCCTCGCCCGGCTGGACGACGTCGTAGGAGCTGTCCAGGAACTCCGCCACGTCCTCGGCGACGGCGCTGAGGATGGCGAACCCGGTCGGCGCGTTCAGCTCGACCAGGACGCGCTCCGGGTCGTCGGAGGCCGGGCGGACCAGGATGTCGCCCTCGCCGGACGGCGTCAGCAGGCCGTCGGCCAGCAGGTCGCGGGCGAACATCCACTCGACGCGGCCGGAGCCGGTGAAGAAGACGACGGCGACGGCGTAGGGGTCTTCCGGGTCGTAGACGAGTTCGGCCTCGACCGGCGCGGGCGCCGCGCCGGGTGCCAGGAGCTGAAAAGTCGTCCGGGTGGTGACCTTCAGGTTCTCGTTGTTCATGTCGATGTCCTTCCCAGGCTGGTCTCCATGTCCGCTCACAAAGAGGAGACGGCTATCCAGCTCGATAAGGACGCGATTCGTTTCGGAACCATCCTATTGGGGGAGACGTGCGTCTCACCCTTCAGCGTTTGACCAGGTCGCGCGTCTCGTTTGGTGAGACGGTCTGACCTGCCGCGACGGGCCTCCTGCGGGTCAGTGCGACGCCCAGGAGCACCACCAGCATCCCGGCCACGACCCTCGCGTTGAGTTGCTCCCCGAGGAAGATCGCTCCAAGGAGTACCGAGACGACCGGCAAGAGGTAACCGACGGTAGTCGCCGTCGTGGCGCCCTCGTCGGCGATGACGCGGTAGTTGAGGATGAACGCGACGCCGGTGCCGAACACGCCGAGGACGATCACGGCGACGACGCCGATCCAGTGCAGGTGCAGCGGCTGCAGGCCGCCGAACGGCGTGGCCAGGAGCAGCATCCCCATCGCGGTGGTCAGCTGCATGGCGGCGAGCTGCGTCGACGTGGCACCGGTGTTGACCAGGTAGCGGCCGGCGTAGGAGTAGCCGATGGCGTAGCTCGCGGCGCCGATGAGGCACAGCACGGCGCCCCAGCTCGCGATGCTGTTGGCCGACTGCCACGGCGCGAAGATCAGCAGGACGCCCGCGAAACCGAGCCCGAGGCCGAGCAGGCGCACCAGGTTGCTGATCTTCTCGCTGCCCAGCACGAGGCCGATGGCCAGCGCGAACAGCGGCGTCGTGGAGTTGAGCACCCCGGAGACACCCGAGTCGACGGTCTGGCCGCCGAACGCGAACAGCGTGAACGGGATCGCGCTGCCGAACAGGGCCACGAACAGCATGTGACCCCAGATCCTGCGATCACGGGGCAGCGTCATCTTCGCCAGTGCGAGCACGACGAACAGCACGAGCGCTCCGAAGAACGTCCGCACGAGCGAGATCTGCAGGGGCGCGAGACTCCCGAGCGCGAGCTTCATCCACAGAAAGCTGGATCCCCACAGCAGGGCGAGCACGCCCATCCTGATCAACGTTCCGCGTTGGTTCACACGTCAACCATGCGCCCGCGAACACGTGAAAACAATTTAATTGTTGTGCTCAACCTTTAAGCACCGCTGTAAGGTTGAGGCATGCTGGACGTGCGACGAATGCAGGTGCTCAGGGCCGTCGTGAGCACGGGTTCCATCACCGCGGCGGCGACGAACCTCGGCTACACCCCGTCCGCCATCTCGCAGCAGGTCGCGGGCCTGGAGAAGCAGGCAGGCCTGCCGCTGCTCGAACGCGTCGGCAGGGGCATCAGGCCCACCGCGGCGGGCCGCCTCCTCACCGAGCACGCCGCGCGCCTGGCGGAGCAGCTGGCCGAGGCCGAGAGCGCCCTCACGGCCCTGCGCAACGGCTGCGCGGGCACCCTGCGCGTCCGCTACTTCGCGACGGCCGGCGCCGCCCTCGTGCCGCCCGCGGTGGCGACGTTCCGCGCAGAACGCTCCGGCGTCGAGCTCGACCTGAAGCTGACCGAGCCGACCGACCCGTTCGTCGAGCTGGCGGCGGGCCGAGCGGACGTGGCGATCACCGTCCTCGAACAGGACGCTCCGGCCCCGGAGGGCATGGTCGCGCGCCACCTGCTCGCCGACCCGTTCTACGCAGTCCTGCCGCGAGGCCACGCCCTGGCCCGCAAGCGCGTGCTGGACCTGGGAGAGCTGGCCGACGAACCCTGGATCGACGCGGACTGCGGCGCCACCGGCCCGTGCGCCAGCCTCGTGCGCAACGCCTGCGCGGGTGCCGGGTTCTCGCCGAAGGTGGCCGTGGAAAGCGACGACTACGCGACCGCGCAGGGATTCGTGGCGGCCGGACTGGGAGTCACGATCATTCCCCGGCTCGGTCTGGGATTTGCGCACCCCGGCGTTGTTCTGCGGAAGGTGCGCAATCCCGAACCTGTCCGGCACATTCACGTCGTGTACCGCGAGGATGCCGCTTGGAACCCGGCCGTGCTGACTTTGGCCGAAGCCCTGGAGAAGGCCGCAAGGGCCTCCTGACCAGGGCTGTTCGATCAGTAGCCGCCCAGTGACTTGTCGCTGTGCAGGAGGAAGTTCGGGCTCTTCCACTCGAACGAGATACCGCGTCGTTCGGTGGTCTTGTCACCGTTCTTCTTCGTGTACTGGACGACGACCTCCCAGTAGAAGCCTTCCTTTTCGGAGGCTTCGACGACCTTGGCGTCCTTCACGCCTGACCAGAAGGTCTGGAATCCGCTCTGGCCGCCGGGGTAGGAGGCCTGGAAGTTGGCGTTGCCGAACTTCCAGGCGTCTTCCGGCGAGGTGGGCGCGGTGGCGAAGTACTCGTTCAGGAAGCCGCGCATGTCCTCAGGGGTCGGCTGGCTCGTCCACTGACCGGCCTTGCCCGCGGACTTCGGGGGCGTCGACTGCTTGGTCGGGTTGTTGTCCTGCGTCTGCTGGGTCGAGGTGTTCGAGCCCGCGTTGTTGTCGGTGCCGTTGTCCCCGCCGCTCGAGATCATGCTCGCGAACATGATGCCGATGACCGCCGCCGCCACGATGGCGAGCGCGGTGTAGACCGTCGACTTCTTGTTCTTCGAGACCGACGCCAGCGGAGAGGGCTTCGAGGGCCTGGGCCGCTGCGAGTACTGCGGCGCGGCGGCCGGACGGTGGTTCGACGGCCCCTGCTGCTGGGTGCGCGGCGGCGGTGGCGTGTGCATGTCCACGCGCGTCGCGTTGGGCGGCGGCGGAGGAGGTGCCTGCTGCTGCGGCGGCGTGAGGGCGCGCGTGGCGGCCTGCTGCTGTTGCACCGGGGCACCGCGCCACGACGGCGGGTGGGTCGGTGCGACGACCGCGGGCGTGAAGGCGGGGGCGGCCTGGCCGTTGGCGACGGCCGCGAGCGCGTCGCGGGCCTCGGCCATGGTCGGGCGGTCCTCCGGCTCGGCACGCAGCAGGCGCATCAGCAGCGCGGTCAGCGGGCCGGCGTTGCGCGGCGGGTTGACCTTGCCGGACGCGACCTTGTGCAGCAGCGCGATGGTGTTCTCGCTCAGACCGAAAGGCGGTTCGCCCTCGATCGCGGCGTAGAGCGTCGAGCCCAGCGAGAACACGTCCGACGGCGAACCCGGGTCGTAGCCCTTCGCCACCTCGGGTGCGAGGTAGGCGGGGGTGCCCGCGAGCATGCCCGTCGCGGTGACCGTGACGTCACCGGTCGCGCGGGAGATGCCGAAGTCGGTGATCTTCACCGTGCCGTCGTCGCCGAGCAGGATGTTGCCGGGCTTGATGTCGCGGTGCACGATGCCGGCGTTGTGCGCGGCGGCCAGCGCGGAGGCGACCTGCATGCCGATCGACGCCACGTCGCGCGGAGGCAGCGTGCCTCGTTCGGAGAGCACACCGGAGAGGCTCTTCGACGGCAGGTACTCCATGATCAGCCACGGCTGGCTGTCGTCCTCGGCCACGTCGTAGACGGCCACCGCGTGCGGGTGTTGCAGGCGCGCGGCGATGCGGCCCTCCCGCATGGCTCGTCTCTTGGCCTCGTCCGTGTCAGCTTCGGCCAGTCCGGGCTGCAGGAGCAGTTGCTTGACCGCGACGGTGCGGTGCAGGCGTTCGTCGTGTGCCGTCCAGACGACGCCCATGGCGCCGCTGCCGATCCGCTGGCTCAATCGGTAGCGACCAGCGACCAATCGGCCATCGTCGGTCACAGTTGCTCCCCGCTGTGCGGTCACTTGCTCTCAGTTCAACGGATGATCACACCTTCGGGTTCAGATCACCCATCGGTGCGGGTACCCACCTTACGAGATTTCTACGGCGTAACGACGCTTAGCCCGCCGGAGGCGGCACAGTCGTCGTTGTCACGACCGGCACTGACGACGACGGCTTCGGAGTAGTCGTCGTCGTGGTGGTCGTCGTTGTAGTGGTCGTCGTGGTGGTCGTGGTTGTGGTCGTTGTAGTGCTAGACGTCGTTTGCTGCGTTGTCGTTGCCTCGGGGGTGGTTGTGGTCACCTCGGGCAACGAAGTCGTCGGCTCCACCGTTTGCGAACTGCTCGCAGGCGGTGCCGACGGGGTCTCCTTTTCCTTGTTGAACACCCCGAGCGCGACCATCAGACCGCCGATGACCAGCAACAACGCCAGTACAACAGCAGCGATCACCAGCGGCCGGTTGTTCTCCGGCCCCCTCGCGGGAGCCATCGGCGGTGCGGTCCGCGGCGGCGACGTCCTGGGCACCGGCCGGACCACGCGGGTCCGCTCGGGTTCCACGATCGTCGTCGGGTCGGGTCCGTCGACCACGGCCAGGCCGCTGAACGACGGTGAACGGCCGTGCGCGACGGCGTTGAGCACCTCGCGCGCCTGGGCCATCGTCGGCCGGTCTTCCGGCTCGAAGTTCAACAGGTACAGCAGCGTGTCGGCCAGCGGGTGGTCGACCGTCGGCGGGTTGATCCGACCGGCCGCGACGGCGTGCAGAACACCGAGAGTGTTCTCGCTCACTCCATAGGGCGGCTCGCCCTCCATCGCGGCGAACAGCGTCGAACCGAGCGAGTAGACGTCCGAGGCCGGCGTCGGGTCCTGGCCCCGCGCGATCTCCGGAGCGAGGTACGCGGGCGTGCCGGCGATCAGGCCGGTCTTGGTGACCGTGATGTCGTCGGACGCGCGCGAGATGCCGAAGTCGGTGATCTTGACGACGCCGTTGTCGGCGATCAGCACGTTGCCGGGCTTCACGTCGCGGTGCACGATCCCCGCCGCGTGTGCCGCCGCGAGCGCCGCCGCGCACTGGCTGCCGATGCTGGCGACCTCGAGCGGGTCCATCGGCCCGCCCTCGGCCAGCGCGTCGGCGAGACTGTAGGACGGCAGGTACTCCATGACCAGGCACGGGACGCCGTCCTCCTCGACGACGTCGTACACGGCGATGGCGTTCGGGTGGTGCAGCTTCGCGGCGATGCGGCCCTCGCGCATGGCGCGCTGGATGGCCTCGTCCTGCTCGGCCTCGTCGAGGCCGGGGGCCAGCAGCAACTGCTTGATCGCGACCTCGCGGCCGAGGCGTTCGTCGTGGGCGCGCCAGACGATGCCCATCGCGCCGGAGCCGATGCGGTCGAGGAAGCGGTAGCGGTCGGCGATCAGACGGCCGTCCGAGGTGCCGGACGTCGTCACAAGCCCACCTCAGGGGTGCGCGGAGGCGTGACTGCGGCTGCGGCAGCAGGTCCCACGCTCGTGCTCCTCGTGCGGTAGTCGGCGGGTCGTCCGGAATGCCCGCACAGGGTACCTGCCGGGGGCGGCCGCTGAGCTACCTGTCGTGCGTCAGTTCGCCGGGGCGAAGAAGTCGAATCCGCCGACGGCGTCGCCCACGGTGTTCAGCACGGGGTCGAGGATGCCGAGGTCCACGCTCACGTCGACCGGGTTGGAGGTCGGGGGCAGCGGGGTCTCGGACTTCGGCGGCGTCGTGTTGCTGCTGCTGGGCGGGGTGGTGGACGAGCTCGGCGGCGGCGGAGGCGTCTCGCTCGACGGCGGCGTGCTCGGCGTGCTGGTCTCCGTGGGCGTCGACGGCGTGGTCGAGGTCTCGGAGGTGGGTTGCTGCGTCGGCTGCTGGGCCTGCGTCTGGGTCTGCTGCTGCGTCGGACGCTGCTGCTGGGTCTGGACGTACGGGGCGACGCGCGTGGTCGGGTCCGCCGACGTCGGCTCCGCCTGCTTCGTCTCGCTCGCATCGGACTGCTGCGTCTTGTTCGACGGCAGCTTCACGACGCCTTCGGTGCCGGCGCTGGCGCCACGGGCCTGGGCTCGCTCGTCGAACCGCACCTCGGCGAGCGGGCGCTCGTCCGGCGAGGACAGCCACGAGGAGGCGGCGAACGCGACGGAACCGCAGATGATGACGCCACCGCTGGCGGCGGCGGCCAGCTTGCCGACGGTGAAACCGCCGCGCTGGGTGTCGTCGGCGCGGCCCTCACGGCGCAGCAGCTCCGTGATGTGCAGCTCCTTCATGGGCTGCTTCTTCTTGCCGCCCGCGGCCTTGACCGGCTTGAACTTCACGGTCGGCTCGAACGACTCGGGGGTGATGTCGTCGGTGATCACCGGGATCTCCACGGTTTCCGCCTCACGGCGGGCGATCAGCTCGGCGACGGACAGCTGGCCGGTCGACTCAGCCGATCCGGTCAACCGCCGACGATGGTCCTCAATCGACACCGCTCGTTCACCCTTCCAAGTTCGCGTACGCGCACTGGCGGGAACATGGATACCGAATCGTGACCGGAGATGTAACCCCTATGGGGGAATTTTCACGGCCGGAACCCGGTTTTCGCGACGAGCGGTCACCGTTCGACTGCGAACGGCGAATCAGTTGGGTGCGACCTAACTCCTCGGCCTAGCTGCGCTGCGCCGAAAGGACTTCAGTCGCGACGATGCGCGGCTGGGTCGTGCTGGTCAGCCAGAAGAGCTGCTCGATGCGCAGCCAGCTGCCGTCGGTCTCCTGCATCGAGACGACCGCGAGCACCGAACCGTCCGGCCGCACCGAGGTCTGGTCGACGTTGACCGTCTTGATCTTTCCCCAGGACTGGACGAACTCGGCGGGGTTCGCCCCGACCAGGTCCGGTGTGAGCAGCTTGGCGGCCGCGCCCGGCTTGGTCGTGAGCAGCTCGTAGAACTTCTTCACCACGTCCACCTGCGGCAACGGGCCGATCGAGACCTCGGGCGTCGCCGTCTCGGGTGCTTGCACAGCCGCGGTCTCGAGCAGCAGCGCGGACGGCTGCGGCATCGGCATCACGGCGGTGGGGGTGGTCTGCAGCGGTGGGTGCTCGTGCGGCAGCTGGGCCGACAGGACGTCCGGGCGCAGCGCGCTCGACCCGGACAGCGCCACGGGCCGTTCGGAGATCGGGACGCCGACGTTCGCCGGACGCTTGCCCGCGAGGATCGCCGCGCCCGCGATGGACGAGACGAGCACGACCGCGCCGGTCAGCAGGCCCGCAACCCTGGCGACACGGCCCGTCCTCGTGCGACGGCGGCGGCCGGGCACGACCGGGATCACGGTCGTCGTCGCGGTCATGTTCTCGGTCGGGCCGAGCAGGGAGGTGACGAGAGCGTCGGTGGCGGCTTCCTCGTTCGAGAGGATGCGCATCGGAGCCGGCTGCTGCTTCATCAGCTCGGCAACGCTGATCGAGCCGGCGCGGGCGTGCCGCCGTCCTGTCGTCGCCGCGGGACGCTGCACTGCTCTGGCCCTCCGTACTGTCCGTGTTCAGCAGAAGACGTACCGTGGCCTCGCCTGAAGACGCCAGTTTCTTGGTGGACTTCACCCGTCCGTGGCGGTCAGCGGTGGCCTGGGATCGCTCGATGGTGCTACCTACTACGTTCGGTAGCTCCGGTCGTGACCTTTAGCCACTTCAGCCGCCGAGCTTCAACCGTTCACCGTTGATCAACGGCAGGTCCCCGAGCGTGAAGCTCAGCTCGCGCTTCTCGGTGCTGACCGAGCCGTCCTTCTTCGTCACCTGCAGCAGGCTCACGGTGAGGCCCTTGCCGGGGTCGACCACGATCTCCTTCACCTCGATCAGCGAGATGTCGGCGAGCCTGCCCTCGAGCAACGCGCCGGCGTTGGAGCGCACGGTGTCCGTGGTCATGGCGAGCGCCGTGTCGGCGTTCGTGGCCATCTCGCGGTAGAAGTGCTCGGTCTGCTCGGCGATCTTGCCGCCGTCGACGACGGGGGCCTGGGTGACCGGCAGGGTCGTGATGACGACCGGCGGGACCGTCCCGGGTGGCTGGGGATTCGTGGCGGACGCCTGCCCGCTCGTGCCCGCGACGCTGCTGGAGCCCGTGCCCGGCACGGGGACTCCCCGGCCGGTGTTCGCGGCGGACGGCGGAGAGGCGCTGGTGGCCGACGGACTCGTGCCGCCCGTCTGCAGCGCGCCGATCGTCGGCACGTCCGAGGGGTAGCCGGGCAGCCCGACCGTCTCGACCGCGCCGCCACCGCCGACCAGCTTGGCCGCGGCGACGCTCAGGCCGATCAGCACGAGCACAGACGAGACGACGGCGAACCAGGCCGCGCGCTTCCAGGTGCGCGGCGGCGTGACCGAGGCGGGCACCAGCCCGATGTTGAACTTGCGCAGGCCGTCGGTGTCCTGCAGCGGGTCGATCTGGCGGCGGCGGGGCAGCGGGATGCGGTCGCCCCCGACGACGGGCCGCGGATCCAGCGGCTGTGGCCCGTCGTCCAGACGATGTTTGCCCGGCAGTTCGTCCATCCCGACACCCCTCTGCGACGCAATCAGGGTAGGGCCGTCTGGAGGTACCGAAGCAACCAAAAGGGGGTGTTCAGGACGAGTGACACTCTTTTGTGTGAAGTTCCTACCGCGGCGGGAGTTGTGCTTGACCGCTGTTCAACTGCTTGCGCGTGTTCTGCACGCCGTTGAGCGCGGCCAGGCCGCTGCCTCCCGCGATCAGCGCGCCGATCACGTCGGCGGCCAGGGTGTCGCCGCTGGTGATCAGCAGACCGATCAGCGCGCCGGCGGTCGTGATGATGGCGGTCTTCCAGCGGCTGCGGACGAACTGCGAGACGGGCGCCCCGGAGAGGCCCTTCTTGTTCGCGGCCGAGCCGAGCGCGCCCAGGTAAGCGTCGTGCGCCAAGGCGGCGAGCAGGCCGGCGATGGCGATCAGTGCAGCGATGAGGCCCATGCCTCCAGTGTGCCCCCAGAATTTTTCGGTGGACCATCCGTGATCGCCCTGATATCCGATTCGGGTGGACATGTTCTGGCACGACGACTGCCTCGAGCACGACGCCGGTGAGGGCCTGTGGGAGCTGCCGGGCTCCTGGCCGTGGCTGGACGTCGCCGAGCCGCACCCGGAGACGGCGGCGCGCCTGCGCACGTTCCGGCACGCGCTGACGCACGGTCCGGTGGCCTCACACCTGAAGTGGCACGAGGGGCGGCATGCGTCCGTCGACGAGCTTCTGCGCGTGCACACGGCGGGGTACCTCGACTCGTTGCGCGTGTCGGAGCGTGTGGCGCTGGAGGTCAACACGGTCGTAGGGCCGGAGACTTGGCGTGCGGCCTCTGCGGCGGCGGGCACGGCGTTGGCGGCGCTGGAAAGTGGCGCACCGATCGCTTATGCGCTCGTGCGGCCACCAGGGCACCACGCGCAGCCGGACATGGCGGACGGCTACTGCTTCGTGAACAACGCGGCGCTGGTGGCGGAAACCGCGCGACGCCAAGGGATGCGCGTCGCGGTGCTGGACTGGGACGTGCACCACGGCAACGGCACGCAGGAGGTCTTCTACGACCGGCCGGACGTGCTGACGATCTCGGTGCACATGAGGCACGGCTCGTGGGGTACGAACCACCCGCAGACGGGCGCGCCATCAGAAGTGGGCGCCAACGGCAGGAACGTGAACATCGAGCTGTCACTCGGTGCGGGTGACACGACGTACATGCGCGCGCTCGACGAGATCGCTTTCCCGCTGCTGCGCGACTTCGCGCCGGACCTGCTGGTGTGCGCGTCCGGGTTCGACGGCTCGGCGTTCGACCCCAACGGGCGTCACAACCTCACGGCGGACGGGTACCGCGAGATCGGGCGGCGGGTGGCGTCGTTCGGGACGCGGGCCGTGCTCACCCAGGAGGGCGGCTACCTGCGCGGGTACTCGGCGCTGTGCCTGCACGCGCTCGTGGAGGGCCTGCTGGGGCTGCCGGAGCCGTTGGTCGAGGACCCGCTGGCCTACGTGCCGGACGACTCCCAGCTCGCGGACGTGGACCTCGCCCGCGTTCGTGCCGCCCTGGAGCCTTTTTGGCCCGGCGTGCTGTGACGCCGGGCCCGTCTTCCCCTGCTACCTGCCGAGCGGGCCGCGACCCATCTTGAGCAGGATCATCGCGAGGTCCTTGCCCTCCGGGCCGAGGGGCTTGTAGCGGGTGAGCACGTCGATCTCGCGGTTGTGCACGATCTTGGTGCCGCCGGCCGCCATCCGGGCCGCGCCGATGATCTTGGATACCTCGACGCGCCGTTGCACGAGGCGAAGGATCTCCGCGTCGAGGTGGTCGATCTCCTCGCGCAGGGCGTTGATGTCGGGTTCGGTGGTGGTGTCCATCATTGGTGACCTCTCGAGAACTTCGAGTCCTGGCCCGGAAGCGACGAAGCCCCGGGGTCCGAGGACTCCGGGGCTTCGTGGTGGCTTTTCAGCGCTAGACGACCACGGGAGCCGGAGTCCGGGTCCCGTAGAAAAACTCGAAGAACGTCGCGCGCATGGATGCAGTGTCGCACAGAACTCCCCGCAGCCGCCAAGCCCGCGCGGTGAGCGGGCTCACCAGGTGGGACATCAGCCCGAGATTCCCTCTTCTGATGGAGACGCAGACGACCTATGGTCTGCGGGTACTCGTTCCAAGACCTGGGGGTCCCATGAAGTACGTGCTCGGGATGACGGCTGCCCTGACGCTGTCTCTCGCGGTCGCTCCGCCCGCTTCCGCGGAACCTGATTTCGCCACCGTCGCGCTCACGAAGGTCTCCGGCTGGTCCGGCCCCGGCACCACCTGGGTCACCAGAGGCGGGACCAACGGCCGGCAGAAGTTCGACCTCGTCGTCACCAACGTCGCGGGCCACGACGAGCAGGGCCTGTCCGTCTTCATCTCGTTCCCGATCGACCGCCTGGAGGTCACCGGCTACGAGGGCGACGGCTGGGACTGCTGGGACGTCGCCGACGGTCCCGGCGCCGAGGGCGTCGAGTGCACGCAGGATCACCTGATCGTGCACGAGGAGGCGTGGCCGACCCTGACGGTCGAGACCAGGGCAGGCTCGATCCACACGCAGGACAGCATCGACGTGTACGCCGAGGCAGGCGGCCACGACGCGGTGCACGCGGGTCAGTCGTTCTTGATCGACACCAGCACCTGATAGATCCCGCTCATCGAACACATGGTCGGGCGGTACCGGATTTGTCGGTGCCGCCCGGTACCGTGGATGAACGATGAGCGCCTTGTTCGACTTGCCCTCAAGTCCCCCCGTTTCCCGCGCGGGCCACCTGCTCGACGACCTGAACCCCGCGCAGCGCCGTGCCGTGGAGCACGCCGGCTCACCGCTGCTCGTGGTGGCGGGCGCCGGCTCCGGCAAGACGCGCGTCCTCACCCGGCGGATCGCGTACCTGCTCGCGGAACGTGACGTGCACCCCGGCGAGATCATGGCCATCACGTTCACGAACAAGGCCGCCGCCGAGATGAAGGAGCGCGTAGCCGACATGGTGGGCGCGCGCGCCCGCTCGATGTGGGTGTCGACGTTCCACTCGATGTGCGTCCGCGTGATGCGCAGGGACGCGAAGACCCTCGGCATGTCGTCGAACTTCTCGATCTACGACAGCGACGACTCGCGCCGCCTCATCACCCTCGTCGCCAGAGATCTCGACCTCGACCCGAAGAAGTACGCGGCCCGCACCCTCGCCGTGCACATCTCGAACCTCAAGAACGAGCTCATCGACCCGGAGACCGCGGCGGCCCAGGCCACGAACGACCTGGAGCGCCGGGTGGCCGAGGTCTACGCCGTCTACCAGCGCCGCCTCGGCGAGTCGAACTCGCTCGACTTCGACGACCTGATCATGAGGACCGTCGAGCTCCTGCAACGCTTCCCGGACGTGGCCGAGCACTACCGCCGCCGCTTCCGCCACGTGATGGTCGACGAGTACCAGGACACGAACCACGCGCAGTACACCCTCGTCCGCGAGCTCGTGGGCAAGGCGGGCGGCGAGATCCCCCCGGCCGAGCTGTGCGTGGTGGGCGACGCGGACCAGTCGATCTACGCCTTCCGCGGCGCCACGATCCGCAACATCGTGGAGTTCGAGCGCGACTACCCGGACGCCACCACGATCCTGCTGGAGCAGAACTACCGCTCCACCCAGAACATCCTGACCGCGGCGAACGCGGTGATCTCCCGCAACCCGAACCGCCGCGACAAGTCGCTGTGGTCCGACCTCGGCGAGGGCGAGAAGATCGTCGGCTACGTCGCCGACAACGAACACGACGAAGCCGCGTTCGTGGCGAACGAGATCGACCACCTCGTCGACAGCGGCGAGGTCAACAACTCCGAGATCGCCGTCTTCTACCGCACCAACAACCAGTCGCGCGTCTTCGAAGAGATCTTCATCCGCCTGGGCCTCCCGTACAGGGTCGTGGGCGGCGTCCGCTTCTACGAGCGCAGGGAGGTGCGGGACGCCCTCGCCTACCTCCGCACCCTGGCGAACCCGGACGACACGGTCTCGCTGCGCAGGATCCTCAACGTCCCCAAGCGAGGCATCGGCGACAGGGCGGAAGCCTGCGTCTCGGCCTACGCGGAACGCGAACGAATCAGCTTCGCCGCAGCCCTCCGCGAAGCGGTGAACGACCGGGTCCCGCTCCTGAACCCCCGCTCCCGCAACGCGATCGCGGGCTTCGTGGAGATGATGGACCAGCTGGGCGAGATGGTCGCCCGCGAGGACGACGTGGCCGACATCCTGGAAGCAGTCCTGGAGAAGACCGGCTACCGCACCGAACTGGAAGCCAGCGAGGACCCCCAGGACCACACGAGGGTGGAGAACCTCAACGAGCTGGTCACCGTGGCCAGGGAGTTCACCGAACTGGAGCTCCCCGAAGGCGCGGACCCGGTCCCGTCCCTCCCGGCATTCCTGGAACGAGTCTCGCTGGTGGCGGACGCGGACTCGATCCCCGACGCGGAGTCGGACGGCGTGGTCACCCTGATGACCATCCACACGGCCAAGGGCCTCGAATACCCGGTCGTCTTCAGCACGGGCTGGGAAGACGGCGTCTTCCCGCACATGCGAGCACTGGGCGACCCAGCAGAGCTGGCGGAAGAACGCCGCCTCGCCTACGTGGGCATAACGAGGGCCCAGCGCCGCCTCTACCTCTCCAGGGCCCTGGTGCGTTCAGCCTGGGGCCAGCCTTCGGCAAACCCGGCCTCGCGCTTCCTGGGAGAGATCCCCCAGGACCTGCTGGACTGGCGCCGGGTAGAACCGTCCCGCTCAGGCCCGGCAGCAGCCACGACCTGGGGCCGCTCAGCCTCAGGCGGCATAGCCTCCCGAGGCCTGACCCGCCCGGCCCCGGGCAAGACGGGCTGGAAGGACGCCCCGGCGATGAAGCTGGACGTGGGCGACCGAGTGACCCACGACAAGTACGGCCTGGGCCGAGTGGTGGCAGTGGACGGCGCGGGCCTGCGGGCGACAGCGACGATCGACTTCGGCGGGGCAGGAACAGTCCGCCTGATGCTGATCGGCAGCGTCCCGATGACCAAGCTCTAACCGGCCCACCCCCGAACAACTCGCCCCTCGCCTCGCCACACCACGACAGCCGCGCTCTACTCGACTCGATGCCGAAGGCGAGCCACCGGAGCGCAACCGAGGCATGCCCATCGTCTGCGACGCCGAAGGCAAGCTGCCTGAGCGCAGTAAGGCCATGCGATGCCGAAGGCGAGCTGTCTGACCGCAGACAAGAGCAACACCCAAGCATCCGCGATGCCGAAGGCGAGCCTTCAGAGCACAAGCCCAGAGCAACGCCCGACCAACCGCGATGCCGAAGGCGAGCCGTCCTTACCAAGAGGGCCTGGGTGGGGTGGCTTCGTCACGAGTCGTGCCACAGCTCTTGCTGCATGCCTGTGGGGGTGTCAACTCGACACGCTCTTCGTCGAGTTGACACCCCCACACGGAAGTTTGGCGCTCCTTGGGCGGGACGGGGGGAAGACACACCCCCACCCGCACCCACCCATGCAA
>NZ_JBSGUQ010000032.1:0-63150 GCF_053608005.1 Lentzea sp. NPDC055074
GGTGTCAAACCGCCGAAAAGCGTGGCGGTTTGACACCCCTTCTCTGATGCAGCAAGAGCTGTGGCGCGACTCGTGATGGGACCCCACCGCCCCTCGGGCTTGCTCAAGACGGCTCGCCTTCGGCTTCGCGTGCGGGAGGACGGCTCGCCTTCGGCATCGCGCGGTGAGATGGCTACCGGACCCGCTCCGCCTTGCCCGCTCCGCCTTGCCCGCTCCGCCTTGCCCGCCTCGCTTTGCCGCCCGCCCTGCTTTTGCCGCTTTGCTTGGCCTCGCCCCCGCTCACCCGCCCTGCCTCGCTCACTCCGGCCAGCACCTCCGACCCGCCTCGGCCAGCCCCCTCGGCCAGCCTCGTCGGTCAGTCCTGCCCGCCGCACCTGCGCGCGCCTTCCCTGCCCCACCCCGCACATGCGAAAGGGCGGCCCGCGCGAAGCGGACCGCCCTTCCTGCGAGCAAGCCTTACTCGGAGAGCTCCGCCAGCTGGGCCTTCACCTTGGCCAGCTCGGCCTCCAGCTCCTCCATGCGGGTGCGGTGCTGGTCGCGCGCCGCCTCGAGCACCGACTCGATGCCCGTGGCGATGTCCTCGTGCAGCTCCTTGGCCGCCTTGGCGACGGCGATGGCCGGGATGACCAGGCCCGACACCACGCGCTGCGTGCCGTGGACCAGGTCTGCCTGCCACTCGCCCTCGGCGGTGCCGGTGACGGTGAGCGTGAGCTCGACGGTGCGAGTCTTCTTCGCCGTGCTCTTCGGGCGGCCGGCCTTCGGCTTCTCAGCCTTGGGGGCCTCGGCCTTGGGCGCCTCCGCCTTCGGCGCCTCGGCGGGCGCGGGCGCCTCGACGGGCTTCGGGGCCTCGGCCTCGGGGGCCGCCGTCTCCACGACGGTCTCCTCGACTGCCTGCACCTCGGTGAGCGTGTCCGACACGATCAGGTTTCCTCTCTGCGCAACGACGTGACCCCGCGCACAGCATAGAACACGTGTTCGATCAGCCGTTGATGGGGTCAGCGCAAAGCCTAGTCAGTACGGCGGGAGCTGCACGCGCCACTGCCGTTCGACGTCGATGACGCCGGGCACGGCCTGCAGGGCCGGGATGGCCCTGACCTGGGCGGTGCCGGTGACCACGCCCAGGGCCTCCAGGACCGTGTCGACCACCAGGCCCGCCTCCCGCAGGTCGTCGAGGACCTGCGGGAGGCTGCCGTCCGCCACGGAGACCATCACCTGGTCCACCGAAGCGGTCATGGCGCCTGGACGAGCCCGGTGCCGATGTCGGTGGACGGCAGGGGCAGGCGCAGCGCCGTGCCGGCCAGACGCGCCCACAGCTCGTAGCCCCGTGCGCCGGTCTTCTCCGCGATCAGCACCGCCACGCCCGCCACGTGCGGCGTCGCCATCGACGTGCCGCGCAGGCGGGAGTACTTCTGCGGGAGCTTGAACGACGAGTAGACGTCCACGCCCGGTGCGCACACGTCGACCTGGCCGATCTTGTCCGCCGAGCCCGAGGAGAACGACGCGATCGCCCGGTTCACGTCGATCGCCGCCACCGCGATGATGCTGGGGCAGCGGGCCGGGTGGCCCACCGGCGCGACGCGGGCCGGGCGCGAGGACGCGTTGCCCGCCGCGGCGATGATCAGCGTGCCCTTGGCCATCGCGCGCTGGGCGACGGTCTCGTAGATCTGCGAGTACGGCGTGCCCGCGGGAACGTCGGCGCCCAGGGACATCGAGATGATCGCGCAGCCGTTGGCGACGGCCCAGTCGATGCCCGCGAGGATGCCGCCGTCGGAGCCGGAGCCCGCGTTCGACAGGACCTTGCCCGCGAAGATCTCGGCCTCGTGCGCCACGCCGTAACCGGGCAGGGTCGCGGGCTTGCGCGGGCCCGCGGACGTGCCGATGCAGTGCGTGCCGTGGCCGTGGCCGTCCTGCACGTCCTCGCCGGTGATGAACGACTTCGTGGTGATCGCGCGGCCGGCGAAGTCCGGGTGGTTCTTCTCCCAGCCCGTGTCCAGGACCGCGATCTTGACGCCCTTGCCGGTGGCCGTGCTGACGTCCGCGCCGACCGCCTGCAGCCCCCAGGTCAGCACGGACTCGTCCACGGCCTGCACGTCGGCCTCCGCGGCCGGTGCGGCGTCGTCCTGGAACACGTGCACGACGCGTTCCGGCTCGACGATCTGCACGGCGCCGGGACCCTCCACGGCACCGTGCAGCTCGCCCAGCAGGTTCGGGTCCCCGGACACCACGGCGACGCCGAGCTCAGGGAACACCTGCAGCGTGTCCGAGCCGATCTCACCGGTGTTCGGGTTGAACCCGGCGATCGCGCCGAGCTCGGCCAGGCCCTCTTCGACGGCGTCCTCCTGCAACAGCACCAGGAATCGGCCTGTGGTCTCCACTTCCGCGGGTTCGGTCATGACGCTTCGCCCCTACTCTCCGTCTAGCCCTCACTAGAGAGTCGTCACATCGGGGCAGTTGTTTCAGGCCATTTGCCGTCTGCGCTGAAAGAATTCACCGATTGGCTCAACGTACTTCGCCGCGATGGGCCCGAGGATCGCCATCAGCAGCACGTACGCGGTGGCCAGCGCCGCCAGGTCGTTGTGCACCTGGCCGGAGGCCACGGCCAGCCCGGCGATGACGATGGAGAACTCGCCGCGCGCCACGAGTGCCACGCCCGCACGCATGCGGCCCATCTTGCCGATGCCCTGACGTTTCGCCGCCCACCAGCCCGTGAAGACCTTCGTCGCGGTCGTGACGGCGGCCAGCGCCACCGCGATGCCGAGCACGGGCGGGATCGAGCGCGGGTCGGTGTTCAGCCCGAACACGACGAAGAACATCGCCGCGAAGAGGTCCCGCAGCGGTTCGAGCAGACGGGTCGCGTTCTCGGCCGTCGACCCGGAGATCGCGATGCCGAGCAGGAACGCGCCGACCGCCGCCGAGACCTGCAGCTGCGAGGCGATGCCCGCGACGAGCAGTGCCGAACCGAGCAGCTTGAGCAGGAACACCTCGTGGTCGGGACTGTCCACAATGGCCGAGATGAACCGGCCGTACTTCAACGCCACCACCAGGACCACGGTGATCGCGAGCAACGAGATGCCGACCGACGTCAGTCCGCCGAGGAAGCTCACCCCGGCCAGCACGGCCGTCAGCACCGGCAGGTAGACGGCCATCGCCAGGTCCTCGAACACGAGCACCGACAGCACGACGGGCGTCTCGCGGTTACCGAGCCGCCCGAGGTCGCCGAGCACCTTCGCGACGATGCCCGACGACGAGATGTACGTGACGCCCGCCATCGCGAGCGCGCCGACCGTGCCCCAGCCGAGCAGGTAGGCCGCGATCGCGCCCGGCGCCGCGTTGAGCACCAGGTCGAGCACGCCCGCCATCCACGACTTCTTCAGCCCGGTGGTGAGCTCGGACGCCGAGTACTCCAGGCCGAGCAGCAGGAGCAGCAGCACGACGCCGATCTCGCTGGCGAGGTGCGTGAACTCCTCGATGCCGTGCAACGGGACCAAACCACCGTCGCCGAACGCGAGCCCGCCGATCAGGTACAGCGGGATGGGGGAGATTCCGGCGCGTCTGGCAACACGACCCAGCAGGCCGAGGCCGAAGAAGACCGCACCGAGCTGGATCATGGCAATCGTTGTCTCATGCACTGTCTTTATCCGCCGTGGAGGATCTCAGCGGCGGCGTCGAGGCCTTCCGCGGTGCCGACGACGACCGCGAGGTCACCGTTCTCGAAGATGAAGTCGGGGCCGGGCGACGGGTGAGCGTTGCCGGCGCGCACGACTGCCACGATGGACGCACCGGTCCGCGTGCGCAGGGCCGTCTCGCCGAGGGTGCGGTTCGCGAACGCCGTCACCGGGAGCTGCCGGGTCGTGATGCCCGCGATGTCACGGGTCTCCTCGCGCAGGTGGGCGACGAGCTGCGGCGCGCCGAGCAGGCCCGCGAGCGTGCTCGCCTCTTCCGGCGAGAGGGGTATCGAGGCGGCGCAGGAGTCGGGATCCGATGCTTTGGACAGGATCAGCTCGAACCGTCCGTCCCGGTACGTGATCACGCCTACTCGACGTCCGGCGCGGATGGTGAAGTCCTGGCGCGTCCCGATGCCCGGCAGGGGCGTGATCTCTACGTTCACACAGATGATGATACGTGGATGTCACTTCGCGTACGCCCCGTGCGTCGCGGCTGGGTGGTACGTGAACGCGTGCCCGGCCCGGACGTCGACGAGTTCGCCGAACCCGGCCAGGTGATCGGGGCGCTCGCGAGAGCCCCGCACGGCACGCTGCTCGCCGTCCAGCACCCCCACCGCACGCCTGCCGCACTGGCCGCGGGCACCGGCCTGCTCGACGCGCTGCCGCACGCCAAGTCCGAGCTCGCGGCGCTGATCCGCCGGGCGTACACGGAGGTCACGGACGTCGTCGCGCCGTACCGGGTGGACGGTCCGGACGGGACGGCGTGCGGGCTGCTGTGCCTCGTCGACCCGGACGGCATCGAGCACACCGAGGACGTCTACCCGGACGTCGTCGCCGAACGCGGGCAGGTGCTGGCATCGCGACGAGCGCGGCCATGCTCGTGCCGATCACCCCGCACGACGGGCTGACGGACCTGGTGCTCGGCATGACCGGGGAGCCCGCGGTGTCCCTCGTGGACTCGGGCGGGCGGCGGCACTGGGTGTGGCTGGTCGGGCCGGGGCCGGAGCAGGACGCGTTCGTCGCGGCGGCGGGCGCGCACCCGTTGCTCGTGGCGGACGGCAACCACCGGGTCGCGGCGGCGCGGGAGGCGGGGCTCGCCGGGTTGCTGGCGCTCGTCACGTCCGGGCCGGGACTGCGGGTCGGGCCGATCCACCGGGCGATCGTCGGCAGCGGGCTGACCGCGGCCGATCTCGTGGAGGCGTGGGAACGAGCGGGGCTGGCGGTGTCGTCGTTGCCGTACGTCGTCGATCCGGAACCGGGCGTGGTCGTGGTGCGGTGCCCGGACGAGGTGCTGCGCGTCGAACTGCCCGCCGGGAAAGGGATCGACCACGCGGTGGTGGAGTCGGTGCTGCTGGACCAGGCGCTCGGGCTCGATCCGGAAAGCCCGTGCGTGCGGGCGGTCGTGGACCCGTCGGTGGAGGCCGAGGCGGTGTTGCTGATCGCACCGGTGCCGCTGCGGGAAGTGCTGGCGGGCACCAAGATGCCGCGCAAGAGCACCTATTTCACCCCGAAGCCGCGCAGCGGGCTCCTGCTGGCCGACCTGTCACCGTAGGGCCCTGCCCGGCGGGTTCGTTCGGCCCTGGCCGACCGTCGGACGCGCGGTGAGAATCATGGGGTCTCAGCGGGTCCGCGCACCGCCAGGTCCTCGTCCTGGACTTCGCCCAGGACGAGGACCGGAGGAGCCGTTTCAGAGTCCACCGGCACTGGCGGTCACCGGTCCGCTGACATCTCATGGTGAGGGGACCAGGTTCGCGGCGGCGGCACGAACCTCCGGTGCGCGACCTGCTGCATCACGACCCTCGAGGCACTCACGATGGAACCCCGGTCAGGCCTGTTGGAGGTACGTCGCCAAGGCGCGGTGGTGACGCTCACCGGCGAGGTCGACCTGAACACCAGCGACCTGTTGCGCGCGGCGCTCGAGCTCGCCCGCGCGTCCGGTGACGGGGACGTGGTGGTCGACTTCGCCGGCCTGACGTTCATCGGGTCGAGCGGCCTGCACGTGCTGATCGAGGCGGCGTCGGCGCTGGGGGAACGGCGCCTGGTGCTGCTCGGCGGAGGCTGGGGCGCCTACGTCGTGAACCTGCTGGGGCTGAGCGCGAGGTTCCCCAACATCGTCGTCGGCCACTGAAGTCCACTGAGGACCGCTGCTAGGGTCGATCACATGGCGGTGCGAGCGATCAGGGGAGCCACGCAGATCGACGCGGACTCGCGGGACCTGCTGCTGGAGGCCACGGCCGAGCTGGTGCGGGAGGTGTTGTCGTGCAACGCGTTGACGTCCGACGACCTCATCAGCGTGGTGCTCACCGCGACACCCGACCTCGTCTCCGAGTTCCCCGCCTACGCCGCGCGCCAGGCGGGGCTCTCGGACGTGCCGCTGCTGTCCGCGACCGAGATCGCGGTGCCGGGGGCGATGCCGCGCGTCATCCGGTTGCTGGCGCACGTCGAGACTGATCTACCGCGGTCGTCGGTGAAGCACGTCTACCTGCGCGGGGCGGCGGCGTTGCGGACCGACCTCAACCACTGAACGCGCGGCTGATCGCGTCGACGTGCCGGTGGTCGGTGCCGCAGCACCCGCCGAGCACCGTGAGCTGCGGGAAACTCGCTTTGAGCCGCCGGTAGTCGTCCGCGAGCTCCTCGGGATCGCCCCGGTCCAGGACCTCGGCCTCGTCGAGCTCGGCGTGGCTGAGCTTGGACGCGTTGGCCCGCAGCCCCCGCAGCCGCGGCGCCCAGGCGGCGCCGGGGTCGAGCGCCGGCGCGATGTGGGTCGGATGCGCGCAGTTGACCATGTAGTAGGCCGGATAGCCGTCCGTGTCGCGTTCGACGGCCTCGATCGCGTCGCCCAGCGAGTCCCCGCCCGGCAACCGGCCGTCCGTCTCGACGGTGAACGAGATGACGACGGGCACGTTCGCCGCTTTCGCGGCGTCGACGATCCCGGTCGCCTCGGGGATGTTCGTCAGCGTCATGGCGGTGACCAGGTCCGCGGGGGTGCCGGAGAGCATCCGGACCTGCGCCGAGTGGTAGTCCCCGGCCTCCGCCCGAGTCATGATCGACTCGGGCCGGTAGGCGTCGCCGCGAGGCCCGACGCAGCCGCTGATGACGACCGGTATCGCGAACCGCTGCCGCACGTCGAGGAGCAGGTCGACGGCCTTGCGGTTGGCCGCTGCCAGGCGCTGCGGGTCGTACCCCTGCCGCGTGGCCCAGTCCGGGTTGGCGCGCCAGGTGGCGGTCTCGAGGACGATGCCCGCGCCGTCCCGTTCGGCGATACCCGCGTAGCGCTCGTAGTACCGGGTGAGCGCCGCGTGGCCGTCGGCGTCGTCGAGCAGCGGGAACGCCGCGAAGTCGGGCAGGTCGATGCCGTCGTCGAAGATCAGGGTGGTCTCGGCGCCGCCGTCGGTGAGGAAGAGCGGGGCTTCGAGCTGGGGCAGCTGCGTCATCGGGGTGCCTCCAGGCCGGAGGGCCCAGTGTGCGGCCGGAATGCCGGTTCCGCCCGGTAAAATGAGCTGGTCACTGGGGGTGATCGCGTGTTCCAGCCTTATCTGGCCGAGTACCGCTACTACGCGTTGTTCGAAGACGGGCACGGCATGTCCGACGTCGGCAACGCCGAGGGCCTGTACCGCAGTCTCGGCGCCCGCGACGAGCAGAAATACGAAGGCCACGGCGTGTGGGCGTCGAGCGACGGTCTGTCGAGAGCCGGTGACCGGGACTCCTACGACGACTACCGCGAGGTGAGCGCAGTCGAGCTGGAGAGGCTCAGGCGGCTGGCCGACGACCGGGAGCCCCTGCGGGAGACGCGCCGGGAGGGGTTCGAAGGCGGCGGCTTCGCGGTGTTCCGGGACGAGGCCGACATGGTCGACCTGCGCTCCGCGTACGCCGTGGTCGACGAGGTGCTGCCGGAACACCGTTTCGCGGTGTCGCTCGCGCCTTTCGAGCGGGACAGGCTGGCGGCGATCATCGTGCTCCTCGCGGCCCGGCGGCGCGCCGAACCGGTGAACGAACACCACTACTTCGCCAAGTTCGACGCGCTGAACGACTTCGTCGAGCTCGACCGGGCGCACTCCCTGATCCGCTGTCCCGCCGAGGGCGACGGGAGGTGGGAGGTCCTCCTGAACGAGGACGAGTGGGTGCCGGGGGAGGAGCCGTGGAACGAGCACGTCCTGCCGGTCGGCCGCGAGGAGGCCCACCACCTCGCCCGGCTCAGGTCGAACGCCGGGACCAGGTACTTCGAGGTCCAGCTCGGCGACAGGACGCGGCGGCAGGTCGTCCGTCGCACCGGGACGACCGACGAGGCCGTGGACGACCTCGGCTGGCGGCCTGCCGACGTGCTCGGGCGGCTGGAGCCGGACTGGCTGGTCGAGGAGCTGGGCGAGCGCGGTTTCCGCAGCGTGCGCTACGTCCGAGTGCTCTCGGCGAGGTCGGACAGGTTCCGCGGCCAGGCCCACAGTTACCAGGCGGTCTTCCGCCGAAGGGAGGACGTCTACGACCTCACCAAGGTCCACTTCCTGGCCCGGAGGCTGTCGAACCCGTACGAGCTCGAGTACGAGCGCCTGACACCGGAAGGCTGGAAGTTCTGGAGCGGTTCGTTCGACGGGGAGACGCTGCCGATCTCCGAGGAGGAGTTCCACCGGCTGGCGGAACTCCTCTCCGGACGAGGGTGACTCAGGCGCTGAAGTCCTTGCCGGGCAGCCACCCGTTGGGGATGTCCGTGACGCGCCACGTCGGCACCGTGACCTTGACCGTGCGGATCGGCGTGGCGAGGAACGGCGCGACCTCGGGCACCTTGGCCACGAGGTGCTGGCGCACGGCCTCGTCCTCGGCACCCTCGACCACCACGGCCGTGCCGCGGGCCTGCAGGAACGGCTCCATCGGCGACCCGGTGGACACGACCAGCGCCACCTCGGGGTTCTCCTTGATCGCCTTGAGCGTCCGGCCGCGCTCCTCCAGCACGAGCACGAGCGTGTGCGGCCCGTCCTCGGCGAAGTAGACGCCGCTCACCCACGAGCCGTCCGAACCCGCCGTGGCGAGGAACATGGACTTGTGCTCGGCGAGCGTGCGGCGCAGCAGCTCCTCGACGGCGCTGTGCTGTTCGATGGTGGTCACTGGAGCCCTTTCGAGTAATCGGGTCATGCGCACACCAGATCGGCGCGCGCCGAGCGCGCCTTGTGCCGATTCCACCGATCGATACCGCGGACGGTCACCCGGCTCGCAGCAGGGCGGCGAGGTGCTGGGCGCGAGGATCCTCGAACTCCGTGAGCGCGGTCAGGGCCTCCAGTCCCACCGCGACGGCCTGGTCCTGGCGTTCGGACTCCCGCAACGACAGCGCGAGGTTCGTGAGCGCGCGGGCGAGTGACCAGCGGTCGGCCGTCTCCCGGAACGCGGTGACGGCGGTGCGGTGGAACTTCTCCGCCTCCTCGGGCCGGCCGAGTTCCCGGTACGCCTCCCCGGCCCCGTCCAGTGCCTGCGCCTCCCGGTTGCGGTCACTGAGCTGCCGCTGCACGATCGCCGATCTCTGGTACGAGAGCAGCGAGCCCGCCACGTCGCCCTTGGCACGCTGGATCCGTCCCAGTTCGACCAGCCAGAACGCCTCCCACGCGACGTGGTGGTCCTCCTCGGCGATCGTGAGCGCCTTGTCGATCGACACCGTCGCCGCGTCGAGGTCGCCGTTCTCCCGTTGCGCCATGGCGAGGTAGAACAGCGCGTTGCCCTCGTACGCCCGGTCGCCGATGTCCTGGTAGATGACGACAGAGCGGCTCAGCGTCTCGACCGCGGCCGGGATCTGCATGAGGTCGAACTGGGCGGCGCCGAGGTTCGTCGTCGCCAGTGCCTGCCAGCGGCGGTCCCCGAGCTCGCCCGCGATGGCCGCGCACCGCAGGAAGAGCTCGACCGCGCCGGTGAGTCCGCGCCGCCGCCAAGCGAGCAGACCGAGTGCGTTGACGGAGACCATCTCGCCGTAGCGGTCGCCGATCCTGGTCCGGATCTCGAGCGCCCTCGTGTGACACTCCTCGGCCTGCTCGAGGCGTTGCGACTGCAGGTAGGCCTTGCCGAGGCTGTCGAGCACCTCGCCCTGGCCCGCCAGGTCTCCCGCCCGTTCCGCCGCCGCCAGGCCCGCCAGACCGGTCTCGACCCAGTCCTCGAACGGGTTCTGGCTGACGTAGATGCTGCGCAGCACCACCGGGAGCTGCCACGCGATGTCGTCGCGTCCCACCGACACGGCGGTGCGGACCGCGGCGACGAGGTTCGCACGTTCGGCCTCGTACCAGGCGAACGCGGCGGCCCTGTCCTCGAACCGCGCCGGGGTCACCTCCGGCGGCACCGGCGCCAGTTCGATCCGCCGGTCCAGCGGCGCGATGACGGCCGTGGCGCCCGCCAGGGTGTGGAGGTACCAGGCGAGACCGCGGTCGACGGCCTGGTGCCGCGCGGCCGCCTCCTCGTGGTGGAACGCCTGCTGCGCCGCGTAGACCCGCAGCAGGTCGTGGAACTGGAACCGGCCCGGCGCGTGCTGTTCGAGGACGTGCGCGCCGATCAGCACGTCGAGCTGCTTCTTGGCGGCCGGCACGCTGATGCCCGCGACCGCGGCCGCCGCCGCGACGGAGAACTCCGGTCCCGGGTGCAGGCCGAGCAGGCAGAACAGGCGCGCGGCCGGGGTGGGCAGGGCGCGGTAGGACCAGGCGAAGACGGTCCGCACGGCGTCCGACTCGTCGTCCTGGTCGGCGGTGAGCGCGTCCCACAGCGCCGACTCGTCGCGCAGGTCGCCGATCAGTTCGTTGAGCATCATCAACGGCCTGCTGGACGCGCGTTCGGCGGCGATGCGCAACGCCAGCGGCAGCCGTGCGCACAGCCGGGCCAGCTCGACCAGGTCGTCGGCCTCGTCGTTCTCCCGGTAGCCCGCCGTGACGGTGCTCAGCAGCCTGACCGCCTCGTCCTCGGTGAGCATGTCGAGCACCAGCCGCCGGGCGCCGTCCCGCGCGACCAGGCCGGAGAAGCGGTTCCGGCTCGTGACGAGCACCAGGCACGTCGGGGTGCCCGGCAGCAGCGGCCGCACCTGGGCGGTGTTCGCGGCGTTGTCGAGGATGACGAGCACCCGCCGGTCGGCCAGCAGCGAGCGGTACATCGCGGCCCGGTCCTCCAGCGCCACCGGGACGGCCGCGGCCGGGACGCCCAGGGCGCGCAGGAACTGGTGCAGAGCCTGCTCCGCCGTGACCGGCGTGCCGGGGTCGTAGCCGCGCAGGTTCACGTACAGCTGGCCGTCGGGGAAGCGGTGCCGGACGCTGTGCGCCCAGTGCAGCGCGAGCGAGGTCTTGCCGACGCCGGCCGTGCCGGTGATCAGGTAGACGCCGACAGGTGACTCGTGTCCGTCGGCGTCCAGGACCTCGTTGAGCCTCGCGAGTTCGTGCAGGCGGTTGACGAAACCGCTCGTCCCGCCCGGCAGCTGGCTCGGCCTCGGGCGTTCCGGGCCGCGCTGGCCGTGGAAGTGGATGCCACCCTGGACGTCGCGCGCCTGCACGACGTCGAACGCGGAGCCGGACACGTCCGAGCTGACGCGCAGCTCGTCGTGGCCTTGGGGCTCCTCCGGGCGCGTCACGTGTTCCTGAGCGGCGGCCGCAGGGTGGCCACCTCGCGCTCGAAGTACGTGCCGATGGGCTCGCCCTGGCCGTACAGGAACCGGACGAACTCGCGGCACTGCCCGACGATCTCGCGCCCCGTGTGGAGGATCGCGCCCTCCAGCAGGCCGCGCTCGTCGTACAGGATCTCGTACATCACGTCGTCCCCGAGCGTGATCAGCTCCGGCAGGAGCCTGTTCGTCTCGAACCTCTGGACCTGGTCCGCGGGCAGCACGCGCGTGTGGCCGCCGAGCTCGTCGCGGAGGCGCAGCAGGTGCAGTTCCCACTGCAGGTACTCGGTGAGCGGGCGCTCGACCACGCGGACGCGCCACGTCGTGAAGCCCGAGGCCGCGATCCTGTCGTAGTGGGCTCGCAGGGCTGATCTGCGTTCGTCGAGCAAGGCGATGGATCTCCGCCAATCACCTGCGTCGAATGCGACCCAGCTCTCGTCCGACGGCTCTTCGAAGTGCTGCAGCCGTTCGAGCTTCCAGAATCCCGTGGGGCCGATTCGCCAGAAGCGTTCGTCGAAATGGTTGAAGTACTCGTCACCCAGAAGTCGCACGCCCCGGTCGTTGTCGATCAGGTCATGCATCGGGGATGTCCGCCTTTGCCGCGATCACCATTCCCCTGGGCAGCACGACGAGTCGTTCGTCGGAGCCGATGCTCACGCCTTCGGGTAGGCGTGCGGCGTAGTCGGGCGTCAGATCCCGGCCGATCACGGCGACATCGCCGTTGTCGAGCTCCCAGATGTCGGGGCAGCACGACTCGCCACCGCTGGCCGTCTCGTTTCCGTCGCCGCCGCTTCCCGGCGCCTGGGGTGGAATTCCGAGGCGACGGGAAAAATTGGCGGAAGAATTAGGCTGCCATATTTTGGAAACCACTGGAATTGTTCCTTTCTGTCCAAACGGAAAGGAAAACTTAGCGTAGCACCAGTGGGAGCTTTCGTTCGGGTGTGTATGTACACTTTTGGGTGAAAGTCCACGAGTTGGCAAACGGTGACATTGATATGTCCGTCAACGGCTGCGGTCCGAGGTTGAGTCACCCTGACATAAAGTAGGCTGCGGCAGTGGCAAGCCGACCTCCGCTCCTCGTGAACCTCACCGCGGATCTCGTGATCTTCACGATCCGCGACGCCCGCCTGCACGTGCTCCTCGTCGAACGGGGCAACGAGCCGTACCGCGGGCTGCCCGCGCTGCCGGGAGGGTTCCTGCGCGAGGGGGAGTCGATCGAGCAGACGGCGCGGCGCGAACTGGCCGAGGAGACCGGGCTCGGCGACGACCTCCACCTGGAACTGGTCGGCGTCTACTCCGCGCCCGGCCGCGACCCGCGCCCGGTTCGGGTGATCACGACGGCGTTCCTGGCGATCGCCCCGGACCTGCCGTGGCCGACCGCGGGCTCGGACGCGAGCGCCGCGCACTGGACGCCCGTCGACGAGGCCGTCGCCGCGTCGCTGGCGTTCGACCACGGCGAGATCCTGCGGGACGCGCTGGAGCAGGCGAGGACCTCGTTGCAGCACAGCACCATCGCGGTCGAGTTCTGCGCGCCGGAGTTCACGATCGGCGAGCTGCGCGACGTCTACGAGGCCGTGTGGGGGCATCCGGTCGACCGCGCGAACTTCCACCGCAAGGTGACGCAGGCGGAGGGCTTCGTCGAGAAGACGGGAGAGAAGCGGCCGTCCGGCGCGGGACGGCCGTCGGTCCTCTACCGGGCGGGTGACGCGACGGTGCTGGAGCCGCCGATGACGCGCCCGGTGTCCACTCGCTGACCACTTTTCTTCAACATGACAATTGGCTCAGTTCAAGGGAATAATCGCCTCAAAACTTGATGTCATCCTGACTTTAAGTTACCGTCTGGCGCATCCACCACCGGACGGAGCGAGTCCATGATCGTCGTCCTCACCGCGCTGGACCTGGAATACGACGCCGTGCGCGCCCATCTCTCCGACCTGAAGCCCCACCTGACCCCGGCCGGCACGCTGTTCGAGGTCGGCGCCGTCACCGGGAACAGGTCCTGCGAGGTGGCGATCGGCTTGGTGGGCAAGGGGAACAACTCCGCGGCCACGCTCACCGAGCGCGCGATCGTGGAGTTCGGCCCGGCCGCCGTGTTCTTCGTCGGCATCGCCGGAGCCCTGCGCGACTGGCTGCGCATCGGCGACGTCGTCGTCGCCACCAAGGTCTACGGCTACCACGGCGGCCGCGTGAACGACGCGGGCTTCAACGCCAGGCCGAAGGCGTGGGAGGCACCGCACCACATCGAGCAGCTCGCCAGGCACACCAGGAGGAAGGGCGACTGGTGGCCGTCGGAGAACGGCGAGCGCCCCGAGGTGCACTTCGAACCGGTCGCCGCCGGCGAGGTCGTGCTCGACAAGCGGGACTCGGACCTGGGCGAGATGCTGCGCGCCCACTTCAACGACGCCGTCGCCATCGAGATGGAGAGCGCGGGCGTCGCCGGCGCCGGCCACCTCAACAACGCGACGCCGACGTTCACCGTCCGGGGCATCAGCGACGCGGCGAACGGCGACAAGGACCGCACCAAGCGCGACGGCTCCCAGGTCCGCGCCGCCACGAGCGCCGCCGCGTTCGCCATCGCCCTCGTCGCCGACCTCGACGACCAGGGGGACCGCAGGGTCGCGGCCGCGCCGATGAGGCACGTGACCAGCGTCAAGAACGTCGCGTCGGGCAACCACAGGTTCGTGCTGCAGACCGGCGTCGTGCACGGCGGCGTCCACGTCAACCAGGACATGCCGGCCGGCCGCCCCGACGAGGTCGCCGACCTGCGCACGGCACTGCTGGCCGCGCGTCGTGCGGGACGGCTCGACGGCGAGCTGTTCCCGCTCGTGATGCGGGAGTTCGACGGGTTCGCCGCGCGGCCGGGGGAGGTGGCGCGGCTGCACGCGCTGGCCGATCTCGTTGCGGGACAGGCTGATCTGCGCAGGCGGGTCGACCGTCTGATCCGGGAGCGCGAGTGACGACCGCCGGGGACGCGACGTCGAACTTCAGGTTCAGGGCGTCCGGTGAGCACGTCGTCCAGGCGGGAGCGTTCTACGGCGACGTCTACTTCTCCCAGTCGAGCGACCAGCGCGTCGTCGTGACGGTGGTGCACCACGAGAAGGAGGTCTTGTTCACCGAGCTGGTCCGGGTCCTGACCGTCGTGATCGAGAACCGTGGTAACGAGGAACACTTCCTGTCCCTCAAGGTCGTCGGCCTGAGTGACGCGATTCTCGGCACGGCAACGGTTCTGCTGCAGCCGGGGAGAGAGACGCGCACGACGGTGACGTTGCGACGGGAGAAGGACGCGCCCGAGGCGAACCGCTGCCGCCTGCAGATCCAGGCTTTCGACGTCGAGGACTCGAGCGGCCGCTGGGCCAGCGAGATCATGTTCGTCGTGATCCCTCCTCAGCCGAAGCTGAGGGTGCGCGCGGAAAGCCTGCTGGTGGGCCAGGACGGCGAGTACGAGGCCGCGCTGTGGCTGGTGAACGAGGGGAACGTCAGGCTGACCGGCACGATCACCGTGCTGTCCGCGGAAGAGGCGGAGACGCGCGTGCGGTCGGTTGTCTCCCCGCGCCTCGTCGACGTGCCGGAGCGGTTCGTGGTGGGCGCGGGTGAGGCGGAACGGGTGGTCGCCACCGTGAAGGTGGCGGGCAGGACGGCCTTGAGCAGACGGACCCACGTGCTGTTCCGCGCCGAGCCCGACGACGCCTCCGCCGAGGCCGACACCGGCCGGCTCGAGATCAGGCAGCGCGGCAGGCTGCACGAGCTGACCGCGCTGTTCGACGTCCTCGCCGCGTTCCGCGCCGGAACCCGGACGATGAAGCGGGGCAAGGTCATGGACCTCGCGGCCGCCTCGCTCCTGGTCGGCCTTCTCGTCGGAGCCCTGCTGCGGGGCGCGCCGGAGGCCGCGACCACCCCGACGCAGGCCGCGATGCCGTCACCGAGCGGCTCCAGCGCCGCGCCCGCGTCCACCGAACGCGGGCAACCACCCCCGATGCCCTGCGTGCCCGGCACCGTGGTCGTGAGCCTCGAAGCGGTGTTCGGGCCGGAAGGACGCGACCACGTCGACGATCTCGTCGCCTACCAGGCCGCGTACGTGGCCCGGGTCGCTCCCGCGATCAGCGCCGCGCACACCGTCCACTACACCGACTGGGCCCTGTCCTGCCCGAACTTCCGGGGCGTCGACCACCCCGAAGGCGTCTACTACGTCTGGCTCGGCCCCATGACCGCGGAACAGTCCGCCGGCATCTGCGCGGCGCTGAAGAAGCGGGACGAGGACTGCCGGCCGATCCCGATCCGCGGTTGATCGCGGCGCCCGGACCCGCGGTGGAGGGTGATCGCCCGTCCCGGTGCCGGTGTGAGCGTTCGCACCAGGCACAATGTGGCCGTGGGTGTCTCGGAGGGAGCTGCTGTGGGCCAGGGTCAGTTGCGCGGTGTGGTCGCTCTCGACGGACCGGCCGGCACCGGCAAGTCCACCGTGGCCAAGCGCCTCGCGATGGCGCTGGACGCGCGTTACCTCGACACCGGCTCGATGTACCGGGCGATCGCGCTCGCCGTGCTGCGCGCGGGCGTCGACCCGTCCGACGAGGACAAGGTCGTGGCCGTCGCGGAGAACGCGGTGCTGGTCGTCGGCACCGACCCCCAGCGGCCGGGCATCACGCTCGACGGCGACGACGTGTCGTCCGACATCCGCGGTCCCGAGGTGTCGCTGGCGGTCTCGCCCGTCTCCGCGACCCGGCACGTGCGGGAACTGCTCGTGGCCCAGCAGCGCGCGATCATCGCGGACGCCGTCGACCACGTGGGCGGGATCGTCGTCGAAGGCCGTGACATCGGCACCGTCGTCTCGCCCGACGCCCCGTTGAAGGTCTACCTGACGGCGTCGGCGGAGGCCCGGGCCGCACGCAGGACCAAGCAGGACAGCGCCGCCGGACGTGAGTCCACTGTGGACGCCGCGCTGGCCGACGTGCAGCGGCGCGACAAGTACGACTCCTCGCGCGCGGTGTCGCCGATGAAGGCCGCCGAGGACGCGGTGGTGCTCGACAACACCGACCTCGACCTCGCGGGCACCATCGCGGCGTTGCTGGACCTCGTGGAGCGCGGCGGGCTGCGGGTGACCGGGTGAGCGTTCCCGCGGGGACGGTGCCCTGGCTGTTCGACCTCGGACGCTGGATCGGGCGGGTTCCCTACGCCTGGCAGTTCCGGATTCGGGTGCACGGACGCGACCGCGTACCCTTGAGCGGCGGCGTGGTCGTCGTCGCCAACCACAGCTCCATGGCCGACGGGCCGATTCTGTTCGGGGTGCTGCCCCGGCGCGTGACGTTCCTGATCAAGCAGGAGATGTTCAAGGGCGTCGTCGGCTACCTCCTGGCCAAGATCGGGCAGATCCCCGTCAAGCGGGGAGAGGCCGACCGCACTGCGCTGACCAGCGCGTTGTCCGTTCTCAAAGCCGGTGGCGTGATCGGGATCTTCCCCGAGGGCACGCGCGGTGAGGGCGACGTGGCGAGCGCGCAGAACGGTGCCGCGTGGCTGGCCAAGACGTCCGGCGCGATGGTGCTGCCGATCGCCTGCCGCGGGACTTACCAGGCCAAGGGCTGGAGGCCCGAGGTCGACGTGCTGATCGGTGAGCCGTTCCACCTCCCGGACGGGAAGGGGCGAGCCGCCCTGGGCGTTGCCACCGAGCAGGTGCGCGATCGCCTGGCGACACTGGTCGCCGAACTCGACGGACAACGCATGAGTGATGAGGGAAGACGATGACGGACCTGGACGGCACCTGGGAGGACGAGGCCGACTGGTCAGCCTTCGACGACCTCGAGGGCGGTGACGGCGAGGAGTCAGCGCCGCCGCAGCCCGTGCTCGCGGTGGTCGGACGGCCGAACGTCGGCAAGTCCACGCTGGTCAACCGCATCATCGGCCGCCGAGAGGCCGTGGTGCAGGACGTGCCCGGCGTGACGCGTGACCGAGTGGCGTACGACGCGCTGTGGAACGGCCGCAAGTTCACCGTGGTCGACACGGGCGGCTGGGAGCCGGACGCGGTCGGGCTGCAGGCCTCCGTGGCCGCGCAGGCCGAGCTCGCGATGGCGACCGCCGACGTGATCCTGCTGGTCGTGGACGGCTCGATCGGCGCGACGTCGACCGAGGAGGCCGTCGCGAAGGTCCTGCGCCGGTCGAAGAAGCCCGTGATCCTGTGCGCGTCTAAGGTGGACGACGACAGGCTGATGGCCGACATCGCGTCGCTGTGGTCGCTGGGCCTCGGCGAGCCGTACCCGGTGTCCGGCCTGCACGGCCGCGGCTCCGGCGACCTGCTCGACGTGATCCTCGACCGCCTGCCCGAGACCCCGCGCGACGACTTCGGAGCCCGCGGTGGCGGTCCCCGTCGCGTGGCGCTCGTCGGCAAGCCGAACGTGGGCAAGTCGTCGCTGCTGAACCGCCTCACGGGCGAGGACCGCTCGGTCGTCGACTCGGTCGCGGGCACCACCGTCGACCCGGTCGACTCGCTGGTCGAGCTCGACGGCGAGATCTGGCGCTTCGTGGACACCGCCGGCCTGCGCAAGCGGGTCAAGTTCTCCGGCGGCGCCGAGTACTACGCGTCGCTGCGCACCAAGTCCGCGATCGAGACCGCCGAGGTCGCGGTCGTGCTGCTGGACGCGCACGAGCCGTTGGCGGAGCAGGACCTGCGCGTGCTGACGATGGTCGTCGAGTCGGGCCGCGCGTGCGTGCTGGCGTTCAACAAGTGGGACCTCGTCGACGAGGACCGCCGCAACGAGATGGTCCGAGAGCTCGAACGCGGCCTCGTGCGCGTGCCGTGGGCGGACAAGGTCAACATCTCGGCCCTGACCGGCCGCGCCGTGCACAAGCTCGCGCCGGCCCTGCGCACCGCGTTGAACTCGTGGGACACCCGAGTCCCGACCGGCCGCCTGAACCAGTGGCTGACCGAGCTGATCGCCGCGACCCCGCCGCCCGTGCGCGGCGGCAAGCAGCCGAAGGTCCTGTTCGCGACGCAGGCCTCGACCCGCCCGCCGACGTTCGTGCTGTTCACGACGGGCTTCCTCGAGGCGTCGTACCGCCGGTTCATCGAACGCCGCCTGCGCGAGGAGTTCGGCTTCGAGGGCAGCCCGGTCCGCATCTCCGTGCGCGTGCGCGAGAAGAAGAAGGCCGGCGCGTCCAAGAAGTAGTCCTTCGGCGTTCTTCGCAGTTCTTCGGGTGACGACCCGACCGGCTGGTTGCCCTTTGCCATGGGGTGCGGTTGGTTGGGTTCGTGGCCGTACGAGTGGTGCTAGCCGACGACGAGGCCCTGCTGCGGCGGGGCCTCAAAGTCCTCCTCGAAGCCGACGGACGAGTGGAGGTCGTGGGTGAGGCAGCCGACGGCGCCGAACTCGTGGAAGCAGCCCTGACCCACCTCCCGGACGTGGTCCTGGTGGACGTCCAGATGCCGGGCGTGGACGGCCTGGAAGCGGTCCGCAGACTGCGAACCTGGGCCACCCCACCCGCGATAGCGGTGCTGACCACGTTCGACCTGGACGACTACGTCGCCACCGCCCTCGACCTGGGCGCACAGGGCTTCCTCCTGAAGGACGCCGAACCAGAGGCCCTCGTCCGCGCCGTGGTCGACCTGGCGGCAGGTGGCGCCGTCCTGGACCCGCGCATCACCGCCCGCCTGCTACCGAGACTGCGGGGCTTCCGAGCCAACAGGCAGCTCGACTCGCTCTCGGCCCGCGAACGCCAAGTCCTCGAACTGGTGGCCGCCGGCCGCTCGAACCACTCGATAGCCGAACAACTCTGCCTCTCCGAGGCGACGGTGAAGAGCTACGTCTCCACGGTCCTGACCAAACTGGGCGTGGAGAACAGGGTGCAGGCCGCCCTCGTGGCCCACCAGGTCGGTGTCTGGTGAAGCCGGTACTGCGCGAACTCCTCACCGTAGGCACCATCACAGGCGTAGTGCTCCTGACCCAGGACCGTCCGTTCGTGTGGTCGTTCTGGACCGCGGTAGCAGCCGCGTTACTCCTCCCCTTACGCCTGCGCTGGCCTTGGCTGGCGTCCCTGCTCTGCGTCCCAGCGGTAGCAGGCGGCCTGGGCTGGGCCCCAGCACTCGTGGCCCAATACCGCCTGGGCAGCAAGGAGAAGTCGATCCCGGTCCAGATCTTCTGGGTCCTGCTCCTGACAGTCGCCTCGATAGCCCCGGTGGTCCTGACCGAGACCGTCCCCCTGGGCCCGCTACTCCTGGCCACAGCCTTCGCCTTCGGCCTGGCAGCAGCCCCCACTGCCCTGGGCGCGCTCCTCACCACCCGCAAGGAACTGACCCAGTCGCTCTACGAAACCCGCAGGGCAAGAGCAGCGGAACTAGAGGCCCAAGAGACCTCAGCACGTGCAGCAGAGCGAGCCCGGATAGCGCGCGAGATCCACGACGCGGTAGGCCACCACGCCACCCTCATCGCCGTGGAGTCGGCAGCCCTGGCCGCCACCGCCCCAGACGACGTAGTCCGCGAGACAGCACTACGTCTACGAGCGCTGGCAAAGGAATCCCTGTCCGAGATGAGGGCAGCCCTGGGCCTCCTCAACTCCGACACCACCTACCCGTCCCTGCAAGAACTGATAGACCGAGCCCGAGTAGCAGGCGTCTCCGTGACCCTCACGGAAACAGGCGACACAGCCCTCTCTCCAGCAGTCTCCAGAGCACTCTTCCGAGTGGTCCAAGAGTCCCTGACCAACGTGACGAAACACGCCCCAGGCGCCTCCGTGACGGTGACAGTGGACAGAGCCACCCCGGTACGAGTCTCAGTGGTGAACGGCCCAAGCGACCTACCAGCACCAGCCGAAGGCGGTGGCGCAGGCCTTCACGGCCTCTCCGAACGAGTAAGGCTGGCCGGCGGCACCCTGACCACCTCCTACAGGGCAGACGGAGGCTTCAGCGTCACCGCGGTCCTACCGCCCGGTAAGTCGAAGGTTGACGGACAAGAGTCGACTTTCGGAGGTGGCGCCCGAGACGCCGCCACCGCATAGTGCTGGGTGTCGGTCGAGGATCGGGGGATCGGTCGGACCGAGGGACGCGGGGACCCGAACTTCGGGTCCCCGCCGTATTTCCGCAGCTAGCAGGCGGTTGCGGGGGTCGTTTTTGATCTCCGTGCGGGGTGTTGTAGGATTTCTCATGCACGCCGGGAAACCGGGAGTGTGGCCGGGACGTGGCGCAGTTTGGTAGCGCACTTGACTGGGGGTCAAGGGGTCGCAGGTTCAAATCCTGTCGTCCCGACGGTCGAAGAAAGCCCGTCTGATCATGGCAAATTGCCTGGTCAGACGGGCTTTCGTCGTTCTGTGCTTTGATCTTGCCTGGATCTGCTGTGCGAGTCGCCTGTGGACCGGTTGTGGACCAGCGCACGTCCGTCGTGCGGCTGCGGCATGCCATCTACGTTCCTGATGCCTCCGCACCAATCAGATCGCTCGTATCGCGGTCGGCGGGTAGCGTATTCGCCCTGCCGCCGCTATCCAGGACGAGGACGCACCGCATGCGCTTGGAAAAGATCAAAGTTGAGCGATTCCGCAACTTCACCGATACGCAGACGATGCAGGTGGAGCCTCACGTGACTTGCCTTGTCGGCAAGAACGAGTCCGGTAAGACCACGGTCCTCAAAGCGCTGCACCGGCTCAATCCGGCCAACAGTCCCGATAGCTTTGACCTTGCTGTTGAATACCCGCGCCGTCGCCTTGCACGCGATCGCCGTCGGAACAAGCTCGATGAGGTCGAACCCATCGTTGCCTGGTTCTCTCTGGAAGTCAGCGAGGTTGCACAGGTTGCGAGCATCCTTGGGTTCGAGCCGCCGGCAGGTACAGAGGTGCGTGCTGGGCGGACCTATGGAGACGACCTCTGGGTCGATGTCGAGTGCGCGTTGTCGAAGGTCGTGGAGATAGCGGGCAGTGCGGTTGGCGTTGATCATGAGGACATCGCCGATCTTGCCGCTTTCTCGGACATCAAGGCCGTGCACACGCGTGCCGCAGAGTTGAGCGCGTCATATCGCCAGAGCGGGAATGTTCCTAGGGGCACGGCGCTGGATCATCTTGCTACCGAGTTGGAAAAGTACCAGGTTTTGCTCTACGACTGGGAGCTGTCTCAATCCCAGCGTGACGATATCGCGGCTCTGCTGCCTAAATTCTTTTACTTCTCGAATTATGAGTTGCTTCAGGGTGAGACCGACCTGGAAGAGCTGGCAAGTCGTGTCGAGAATGAGACGCTTGAGCAAGGTGACGAGACGATGGTTGCTTTGCTGGAGTTGGCGGGTCAGGAGCCCAAGAGCTTCCTTGATGAAGAGTATGTCACCCGTAAGGCGGAGCTGCAGGCGGCTAGCTCCGACCTGACTCGTCAGGTGATGAAGTACTGGAAGCAGAACCCTGCCCTTTCGGTTCGATTTGACACCGATATGCCTATCGTTGGTCGCACCCCAGAGGGTAGGGATATTCGCCATCGTTTCCTAAAGGTTGAACTGCACGATGCTAGGCACGACGTTGATACAAACTTCGCCACCCGCTCTGCCGGATTTCAGTGGTTCTTCTCATTCCTTGCGGCGTTCAGTGTCTATCAGGATTCGGATAAACGCGTAGTTGTCCTTCTTGATGAGCCAGGAACAAGCTTGCATGGTGAGGCGCAGCGAGACTTCGTGTCGTACATACATGATGAATTGGGCATCCATCAGCAGGTTCTTTACACCACGCACTCGCAGCACATGCTCGATCCGACTAAGTACGAGACGATGCGTGCTGTGCATGATCGGGCGACGACTGAGGAGCCTGAACTGGGTGTCGTCATCACGCCTGTCGACCTGTCGGCTGACCGGGGCACGGTTCTTCCTGTCGAGGCTGCGATCGGTTACACCGTGGCTCAACATCTTTTTCTTGGTCGTGGTCCGCACCTGGTTGTGGAGGGAAGCAGTGACTTCGTCTACTTGATGAGGATGTCTGCTCACTTGACGTCGCTTGGGCGAACAGGGCTGGATCCTCGCATCTCGATCATTCCGATCGGTGGTGTCACCAACATGCCAGCATTTATTGCTCTATTCGGTCGACGTCTCGATGTGCGTGCTCTCGTTGACGGAGCGGAGACCAGTAAGGTTTCGACTAGGATTTATCAGGTCGCGGAATCTGTTGGGGTTGATCGCAGGAAAGTCGTGATTCTTGGCGAAACTCCCGGACTTCCGAATACTGCTGACATCGAGGATTTGTTCACGGTTAAAGACTACCTCTGGCTCTATAATCGAACGCTTTCGCCAGTGGAGGAGTCGGAACTGCGCCAGACTCCCGAGCCGATCTTGCGACGTATTGAAGTCGCTCGTGGGAAGTTTGATCACGCTGGTCCCGCCCACCAGCTCAGTAAGGATCTCGATTCATTCCTTGAGCAGGTTGACGGCGACACCTTGGATCGATTTGAGGAACTCTTCGTCAAGCTCGTAGTGTAAACAATATGGGCTTAAATGATGCGAAGTTGTGGCTTCAGTGACGTTTTCTGAAGATGTGCGGACAGCAGTTTTCCTGCGTCGGTAACGGCCCGCTGATGAGGATGAAGATACCTCTGAGTCGTTGTCAGTGAGCCGTGCCCGGCGATCTTCTGGAGGTGGTGTACGGGAACGCCGGCATCGGCCATCCAGGTCAGGCCGGTGTGCCTCAGGCTGTGCCGCTTCAGGTGGTCGAACCCGAGCTTAGTTACGACCTCGTCCCAGTGCGTTGCATCGCGCAGCACTGCCGTGCTGACTCGCCCACCACGCGGACCGATGAACAGCCGCGCGTCTTTTGTACCGTCCGTCTCCGCGATGCGGCGCTCCACCATCTCGCGAATCTCGTCGATCAGCGGCACGATCCGTGCGCGTTTGCCCTTCGTGCCCTTGTCGACCAGGCCGCCCGGCGCGGTCGTCGTTTGACGCCTAACCGTCCATGTCCAGTTGTCGCGGTTGATGTCCCGCACGCGGCAGCCCGAGACCTCGCCGATACGCGCGGCAGTGCACGCAGCGAACAACACGACGTCACGCCAGCCGTCGTACTCGCCAGCCGAACGAGCAGCAAGCGCGTCAGCGAGACGTAGAAGGGTGGGCCAGTCCGGCAGCGCGAGTGATCGCGGGTCATCCAGCTCGTCCTCTACGCGAGCGTATTGCTTCTGCCAGCCTTTGATCCGTGCTGGGTTGCGATCAATGATGCCGTCGCGAAGCGCCTGTTCCATGATCCGAACGAGCATGGCCAGCGTGTTCTTGACGACGGACTTGCTGCACTCTTCTGCGATCCAACCCGACTCCGGATCCATCACTGCGCGGTCCACCGCGCCTGCCGTAATCATCCGCACGGGCAGGTGTCCCAGCGACGGCAGGATGCGCAGTTTCCAGCCGGACATGTACGGCGGCAGCGTCTTGTCCTCCAGGCCGCGCAACGCGAGGTTCAGGACGTCCGGTGTGCCGTACTCCGCCAGCGTCATCACCGCGGCGGTCGGGTCGACCCCGCCGGCTGCGGCGCGCTCCATGCTTTCGATCCACGCCACGGCTTCGTTCTCGGTCTCACATGAGTGGGAACGTGACGGACGTTTGCCGGTCACCGGATCGGTCCATCGCACGCGGGCGCGGTACGGCGTCGGGCGGTCGGGCAGGTGTTCGATGTCTGCCGACAGCTTCACGCCGATGGGTGGCTTGGCTGGCATGCGGACGTCCTTTCGCTTGCGGGTGGTGATGTGAACAGAGGTTGACGAACTTGACGAACTTGACGAACTAAATGCCTGACCTGCGGTTTTGCGTGTGATTTAGTTCGTCACTGACTAACTAAGTCGAGAGCGTTTCCGCAGGTCAGGCGTCTAGTTCGTCAGTTCGTCAAGTTCGTCAGGGTTGAGCGCGGTAGACCTCGGTCGGTCGTCCGCGTCCGCTGGCCGGTGAGCGGTTGATGCGCTCCACTCGGCCGCTCTGGACAAGCTGGTCGAGCAGGTGCACCGGGTCGACGCCCGCCCGCTTTGCGTTGCCACCAAAGAAGTCCATAGTGACGTTCTTGCGTGTACGTCCCTCTGGTCCGGCTTCGGCGATCCAGGCGGCCAGGCGTGCGACGGTGTCGTTCGGACTCAGGACCGCTGCCGCAGAGGCGATCGAGTAGCGGACTAGTGCGGAGGCGGCGGCCAGGTGTCGCGGCCCGATGCTGTCGGCGCGGTCGAGCAGGGCGTAGATGGCGGCGATGCGCAGGCAGTGTGGTGCGGCGCGGGAGATGAACTCCTCGACCGGGGTTTCGGTGTCACCGTCGCGACTGGCGAACTCGATGTAGAGCCGCCGCCACGCCAGCGCGCCGGCGTCGGTGAAGCCCACCGCGCCGACATCGCCCGCCTGGCGGAGCCGCTCGAAGAGCGACGCTCCCAGCTGGAGCATCAGCGTCGGATCGGCTGGCGTGGGCGTGTCGAGCAGCTTGGACTGCGCCACGGCGATGGGCAAGAACCTGTTGTAGGTGCCGCCTGCCATGTCGGCGGCGGAGACCTTCTCGCGGAACTCCTTCGGGGTGATGTGGGCGCTGATGCTGATATGGGACTGACGTGCCACGCGCGCGTCCACGTTGAGCGTTGACAGGTTGCCGCCCTCCCAGGCCGCGCGCAGCGTCGCGGACAACGTATTGCCCTCACGGCGCATGCGGGCCATGACCGTGCCCCACTCAGGCTCGTAGGCCAGCAGGCGACAGTCCCCATCGGGCAGCAACCGTGGCTTGCGGCCCGCCTTACCGGTCTCGGCTTCGGCGGCAAATACCGATGCCAGGCCTTCACCGCTGGACAGTCCGGAGTGGATGTTCTGGGCCACGAAGTCGTTGTCGGTGAACGACAGCAGCGCTTTCGCGGCGTTGTAGGCGGTGCCCTTCTTGCCCACACCGGTCTGCCCGATGAGCATCGGCCAGATCAGCAGCGGGTGCCGCTCGTAACCCAGTTGCAGGTGCGGGCCGGGACCGAGGTGTGCCCCGGCGGCACCGAGCAGCGTGGCCAGGACGCCGATCTGGTCGGCTTCGGTGTGCGGGTCGAGCTGGGCGGCCAGGTTGCCGAGGTAGCAGTCGAACACCGCCTCCTCGATATGCGGTAGCCACAGCCGCACCTGGGCGACGCGTTCGCGGGCATGGGCGGCCAACTGTTCCAGCTCGTCCAGGCCTGGTGTCGCTGCGGTGCCGGTGTCCCGGACGGGACGCAGCCATCGGCCGGCAGGCGGCTCGGGGGCTGGTGTCCCGTCCAGTGCGGGGTCCGGTGCCATGCGTGTAGACCTCTCCAAAAGGTGACCGAGGGTGATCGTCCCGAGTGGACGCAAGTTCGTCAGAACCGTTGTCAGGCAACGTCTTGCGTGCGCGACGCGCGTACGCACGCACCTGCACGCGTAGGACGCGAGTGCGCGCGGATCTACGCGTCTGACGTCAACTGACGTCGGGCCTGCGCGTGATCACGATGCGTGAGCGGCGATTCAGCCCGTGCGCCGCAGGATCGCCGACCGCTCACGCGAGTCCCGCAACCCGTTGTCCGCAGCGAGGAACAGCTCGGTGACGCGTCCCTTACACGTGATCAGCCGAGCCTGGTCGAGGTCGGCCGCGCGCGTCTCGATCGCCCGTTCCAGCCGGGCCTTGTCGACGGCGACCTTGTTGGCGCCGTCGTTGAGCAGGACGTCCAGCACGGTCTCACGGATGCGGTCGGCGTCGGCCAGCTGCTCATCGTTCAGCGGCGAGGCGTAGAGGATCGAGACCAGGTCCTCGAACCGCAACGGGATGTTGAACCGCGCCGCAGTCACGGTCGGACCGCGCCCGCTGACACGGAACCGTGCCGAGAGCTCGACACCGTCCTTACCCAGGTGCGCACGCATCACGCCACCTCCTGCGGCAGCGCGGCGGCGACGCGTCCAGCCGTGACCTGCGCCGCCGACAGCCACAGCGGAACGGCCTGCGGCTGCCCGCCGGCCAGCACGACGTCCGCCACGGACTCGCAGGTGCGCAACCGGTCGACGTCCAGCCACATCGCCGGACACTGCCGGGCCTGGCGGATGCCGTCCGCGAGCGTGGCGGCCTCGCAGCGAGGGTCGCTCACCACGAGCTGCGCATAGGCCCGCAGCTGCTCGACTGGCCGGGCCGCCGGGTCGAACGGGGCGACGTAGAGCACCGCCACCAGCGTGTCCCGGTCCACCTCGACAGCTACCCGGAACCCCAGCTCCACCTGCGAACGCCCGTACAGCGCGCACAACAGCCGCTGGTAGAACTCGCTCGGGAGCGCGGCGCCGTTCTCCCAGCGCGCCACCATCCGGATCATGCTGGCGTCGCCCGGCAGGCTCTCGCCCTCCCGCGCGGCCACCGCGCGCAGCTTGCGCACCATCGTGGCCTGCGACCAGGTCGCCGCACTCCGGGCCTGCTTCAGCGCGGTCATCACGCCACCTCCCAAGGCGCTGGGCCATCAGTGGCCGGGAGCATGCGTGGCAACCGGGGCGCGAACGCGCACAGCCGCGCGGAGGCCAGCACACAGGCACGCAACCGCGCCGCGCTGCTCCAGCGCGTCCGGAACACGCCGTGCTCGGACTCCGTCACCGTGCCCAGAGCGCACCGCACAAGGAACGCCCTGGTCTCACGGGCCATCGTGGCGATGCGGTCCAGGCCCTCGTTCTGCACGCTCCAGAACGCGACCTCCGCCAGCTCGTCCGGGTCCTCGGGCAGCTCACCTAGCGCCAGGTGCAACGCCATGGCGATCTCGTCGTCACCGAGCACCAGCGGCCACCGGTGCTCCGCCGCGTAGAACCGCACGCGCCGCACCTCGAGGAGGTGTTCGTTCAGCACCGGCCGTTCACGCTCGTAGGCCAGCAGCTCGACCTCGGACTCGAACTCCGCGCCGTTGACCGCCATCACGCACCTACCGTCAGGCCGTGATCACGCGTGGCGGCGGCCACCAGCGCACTCGCGGCGCCCGTGCAGGACGTTCCCCGCCCGGCGCTCCAGACACCGTTCTGCCACGCGGCGACCTCGGGCATCACCGATGGCGCGACCTTGTGCACGTCCAGCAGATTTGCCATCCGGTCCACCAGCGCCAGCTCCTGAACCCGAGCCAGACCGACGCGACGCACACCCGCGACCACCAACCGCGCCAACTCGCCGGCGTCCACGTCCGTCCCGACGTACGCACCACTCAGGTTGAGCGCCATCGCCACCTCCGCGACGTAGCGCAACACGAACGCGTCCTCGGGCCGCTCCGACTCCTGAACGACCATGCGGAACTTGGGATCCCTGTGCATCGCTACCGTGATGGTCGGCACGGCCGTCTCTCGCGACATCACCGCGGTCATGCCGTCACCAGCTCTCGCGGGGCCGCGCACTGCCGACGGCGGGGACGCGGGGTGGTGGCTGGGAACAGCTGCGTAACGCGGTTGCGGCACAGCATCAGCCACGCCCTGCGGCCGTCGCCCGCGCCCATCTCCTCGATCTCGTCACGCACGGCCTCCACGCGGGTCAGCCCAACGTTCACGACCGCCTCCACGACCAGCGAACGAGCCTGGTCATCGTCCGCGAGCGCGATGCAGGAGTCGTCCAGGCTGCCCCACTCGAACAGCGCCGCGACCAGGTCGTCGTAGTCCATCGGCACCGACACGACCACGGTCGCCAGAACCGGGGTGTCCATGTAACCGGGACGAGTGCATGGGGTGAAGTCCGTGGTGACGCCGTTGACAGTCGTCGTTGCGGTGCTCATCTCAGGCCACCTCCGCCACAATTACGGGGCGGATGGTGCACGCCTCCACATACTCGTTGATGGCCTGGCCGGAGACGCGCACCGCGCCTGCGCCCTCACCCATCCGAACCGCGCGGAGCTTGCCCGATTCCACTGCGCGGTAGATCGTCGCCTGGGAGACGTCCAACATGTCTGCCACTGCCTTGACCCGGTACAGCCGGGTAGTCTCAACCTGCATCGTCGCGCTCCAACGTGTCCGATGTGCGCCCCGGCTGGTGTTCCCGCACCGGTCGGGGCTTCTGTGTTCTGCGGCCTGAGACGACCGCGACAAGGGAGAACTTAGCTAACATAGGCAACGTAGTCAACTATGCTCTGCATGGTCATCATCGTTGGCTAGGTTGTAGCCTTGCTGACGTGCTGAAACTCGACCCGAACGACTCGCGTGCGCCGTTCCAGCAGATCGCTGACCACTTTCGCCGTGTCATCGCGGCAGGAGACCTGGTTCCTGGTGACAAGCTGCCGAGTCACGGCAAGATCGCCGGTGAGGTCGGCGTGGCTGTCGGCACCGTCAAGCACGCGTTTTCCTTGCTGCAAAGCGAAGGCTTGATCGTGACGAGGCAGGGGCAGGGGGCGTTCGTGCGTACCAAGCCACTTCCTGAGGCCGCCGACGAAGCCGTGATCGCGAACCTTCAGCGCGCCGTCGAGGCACTGACCGCCCGAGTTGAAGCTGTCGAGCGCAAGCTGGGGGAGAGCTAGCGCGCTCTGCTCCTGAGTGCTGATGTGGGCTGTAGTTGCTGTATTCACGTTTACTACGTTCCATCGAAACCAAACGACTTCACAGTGTCATGAGCGGGGTCAGTTCCGTAACGTGGTGATATGGCTGTGTCACCCCGTGACACTGGTCGTGTCCCCTCCCGTAGGTGCCACACTCGGAGGCGACGGCACTCGATCGCAGGGGAGCGGGCATGGGTGAGCAGCTGCCGGAGTGGGCGAGGCGCATTCGCGCACTTCGCGAGGCACGCGGCATGTCCCAGGTAGCCGCGGCTGAGGCCATGCGTCGCCACGCCGATCGACAGCTGCCCGCATCCGAACATCTTGAGCGGCGCTGGAAGGCTTGGGAGCGCGGCGACAACAAGCCACGCAAGGACGGCTACGCCCCGCTCATCGCGGGCGCCCTCGGCACAGTAACTGCCGCGATCTTCCCTCCCGATGAACGGCCGGCGGCCACTGACCTGCTCACCGTCACGGGCATGGACACGCTGGAGATCGTCAGCCGGTTGCAGGTGTCGGACCTCAACGAAGCCACGATGGACGGCTTGCGCATCACGGTCGACAAGCTGTGTTCGGAGTACGCGAGCCAGCCAGCGGCGGACCTCATCACCGAGGGGCGCCAGTGGCTCCGCCGCATCGTGGAGATGCAGGAACAACGGTTGAGTTTCAGGCAGCGGCGAGACACCTTGGAGCTTGCGGGCTGGCTGGCGCTGCTCGTCGGGTGTCTGGAGTACGACCTGGGGGACAGGCGCGCTGCGGAAGCGACTCGGCAGGTGGCGCTGAGTCTCGGCAAAGACGTTGGCAGCCCCGGCATTCTCGGGTGGGCTCACGAGATGCGCGCTTGGTTCGCGCTGACCTCGAACGACTACCGAAGCGTGTTGGCCGCAGCCGACGCCGGCATCGCCGCTGCGGGCAATCACAGCGTGGCAGTCCAGCTGGTAGCGCAGCAGGCGAAAGCCTTTGCGCGCATGGGACTTCAAGACGAGATGGCGACAACGCTCGAACGCGGTCGGGTGCTGTTGGATGGCATGCCGTACCCCGAGAACACCGACAACCACTTCGTGGTGGACCCGCTGAAGTTCGACTTCTACGCGATGGACTGTTACCGCCACACCGGAAACGACCGTCTGGCAAGGGCTCTTGCGGACGAGGTGATCCGAGGTGCGACCGACTACACCGGCAAAGCGCGGGCGCCGATGCGCATCGCCGAAGCGCAGATCACCCTTGGAGTGACGGCAGCCCGCCAGGGCGACCTCGATGAGGCACTCGACCACGGCCGCCGTGCGCTATCCGGCGACCGAAAGTCGTTGCCCTCTCTGGCGATCGCTTCTCAGGACCTCGCCGACGTGCTGACGCACCAGTACGCGGGGGAGGAAGCCGCGGAGGAGTACCTCGCGCAGCTGCGAGACATCCGGCGACCGACGTGACGACCGAGGTGACTTCGTCTTTGCTTCAACATGGCGGGGCGGAGCAGCCGAGGTGCTTGACGGGCGTGTTGCGTCACCGACGTTTTCGCAGCTCGGTCGCGACCGGGCCGCTGTCGGCCGCGCAGCCGACAGTGCGACCGAGGAGTTCCGCCTGGCTGCGTGACGTTCGTCCGCGAGCGGCCATCTCAGGGCGCTCTGAGATGGCCTATGCGGCGTTGCCGGTCGCGTTGGCAGAGTCGGCTGCGCGCGGCCGGTTCGGGGCTCTGGAGGGCGACCGGCTGGCGATCATCCCCTATGTTGAAGCATTCCGATGCGGGAAACCCAGAGGTGCATCGCAGGGCTTCTAGCGCAACTGCCCATCGTGGCTCACCATGGATCGCATGGCTTCAAACGGACGCAGCCCCTACGCCATTGATCATGTGTGCTCGGCCTGTGGACGAAGGACCTTCGCGAATCGGCGAACGGGGCGGCTCAACGTCCACAAGCAACCAGATGGAATAGCCGAATGCGCAGCGTCTGGGGCCGTGGTCTTGGAGCCTGACGAGACCTTCGTGGCCGAGCTGCGTCAAGGGTTCCGAAACCCCGACTCCGTTGAGTTCGAGTGCTCGCAGTGTGGCGCGAAGACGCGAGCAAACCGACGCACGGGACGGCTCTACTCCCATCCGATCCCCGAGTCCACGGAGGTATGCGGGGCCTCTGCCTCGGTGGTGCTGGACGCGGAAGGAGGCGCGGTGCCAACGCTGGAGCGTGCAGAGGAGCCACCGCAGGTCAGTGATGTGACGGTTCGTGTGCGTGAGGAAGAGTCCAACAGCGTTCGAACCGTCTCGGGCGGTCTGCCCACCCTTGGAAGACGCCGCAGGTGACGTTGTGGACCAGGTGTGGACCAAAAGATCAGCAACAGGAGAGAAAACAGCAAGAGCTGACTAATCAGCTTCTCGTGGAGTCGACTGTTTTCGCAGGTCAGAGCGCCTGTGCGTCCTGGGGGTCAAGGGGTCGCAGGTTCAAATCCTGTCGTCCCGACGGCCAAGAGGGTCTTCGCAGCTCAGAAGCTGTGGAGGCCCTCTTTTGTGATCTTGTCGAGTTCTGCTAGGTCCAGCATGCCGCTCGTCGCCCCCTTTGCTCTGATAGCTGTGCCTGTATTCCGTTGTCATTCGCGCAGGCTTGGTGTGCAGGGCGAAGTCTCTTCGTCTGAGAAGCGGGCCGGGACCCCTTTTGCTGGCTGCGTGACAGGAGTTAAGGGCACGCCCCGCAGCCGCATCGCGTTCCCGGGGGAGAGTTGCGCACTGGTGACCTGTCCCATCACGCTGATGATCAGCAGAACTCGCCGCAGTTGTACCGCCACGTCGAGGAAGTGTTCGGCAGGTTGGAAAGGTTCACCGGCTTGAACTTCAGGGCGATGGTGCTCGTCGAGAGGAAGTGCTGCGGGAAGCAGCCAGTGAGTTGGGTATCAGGTGCTGCCGATTCGAAAGGTGAACACGAACTTCGATACCTCTGTCGAGGCGTGGCCTGCTCGGTCGTGACTCTGGTTCCTGCTGACCGGTCATCGCTGCGGACTTGAGCGGTTCATGGTGCTCGTTGGTCAGTCGTCGTGAAGCGCGCCATATCAGGATTACGTGATTGGGCTGCATGGCCTAGCACGGTCCGTTACTCTCTGCTCGCTTTGAGTAAGAGGTGACCCTGGGGGCGCATGATCGATCCTGAGCAGCTGCTCAGCCAGTACGAAGGCAAGCTCGCGCAGGCGCAGGCCAAGAGCGAGGCCATCCGCGATAACCTCGCGCACCTGCAGGTCACTGAGCGCAGTCCTGACGGGCAGATCACGGTGACCGTCAATGACGCTGGCAACTTGGTCGCATTGCAGCTCGGCCAGGCGTTGCAGCGCAAGGACGGTACAGCCGTCGCGCAGGACGTCATGCGCACCCTGCAGGCGGCGCAGAGCCGCATTGCGAGCGTTGTCCAGGAGTCGATGGCGCCGCTGCTGGGTGCCGACTCCGAGACCATGCACTTGATGATGGACAAGCTGCGCAGCGCGCAGCCACCGCCTCCTCCTGAGCAGTACGTGCAGGGAAACGGAGGTTGGGGGCCGACAGAGCCACGCTTGGGTTCTATTGAGGACGACACGCCACCACCTCCGCGGCCGCAGCAGGCTCCTCGTCCACCGCAGCACCGTCCGATCGATGACGACGACTTCGGCAACGGGAGCATCCTGCGATGAACTACCGCATCGATCTCGCTGAGATGGACGCTCACGCCGAGCGTGTGGATGAGATCGGCGGGCGCATCGGCACCGCCATCGGAGCGGGCAACGCGGCCTCGAACCCCGAGGCGTTCGGCCTGCTCGGAATTCCGCTCGCGGCCCTCTGCTCGGCCGCACAGCACATGGCGATGAACACCCTCAACGACGCAGCCGAGGCCGCGCTCGACCACCACAAGCGGGTCACGGCATGGCGCGAGGACGTCAAGAACAACGAGGAAGAGCAGACCAGCCGCTTCAAGACGGGCGATTCGTGAGCACTCCGAGCACTGGGCCTGCTCAGGCCCCCGCCGAGAACCCGTTGATCCGCAAAGGTCAGGACATCCCGAAGACCGAGGGTGCCGGGCTGTTCCACGACGTGACCGAGGCGGTGAGCGGCTTCTCCGATGGCAACTGGGCCGAGGGCCTGCTCAACCTCGCCAGCGCGGCGGGTGACATCGGCAAGATGCTGACCGATCCGCTGGCATACCTGTTCAGCGCGGGCTTCGGCTGGATGTTCGAGCACATCAGCTTCCTCAAGGAGCCGCTTGACTGGCTGACCGGCGACCAGCAGACACTCGACGGAATGGCGCAGACGTGGTCGTCGGTGTCGAGCTACCTCGACGAGATCTCCACCGATCTCAAGAAGGCCGTCGACAACGATGCCGGGCAGTGGGTGGGCAGGGATTCGGCGAAGTACCGCGAGTTCGGTGCTGACCGTGCGGACACCTACGGCGCTGTCGGCACGGCGGCGCGTGGGATGTCGATCCTGATCACGATCTGCAAGACGATCCTCAAAGTGGTCCGCGACATCGTGCGCGACCTGATCACCGAGGCGATCGGCAAGCTGATCAGCATCTGCATCCGCTGGGCGCCCGCCATGGCGGCGCTGGGCGCGGGTATCGCCGGTGCCGTCGCCGAAGGTGTTCCCGTCGCGGTGCGCTACGCGCAGAAGTGCATCGAGTGGTGCCGCAAGCTCACCAGCGCGTTCGGCAAGGCGGGAGGTCTGTTCAAGAAGCTCGACGACGTCCTCGCCAACGCGAGCGTCAACCTCGCCAAGCGCGGCGACGACTTCGTGACCGTGCTGAAGCAGGGCGTGAACGCGGACATCGCACGGGAGATGAAGAACTTCAACGTCGGCGCCATGCTGAGGGATGCGGGAGCCGGCGCGAAGAAAGTCGTCGTTGATGGCGTCACAGGCCTGCCGAAAGACATCGGCCCCGCCATGGCCGAAGAGTTCCGCAAGGAAGGTGCGAAGATCGTCGACAACCGAGGCTGGAAGGACTGGCGCGAGCTGAAAGCAGACCAGGACGAAGAGGAGCGGGGCGGGTGAACGCCCTCCGGCGCGTCCTCGTCGCCCTGATCGTTCCGTTGCTGGGCTACCTGCTCGGCGCCACGATCTTCAACCACTTCTGGAACCAGGTCGAACCAGGCGATCTGGCAAAGGCCGATCTGGTGGCCACGGCGAAGTCTTGCGAGCGCCGCGGCCCGGTGGCACTGCGGGGCTTCGGCTTCTACTACGAGTGCCGGGCCGAGGTCCGGGTCAGGTCCAGTGGAGAGACGTAGACGTCGACCGTGACGGGGTGGCTCACGCCCGCGGACATCGGCAAGCAGTACGCCGTCCACACCGTGCGGCACGGCAGGCCGTTGCAGCCGGACGTGCGGTCGCAGGGGCAGGTATTCCTGGGCTGGTTGTGCACCTTCGTCTTCGCGATCGCGTTCCTCTTCTTGAACGTCTGGATCGCGCGTCACATGTGGCCCGACGCTCCTCGGCGCAAGCGCCGCATGCCGATCAGATACGAACCGCCTCAGCCGTGAGCAGTCACGTCGGGTCGATGACGACGGCGGTACTTGAGTGTTTGTCAGGTGACCGAAGCAAACTACGAGACCGTTCTCGTCGCTCAGGCGGCTGCCGATCACGCGCGGGTCGCCTCGAAGCGACGTCGACACTGCCGAGAACGCGGTGGCGTTCACCGGTGGCTTCGGGGCCGCGATCAGCGGTGACCTCGACGAATACATGCTGAAGTGGACGCTGCCTGTCGAGTCCGTTGTGGGACGTACCAAGGCGATCGAGATCTCGTGGGCGATGTTCGTCGAACGGGCTGATCGCCCTCGTCATGCCCGTCCCAGCTGAACTCGACGAACGGTTGACCGTCACGCTTCGCCCACGGCAGTTTCCACCCGCCCGACCGGCCTCTGCGCAAGCCACTCCCGTGCGCGCGTCAGTTCGAACGAGGCGGTGCCGATCTCAGGTGCATGCCAGCGTGCTTTGCCTCCGTGTTCAGCTTCCTCGACGAAGCACCGACGGCGCTTCCAGTCGATCCAGCCGGCCTTCCAGCTGCGGCCGGCGAGGAGAAGCAGCCGCTGCCCTTCGATCTTTTCGTTCAACAGGGCGGGATCGGTGGGCCGATCTCGCGGCGTCCATGTAGGACAGTGAACTGTTGTGGAGCGGTGAACACCGCCATCGTGTCCATGAAGTGCCGTCCGCCGAACTTCTGTTCTGCAGATGGACCGATGAACAGCAGCTCCCCGTCCTGCTCGAGGAAACCTTGGTAGACGAGGTGTCGGTTCTCCTGCAGGCAGAGAGCCAACAACTGTTGAGCCACGATGTGTCTCGGTTCCGGGGGCCGTCACCGGCTCGACGAATCCGCGACTCCCGTGAGACGCGGTGTGGCACCCTCGCAGCTGCCATGCAGCCTGTCGGGAGGAGGTCCGTGTGCGGATCGTTGGTCTGCTGGCCGTGGCCTTGTTGCTACTGGCGGGATGTGGCGGCGGCATTGCCGTCGACACGAACGCCGATCTCGACTCGGCGGTGCGCACGTTCGTCGGCGAGAAGGCGGAGAAGCCCCGTCCGTTCAGCGAGTTCACCTCGTGGGACTGGGACGAGCTGTACGTCGTCGACCTCGACGGTGCCGACTCCGGCTACGTCGAGGAGGTCACCGGGGAGAAGTTCGACGTGCCCTGGGGTAGCAAGAGCGGCGTGTTCCTGTACTACGAGGGCGGCAAGCGGGTGCGGGCCGAACTGATGAACCGCGGGTCCTTCTGCCCAGGGATCTACACCCGTGAGGCCGTCGTCGACCACAAGTTCGCGTGCTGGCTGCAGGACTCGAAGGTGCGGGATCTTCCCGCGAAGTGAGTTGACGCGCCACTGCCCGGCGGGTCTGCCTTTCGAGGCAGGCCCGCTGGTCTCTCTTCGGGTGGAGTGCAGACGTGTGCTCTCCCCGCGGAAGGCGAGGGCTTGGCTCGCCGCGACGAGCAGGTTGGCGATCGTCAGTGCCGTCCAGAGGCCTGTCAGGTCGTTGCTGAGGATCGCCACCGCCGTCAGCGTCAGCAGGGCCGTGACGGCTCCGGTCACCGCCGGGGCGCGCCAATCGTCGCTACTGGTCGTGGCAGCCGTGCAGCGCGACCTCGCAGCTGCGGCCGAAGGTGAACGCGCGGCTGGGCCCGGCGCCGTCCTCGACTCGGTCGCCGACCTGCCGTGATCAGATCAGGCCGTGGCGCAGGGCGTAGGCGACGGCGTGTGTGCGGTTGCGGAGGTTGAGCCTGCTGAGCATGTTGTGCAGCACGTTCTTCACGGTGCGTTCGGAGTAGATCAGCTGCTCGGCGATCTCCCCGGTGTCCTTGCCCTCCGCGAGCATGCGGATGACCTCGGTCTCGCGCGGGGACAGGCCGCTGAACGTCAGGTCGCGCGGGGCGAGGGTGTTCTCCTGCAGGTGTTTGAGGCCCTGCAGGACCATGCCGAGTTGGTGGGCCGGCAGGTCGCCGCGACCGTCGTGCGCGTCGCCGATCGCGCGCAGCAGCCGTGCCCGGTTCGTCGCCTCGGCCCGTGACACCAGCACGATCAGTCCGTGCTCGATCGCGGTCCACAGCTCGGACTGCCGGAGGTCGTCGGCGATCAGCACGAGCCGGGCGGCGGCCTTGGTGAGGATGGTGTGGAGGTCGGCCTCGGGCACGGCGACGATCACGTCCGCGTCGGTGACGTCGTCGACGAGGTCTAGGCCCGGTGTGGAGCGGAGCATCGCGACCAGGCCCGTGGAGACCAGGGGGTCCGTTGCCTGGACGGACAAGCGGATGCTCGTCCGGCGGGCCTGGGCGAGGGTGGCTGACCGGTGCGGGTCGCTCGGCCAGGCGAGGTGCGAAGTCATGCGAATAGAAAACATCGCGATGTCTCCGGTCGCCAGGAGTCCGGGGCGGCAGCTTTGGGGGGAACGCAAACCTGCCGGTCCTTCTGGAAACTTTGTTCTCCTCGGCCGGACGGCTATTGCCGGGCGTTCCGTGCGCTCTCGCTGTGTCGAGTATGAGGGTGTTTGTGCAGGTGAGTTCTTGATCGTGTTGATCTGAGGAGAGTGTTGGGGGTGTCGCGACCGAAGTGGGCGGCGGCGTCCCGGGGAGCCCATTGGGAAACGAGCCCACTTATTTAATGCTTTCTTAAGGAGTTTGTCTCGTATCGCTTCCGGATTGCGTTGACGACGTGATTCCCGCTGTGTGCGGGAGAGACTCCTTGAGGACGTCCGCGTGGTGGTCCGTGGCCGATCGCGCCAACTGAGACGCCCGGACGGACGCTCCTGCCGCCCGTTGGAACACCTAACGGTGGCCGATCGGTGTGAGGATCGGTCCTGACCTTCGCACACCCTCCTTCCGTCAGTAGCGTGGCCCTGACCAGCCCTGGTCCGTGTGGGGAGCAATCCAGATGACTTCGACGTCGCCGGACGAGCCGGTCCCCGCCTCGCCGGCGGGCGACCTCTTGGTCCACTTCGCCGATGCGGGCATCCGGGTGCGGACCCCGTTGATCGAGGTGTGGCGGCGCGAGTTCGACGTGTGTGTCGAGACGGTCGGCGCGGACAGCGAGGCCGTCTACCGCCAGGCGACCCACGAGGTGCGTGTCCGCGCGGGTGGGCGGGAGACGCTCGCCCAGGTCGGCGGCGGAACGTCCCGCGTGCAGGTCCTCGGTGACGTGGACGCGCGGGTGACCTCCGCCGGGCACGCCGAGGTGCGCTGTGGCGCCACCACGTTCGCGCTCGCCCCCGACGTCGGGAGGACCGTGATCAGCGGCGCGGCGGGCAGAGCCGAGGTCTCGCCCGCCGGGTTCGACGTCTGGTGCGTCGAGTCGGGCTGGCGGGTCACGGCCTCCGCGTCGCTGGTCGTGCTCGAACCTGTGGGCGGCGCGGCCACGGCGGTCGTGTGGGACAGCCGCACCGGCGCGCTCCAGGTCGTGCCCTGCCGGCACAGCACCCTGTCGGCGGCAGGAGGTCCGGCAGCCGCGGAACCCTGCGCCGGGTGCGGTGCCGTGCTGGACGCCACGTGGACGGGAGGCGTGCTGGAAATCGCCTTCCCCGGCATCCGCGTGTGGTGGTCCGACGGCGTGCTCGAAGCGGTCGCGGACCTGGGACGGCTCCGCGTGATCTGTCGTCAGGACGTGCGCGTCCTCTGGGACGGCAAGGACTTCGTCGTGAAGGAGGACCGCGTGCGGGTGGGCGCGGTCGACGAGGACTGGTACGTGACGCCGGACGGCAGGGTGATGACGGGGGCGAGCACCGTGACCGCCGCCCGCACCGTCGACGGCATCCTCGAGGTCAGCGTCAGCCCGTTCGAGGACGAGGGCACCGCGTTGCTGTGGGCGGACGGCGTGTGTCTGGAGGACCGGTCGGGCCTGCGCACGGTGCTGGACACGTGGGGCGGGATGGTGTGCGGCCCGGTGTCGCGCGCGGACCACGCGGTCACCGCGCTGGCGAACGGGGTCGTGCGGGTCGCGGTGGGCTCCGCGACGGTGGAACTGGCGGGGGCCGAGACCGTCAGGCTGTGACGGTCCGCATCAGTAGCCGAAGTTCTGGGTCCACCAGTGGCCGTCGGTGGTGCGCAGCACGCCGACACCGATGACCCGGAAACCGGGGTGCAGGATGTTCGCGCGGTGGGGCCGGCTGCGCAGCCAGGCCTCCACCACCCGCGCCGGCGTCTCCTGGCCGAACGCGACGTTCTCCCCAGCGGGAGCGGGGAATCCCTCCGCGGCCATGCGGTCGAAGGGGCTCGGGCCGCCGGGCAGCCGGTGCGCGAGAACCCGGCGGGCGGCCATGTCGGCGCAGTGCCTGCGCGACGAGCTGCGCAACCGGTCGTCGGTGGCGAGCGCCGTCAGGCCCCGCCGCCCGCGCATCGTGTTGACGAGCGCGACGACCTTGTTCTCGAACGCCCTGCGCTCAGGTTCCCGCATCGGTCCGTGCTGCCCCGTTGTCCGTCGTGACTGCGGTCAACGGTGCGACGGCGGGATGGCGGAGGCAAGCCGCCGTCGGCGCTCGGTGCCCGAAATCCGGCGGACATTGCCCGTCCGGTCCACATCACAGTCCATCTTGGACGGACGCCGGTGAGTGGGTTCCGGTCGAGGTGAGGCGCGTGCTGGCGCGGCTCGCCCGCACCCGGTGCCCGAGGAGTATGACCGATCGCCGAACGCTCACTCGGCAGCAACCATCCTCGGGCCCGTTCCCGGCTGCTGTCGCGGGGCGGGGCGGGGCGGCGCGGGGGAGAGCGCGCCGCCCCTTCTCCGTCACCCGATGAGCAAACGCCTGCTCGCCGGTGACCTGCTTGTACTGTCCACAGAGGATCGATACTGGCGCGGAGCGGAGTCCTTGACCGCGGCGAGCACCGCCGCCGCGGAGAAGAGCCAGCGGTCGCCGGGATCCGGGGCGCGCAACCACGGCCAGTGCCTGCCTGCGGTCATCCCGCGGGCGGGCAGCACGAGTGCGGTCTCCGCCCCCAGGTAGCGCACACCGTGCGGCATCTGGAACTGGCCGAGCACGACGTCGTCCGCCGCGGCGAGGAACACCGCGCGGGCCTGCTCGCCCGCGGTCAGCAGCAACACGGGGGTGCAGAAGTCGTTGCCGTGCAGCCGTTCTAGACGCGTGCGCACCTTGCCGGCGAGGTCGGAGGGCACGTCCAGCGCCACCACGCCCCTGCCGAGCGGCAGGACGACCTCGTCGCCGGTGACCACGACCGGCCACGCCATCTGGTCGCGGTACCAGTTCGCCGTCTCCTCCAGTGCGCGGAGAGGGGAAGTCACCGGTGTCACCTCCTGTTCGGCGGGATGTGCCCAGTGCAGCACGGGAGCCTGACGGGCGGCCGGGTGCGCGCCGCACTCCGGGGTGATGAGGCAGGGGTGTCTTCACGTCCACCCTGTTTCCCCACCTGCGGCGTTGATCGGAGGCTTCCGCGTGCCTTGTACTCCTGTTGCACCGGTCCAACGCCGGCGGCTGGTGGGGAGGGCACGTGTCGGGTCCGCGCTCGGAACAGCTCGAACGCCTCGTGGCGCAGTACCGCGAGCAGTTCGCCGAACTGCAGGAGACTCAGCGGCGCCTGCGGGAGATCTCCTGCAGCGCGACTTCACCGCGCCAGGTCGTGACGGTGACCGTGGGGCACGGCGGTGTCGTGCGGGACGTGAAGTTCCCCAGCAGTGCCTACAAGCGCCTGACTCCCGCGGAGCTCTCCGCGGCGATCGTCAGGACCATCACCGACGCGCAGCAGCAGGCCGCGGGCCAGGCCGCCGCCATCGTGGCGCCCACGCTCCCCGAGGGGGTCGACGCGCAGAAGATGTTCTCGGGCGACCTCGACCTCCAGGCGGTGCTGAAGGCCACCCAGCGCGAGACGAGGAGGTGACGTCGTGTCCACGAAACCGAACACGGGCGGCGACTCCGGCGGCGGCGACCCGCAGGGAGGCGGGCTGCCCGCACCGGAGAGCTACCCCGGCCTCAGCGGTCACCTCGAGGTCGACACCGAGGCCCAGCACCGGGGCGCGGCCCTGTTGCAGGAGATCGCCGATCACATCAGCACCTTCGCCTCCGGCAACAGCGACATCGTGACCTACCGGCCGCTCGTCGGAGACCCCGACGACCCCTGGGAGAAGTTCGAACCCGGCTACGTCAAAGGTGCCACCGCCTTTCTGGACTTCGCGAACAGCCTGTCCACCGCCGGGCAGACCCTCGCCCAGAGCGTGCTCCTGTACGCGCAGCTCTGCAGCGGCACCGAGGACGCGGCCGAGCAGATCGGCTTCGGTGCCCTGCTGTTCAACGACAGGGGCGCCGGCGGCGAGGACGACGAGCCGCTGCCGCGGCCCAAGCCGTACCTCGGTGGGCCGGATCCCCAGCAGGAGGGGCCGGTCGACCAGCCGAGGGCCACCAGGGCGATGAGGGTGGCGACGAGACGGGACGCCGTTCCTCCGCAGGAGGAGACCCCGCTCTCCACGGCGATGATGTTCACGGTCGAGCGCGATGTCGCCCCACAGCAAGAAGTTCCCGGCGAGCTCCGCCGGTTGTCGCTCGCGATGCAGTGGTCCGAACCGGCGGAGCCCCTCAGCCCGCTGGTTCCCGCGGAGCTGGGGTCCGAGCCCGGTGAGCTGCTCACGCCCGGACCTCGCGGGGAGGCGCTGCCCAACTGGGCGGAGCCCCAGCGCGCCTCGCCGATGCTGGTGGCCACCCTGGGAGAGCGTGTCGAGGCCGTTCCGGCGACGCTCGTCACGGTCGACGTGCCGATCCCGGCCGCGGGGCAGTCCCTCGTGGTGGACGAGCCCGACAGTCCACCGGATCCCGACGGCGAGCCGCGCCGGTCCTGACCGGCGTTCGTCCGACCAGCTTGCTCACCCACCACCGAAGGGCGTCCGGGGACCGGTATGTCAGATGACGGCGATGCGGTCGCGGGTTCGTCCGACGGGATGGACATCCAGTTCGATCCCACGTTCGACTGGCTCTGGATCCTCGTGGTGGGCCAGAAGGCCCCGCGCGTCGACGTGGCGGCGGCCCGCGACCTGGCCGACACCTGGCGGCAGAACGGCGTCACGCTGCAGGAGCTGCTCTACACCCTCGACACCGCGGCGGCGGTCATCGAGGAGGCGATCGGCGGCGACGTGGGCAGCGCGTTCCGCCGCAACGTCGACCAGCTGACCGTGCACGGCCCCGCGCTGGCGGCACTCGCGGAGAACCAGGCGGGATCGCTCGAGAACCTCGCGCTGAACGTCGAGTCCTCGAACTACTCGATGATGCTGGAGATCGCGTTCTTCGCGGCGTCGATCATCTGGGCGCTGGCGAGCCCGTTCACGGCGCCGCTCGTGCCGTCGTTCGTCACGGGTGCCCGCGTGGCGATCAAGGAGATCTTCGACCGGCTGGGCGCGTGGGTGCTCGTGCTGAGGCAGATCCTCGAAGAGGGCGCGAGCGAGATCGCGCAGGACGCGCTGGTGCAGATCACCCAGTTCATCGAGGGCAACCGCAAGTCCTGGGACGAGATGAGCACCGTGATCAGCGGCATCGCCGGCATGGCGGCCGGAGGCCTCATCTCGGTCGCGCACCTCACCGGCGCCAAGTACGCGCCCAAGTTCGAGAACACGATGCTCTTCCACGGCATCACCGAAGGTTTCGCGGAGGGCATCGTCGGGCTGGGCGTCGCCGGTGCCACCGGAGGAGACCTCAGCGACGCGGGCTTCGGCGCGATCGGCGGCACCTTCAGCGGCGGCGTGCAGAAGGGGTTCGACGACATCGGGGACAAGATCGACTCGATCGTCAACAGCGATGTGACGCTGCCCGATCTCGACGCCTTCACCCCGCCCGTGACGCCGGGACCGCGGGGAGGCGGGTCTGACGGGGGAGAGGGAGGCGGTCCTGGCGGCGGGTTCGACGACGGGCCCGACGACGAGGTCGGTGGTGAGTTCGAGGGCGGGCCGCACGGGGAGACCGACGGCGGGCGGGGCGGGTTCGGCGGTGACGACGACTTCAGTGGTGGCGACGACTTCGGCGGTGGCGACGACATTGGCGGTGGCGACGACGAGGTCGGCGGGATCGACGGCGGTGTGGGTGACCCTCCCGTGCGGGAGGTGCCGAGCTCGGTCGAGGGCGACGTCGTTCCGCCCACCACTGATCTCCCGCCCCCCGTGGGCGATCTCTCCGACGTCGAGTCCGGTGTGGACTATCTCGGTGGTGATCACGGGTCCGGCGGGGTGGTGATCCCGCCGGTGCCGCTGGCGCTGGACAAGCCGTTGACGCACAACGGACCTGTGCTGACCACGCCAGGACCGCGAGACCCAGGCGACCAGGTGCTCGGTGACCGGTTCTCCGGCCCGCGCACGTCGGACGGAGTCGACGTCGGCGGTGTCGTGCCGGTGGTGGACCCGCCGCCACGACAGGAGCACGAGGTGCAGGGCGTCGTGCGGCCGGGACAGGAACTCGCGGACGTCGAGGTGCCGGTGGTGCAGCAGCCGGGCGCTGAGGTGCCGGTACAGCAGCCGGGTGTCGAGGTGCCGGTGACGCAGCAGCCAGGCATCGAGGTGCCGGGTGTGAACCCACCCGCCGGGGAGGTCCTGGGGGTGGACTCGCCGCACACGGACAGGTCGCTCGGTGGAGTTCCCGAGACGCACCAGCCCGTGCCGCACCCGCCGGGCGGGGTGCTGTCGGACGGTGTGTTGTCGGACGGTGACCCACCCGGCGGGCAGGTGCCGGGACACCGGCCTGTCGAGGTGCCGCCGACCCCGGTGAACGGGAACTTCACGAACCAGTCGCCCGCCGACGGTTCCGCCGACACGACGGCGCCGCCGCCACAACCGGTCGCGCACGCGCCGGCACGGCCGGAGACCACGGGATCACCTCTGCCGGGCGGGATCTCTCCTGTCTCCGATGTGCGCGGGAACGTTCCGCTGACGGTCGAGCCGCCTTTCAGCGATGTGACGCAGGGTTCCGCTGCGCCGGTCGGTCCGCAGCCGCAGCCGGTGAGCGGGCCCAACGGCACTGGCAGGGACGCCGTGGAGATCAGTCCCGTGGCCCAGTCGGGCGCGGGGACTCGGCCCGACCTCGACGCCCGGGCCAACACGGTGGTGCCGACCTCCGTCGAGGCGCCGCGCTTCGAGTTCCCCGTGACGGAGCAGACGACGCCCCCGGCCGAGGTCACCACGCAACCCCCGGCCGAGCCCGCGACCAATCCCGCGACCGAGCCGCTGAGCCACCGCCTGCCCCTGACCCGCGAGGTGGACAGCGTTCCCGCCCACCAGAGCACCCCCGCCCCGGCAACGCCCCAGAACGGCTACCCGCGCGACGAGCTCGCGAAGGTCCCCGCCCAGCAGCGAGGCCGCACCCAGGTCGCGCCCGGCTGGCCCGCGCCGGTCCGCTCCGCCTTCGAGGTGCGGCGCGCGCGGCAGGGTGACGACGACGTCGTCGAGGTCACGGTGTTCGTCGACGTCGACCCGGAGCACCGGCAGAGCGCCGAGGTCCGGCACCAGGCCGTGGAGGACGCCCAGCACGCGGTGGACGAGTTCTTCAACCGGCCGGACCTGAGGCTGCGCAACGGTGAGCTGCTCCGGTTCCGGATCCTGCAGGCGGGCGAGAACGACCCGGTGCACCACGTCGTGCACCTCGACCCCGAGGCCGAGGTCGACCAGAACCACTGGCGGCCAGGGCAGTTCGCCGCGTTCACCGCCCACGAGTTCGGGCACATGGTCGGGCTCGTGGAGGAGTACGGCAACCGTCCACAAGCGATCGACGTCGAGGGCACGCTCATGGGGCGTCATGTCGTGCGCGGGCAGGACGGTGACCTGGAACCCCAGGACGACATCCGGATGCCCCAGCGCTACGTCGACGTGCTGGCACGCACCATCGGCATCGACGACACCGGCACGGGAAGCCGGGACCAGTCGCTGTACGCGGACGACACGGTGACGCCGGAGCTGCCCGCCGGCACGCCCTCGCCGAAGGTCTACACGGGCACGACGACACCCGACGACGTGCGCAACGCCCTGCCCGAGTACCTGACCGAGAGCCGGTCACTCGGCCTCTCGAAGCAGGCGACCGAGGTGCGGGGCAACGCGGTGGACCTCCTGCGGCAGCTCGGGAGGCTCGCGCCGGAGGTCAAGAAGTGGGAGGGCGTCGACGAGGCGGTCGCGAGGCTGAAGGTGTCGGTGGGGGACACGCTGGCGGACGGCGGCCTGCGCCTCACCCTCAAGGGCGACGGGAAGTACCACGAGCTCCAGGTGAAGTCGACCTTCCGGTGGGACGACCTCACGGTCGAGGCCGACGGTGACTACGACCTCACCGCGAAGGGCAAGCACAAGCGGACCACCGAGGAGGCCGCGAGCACCAAGCGCACCGGGTCGATCGTGCCGACGGTGCAGGGCAGCGCGTTGCCGGGCCTGGTGGTGCAGGCGATCCCGCGCATCCAGGTGTCGCCCGACGAGGACGACAAGGGCGAGCGCAAGCGGGAGCTCGGCAGCTCGTCCTCGATGGACTTCGACAAGCCGGTCGAGGTCGACGTGGCCGTGCGGGTGGACTTCAGGCTGGTCAAGCCGGACAACTCGACCGTGCTGACGGCGGACACCGCCCGCGTCGGGCTCGCGGTGTCGAAGGACCTGCTGGTCACGTCCGGAGCCCTCAGCACGCTGAACTCCGTCGACGACGACATCAGTGCGGGACGGACCCCGGCGGCCCAGCGCACCGCCGAGCTGGCCAGGCAGAACGTCACGCAGGTGAACGCCGCCCCGCCCAGGGTCCGGGTCGTCGAGGCGGTCGTGGTCAAGAGGCACAACGCGCCGGGGACAGCGCAGCCGCCCCCGTTCGCCGACCAGGTCATCACGTTGCTGGGCAAGGACTACCGCAAGGCGACGGCGGTCGGCACCGACGGGCGCGGTGCGCTCAACGAGTTCCTCGGCGAGAGCAAGATCGCGTCGAACCTCCCCAAGATGGCCGTCCACAGCGGAGCGGACCCTGAACACGGCTGGGTCACGTCGGACCCGCTCTTCAAGGGCCGCAACAGAGGTGGCTTCGAGCTGCTGCCGAAGACCACCGAGGTGCAGATGCGCGCGGTCGCCCGCTGGGTCAAGGTGACCGACTCGACGCAGACCAGGAAGCTGACCTCCAAGCAGCACCAGCACTACGAGCACTCCGGGGAGTCGAGCGTGTCGCGGGGCGTGGGCCTCGGCGGGTTCGTCGGCGGCGGTGCCGACATCGCTCCCGCCACGCTCGTCGCCGGTGGCCTCACGGGGAACGCGGCCGTCGACAAGACGGCCTCCTCCAAGTTCACGCGGTCGTCGGCGGTGAAGCAGGGCTTGGACGTCAAGGGCGAGGTCGTGCGCTACGAGCTGGTGTACGACATCCAGGTCCGGCGGCTCGGCACCACCACGCCGTGGACACTCGACGGTGCCGTCGGCGTCCATCAGTGGACGGGCAAGCAGGACGCGGAGGACGCCGGGATCGTGACGAGGACGGCCCCGGCCCCGGCCTTCGTCACCGACGGGGCAAGGACCAAGCAGGGGCCCTCCGAGTTCGAGAACGGACAGGCGCTGCTGGGAACGCTGGAGTTCGACAGCGGCGGCATCGTCGACAAGGCGTTCACGGACCTGCTGGCCAAGCACCCCGTCCAGAAGGGCCGATACCTCGACCGCAAGAAGTTCGCCCAGCACCTGGCGCACCGCAAGGAGAACAAGCAGCGGCTCGTCCAGAGGTTCGGCAGTCCCGACATCGACAAGGGCAAGCTGACCGGGAAGGTCGCCGAGGCGCTCGCCACCGGCGCCAAGCTGTCCGACGCCCTGTCCGACGCGGAACTGACGCTCCTGGTCGAACACATGGCCGGGCCCGGCCTCGCCATTCCGCTCAAGCAGGAGGGCTGGACGCACGAACGGGACGTCACCGTCGTGCTCAAGGCCTCGGTCGGCAACCTCGAGGAAGGCCCGGTGCTCACCGCGGACGAGGTGGTCGGCATCTACAAGAACAACGACGTGATCAGCCTGGAGAACAAGCAGCAGAGGCAGATCGAGCTCGGCACGGGGCCGCAGGGGCGCACCCTCGCCCCGTTCGGGGGCCAGCCCGCGACCACCACACCGTTCGGCGTCCTGTTGCTCGGTGTCCGCGGCGCGCGGGCCTGGACCTCCGAGGTCGCGCAGACGATCGAGGGCAAGCGCTCCACCAGCCGCCGCAAGGGCGACACGCTGAAGCAGGACGGCAAACTGGGTGACCACCAGGTGCGCCAGTTCAAGGCGACCGTCACGATCACCGGCGACGTCGAGTACCGGCAGCGGCACAACAAGAAGATCCGCAAGCTCAGCTTCGGCCGCCGCGGCAGGCACGCACCGGCCACCCAGAACCTCGCCTCGACGACGCTGCCGCCCATCGACGCGCGGATCCTGGTGCCCGAGGTGCTGCTCTCCGACGTCGGCCCCGCGGCGGCCCCGCACGTGGCACCGGTGCCGGCACCGACCCGGCCGCTGGCGGGACTGGCCCTGAAGCCGCACGCGCTGCCACCCGCGATGCCGCGGTCGTTCGACGACGTCGAGGTGGTGTCCTTCACCGGAGCGGAGGACCTCCAGCGGTCCGCCGCGGACGTGCTGGGGGACGCCTCCGACGACGACCCGATCGTGAAGTCCCGCAACGAGGCCATCGCGCAGGCGATCAACGCCCGCCTCTCGCCGGAGGCGCTCAAGAGCGATGCCAGGTTGTTCAACCGCACCACGGTCATCGACTCCGGCGAGCTCAAGTACGAGCGGCGGTCCGAGGACCTGTTCGCGTCGCTGGGCGTGTCGTTCAAGCCGAAGCTGTCGGCCCGTCAGGTCACCGCGGAGGAGTTCCAGGAACAGGTCAAGGAGCTCGAGGGCTCGAACAAGACCGTGGGCGGCGGTGGCACGACCGATCAGCTCAGGGCCTACGTGGTCGCGGTGCCGGTGCTGACCCAGCGCCAGTACACGCCGGCCGCGGGCGGTGTGAACGAGGTCGGCGCGCGCGGTGTCTTCGTGCTCGTCGCGGTGCCGTACGGGATCACGCGCGGCAACGCGAAGTCCGACCAGCTGGAGAGCGGGGAGAAGCTCAAGGTCGGCACGGGGCCGCAGCGCATGGTGCTGGCCCGTCTCGACGTCGAGGCCACCGTCGTCGCCGAGGCCCAGCACAAGGGCAACCTGAGCTTCGGTGCCGCGAAGCCCGATCCCTCCAGGACGGCGGGGGAGGTGCTGGACCTCCCCGAGTCGATGCTGGTGTGGCTCACCGAGGACCAGTTCGCCGAGCTGAGCACCGGCGCGGCGACCACACCCGCTCCCAGGACGCCGGACCTCGTCACGAGCGTCGAACCGCCGCGGTCGTTGCGGCCGGGGGAGACAACCAAACCGTCGCTCGGGCTCGGCGGTGTCCTCGCGCCGATCGACCTCACCGCCACGATCGACGTCCTGCGGATGAAGCTCGCCGCCCACCCGGACGTGGGCAAGGACCTGGCGGACCGGTTGCTGCCCGACAGCACGCTCGACCAGAAGAACCCCAACATCGCCGAGATCAAGGCGTTCCTGTCCGACCCGAACCGGATGATGAACAGCCTCCTCAACGGTGACACCACGATGGCGATCCGGCTCGAGGACAGGACCAGTGGCCGCACCTACGAGCTCACCGTGGACGCGAACCTGACCGCGACCCCCGACCGCGGAGAGGTCAAGAACCTGTCCGAGCTCAAGGTGTCGGTGACCGCGAAGCTCGGGGGCGAGACGGTCAAGAGCAGGGTGCGGGCGTTGCTCACCCTCATCGCCTCCGCCCGTCCGGCGCTCGCCATCCGGGAGAGGCAGGGGCCCGCGACGGAGAACGGCCGGGCGCAGGGACAGATCGGTGCCGGGCTCGGCGTCGAGTTCGTCAAGGGGATCCGCGACCGCAAGAAGACCGTCGAGACCGGGTCCGAGTACACGCACTCCGCCTCCCTGAAGGGTCCTGCCGCCGTCCACCGCGGGCAGCTGGACGTGACCGTGCGGATCCGGCGGCACGGCAAGGCTCTGGCCGAGGTGACGCAGACGCAGGACGTCGACCTCACCAAGATCGCCGAGGAGTCGCTGCCGAAGCCGAAGTCCGGCGGACGCCTGGGCCACCACCAGCCGGCGAGCGGCGTGCGCAGGGGCAGGCTCGGCAAGGCCGATCTCACGACCTGGCGCACCACGGTGACCCCGGGAACGCCCGCGCAGCAGCTGCCCGGTCTCGGCACCTTCTGGGCGGAGCACTTCTTCGGTGACGTGGAGGCCCTGCACACCCACGCGAAGGAGGTGCTCGAGCACTCCGGCGTCAAGATCACGCCCAAGGTCCAGCGGGCGATCAAGGCCGCCATCACCCCGGCGAGCCTGCGCGCGGCGTTGTCCGCGGGCGCCGACGGCACGTTCAAGCTCCCGCTGCCGAGGAACCTGGCCAGGGACCTCGAGATCCACCTCCGCCTGCCGGAGAGGCCCCGGTTCGCGAGCACCAGCGCGAACGTCGAGGTCACCTCGGGCCGCAAGGACACCACCGAGGAGAAGGTCGAGCTCAAGACCGGCGGTGAGTTCGAGGTCATCGAGACGGCGCCGTTCGGCACCGGTGGCGAGTCGAACACGGCGAGCCAGCCTGCGGGTGCGCCGCCGCCGTTGCGCGGCGCGTTCGAGGACCGGGCGGGCACGGCCCAGCACCAGCGCACCAACTTCACCGGCCCCTCCGCGGAACAGCTGGCGGGCGAGAGGTCCGACAAGTCGTCGGTGTCCGACCCGGTGCTGGGCTCCGCGCACAGCACCAAGGACGAGGTCACGCGCGCCGTGCTCGCGGACGTCGAGTTCCGGTTCGTCGCCAGGCGCAGGAAGTCCCTGCTGCACCGCGACCTGGTGAGCTACCAGGACGTGCGCGTCGACGACGCGTACGCCCTGCGGATGTCGGACACCGAAGCCGCCACCATGACCGGCACGACGCTGTCCGCGACCCTCGTCACCGCCACCACCGACCTGGCCGCGAAGGGCAAGGCGTGGGTGGACGCGGAGAAAGCCGCGCTCGGAGCGACCGCGGAGCTCCGCACCCGCGAACGCGCACTCGACACGGCGATGCTCGCCGACGCGAACCTGCTGAGGGAACTCGACCTGAAGGTCAAGCTGGGCAGGAGGGCGTACAACATCCTGCTCGGCCAGTACGAGCGCGCGAGGACGACGCCGGGCGCCGCGCCGGCCGAGTCCACGTCGAGGCTCACCGACTTGGAGCAGGCCCGGGTCCGCCTGACCACCGCGAGGAACCAGCGCACCGCCCTTCGCGCGACGCTCACGGCGGCCGGTACCGACGGGCTGGTGTCGGCGTACATCACCGCGCTGGAGCAGGAGAACGCGACGCAGGCCGCCCTGCAGACCGCGGAGCTCGACTGGTGGCAGGCGAGGGAGCGGCACGCGGCGGAGGTCGCCGCGCTGCAGTTCCAGGAAGAGGTGGCGCTCGGCCTCTCGACCGCGCCCCCGCCGCTCCCTCCGCCCCCACCTCCTCCGCCGCCCGCAGCCGGCCTGATCCGGCGCAAGGCGGTCGGGTCCGGTGCCGCGCCTCGTCCGGTCGCGGCGCCGGGGACCGCGCCCGCGTCGTTCACGATCGTGCGCAACCCGGTCGGGTCTGGTGGCGCGCACACCCTCCCGGGCACCTCGCAGGGCGGTGCTTCGCACGGGACCACTTCGCGCGGGGGCACCTCGTCCGGCCACGGCGTGAACCAGGGGCGCTCGACCGGTGCGCCGCGCCGCACCCCGCGTACCACGGTCGCGTCGACGTGGTCGCCTGAAGAGCTGAGACAGCAGGCCGATGACTCGCGCAGCCGGTACACCCGGACCACCGTCCAGGCGGACCTGTACGACGAAGTGGACCATGCCGTGCGCAAGCTGGTGCCGTCGCCACCCAGACCACAGGGCCGCTGGCGGACCCCTGCGGAGCAAGAGCGGGTCAGGCTGCACGACGACATCCGAGCCGTGGTGGCGGGTGAGCACCACGCCCGCGGCCGGCAGGCCGCCGTCGACCTGGCCGCCGAACTCAGGGACGTCCACGGCCTCACCGGCTACCGGGGGCCGTTCAGCAGGTTCAGCCGGGCCGTCCGGTCCTCGTCGCGGCGCACCGCCCAGCCTTCCGGCGGCACCCCCTCCGGGGCCACCGCGCGGTCGGCGCCACCCGAGGCGTCCGCCCATCTCGCGAGGCTCGCCGCGACACCGGTCACGGGAACCGACTCGGACGCGGACGCACACCTGTGGCTGAACGCCCTCACCGACGCCGGGGTGACCGGGGTGAAGCGCGTGTTCCTGGTGGGCGAGCGGACGCACACCGCGCTCGCGGTGCCCGTCAGCACAGCGCCGGACGGCCTTCTCGTGCTGGACCCGGCCGTCAGCCCCGCAGAGCCTTTGACGGTGGCGCAGTGGACGGCCGCGCACGGCGTGGAGCTGTCCGACGGCGACCCGAACCGGCTCGTGGAGTGGGACCTGTCGGAGGTCCCGGTCATGCCGGAGTTCAGCTACGGGCCCGTCCGGGCCGAGCTCGTGATCGCGGACGCCTCCTCGTTCAGTCCACCGTGGATGGACACGGCGCGTGGGGACGCGCGGACCCGCGCGCGGTTCGACGCCTGGCACGGTTCGCTCACCGCCGAGGGCAGGAAGCTGTTCGCGGAACTGTCCGGAGCCATGACGCCGTCGCGGCGCCGCCTGTTCCACGACCACTTCCAGGCCGCGGACGACGGGTGGCGCGACCGGCTGGCCGCCGACCTCGGCGCGGGAGTCACCCACGACCTCACCCCGGCGTGGGACGACGTCGTCGCCGGCGCACGCGCCCACCTCGCCCGGCTGGACCCGGACCGGGTCGGCGACCTGATGTTCACCAGCGGTGACGACGGTGCCGCGCGGGTGGCGGACGCGCTCGGCAGCCCGGCGGACCAGGAGCTGCGCGACGTCGCCGCGTTCTGGACCGACGTGCTCGGGCGACGGCAGGCGCGGCAGGCCGTCGCCGACTTCGCCGTCGACCACGGCGTCGACTCCGGGCTGGACGAGGACGAGGAGACGGTGTCCTCCGGCTCGGAGCTCTCGGACACCTCGCGCGACTTCGCCCTGTTCCGGCAACCGGGCTGGGCGGACTCGTCGCGCTACGGCCACACCGCGGCCGAGCAGATGACCGAAGCCTTCACCCCGGAACTCGACCCGGCGCCGCGGGCGCTGACCGACCTGCTTCACTCGACCGTCCCGCCCGGCACCCGGTTCGCCGAGCCGGGCACGTTCGCCCGCCTGATCAACGGCTCGGTGCTGGGCCAGCCGGGACGGCTGGAGAACTGCGTGGACTGCGCGATCGCGTTCCTCGAGACGTGGCGGGGACGGCCGCGCACGGCGGGCGCGGGCGTGGTGGAGCTCGGGGCCAAGGTCCAGTACGAGATGGTCCGCGAGAACCTCGGCCACCACCCGGAGTGGGTGGGCCGCGGTCCGAGCGCGCTCGCCCAGGTGATCGGCGCGCTGCGGGAGGCCGGTCACGGCGCGGGCGCCCTGGTGCTCGGCGACGCCGTGAGCGGCAACGGGCACGCCTGGAACCTCGTCAACCACAACGGGACCGTCTACGTCGTCGACCCGCAGTTCGGCACCGTCGAGCCCGCCGAGGGACACGTCCACCCGGCCATGTTCGGCGTGTACGCGCTCGTGCTCGACGCGGACGGCGAGCCGATCACGGGACTGCGGCTGGAGCTGGAGACGGGATCGGTGTCCACCGACGGCACCGACGAACCGGCCCAGCCGGACCCGGAGACGTTCACCGCGCCCGGCGTGACGGTCACCGGCGACGGCGTGCGGATCTACCAACGCCCCTTCGCGAGCGAGGCCGACGACCTGTCCGAGGCCTGGCTAGCCGAAGTCGACTCGGCGCTCGACCTGTTGCCCCGCCTGCCCGTCGCCGACCGGGCCAGGGCGGAGGCCGAGGCGCGGCGGATCGTGCCACCGCCGGACGGCTCGCTGTTCATCGGACGGCAGACGCGCGAGCAGCTCGACCGGGAACAGCTCGTCGACGAGGTCCGAGCGGTGGTGGCGCACACGTTCGTGCAGCACGGGCGTGAGGTCGCCGAGGAACGCGGCGCGGAACTGCGGCAGCGGTTCGACCTCCGGCGCACCCGTGCCCTCGGTCTCGGCGGCGTCAGGCCGCACGAGGAGTCCACTGTGGAGAAATCCACTGTGGAGGGAGAACGTGGTGAGTCGTCGTCGGCGGCCGAGGTGCACGGCCAGGAGGAGGAGACGAACGCGCCCGAGCAGCGCGACGTGCTCGACCGCGTTCTCGCCATACCGCTGGCGCGGCAGGTGTTCGACGACGAGGCGCTGATCCGGCAGGGCCAGACCGCGCACCTGCACGCGGTGCGGGGACTGGACGTCCTGGACGGGAGGGTCGCGAGGAGGCAGGCGGACCTGCCGGACCCGGCACAACGGTCCGGCGGCACGAAGCCCTCCGCGCACGCCGAGGCGCTGAAACTCGCCGTCGTGGCCGGAGTCGTGGCACGCGTGGCCGCCGAGTCGTTCAACGACCCGGTGCTCACCTCGTTGTTCGCCCGCAGGATCATCACCGCGCACGCCGACGACCTCGGCTCGCCCGAGGTCGTGCGCGTCGCCGCCGCTCTGGTGTCGGACGATCCGCTGGACGCCCTGCTGCGGGGCGGGATCGACGAGGCCGCCGCGGCGGCGCGGGTCGCCGAGATCGCCGAACGTGCGGGACTCACGCCGCAGGAGACCGTCGAGCTGCTGGCGTGGCGCTACGAGGCGGAGATGCTCTCCTACACGGAGAACGAGGTGGCCCACGGGGTGCTGAACCCCGACCCGGACACGACCAGCAACTTCGGGTTGGCGGACCTGCCGGGGGAGATCTCGCCCGAGTACTACCGGCGCGTGGTGCGGCAGCCGGAGAGTCCCGCCTGGCCCGGCACCACGCTCGACCTCACCCTGACCGACGAGGCGGCGGCACGGATCGCCGCCCTGCGCGACCTGGTCTCGCACGGCGACACCGCCGAGCCGTCCCCGCCGGCCGACCCGGAGGTCGCGCGACGCTCGCGGCAGCCGATCGGGTTCGGCGACGACGACCTGACGGGATCAGCGGACCGCCTGCGGACGGCGGACGACGCGATCGCTCCCCCCGGCATCCCGAGGGCCGCGGCCATGACGGCGAAACAGCACCAGCGGCTGAAGGAGGTCCGGTCGGCGCCGCCCGACGAACAGCGTCGCGCCGAGGTCGTCTGGTGGCTGCAGCACACGCTGGGCGTGGTCGACGCCGGCACGGCGGCGCGGGTGCTGGCCCGCGCGGAGCAGTGGTTCGCGACGGCGCCGATCACCATCTCCTTCGCCGCGCGCACCCTGTTCGGCAGCGACCACAAGGCGGAGTCGCTCACGGCGAGCGGTGCCGAGTACCTCCCCGCCTCGCGGCTCGGTGTGCGGCACGTTGACGCCGGCACGTCGTTCGACGAGCCCGAGCACGACCTGGACGTGCTGCGCGCAGAGGCCGCGCGCCTGGAGACGGCCTACGCCGATGCCTGGTACGCCGGGGACATGGCGGTGACGACCGGCACGTGGCAGCGACTGCTCAGGGCCAGGGCCACGCTGCGGTCCGCCGAGCAGGCCGAGTCGCGCAGGCCGAGCAAGGCGCGGTACCTCGCGGCGTTGCGGGAGTCCGACCCGTCGCTGAAGTTCTGGACGCAGGCGAACACCGATCCGTACCGGGGCGACAACTACCCGAGGTGGCGGCGGGACAAGGACGACCTGGCGACCGGCAGGAAGGGCTTCGTGCCGGGGGAGAACGCCGTGTTCGGCGCGGTGAACCTCAACTACCGGCAGACCAGGGCGTTCGAGGGGGCCCAGTACTACGGCGAGAGCCACCTGCTGCTGCGCCAGGACATCAGGCAGCGCGCCTACTACTCGGTGAACTCGAGCGGCGTCCCCAGGATCCACCTCTCCGACCTGCTGCACGACATGTACCTCGCGGGTAGGAACGAGATGGTCGAGGCCGTGCTGCGCAACGCGCTGGGCCTCGAAGGCATCACACCGCAGGGGTTCCTCTTCTTGGAGACGCACGTCTTCGGCGGGCTGCGGTTCGACCGCGACGTGGCCGAGCTGTCCCTGCCGCCGGCAGACCTGCCGGACGACGTCCGCGCCCGTGTGGAGACCTTCGCCGCGGCGCACGGCATCCCGGTCACCACGGACCGGCGCACCCCGCAGCCGGGTGCGCCATTGACGAGCGACGTCGTCCTGGCCGCGGTGGACCTGGCGCGCGACAGTCCGGAGTGGACGGACCTGCTCGCCGCGCGCGAGGAGCTCGCGTCAGCGCAGTCGGAACAGCAGAGGAGCGACGCGGACCAGCGCGTGCGGGACGTCCTCGGCCGCCTGCCGGAACCGGCGCCGGACCCGGACCCGCTCGGCGACCCGCCGTCCGCGGTCGAGTGGGCCGACCGCGTCGCGGCGGCCCGCAGGTTCCTCGGCAAGCTGGCCGAGGACGACCACACCGAGCTGACGCGCACGGTCATCGGCATGGTGCCCTCACCCGCCGGGCTGCTGTTCATCGGCGCGGAGACCCGCACCCCCGAGCAGCTGGAGCTCCAGCGCAAGCTCGACGAGGCCAGGGACGTGGTCGCGCACACCCTGCGAAGGCAGGGGCCGGACGCGGCCGGAGCGCTCGTGCCGAAGCTGGTCCGCTACCTCGGCATCACCCGGCTGACCGGGCTGGTGGGAGGTGCGCGGGACTCCCGGCCCGAGGCGGTTCGGTCCGCGGGCGAGTCCTCGACCGCGAGCACCTCGCCGGAGGCCGCGCTCGTCGACGAGGTCACCGCGGGCCATCTGTCGGCGTTCGCCGGACTGTCCCACCTGGAGCTCCCGGACGAGGCCGTGCGCCACACGGTCGCCGAGTACGGCGTGCTGGCGAGGACGGGCGCGCTGGAGCGTCACGAGCTTCCGCAGGACATCCGCGCACAGCTGGTCGCGCTGGACACCGCGCTCGCGGAGTTCGAGGGCGACCAGGCGGTCGTGCGGCAGGCGCGCGACGTCGTCCAGGACGCCGTGCTCGCGGCGGCGCTGGTGCCCGTCCGGCAGCGGGTGGTCTTCGTGCGGGACGGCGGTGGGACGGAGGTGGACCGCCAGGAGATCCGGCCGATCACCGCGGCCGGGCTCACGGCGCTGCTCGCCGAGTTGACGTCGGCGGTGACCGGCCAGACGGACCCGTTCACGGCGCCCGGTTCGGCCCTGCGAGGGCTCTTCGTGCCGGCCGCCGCCTCGCTGCCGGTGCGCCTCGCCCACCTCGGGCTCGTGAACCTCAGCCCGCAGGCGCGTGACGCCGTGCTCCACAGCCCGGTGTTCGTCGCGCTGGTGACCCGGCGTGCGACGGTGGCCGAGTCGATGTTCGCCGCCGCGGAGCACGGCGAGACGGGCGGGAGCACGCCGGCGACGTCGTTGCACCTCGCGAGAACCGCCGCGAGGGCGGCCGGGGCGCGGCACGGCCGTGACGCCGTAGCCGAGGTGCTGGACGAGCTCGGCCACGTCGAACGGCGTGCGGTCGACCTGGTGCGCTACGACCCGTCGGACCCGAGAGTGGTCGACGACTGGCGCGAGGTCGCCGAGCAGGTGCACGAGCAGATGCGGAAGCTGGCGGCCATCGGAACCGCCGCGGGCACGCGCGGCGCGATCGCCACACAACTCGCTCGCCATGGCGAAAGGTTCGCCGACGGGCCGCTGTCCGCGCACCTCGCGACACCCCGGCAGCGGGACGGGTTCTGGCAGGCGCTCGCGCGGACGGACGGTGCAGAGATCCTCGTGCACGGCCACGTGACGCGCCTGCGGGCGGTGCCGGGTGCCTCCGGCCCGCTGTTCCTCGTGGACGACGGGCAGGGCACCCACCCCGTGCTGCTCACACCGGAACGGCTCGCCGAGTGGGCCACCGGGCACGACGTCGAGCTCACCACACCGGAGGTGCTGGACGACGTCGCACCGCCCGAGCCGGACGACCCCGCGTCGTCCAGGGAAGGAGCCGTGTTCCACCTCGTGCGCGGCGAGATCCCGGTGGCACGGCTCGTGCTCGACGCCCTCGACGTGAGGATCTGGCAGCAGCAGTCCGTGCGTGAGCACGTCGTGCGGGTCCTCGACGTGCTGGCGGGCAGACAGGCGGGCTCCGGCGACGGCGTCCGCACGGGTTTCCGCGCCCTCCGCGATCCCGTGCACCGCGAGGCACTCCAGCTCGCCGCCGTGACCGAGAACGTGGCGAGAGCGGTCGCCGAGTCGTTCAACGACCCGTTGCTGCGTCCCGTGATCGCCCGCCGGATCCTCACCGCGCACCAGGCTTCGCTGGGGACGCCGCAGGCGGTGCGGGTGGCGGTCGCGCTGGTGTCGGACGACCCCCTGACCGCGTTCCTGCACGGTGACATCGACCTGCCGGCCGCGTTCACGCGGATCGACGCGGTCGCCGAACGCGCCGGGCTCGACGTTCCGGTGGTCGTGGACCTGCTGCAACGCCGGTACGAGGCCGAGATGCTGTCCTACACCTCCGACGAGGTGGAGCGGGGAGAGGTGCACCGGGACCCGGACGCGGAGGGGAACTTCTGGCTCGCGGAGCTGCCGGGCGAGATCTCGACCGACTACTTCGAACGGGTCGTGCGCACGAGGGAGGACGGTGCTCCCGCCACCTCGCTCGACCGCGTGCTCAGCGACTTCGCGGTGGCGAAGTTCGCCGAGATGACCGATCTGGCCGCGACGCGGCGGCCCGCGCACCGGCAGGCTCCCGTTCCCGGTGACGACGTGGCGAGGGCCGAGCCCGACCACCCGGTCCCGTTCACGGACACCGACCTCGTGCTCGCCCGCGGCCGGCTGCACCCGCCGGGCACCGTGCCACCGCCCGGATCCGTGACGGCGCCGGGCCTGACCGCGGCCCAGTACGACCACGTGCGGCGCGTCCGGTCGACGCCCACCGGGCAGCAGCGCAGGGACGAGCTGGTCGAGCTCCTGCGACCGGTGCTCGGAGGCGTGGACACCGCGACGGCGGCCCGCGTGCTCCGGCGCGCGGAGGAGTGGTTCGAGACCGCGCCGGTGACAATCTCCTTCCACAGCAGCACTTTCTTCGGTGACGAGCACACCGCGGCAACACTGCTGGAGGACGGTGCCGAGTACCTGCCCGCCGCGCTGGTCGCGATGCGGGTCGTGAACGCGGAGAGCCTGGACGCGCTGCACCACCCGGAGTACGACCTCCGCGCGCTGCGGTTCGAGGTCGATCGCCTGCGCGACGAGCTGGAGGAGGTGGAACCGGGCAGCCCGGAAGCCCTGCGGTTGCGGGGACTGCACGCGACCGCGCTGGGCGTGCTGGCCACGGCACGCGCTGCCGAGAGCCGGAGGCCCTTCCAGCTCCGCCACCTGCGCGCCCTGCTGCGGTCCGACCCCGGTTTCGCGGTGTGGACGCAGGTCAACACCAATCTCGCGCGGGGCTACAACTACCCGAGGTGGAGGCGGGACAAGGACGACCGCCACACCGGCAGGAGGGGACTGGGGCCCGCCGAGGCACCGGTGTTCGGCGCGGTGAACCTGAACTACGAGCACACCAGGGCGTTCGAGGGAGGCCCGTACTTCGGAGCGAGCCACCTGTTGCTCAAGCAGGAGGTCCGGCAGCGCGCCCTGTACAGCACACGCGCCCAGAACCCTCCGCGCGCGCACCTCGTCGACGTGTTGCTCGACCTGCGGCACGAGAAGGAGGTCCTCGAAGCGGTCGTGCGCAACGCGCTCGGATTGCCGGGGATCACTCCGCAGGAGGCGCTCGGCCTGGAGGTGCAGGTCTTCGGCGGCGTCCGGTTCGACCGCGACGTGCGCGAGCTGTCGTTGCCGGACGACCTGCCGCAGGAGGTGCGTGGCCGCGCGGAGGAGTTCGCGCGGCGGCACGGCATCCCGATCACCGCAGCGCGCCCCGAACCTGTTGCGGGAAAACCGATCACGCGCCGCCAGGTCCTGTCCGCCCTGGACGGTGACCAGGCCTCCGTTCCTCGCTCGTTCCGCGTTCCGCGCAAGGGAGCGCGCACGAGCGGGTTCGTGGTGCGCACGCCCCGCGGCACCGCGCCGGAGGACTCGGCGGCGTGGCGGGCCGAGGTCGACCGCGCCAGGAGGTTCTTCTTCCTGGCGCGCCCAGGCCGCTACGCCGACCTGCACGAGCGGGCGCGGACCCTCGTGCCCCAGCCGCCGGGTGCGGACACCGGGCAGCGGGCCCGGTTGCTCGAGGACGTGCGGATGGTGGTGGCGTTGCACCACCTCGACCACGGCCGTGCCGCGGCGACCGCCCGTGCGACCGAACTGGCCGTGCGCTTCGGCTTCTCCGGCAACGACCCGGAATGGCAGGACCAGGTCCGCTCGGCGCAGCGGGCGCTGGGCAAGCTCTCCGTGCAACGCCACGAGGCGGCGTTGCGCGCGGCGATCAGCCTCGTTCCCGCGCCCACGGGCTCGTTGTTCATCGGGCAGCGGAGCGACGAACAGGTTGCGCGCGAACAGGTGCTGGACGACGTGCGCGCGGTGGTGGCCCACACCTACCAGCGCAGCGGGATGCACGCGGCGGCCGCGGTCGCCGGCCGGCTGCGGTCCCGGTTCGGGCTGCGCGTGGTGCGTGGACTGAGGGGTGGCGCGCCCCAGGACGAGCAGGAGGCCGGCGCAACGGACACCGGCGGGTCAGCCTCCTCGGCCGCCGAGCACACGTCGGGTGCGGTCCTCTTCCCGCGCGACGACGCCGAGATCGACAAACGACCGGTGGACGGCGCGGAACTCGCCGGGCGGGTCGTGAGGAGCGAGGCGTACCAGGACGGCATCGCGGGCGAACCGGAGATGCCCGTCGAGGTGGTCCTCACCGGTGCGTCGCCGAGTTCGCCCCGCGAGGTCTTCGCCGCCGGCCTGTCCCAGGGGGACGAGGTCGGGAGGTTCCGCCGGGTGTCCCGGCTGCGAGTCGGCGACGTGCGGTGGGTGCGGCTCGTCGACGCGTACGGCACGCCGTTCGGAGTCGGCTTCCCCGCCTCCACCGAGGCGGGGAACGACGTGCGGACGGACGCCGCCAACAGCACCGTCCACTCGCGACGGATCGTGGCCCAGCGCGACGACGACCTGCCGGTGGCGCCGGGCACCGAGCCGGAGTTCGCGTTGCCGGAGACGGAGAACGACCACTACGTCGTGCTGCTGGAGAAGGGTGACCGCCTGGTCCCCTTCGACGCCGACGACGAGATGGCCGCGCTGCTGCTCGCGTCCGATGTGCTGGCGAAGGCCCACGAGCGGCAGGTGAGGCCGCACCTGGTCGTGGCGACGAACGACGCCGCGTCCGGGCATCCCGCCAAGTCGGCCCAGGAGTTGTTCACGAGTCTGGCCGCCACCGCCGGACCGTGGCCCGGGTACTCCTTCTCCGGGCGGACGCGGCTGAACGCTCTCAGTGTCGTCAGCGTGCCGCGGGATCGCCGGTTCACCGAGACCGTGCCGTCACCGCGGAACGTCGACCACGTCGTGGACGGCTCGGTGTTCGGGTTCCCGTCCGGGACGGGCCGCACGGCGACCGGGGCGGAGGTGCGGGAGTTCGCCCGCGCGCTGCGGGAGGGCCGCACGTCGCTCGGCTCGTTCGCACCGGGCACCGAGCCGATCGTGATCTCCCTGGACGGCGATGCGCGCCACGCCGGTCTGCGGCTCCGCGACGGCGAGATGGTCGAGATCGACGGTGCCCGGCTCGCGGAGTTGTTGTTGCGCCTTCCCGAGTTCGTGCGTTTGCTGCGGGAGCGACCGGAACGGGAGATCGTGCTCGTGTCCGCGGACGGCGGGCAGCGGGTGAACTTCGGCGGCCTCGGGTTCGACCTGGCGGGTGGCCTGCGGGCGGCCGGCCACTTCCACCGCGTGCACGCCGCGGACGGCGGCGCGACGATCCGCGCCGGTGAGGTGTCCCTGGCGGGGAAGACGACGTTCCTGCCGGTGTCGGCCTGGCGAGCGGGAGACGTGGACACCGTCGTCCTGCCGAGCGTGGACGGCAGCTTCTCGCTGCTGGTCGTGAGGCCACCGGGTGAGGAGGGCGACCGGTTCGTCGACGAGATCGCCGGCTGGCTTGCCGCGGCCGACCGCACGAGCCTGCGGACGTTCCTCGACTCCCAGGGCACCTCGACGAAGGCGCCGTTCGATCCTTCCCGGCCGCCCGTGTTCGTCGTCGCCCAGGGCACCGCGGGAGGTTTCGCCGTGACCAGGCGGGACGGACAGCCGGCCACGCTCACCTCCGTCGAACTGGGCGAGGTGCTGCGCGACCTCGGCGACCTGCGCGAGATCGCGGGCACCGATCCCGGCGTCGACCTGGTGCTGCTCGTCGCCGGTGACGAGGCAGGGGAGCTGCCGGAGTTCGCCAGGGCGATGGCTCCCGGCGGGTGCTCGCGCCGGATGCACCTCTCGCCCGGCGGCGTCTCCTTCGGCACACCGGGCCGGTTCCGCTTCGGCCGCTCGTTCCTCGTGGTGAGCGCGATCGAGACCGAACCCGGTGCCGCGGTCAGCTTTCCGCACGTGCGCGAAGACGGCACCGTGCACGGCAGCGCCGAGGAGATCTACCGGAGTGCGGTCGTCCTCGCCGCCGGGAAGGTGGGCGATCCGGCGCCGAGGAACCCCGGCCTGTTCCGGTGCGAGGCGGCCACACCGGTGCCGGGGTCCCAGGCCTACTGGATCAAGCAGGCCTGGTTCGAGCCGGTGACCGTGTTCGGTGCGACCGACGTCGCCGTGACCGCGACGGAGACAGGGCGAAAGGGAAGACCCCGCCGGTGATCGCGCAAGAAGGAGAGCCCGGCACCGAGCACCGGTAGGAGACTCCAGTGGCACGCACCCGACGCGCTAGGAGCTCAGCCGGTGGACACCAGGAGCGACACCAACACGGTGGCACAGCAGTGGTTCCTCCTGGTCGACCCGGCGTGGCAGCCGCGCGGCGACGAGGACTTACCGCCGATCGAGGCGGTCGTCGGGCTGTGGCCGGTGGAGGACGGGGGAACGCTCGGCCGGTTCCGGGCGAACCCGCGGCACGTGCCGTCCGACGAGGACGCGCCGACCGACCCGCTGGACGCCGTGCTGCGGCTCGCCCTGCACAGCAGGGCGAGCGCCGAACAGGTCCAGCTGATGGTGCGGGACTCGTTGTTCGACCTGGCGATGAACGGCGACGGGCGGCCGTTGATCCTCAGGTCGCCGGACGACGTGCCGTGCGCCGTCATCGCGACCGGCGAAGCCCACCGCACGCGGGTCGAGTCGCCCGGGTGGCGGCGGATCGACCTCGACGAGCTCGTGGTGTCGCTGGCCGACGGCGTCGACGTGCTGGTCAACCCCGGTGGCCCCGCCGCGGTGCGGCTCGCCGGTGACTTCCTGCGGGACACGCTGATGCTGGAGGACGACCGGGTGCGCGACCTGTACGCCCGGGAGACCGCGGGCGTGCGAGTGGTGTCCTGGAAGGACGTTGACGTTCCAGGACAAGGGTGAACGTGACGCCTGTGTGGGTCTGACGGGCAGTCGGTGGGGCGAAGTGCTGATGTGCCAAGGGTTTCGTGGTGGGCTCTGCCACAAAGGACCTCTGGTGAAGGAGATTCCCTCATGGCCGCAGTGTCAACCACGACCCCGGGAATGCAGCAGGCGGCGGGTCATCTCGCCAACACGCAGTCCACGGCGAGGCAGGGAGTGCAGAACGTCAGCGACGCGCTCGCCACCCTGAAGTCGACCTGGACCGGTGACGCCTCGATCGCCTTCGACACCTCGATGAAGGCCTGGATGGACGACTGCCAGGTCATCGTCACGAAGCTCGGCGAGATGATCGAGGTCATGAACGGCAACCGCCAGGCGATCACCGCGGGCGAGAGCGCCAACACCGAGGTGGCCTCGTCCATCCCGACCGGGCCCGGCCTCTCCGGCATGTAGGCAGGACGACCACTCCACCCTCCTGAAAGGACAGTGCCTTGCCCACCTACACCTTCGACCGCGGCATGGCGGACTCCGTCCGCGACCAGATGGCCGCCGTCACCAAGCAGCTGCAGAACGAGCTCGAGAACATGCACACGCAGGTCATGAACACGCTGCAGGACTGGCAGGACGGTGCCAAGGACCAGTACCTGGTCGCCAAGCAGCAGTGGGACGCCGCCGCGCAGCGCATGCCGTTCAGCCTGAACTCCGCGGAGATCGCGCTCAACCACATCACGTCGGGCTACCTCAAGGTCGAGCACACGGGCATGAACGCCTGGGGCGGCTACAGCGTGAAGTGAGGTCGCGGGTGCCGCCGGCGCCCGGCGGCCCCCGCGAGCCCGGTCGAATCGGAAGGAGCAGTTGTGGGCGACATCGTCAGCGAGTGGGAGCAGACGTACCAGACGGTCCCGGAGAAGTTGCCGCAGGCGCCGCCTGAGAACACCGGGGACTGGAACGGTGCTCCCGGTCAGTACTACGCGAACACCACCCGTCCACCCGCCGTTCCGCGCAACGACGAGAGCGGCAAGGGTGACATCAGGGTGAACACGGCGGCGCTGAAGCTGTTCGCCGAGAACCTCCTGCTCCTGAAGGGGATCGTCGAACCGCTCCTCGACGAGCTCAAGACGGTGAACCTCAGGCCAGGTCGCTTCTACGACGCGGGCCAGCTGATCGGCAAGGTCAGCGGGACCGTGTCGATCACGAACACCACACGGAAGTACCTGGAGACCGTGATCAACCTGTTCGTCACGTACGCGGAGGGCCTGCAACGGCTCGTGCTCGAGTACTCGACGACGGAGGAGCTGAACGAGGTGACGGCGGCCGAGCTCGCGGAGTTCGTCGCGAACGCGCAGACCTACCTCAACCAGGCGCTCGGCGGACCGACCGGCCTGCCGACCGACACCACCGACGATCCGACCGGTGATCCCACCGGCGACCCGATCAGTGAAACGGACCCCACGACCACGACCACCTAGGCGCTGTCCTGCAAGTCTCGTTGGGCGACAGTAGCGGCCGAGGGACCCGGAGGCGGCACCGCCGCAACGCCCGAATACGCCCAGTATGAGGGCGTCGCGGCGGCACCGCCTCCGGGTCTCTCGCCCGCGCCTGTCACCGAACGAACTTGCAGGAC
>NZ_JBSGUQ010000033.1:0-62181 GCF_053608005.1 Lentzea sp. NPDC055074
GTCGAGACGGGCATCATCAAGCGGCTGCCGCACGGTGAGTTCATCGAGATCCACCAGCCGCTCGGCCCGGTGGACGACCACGGTCACCCGCTGCCGCTGGCCTACCAGGGCGCGTCGGTGCCGAAGAAGATGAACAAGCTCGGTTCGGCCGGTCACCCGGTCACCGGCAGCACGTGGTCGCCGGACCCGGTCGAGGAGACCGTGGCCCTGCAGAACGCGCGCAAGCACATCCACGCCTCCGAGGGCATCAGCTCTCAGGACGAGGCGAGCGAGCTCGCGGGCAGGCCTTCCGACCCGAAGGCCTGAACTCGACAGGAGAGTGCGGGCTCGACCGGCGACGTCGTGATCAGCTGGCGGAGACGTGGAAGTCCAGTGGTGGCGCGGCGAGCAGGAGGTCGCGCAGACTCCCGAAGTCGCCAGGACGCCGACGGAGAACAGCATCGGCGACTCGAAGGTCGGCAGCGCGAAGAACGGCCCCGGCAGGCCAGCGACAACCGGACCGCCGTCGACACCGAGCCGATCCGGCGAGATTCCACGTCGGCTCGTCCCTTGACGTGATCGCCTCCCGGTTCTCCCCGTGCTCATCACGTTCCGGCGATGGACTGTCCAGTGGTCGTGGCGTGGAGTACGAAGAGCCGGGGAGGTGGGCATCGTGGCGACGGAGCTGCGTGTGCTCGGCGACGTCGAGCTTCGGGTTGACGGCCGGTTGGTGGACGTTGGTCATGCGCGACAACGGTGAGTTCTGGCGGTCCTGACGGTGGACGCCAATCGAGTCGTGACGATGGAACAGCTGCTGGACCGGGTGTGGGCTGACGAGCTGCCGCACAAGGCACGGCCAGACATGGGCGGTGCGGACACCCCAGGCCGCTGTTCGCCCTGTTCCAGGTGAGGACCGGCGAGGCCTGGTCGGAGGTCGCACGCCGAGCACGACCTGGAGGAGATGGACGTCGAGGTGCTGCGCGGCAAGGCCTCGGTCCGAGCTGGCAGGATCGGCTCATGCGCGTGCTGCTCCCCTTGCCCGACCAGGACTTCGACGTCACGGAGGTCGCGGTGCTGTGGAAGGTGCTCACCGACGCCGGGCACGAGGTCGTGTTCGCGACCGAACGCGGCGAGGGCGCGCCCGCGGCCGATCCGTTGCTGCTGACCGGTGTCCTGTTCGGCAAGCTGGGCGCCGAGGCCGAGCCGAAGGCCTTCTACCGCGAGATGCTCGACTCCCCCGCCTACCGCGCGCCGGTGGCGTGGGGGGCGGTGGTGCCGGAGGAGTTCGACGGGCTGGTGCTGCCCGGCGGGCACGCCCCCGGCATGCGGCAGTACCTGGGTTCGGCCGAGCTGCGGCAGGTCGTCGCACGGTTCTGGGCGCTGCGACGGCCGGTCGGCGCGATCTGCCACGGCGTGCTGGTGCTCGCGCGGGCCGGGGTGCTGGACGGGCGACGCACCACGTGCCTGCCCAAGTACATGGAGCGGGCGGCGTTCTTCTCGACGGCGTGGCTGCGCGGGCGGTACTACCGGACCTATCCGGCGTACGTGCAGGACGAGGTCGTAGCGTCGGGCGCGGTGTTCGAGCGCGGGCCGGTCGAGCTGAGCAGGCGCGGCACCGCCACCGACGACGGGCCCGCGTTCGTCGTGCGGGACGGCAGCTACGTGTCGGCGCGGTGGCCGGGTGACGCCTACCTGTTCGCTCGGACGTTCGCGGAGCTGCTCGGCTGACGGTCAGCAGTGCTGGAACACGTGGTCCGGGTGATCCGGCCCGACCAGCCTGCGGTCGCGCAACGTCGTCGTCTTCGGGGTCGCGGCGTCCGCGCACACCTCGGCGAACGTGCCGTGCAGGTTGTCGGTGTACTCGACGTCCATCACCTGTGCGCCGTAGACGTCGGTGTACGCCGCGCACTCGGAGAAGGCGTGGCACTCCTCCGTGACGGCGAAGTCGAACCCGACCTCGTCGTGGGCCCGCCTGCTGACCTCCGCGGAGTTCTTCTGACCGATGGGCAGGCCTCGCGCGTGGGCACGTGCGCTGAGCAACGCTGCGTATGCGAGGTTGTGCTCGACGGTGAGCCTGTCGCCTGAGCGCGAGTACGAGTCGAGGTTGTCGATCTCGACGGACCCGAAGCCCCGGTCGGCGCACCGGGTGATCGACTCACCGGTGATCCGCGCCAGTTCGTCCCGGTTGGACGGTGTCGAGGTGTCCACCAGGAACTCGTCCGGCCATTCGGGATCGATCACCGGCTCGCCACCGGAGTCCTCGAGGATCAGGTGCTTGCGCTGCGTGAGCCAGAGCTCTCGGTCCTGCGGCTGGGTCTGGAAGCCGTTGACGTAGCAGACCGTGTGCACGCCCGGCGCGGGTGAGGCCGTGCTGTCCCTGGCCACCAGCGTGACGCCCGCGGGCGGCGGATAGGCCGCGCCCAGCTGGTAGTCGAACACGGCGGGCGAGGGTGGAAGCGTCACCGCGGCCCGGTCCACTGTCTGTCCGCTCGCACATCCGGCGACCAGCACCACGAGCAGCGCAATCACCCGGCCAGGAAGAGCGGTGGTACTCACCGTGTCATTTCATCACACCTCCACACCGCAACAGGTGGTTTACGAATTGGGTTCTCTCTGCCGCGCTCGAACCGGGTACCTCATCTGAGGATCTTCGAGCGAGGAGGGGCAATGCTTGAGAAACCAGGCAAAGTGCGGAGAATCCTGCTAGCGGTCCTGCTCACCGGTCTCGCGGCACCGATGGCCGAGGCGAAGGAGTTCGCTCCGGTAGGGCGCGTCCAGTCGTTCTGGCTGCACCTCAACAGCACGCCGGTGTCCGACGCGACGATCGCCACCGAGGCCAAACGCCGCGCCCACGTCGTGCTCAACGCGTGGGAGGGCGACCTGTTCAAGAAGCTCAAGGCAGCGAACCCGCAGGTCAAGGTCTACGTCTACAAGGACCTCTCCTCGACCCGTTCCTACGCGTGCAAGCAGGGCAAGGATGACGAGCACCTGCCCACCGGACTGGGTTACTGCGCCGTCCGCGACAACCACCCGGAGTGGTTCCTGAAGGGCAGCGACGGCAAGGAACTCGTCTACTCCGGTTACGAAGGCCACGCGCAGATGGACATCGGAAATCCCGAATACCGCAAAGCGTGGGTGAACAGCGTCGTCACGAGCTCCAAATCCACCGGATTCGACGGCGTATTCCTCGACAACGCCCTCTACACGTGCGATGCCCACCATTCCGGTGAGTGCCCGCAGAAGTATCCGGACAACACGACGTTCCAAGAGGCCTACAAAGGCATGCTCGCCGAGGTGCGGAACGGGTTCAGGGCGGCGGGCCTCCTCTCGGTCGGCAACCTGACGAACGCACGGCTGCACGCGGGCGGCTGGGACGCGTACGGCGCGTACCTCGACGGCGGCTTCGACGAGTGGTGGCTGACGTTCTCCAGCGCCCGGCTGCTCGAGGACTACCCGGAGGGCTGGAGCAGGCAGGTCGCCGAGGTCTCCGGCAACGAGGCGAGCGGCAGGATGATCTGGGTCCAGCCGCACTTCGACGTCGGCGACGAGAAGGCCTTCCGATACGCGCTGGCCAGCCTGTTCCTGACCACCGACGGCCGCGCCGCCATCGCCGAGATCGCCCAGATGGACGGGTACGCGGACCCGACGCCGTGGCACGCCGAGTACGACTGGTACCTCGGCCACCCCGCCGGCGCGTACCGGTCCGTCGCGGACAAGGTGTACCGCCGGGACTTCACCTGCGGCGTGGCGCTGGTCAACGCCAACCCGACCAGGACCCCCGCGGTCGAGGTGCCGCTCCAGCGCACCTACCAGGACCACGACGGCAAGCCGGTCAACTCGGTCAGCCTGCCGGGCACCACCGGGATGGTGCTGCGGGCGAAGTGCTGACCTCTCAGGCGAGGGTGACCGCGGCGAGCAGCAGCCGCAGCTCGGCCTCGGCCGCGCCGGGGGTCTCGGTGTCCACGAACACCGACCGGGCCAGCGCGGTGCCGATCAGCACGAGCGTCAGCACGTCGACCTGCGCACTGCCGACGGCCGGGTTCCCGCGGCGGGTGGCGCGGTCGAGGAGGGTGCCGAGCTCGCCGCGGACCGCGAGGTAGACGTCGTCGCGCAGGATCTGCCGCAGTTCCGGGTCGTGCGCGGCCTGGCCCATGAGCGAGAGCAGCGCGGGACCGGTGGCGGTCTCGAGGATCTTCCGCTTGCGCGCCAGGAGCTCCCGGAGGTCACCCTCGATGCTGCCGGTGTCGATCCCGGACAGCTCGGCCCGCGTGATGTGCCGGGCGACGGCGCCGGCGAGTGCCTGCTTCGAGGGCCAGCGGCGGTAGAGGGACGCGGTGGAGGCTCCCGCGCGCTTCGCGACGGCGGTGGTGGTGAACGACGCCCACCCCGACTCGTTCAGGACCTCGATCGCCGCGTTGATCAGGGCCGCGTCCACCCGTGGGTCTTTGGGGCGCCCCTGTGCCGCGTCGGCCTTCGTCATCGGGCCCAGCATACGGACAGCGGGTCCGGCGTCCGCACGGAACTCATTTGACGGAGTGAGCACTCACTCCGCACTATGGGGGCATGACACCAGCATCGGAAACCCGGCGCAGAGCGCCCGGCATGAGCGCCGAGGACCGGCGCGCCATGATCGTGCACGCCGTGCTCCCGCTCCTGATCGAGCACGGCGCGAACGTCACGAGCAGCCAGATCGCCCGCGCCGCCGGCATCGGCGAGGGCACCATCTTCCGCGCGTTCAAGGACAAGGACGAGCTGTTCGACGCCTGCACGGCCGAGGCGCTGCGGCCCGACCACGTGCTCGACGCGATCGCCGAGATCCCCGTCGACCAGCCTCTGGAGGACCGGCTCGTCGAGGCCGCCGAGGCGCTCGGCGCCCACCTCGAACGGATGGGCGCGCTGATGGGCGCCCTGCACGCCTCCGGCCGGATCAAGCACCGCGGCCACGAGCAGCGCGGCGAGGGCAAGGGCGGCACCTGGAAGGGCGGGCGCCGTGAGTCGATGGCCGCCATCCGGGAGGCGATGGTCGACCTGTTCGCACCGGAGAAGGACCGGCTGCGACTGCCCCCGGAGCAGCTCGCCGCCCTCTTCCTGACGCTGCTGTTCGGCGGCCGCCGGCTCGCGTCGGACGTCGACGCGCCCAGCACGCGTCAGATGGTCGACCTCTTCCTGCACGGCGCCGTGGAGGCTGAGTGATCCCGGGTGGTGGGGGCGGCCTGGAGTTCGCACTCGGCCGGCGCGGCAGGCGGCGGCGCGCGACGACGGTGCCGGACAGCGGGCTCACCGGGCCCGTCGACATTCCCGAGGCGACGCAGGACGACGAGCCGAAGGACCTGCGCTCGCGGCTCAAGCGCGCGAAGACGTCCGTGGTGGGCACCGTGCGCGGGCTGCCCAAGGTCGCGCGGCTGACGTGGCAGGCCAGCCCCGTTCTGACGATCGTGCTCGCGCTGATCACGCTCCTGTCGGGGCTCCTCCCGACGGTGACCGCGTACATCGCGAAGCTGCTGCTGGACTCCGTCGTCGCGGCCATCCAGCACACCGGCACCACGGGTGACATCGCCAGGGTCGCGGTGTTCCAGTTCGCTGTGCTCGCCGCGACCGCGATCAGCAGCGCGCTGACGTCGATCGCGCAGTCGCTGCTGCAGGAGCGCATGACGCTGACCATCCGCCACCGCGTGATGGCGCACGCCAGCGACCTGCACCTCGCCTACTTCGAGGGCTCGACCTCCTACGACATGCTGCGGCAGGCCGCCCAGGAAGCGCCGACCCGCCCGTTGTCGATGATGAACTCCGCGCTGGGACTGCTGCGGACGCTGATCACGTTCGGCAGCATGACCGCGTTGCTCGTCTCGATCAGCCCGCTGCTCGCGCTGGTCGCTCTGGTGGCGCCGATTCCCGCGTTCATCTCGCAGTCGAAGTACGGCTCGCGCGCGTTCTGGCTGACCTTCGTGATGTCGCCGATCAAGCGCCGGATGGACTACCTGTCCTCTTTGGTCACGACGGACACCTACGCCAAGGAGACGAAGCTGTTCGGGCTCGGCCCGTACTTCGTCGACCGGTTCCGCCGGCTCGGTGCCGTCTCGTACGAGCGGCAGCGGAAGCTGACGGTCAACCGCAACGTCAGCTCGACGTCCTGGGGGCTGCTGAGCACGTTCGCGGGCTCGGCGATCACGTTGTACATCGCCCTGGAAGCGGTCGGCGGCCGTCTGACGCTGGGAGACCTGGCGCTGTACACGGCCGCGGCGGCGTCCGTGCAGTCGTCGGTGTCCGGTCTGTTCACCGCGCTCGCGGGGATGTACGAGAACAACCTCTACCTCGACACGCTGTACCGGTTCCTGGACACGAAGCCGGAGATCACGGCACCGGCGTCGCCACGACCGATGCCGTCCACCGTGGAGGGTCACATCCGGTTCGACGGCGTGACCTTCAGCTATCCGGGCGCCCAGGAGCCCGCGCTGGACGACGTCAGCTTCGAGATCCGGCCCGGCGAGACGGTGGCGGTGGTGGGCCGCAACGGCGCGGGCAAGTCGACGTTGTTCAAGCTGCTCTGCCGCCTCTACGACCCGACCGGCGGCCGCATCCTGCTCGACGGCGTCGACATCCGCGAGTACGACCCCGTCGAGCTGCGCACGCGGATCAGCGCGATGTTCCAGGACTACGTGACGTACCAGGGCACCGCCGCCGAGAACATCGGCCTCGGCGACCTGACGCGGCTCGAGGACCGGGCGCACGTCGAGGACTCGGCACGCCGCGCCGGAGCGGACGAGCGCATCGAACGGCTCCCCCAGGGCTACGACAGCCCGCTCGGCCGCTGGTTCGACCAGGGCGTCAGCCTGTCCGGCGGCGAGTGGCAGAAGATCGCACTGGCCAGGGCGTTCCAGCGGGAGGCACCGATCCTGGTGCTCGACGAACCGACGTCCGCGCTCGACGCGAGGGCCGAGCACGACCTGTTCTCGCGGCTGCGCGAGCTGTCGGAGGGCCGCACGACGCTGTACATCTCGCACCGGTTCTCCACGGTGCGGCAGGCGGAGCGGATCCTGTTGCTGGAGCACGGGAAGGTCGCCGAGTACGGCACGCACGAGGAGCTGATGAGCGCGAAGGCCGGGTACGCCGAGCTGTTCACGTTGCAGGCGCAGGCGTACCTGGACGAGGTGCCCGGATGAGCGACCGCGATGGGTTCCGGCCCGGTCCGCGGTCTGCCCTCCCGCACCCCTTCCACGCGCGAACCAGGAGGCACCCGTGAAGCTGTTGCTCACGTCAGGTGGCGTCACGAACCCGAGCATCCACTCGGCCCTCGAAGGGCTTCTCGGCAAGCCGGTCTCCGAGTCCCACGCCCTCTGCGTGCCGACGGCCCTGTGGGGTCACTCGATGACCGGTCCGGCGTCGGTGCGGGGACTCGTCGCGGGAGAGTCCCGGTGGCGGCACTTCACCGGCCTGGGCTGGGCGTCGCTCGGCGTCCTCGAGCTCACCGCACTGCCCACCATCGGCGCGGAGCGGTGGACGACCTGGGTCCAGGACGCCGACGTGATCCTGGCCGACGGCGGCGACGCCACGTACCTGAGCCACTGGATGCGGGAGTCCGGGCTCGCCGACCTGCTCCCCTCCCTGCCCGACAAGGTCTGGGTGGGGGTGAGCGCCGGGAGCATGGTGATGACGCCCAGGATCGGGACGGACTTCGTCGAGTGGACGTCCGCGCCGGACGACCGCACCCTGGGGGTCGTCGACTTCTCGATCTTCCCGCACCTCGACCTGTTCCCCACGAACACCCAGGCCGACGCGGAGCGGTGGGCCGCCGAGATCGACGGCCCCGCCTACGCCATCGACGAGCAGACGGCCGTCAAGGTCGTCGACGGGGTCGTCGAGGTGATCTCAGAGGGACGCTGGACGAAGTTCGGGTGACGGCCGGCCGAGCCCGTCGAGGAGCGCGAAGTCCTCGCCGGACAGCTCGACGTCCACCGCGCCCACGTTCTCCTCGAGGTGGTGCGGCGAGGACGTGCCCGGGATGGGGAGCATCACCTCCGACCGGCGCAGCAGCCACGCCAGCGCGACCTGCGCCGGAGTGATGCCGAGCCGCCGGGCCACCTCGGCGACCGGCCCGGCGCCGCCCCGCACGCTGGGCGCGATCGGCAGCCAGGGCAGGAACGCGATGCCGTGCCGCTCGCAGTGCTCCAGCACGTCCTCCGAGCGCCGGTCGTCGAGGTTGTAGCGGTTCTGCACGCTCACGATCGGCGTGATCCGGCCCGCCTCGACGATCTGCTCGACGGAGACCTCGGACAGCCCGACGTGCCGGACCTTGCCCTCGTCCTGCAGCCGTCGCAGCGCGCCGATCTGGTCCGCCAGCGGGACCGCGGGGTCGACCCGGTGCAGCTGGAACAGGTCGAGCCGCTCGACCCGCAGCCGCCGCAGGCTCAGCTCGGCCTGCTGACGCAGGTACTCCGGGCGGCCGAGCGGGATCCAGTCGTCGCCGGGGTGGCACTGGCCCGCCTTGGTGGCCACGACGACGCCGTCGGGGTACGGGTGGAGGGCCTCGGCCAGCAGCTCCTCGTTGCGGCCGAGGTCGTAGGAGTCGGCGGTGTCGAGGAAGGTCACGCCGAGCTCGACCGCGCGACGGGCCAGGGCGTGCGCCGCAGCCGGGTCGTGCGCGGGCATCCGCATGGCGCCGAAACCCAGGCGGTGCACGGGCAGGTCGCCGCCGAGGACGAGGTGGGATCGCACGAAGTCTCCTTGCGAGGGTTGTTGGTTCGGCGCCCACCTTGCCGACCTCGCGTTGCTAAGACAATCGAAACATTCTTGGCCTGATTGCGTAGCATCGCTGATGTGTTGAACCTGGAACGCCTGCGGACGCTGCACGCGGTGTCCACGACGGGCTCGGTCCGCGGCGCCGCGGAGGCACTGCACGTGACGACGTCGGCGGTGTCGCAGCAGCTGTCCAGGCTGGAACGCGAGGTAGGTCAGCGCCTGCTGGAACGGCAGGGGCGCGGCATCCGGCTCACCGATGTGGGCGACCTGCTCGCCGAGCACGCGGGCAGGCTGCTGCGGCAGGTCGAGCTGGTCGAGACCGACCTCGCCGACCATCGCGGCGCCGTCGCCGGAACGCTCTCGGTGGCCGCGTTCGCCACGGCCGCCCGCGGCCTCCTGCCGCCGATGCTGCACGCGCTGCGGCACCAGCACCCGAACCTGTCGGCGCGGCTCGTGGAACTGGAACCCACCGAGTCGATCGCCCAGCTACGTCACGCCGACGTCGACCTCGCGGTGGTCCAGGACTGGCCGGAGGAGCCGCTCGCGATACCCGAGGGCATCTCGTGCGCCCCGCTGCTGGAGGACGTTCTCGACGTGGCTCTCCCCGCTCGGCACTCGTTCGCCGACCGGGCCGCGGTCACGCTGGAGGAGCTGCGGGATGAGGACTGGGTGGGCTGGCCCAGCGACGAGATCTGCCACGGCTGGCTGCGGAACACGCTGCGCCGCAGCGGGATCGAGCGTCAGGTCGTGCACACCGCGTCGGAGCACTCCACCCAGCTCGCACTGGTGGCGGCGGGGCTCGGCGCCGCGATCATCCCCCGGCTGGGCCGCGGTCCGGCACAGGAGGGTGTCCGGTTCGTGCCGTTGCTACCGGCACCCCGGCGGCGGGTGTTCGCGTTGTGGCGGGACAGCAGTGCGAACCGTCCTGCCTGCCGGGCGGCGTTGCGCGCGCTGCAGGACGCGGCCCGGGAGTGCGACCTCAGCCAGGTGTAGCCACCGTCGCCGGGCGAGGCGGCGCCACTCCGGCCCACGTCAGTCGGGCACCCGGCTCCGGTGGGTCCCCGGTGTTCTCCGGCGTTGCCACGCGCCCCAGGTCCACCCGGCCACCAGGGCGCACGCGAGGGCGCCGGTCATGTGCCCCAGCACCAACGCGAGAAGGGTCGCGAGGGCGGCGACGACCACGAGGGCCAGGTGGACACGAGGCCTGCCTTCGGGCGGGCGCGGCCAGCGGGCGCCCTTCAGGGCCTCGGCGAACCTCGGGTCCTCGCCGGACAGGGTGCGCTCGATCTCGCACAGCGTCTCGCGTTCGCGGTCACTGAGCACGGCGCACCTCCTGCGCCATGTCGCGCGTCCTTCCGAACGGCACAGCCTTCACCAGGGTCACGACGACCGTGGTGCCGCGGGGAGTCCGGTACGCGCGCTGATCACCGGGGCGCGCGCCCAGGACCGCCGCCCCCAGCGGAGAGTCCGGCGAGTAGACCTCGATCGTGCCGGGTTCCGCGCCGCGGGCGCCGAGCAGGAACGTCTCGTGCTCGCCGGTGTCGTCGAACCGGACGGTGAGCACCATCCCGGGTTCGGCGACGCCGTCGTCCGGCGGGTCCTCGCCGACGATCGCGTTGGTGAGGAGCTCGTTGATCTGACGGATGCGTGTCTCGCGGTCGCGCCGTGCGGCGAAGTCCGGGTCGTCGGTGCCACGTGGTGGTGTGAGCAGGGTCGTGAGTTCGTTGCGCAGTCTGTGGTTCGCCTGCGGCGAGAGCCACACGCGCGGGGTCGTGCTCGTCATCGTGCCTCCAGGAACTAGGTGCCGTCAGGGCGGCTGGGGGAGGTGCCGCCCTGACGGCGGGGGCGTCCGTGCCGGCCGGGTTCGGTCGGCCCACGACTCGCACGGACAGGAAGGGAGTCAGCGGTCGCGGCGCGACAGAGCCTCGAAGTCGTGCGCGTAGCCGGTGGCCACGCGCAGCAGGATGTCGCGCTGGACCCGGAGGAAGTCGTTCTCCTGGCGCAGCCGCGCGAGTTCGGCACGTTCGCCGTCGGTCAGAGGTCCGGTGTCCATCTCGGCCGTCACCTCAGCGGGTCGAACTCGCGCAGGGCGGCGGGCTGTTTGCCGGTGGTGATCTGTTCCGCCAGCAGGCGGCCGGTGACGGGGCCCTGGGCCAGGCCCCACATGCCGTGCCCGCCCGCGACGTACACACCCGGGAGGCGGGTGGCGCCGATGAGCGCGCGGCCGTCCGGGGTGACCGGGCGCGGACCCACCCAGACGTCGGTCCGGTCCTCCCACCGCACCCCGTCCAGCAACGGCCGGACGGAGGCGATGATCGCGTCGACGCGCTTCTCGTCCAGCGGGGCGTCGGGGTCGCGGAACTCCATGGTGCCCGCGACGCGGAGCCCGCCCTGGTAAGGCGTGCAGGCGACCCGCACCCCAGGCAGGTAGAGCGGGCCGTGGACCGGCTCTGGGACAGGCACGGTGAACGAGTACCCGCGTCCGGCGCGCACCGGGGTGCGGACTCCGGCCCGGGCAGCGAGTCGCGGCAGCCACGCGCCGGTGGCCAGCACGGCCACGTCCGCGGAGATGTCGTTGCCGTCCTTGGCTTTCACGACGACTCCGGCGTTGTCCGCGCGGACGTCGGCCACCTCGAAGGTGTGGATCGTGGCACCACGGGCGACCACGGCACGGCCCAGCGCCCGCACGAACTCACCCGGTGCGGCGAACCGCTGTCCGTCCACGCGCACACCGGCCACCAGCGCGGGCGACGCCAGCGGGACCTGCTCGCGCAAGTCCGTTGTGGACAGTCTCACGTGGTCGACCGGTTGCCCCGCCGCCGCGAGCCTTTCCAGCTCTCGCACCAGGCTCTGCGCCTCTGCGGGAGAGGTGAAGGCCGCGGTGATCGGGGCGTCGACGGTGCGTGCTTCGACGCCGTTCGCGGTGAGCACGTCGTAGGCCTCGATGCTCTCCTCGTTGAGCGGGAGGTTCGCCCTGGCCACCCTCGTCCACGACGACCAACGGCAGTGGGTGGCGAACCGCGCGAGGAACGACCAGAGCCCAGGGTCCGCGGTCAGCGGGATGTGCAGCGGCGCGGCCGGGTCGAACAAGGACCGCAGGCCGTAGCGCAGGACCGCCGGTTCGTTCAGCGGGATCGCGAGCCCCGGCGCGATCCACCCGGCGTTGCCCCAGGACGCGCCGGCGGCGACCCCGGTCCGGTCGACCACGGTCACCTCGACCCCGCGCTCCTGCAGGAACCACGCCGTGGACAGTCCGACCACACCCGCCCCGACCACCACCGCGGAGCGCGGACCTCCGTCAAGGCGCTCGACGCCGTCCATCCCGACCTCCTGTCATCGCTCGTACCGATGTCCAGGATGCGGCGGACGCCCAGCCAACCGGTTGTCCGATTCGTACAATCGGCGGTCAGCGGTTGTAGGTTTCCGACACCGTCGCGGCGAGGTCGATCGTCATCGCGACCCTCTTCGCGGCGTCGTCGAGGCCGAGGGTCGTCACCTCGCTCATCTTCCGCAGCCGGTTGCGCACTGTGTTGCCGTGGACGCCCAGCCGCTCCCCCGCCACGGCCAGGTCGCCCTGCGCCTCCAGCCAGGCGCGCAACGTCGCGACGTAGTCGGTGCCGTGGTCCCCGTCGTGCCGGCGCAGGTCGGCGACCGGGCCGCGGCTCGACGCCCGGCCGACCCGTGCCGCGGTGCGCAGGCGCTGCAACAGGATCTCGTCCCACGACTCGTCGTAGGCGGGCGCGTCACCGGCGCGCACCTCGTGCAACGCCAGGCACTCGTCCGCCTCCTGGCGGGCGGCGGGCAGGTCCGCGGGCTCGGCGACGGCGCTGATCCCCGCGGACAGCACCACGTTCCCGGGCAGCGCCGCCCTCAACGCCATCAGCCAGTCGCGTGCCGCGGCGATCCGCTCCCCCGGCAGGACCGTGTAGATGCTGTTGCCCGCCAACGCACTTCGCCCGGGCCGCGACCAGCCGAACCCCGTGGTCGCCTGTTCGAACGCCAGCAGCACGGCCGCATGCCGCTCCTCGCCGACGTGGGCGCGCACGGCCACCACCCTGCCGGGCTCCGGCGGCAACCCGAGCTGGCTGATCACCGTCGCGGCGTCCGCGGTGCCCTCCAGCAGCCGGATCACCCACTCCGACTCCACCTGGCGCTCGAGATCGGCACTGGCCCGCAGCCGCAGCAGGTGCAACGCCACGATCCGGGCGCCGTCGGTCAGCGCCGTGAGCCGGGTGCCCTCCAACGGCGCCGGGCACGCCACCCAGATCGCGCCCAGCAACTCCCGGCCCACCCGGACCGCGACCACCATCCGCCCGGTCAGGCCACGCTCCGGTGCGCCCGGCACGAACAGCGGTTCGTCGGACGCCACCACGTGCGCCCGCACCCCCGCCGCGTCGAACAGCTCCCGCACCCAGACCGGCACCTGCCGGCCCATGATCGTCTCCAGCCGTGCCGCGTCGACCTCCTGCTGCGGGCCCGAGTAGGCCAGCACGCGCGACAGCGGGTCCTCGATGGTCACCGCGCCCCCGGTGGCCGCGGCGAGGCTGTCGGCCAGTGCGAACAGGTCCGTGGGGCCACGTCCCGACTCGGTCTCGCGGCCCTCCAGCACGAGGCCGTAGACGACACCGGCCAGCTGGCTCCACGACAGGGCCGGATCCGCCAGCATCACCGCGACGCCCTGCGCCTCCCCCACCGCGACGGCGTCGGCGAGGAGCGCCTCGCCCCCTCGGACGAGCACGACGACGGCCCGTGCCGCGACCGCCGCCCCGACCGCCTCGGCCACCGACCCGGTGCCGACGGCGAGGTACACGTCGCCCACCTCGGCACGGTCGTCCGCGGCGTCCCGCAGCACGACACCACGCAGCTCCGCCGACCGCGGCACCGGGCAGCAGCACAGGCGGACCCCGTACCCACCCAGCACGTTGACCAGACGGTCCAGCCTCACCATCAGCAAGCTCCCTGCCCCGCGGTTCCCGCCACCGTAACCGTGCGAGACTGCGGCGCCGCGACACACCGAGGAGAGGCTCGCCGATGGTTCCCGATGATCTCGCCGTCTGGCGCCGCCGCCAGGACGCGGGCGAGCCCAACCCGTGGTCGGAAGGCCTGCGCCTGCTCGCCGACGACGAACGGCCGGAGGCGCTCGACACGAGCTACCTGACCGCCGAGGACCTCGCGAACCCCGACGTCGTCGCCAACGTCCGGGCGATCGAGGAGACCGCCGCGCTGATCACGTGGGTCGCCGAGGACGGGGACGAGGGCAGGGCGTTCGGCTACTGGCGCGGCCCCGCCGGACTCCCGCTCACCGAGGCGCCCGTCGTCAGCCTCGACAACGAGGGCCAGTACCAGCTCCTGCGGGGCACCAGCCTCAGCGAGGCGCTGAGCGACGAGTACGGCCAGTGGGACGACGACGGCTATCCGCGCATGGTCGAGCTGTGCCGGGCCCAGGGCGTGCCGATCAGCTCCGACGACCCCGACGAGCTCCCGGAGCCGGCGGTGTCACCGACCCCGGACGAGCACCACGAGGCCCGGTACCGCGCACTGCTCGCGGACGGACCGGCCTGACGACCCGGACGTCACACGAGGGTGTTGTCCACGAAGCACCAGCGCCAGGTCTCCCCCGGCTCGAACGAGCGGATGATCGGGTGCCCCTCGTCGGCGAAGTGCTTCGAGGCGTGCTTGGCGGGCGAGGAGTCGCAGCAGGCGACCTTGCCGCAGCCGAGGCACAGGCGCAGGTGCACCCACCGGCCGCCCGCGGCCAGGCAGTCCTCGCACCCCTCCACCGTGGACGGTGCGGGCTCGGCGCCCAGTTCGGCGACGTGTTCACAAGTAGTTGCCACGGCACGAAGGTACCTCGATTGCTGTCGTCGGCGAGTTCTGGTGTTTGACTGGTCGCATGACGACTGCCGGTCGCGTCTCGCGGCCTTCGATTCTCACGGTGGACGACGACCCCGCCGTGTCGCGGGCGGTGGCGCGGGACCTGCGCCGGAAGTACGGCGAGCAGTACCGGATCGTGCGGGCGGAGTCCGGGCCCCAGGCGCTGGAGGCCCTGCACGAGATCAAGCTGCGCGGCGAGGAGGTCGCGGCGCTGCTCGCCGACCACCGCATGCCGCAGATGAGCGGCATCGAGTTCCTCGAACAGGCCATGGACGTGTTCCCGCAGGCCCGCCGGGTGCTGCTCACGGCGTACGCCGACACCGACGCGGCGATCCAGGCGATCAACGTCGTGGACCTCGACCACTACCTGCTCAAGCCGTGGGACCCGCCGGAGCAGAACCTCTACCCGGTCCTCGACGAGCAACTGCGCGCCTGGGCCGTGAGCGACCGGCAGCCTCCGCAACGGGTGCGCGTCGTCGGGCACCGCTGGTCGCCGCGGTCCTACGAGGTCCGTGACTTCCTGGCGCGCAACAACGTCCCGTTCCGCTGGCACGCGCTCGACGAGCCGGAGGCGCGTTGCCTGCTCACCGCGGCGCACCAGGACGGGACGACCCTGCCCGTCGTGGTCACGGCCCAGGGCAAGGCCCTCGTCGACCCGTCCGACGCGGAGCTCGCCGCCGAGGTCGGCCTGAGCACCACGCCGTCGGCCGAGTTCTACGACCTGATCGTCGTCGGTGGCGGGCCGGCGGGGCTCGGCGCCGCGGTGTACGGCGGGTCGGAGGGCCTGCGGACCGTCCTGGTCGAGCGGATCGCGACGGGCGGGCAGGCCGGGACCAGCAGCCGCATCGAGAACTACCTGGGCTTCCCCGACGGCGTGTCCGGCGGGCAGCTGACCGAACGGGCCCGCAGGCAGGCGGTCAAGTTCGGGGTCGAGCTGCTCACCACCCGTGACGTCGTCGCCCTGGAACGCCGGGGTGCCGCGCGGATCGTGCGGTTCGGCGACGGCACCGAGCTCTCCGCCCACACCGTCATCCTCGCGACCGGCGTGTCGTACCGGCTGCTCGACGCGCCCGGCCTCGGTGAGCTGACCGGGCGGGGCGTGTACTACGGCGCCTCGACCACCGAGGGCCCGAACTGCGCCGGGCAGGACGTCTACCTCGTCGGTGGCGCGAACTCCGCGGGCCAGGCGGCCGTCTACTTCTCCGGGCACGCGCGCAAGGTCGTGATCCTGGTCAGGGGCGACTCGCTGGAGCAGTCGATGTCGCGGTACCTGATCGACCAGCTCGCGGCGATCCCGAACGTCGAGGTGCGCACGCACACCGAGATCAGCGGCGGTTCGGGCGAGGACCACCTGGAGACGCTGACGTTGCTGCACAACAAGACCGGCGAGACGACGACCGTCCCGGCGAGCTGGCTGTTCGCGTTCATCGGGGCCGCTCCGCGCACGGACTGGCTCGACGGCACGCTGGAACGCGACGACCGCGGGTTCCTGCTCGCCGGCCCCGACCTCGGCGGCTCCCCTCCCGGCTGGGACCTGGAGCGGGCGCCGTACCACCTGGAGACGAACCTGCCGGGCGTGTTCGTCGCGGGCGACGTGCGGGCGGAGTCGGTGAAGCGGGTCGCGTCCGCGGTCGGTGAGGGTGCCATGGCGGTCACCCTGGTCCACCGCTACCTGGAGAGGTCCTGATGGAGAGGCTCACCGCGGACGCCCTGCGCGAGCTGTTCCTGTTCGAGAAGCTCGACGACGCCCAGCTGGACTGGCTGGCCGGGCACGGTCACGTCGAGACCCGCGAGGCGGGCACCCCCGTGCTCACCGAGGGCGAGCCCGCGACGTGCTTCTTCGTGCTGCTGGAGGGAACGGTCGCGCTGTGCCGCAACATCGGCGGTCAGCGCGTCGAGGTGAGCCGCAGCGACCTGCGCGGCTCGTACTTCGGCGCCACCCAGGCCTACCTGGAGCTCGACCAGCCGACCTACCAGATGACCGTCGAGTCGATCACCGCCACGGCGATGCTGCAGTTCGACGCCGACGAGTTCGGGCCGATGGTCCGCACGTGGTTCCCGATGGCGATGCACCTGCTGGAGGGCCTGTTCTGGGGCATGCGCAACACCCAGGCGACGGTCGGCCAGCACGAACGGCTCACCGCGCTCGGAGCGTTGTCCGCGGGTCTCACCCACGAGCTCAACAACCCGGCGGCGGCCGCGGTGCGCGCGACGGCGGCGTTGCGCGAGCGGGTCGCGGGGATGCGGCACAAGCTCGCCCTTCTCGCGCAGGGGGCGATCGACCCGGAAGTGCTGCCGTCGCTGGTGAAGCTGCAGGAGAAGGCGGTCGAACGGGTCGCCAAGGCGCCGAAGCTCAGCCCGCTGGAGGCGAGCGACGCCGAGGACGAGGTCGCCGACTGGCTCGACGACCACGGCATCACCGGCGGCTGGGACGTCGCGCCCGTGCTGGTCGCGGCCGGGCTGGACGTGGAGTGGCTCGAGACCTCGCTCGTGCCGTGCCCGGCGGCCGTCACGGGATCCGCCGTGCACTGGCTCAGGTACACGGTCGAGACCGAGATGCTGATGAACGAGATCGAGGACGCGACGACCCGGGTGTCCACTCTGGTCGGTGCCGCCAAGCAGTACTCGCAGATGGACCGCGCGCCGTACCAGGTGGTCGACGTGCACGAGCTGCTCGACTCGACCCTCGTCATGTTCGGCGGCAAGCTCTCGGACGTGCGGGTGGTCAAGGACTACGACCGCGCGCTGCCCACCATCCCCGCGTACGCCGGTGAGCTCAACCAGGTGTGGACGAACATGATCGACAACGCCCTCAGCGCGATGGGCGGCTCGGGCACGCTGACCATGCGGACCTTCGCGCAGGACAGGCAGGTCGTCGTCGAGATCGGCGACACCGGCCCCGGCATCCCGGCGGAGGTGCAGGGCCGGATCTTCGAACCGTTCTTCACCACCAAGCCGGTCGGCGAGGGCACCGGGCTCGGGCTGGAGATCTCGTGGCGGATCGTGGTCAACAAGCACCACGGCGCCATCCGGGTGGAGTCGCGGCCGGGCGACACGCGGTTCCAGGTCGTGCTTCCGCTGGAGGCGCCGACTCCGTGACGAGCGGGCGGTGTCGGTCGTTCGACCCACTGTGCGTGGCTCCGGCCGCCGCTATCTTGCGGCCGAAGCCCACAACACAGTAGGAGCACCATGACGACCACCCGGCGCGTTCTCACCGGTCTGGCCACCGCGGGTCTGTTCATCTCGGTCCTCGGCGCGGGTCCCGCCACCGCCGCGACCAAGGGCAAGATCTACATCTCCAACAACTGCGGCAAGGCCGTCAAGACCGAGATCTACCGCGGCGGCTACATGATCGCGGGCACCTCGGCCGCCCCGGCGGGCAGCTACTTCGGCTACCCGGTCAACCCCGGCGCGTACCAGGTCCGCGTTCCCGCGGGGAACAAGAACGTGACGATCCTCGACCTCGGTGGCAAGGCGCACACGGTCGTCGTCAGGGCCTGCTGACGTCCATCGGTGGTTGGAAGCCCCCGATCTCCTGTTCCAGGAGCTCGGCCAGCCGCAAGGGCGTGCGGTCCTCGAACATCGGGCCGACGATCTGCACGCCCACCGGCAACCCCTCGGGAGACCGGCCTGCCGGCACCGCCGTCGCCGGCAGACCGGGCATCGTCGCCACCCCGGCCCAGACCAGCTGGTCGAAGTACGGGTGCGCCACGCCGTCGATGTCGATCCGGCGCGCCAGCGGGTCGGGGTCGTGGTCGTGCGGGAACGCCGGAGTGGGCGTGATCGGGCAGACCACGGCGTCGAACTCCTCGAAGAACCGCCGCCACCCGTGCCGGTGCGCCTCTCGCCGGTCGCACACCTCGATCCACTCGCGGTGACTGAACACCATGGCGCGCAACCGTGTCGCGTTGAGGCTCTGGTCGTCCGGGCTCAGTCCGGACGCGTAGACCTTCAGCAGTTCATACGTGTCTACGGGAAAACGCGCGACGGTGCCCGAGAACAGCAGCTGCGTGTAGAGCGTCGCGGCCTCGGCCAGATCGGGCAGCAGCGGACTGTGCCGTTCGACGCGGGCGCCGGTCGCGGCGAGCGCGTCGGCCACCCGGTTCACTCCCGCGCGCACGGCGGACCCGGTCGGCAGGAACGGGTGCTCGTCGAGGACCAGGACCCGGAAGTCGCCCGGCCGCTGGTGCCGGGCGGGTGGCAGGGCCAGGTGGTACGCCTTGCCGTGCGTCAGCGGGTCCGGCCCGGCCATGACGTCGAGCAGGAGCGTGAGGTCACGGGCGGTGCGCGCCATCGGACCGGCGACGGCGAGGTCGAGGTCGATCGGCAACGGCGGTCCCGGCGGCGGGGCCATGCCGCGGGTGGGCACCAGTCCTACCGTCGGCTTGTGCGCGTAGACGCCGCAGAAGTGCGCGGGGGTGCGCAGCGACCCGGCGAGGTCGGAGCCGATCGACAACGCGCCGAAGCCGGACGCCAGTGCCGCCGCCGAGCCACCGGAGGACCCTCCTGACGTGCGCTCGTGGTCCCACGGGTTGTTGGTGGTGCCGTGGATCTCGTTGAAGGTCTGGATGTCCTGCAGCCCCAGCGGCACGTTCGTCTTGCCCAGCACCACCGCGCCCGCCGCCTTGAGCCGCGACACCTGCACCGCGTCCTCGGCCGGCAGGTGGTCCCGGTGTTGTGGCATGCCCCAGGTCGTGGGAAGCCCGGCCACGTCGTAGGACTCCTTGACCGTCACCGGGAGGCCGAGCAGCGGCCGGTCCTCGCCACGGGCACGTGCCTCGTCCGCGGCGCGTGCGGCGGCCCGCGCCCGGTCGAAGTCCCGCACGCAGATCGCGTTGATCTCCACGTCCTCCCGTTCGACCAGGGCGATCGCCTCGTCGGTCAGCTCCACCGACGTCACTTCGCCGGCACGCAAGGTGGCCAGGAGTTCTTCTGCCGCCGGGAAGTTCCGCTCCATGTTCCCGACCGTATCGGCGCCTCGGCGGAGCCACGAAATGTTGTTTCGCGCAATGGAATTCGACATCTCGGGAACCGGGGCGCCACTTCGTCCGACCAGTTGGACGTCGGCACCGCTCCTGATGCCGGCGGGCGGGAAGGGGGAAGGGGGCGGACGTGATGAACAGGCCGCCCCCTTCGTACCGAGGGCCGACGGTGTCCGTGACCGTCCGAACGCGCTGAGTCATGCGCGGAGAACGCGGGAACCAGGCCGGGTTCGCGGACGACTACTGCTCCAACCCCGCAACCCGTCCCCCCGCAGAGGTGTCCCCGATGTCCGCTCCCCCTCTCGAGCTCGAACGACCAGGCGAGACCACCCGGACCAGCCAGATCTCCGTCGTGCCTTTGTTGCGCAGACTGCACTTCTACGCCGGTGTGCTCATCGGGCCGTTCCTGGTCGTGGCCGCCGTGACCGGCATGCTCTACGCGTTCGCGCCCCAGATCGACAACGTGCTGTACGGCGACAAGCTGTGGGTCGAGCCCGCGGGCACGGCCCGGCCCGTCTCCGACCAGGTCGCGGCCGCGCAGATGTCCCTGCCCGATGGCACCGTGACGACGGTCCAGCTCTTCGACGACCCGGAGGCCTCGACGCGGGTCGTGTTCGCCGTGGCCGGCCTGCCCGAGGAGTACAGCAAGACCGTCTACGTCAACCCGTACTCCGCGCAGGTGCTCGGGGAGCTGACCACGTGGGCGGGCGCGACGCCGGCCGTCACGTGGCTCGACCAGCTGCACCGCGACCTCAACCTCGGCCCGGTCGGCAACCTCTACTCGGAGCTCGCGGCCAGCTGGCTGTGGGTGCTCTCGGTGGTGGGGCTCGTGCTCTGGATCGCCCGCCGGCGCACCGCCCAACGGCGCGTGCGCGCGTTGCTCGTGCCGGAGAAGGGCGCGAAGGGCGTGCGCAAGACCCGGTCGTGGCACGCGAGCCTCGGCGTGTGGGCGCTCGTCGGCGCGTTGTTCCTGTCCGCCACCGGTTTGACGTGGTCCAACTACGCCGGCGAGAACTTCAGCGCCGTGCTCGTCGCCCTGAACGCCAAGGCGCCCGCGCTCGACACAGCGCTGCCCGGCTCGACGCCCGCCGCGACCGCACCCGGTGGGCACTCGGAGCACAACGGCGGCACGGCCGGCACCGAACCGGTGGACCCCAAGACGTTCGACCGGGTGCTCGCCGCCGGACGCGGGGCGGGTCTCGACGGACCGGTGGACCTCTCCCCCGCCGCCGCCGGCACCGCCTGGTCCGTGGCGCAGAGCGACCAGGTCTGGCCGATCCGCCAGGACAAGGCCGCCGTCGACCCGGCCACCGGCACCGTCACGGCGCGTGCGGACTTCGCCGACCGGCCACTCCTCGCGAAACTGTCCACTTTGGGCATTCTGGCGCACATGGGGCTGCTCTTCGGTCTTGCCAACCAGGTCGCGCTTCTCCTGCTGGCCGCGACGATCCTGACGCTCATCTTCCTCGGCTACCGCATGTGGTGGCAGCGCCGTCCCACCCGTGCCGGCCGCTCGGCGCCGTTCGGCACGGCTCCCCGGCGCGGAGGATGGCAGCAGCTCCCGCTGTGGTTCGTCGTCCCCGCACCGCTCGTGCTGATCGCGATCGGCATCGCGATGCCGTTGCTGGGCATCAGCCTCGTGGCGTTCCTGGTGCTCGACGGGATCATCGGCAGCGTGCGTTCGCGCAAGTCTGCTGTGTCACAAAGTCAGCGATAGTCCGCTTTTCCGGGAACCAGAGGGGAGTTTCGTCCGACCGCCTCCACATGAGGGTGGACAGGACCGTCGTGGTCGCGGCGGTCATCTCGGTGTTGTGCGTCGTGGTCGTCGTGGTCTGGGCGTCAGGAGACGTGTACGCCGCTCTGGGTGACAGCGATCCGGGCAGAGTCACGCCGCTGGCGTTCGGCGTCGTGCGCACACTGGCGAACGCCGCCGCCACGATCACGCTGGGAGCACTCGCTTTCGGCGTGTTCGTGGTGCCCGCACCACCGAAGCGCACCCGGTTGACCGCCCACGCCTACGCCGCCGTGCGGACGGCTTCGACGGCGGCCGTGGTGTGGTTCTGCGCGTCCACGGCGGCGGTGGTCCTGTCGGCGGCGGACGCGTCCGGGCAGCCGGTCTCGGTCGCGCTGGAACACCTGGGCGGACTCGTCGCCGCCACCGAGGAACCGAAGGCGTGGATCTGCTCCGCCGTGGCCGCCGCGGTCGTCGCCGCGGGCACGCGGTCGACCCTGACGTGGACGACCGCCGTGCTGTGGCTGCTTCCCGCCCTGATCGGTGTGCTGGCACCGGTGATCGCCGGTCACGTGGCGAACGGCGCGTGGCACGACGTCGCCACCAACGCGATGGTCTGGCACGTTCCCGCCGCCGCGGTCTGGATCGGGTCGCTCGTCGCCCTGCGCGCCTGTCTCCGCCGGCCTGGGGCCGACGACGTCGTGGTCAGGCGCTACCACCGGCTCACGACGTGGTGCCTGGTCGTGCTCGTCCTCAGCGGATCGGTGGCGGGAGCGGTGCTGACCGGGCCTGCCGGACTGCACGGCGGGTTCGCGGTTCTGTTGCTGCTCAAGCTCTTCGTGTGCGGGGTCGCCGTCCTGCTGCGCGCTCGCTGGGGCACGCGACGGCCGCTCGGTGTGGAGCTGGTGGCCGTGGGGCTGGCGCTCGGCGCGTCGGCGGGGCTCACCCACCTCGTGCCGCCGGCGTGGTCCGCGAGCAGGCCGTCGCCGCAGGAGACCGTGCTCGGCTACGAACTGCCGGACCCGCCGTCGGTGACGGAGCTCCTGCTGGGCTGGCGGCTCGATCTCCTGCTGGGACTGGGAGCAGTCCTGCTGGCGGTGGCCTACGTCGTGGCGGTCCGCGCGCTGCACCGGCGAGGTGACGGGTGGCCGGCCGGCCGGACCGCCGCGTGGCTGCTGGGCTGTGCCGTGGTGCTCGTGGCGACGTCGTCCGGGGTCGGCAGGTACGCGGCGGGCATGTTCAGCACGCACATGGTGGCCCACATGGCACTCACCATGCTGGCACCGGTGCTTCTGGTCCTCGGCGGGCCAGCCACGCTGGCGTTGCGGGTGCTGCCCCCAGGGCCGAGGCAGTGGATCACGGCGCTGCTGCACTGCCGCGCCACGCGGCTGCTGACGCATCCCGCGGTGGCCGCGACGACGTTCGTCGGGTCGTTCTACGTGCTGTACTTCTCGGACCTCTTCGGCGCCGCGATGCGCTTCCACTGGGCGCACCAGCTGATGAACATCCACTTCCTGGTCAGCGGCTACGTGTTCTTCTGGCTCGTCATCGGGGTCGACCGCGCGTCCCGCCCGTTGCCGCACCTCGCCCGGCTCGGCCTGCTGTTCTCGGTCATGCCGTTCCACGCGTTCTTCGGCGTGATCCTGATGAACGAGCAGACCGTGATCGCCGAGTACTTCTACCGCACCCTCGGCCTCACCTGGATGCCCGACCTCCTCGCCGACCAGCGTCTCGGCGGCGGCATCGCCTGGGCCACCGGGGAGATCCCGATGCTCGTCGTCGTGCTCGCGCTGCTGCGGCAGTGGGCGGTGGCCGACCGCCGCGAGGCCGTGCGGTTCGACCGCGCCACCGACAGCGGGCACGACGACCGGCTGGCCGCCTACAACGCGATGCTCGTGGAACTCTCCGGAAGGAAGAACTGACCTGCCATGACCACCACCACGGACGGCGCCGTCGAACTGTCGGTGTCCGGGATGACCTGTGCGGCCTGCGCCACGCGGATCGAACGCAAGCTGAACAAGGTCGACGGCGTGCGCGCCACCGTCAACTACGCCACCGAACGCGCGATCGTCCATCTGCCGCAAGGCATGCGCACCGACGACGCCGTGCAGGTCGTCCGGGACGCGGGCTACGACGCGTCGATCGCCGGGCACGACCGCGAGCAGGCCCGGGACACCGTCGCCGGGCTGCGGCGCAGGCTGGTGGTCGCCGCCGTGCTGGCGATCCCCCTCGGCAACCTGTCCATCAGCCTCGCGCTCGTGCCCGCACTGCGCTTTCCCGGCTGGGAGGCGGTGTGCGTGCTGCTCGCGCTTCCGGTGGTCACGTACTCGGCGTGGCCGTTCCACCGCGCGGTGCTGCGCAACCTGCGGCACGGAGCGTCCAGCATGGACACGTTGGTGTCGCTGGGAGTCCTGGCGTCTTTCGGGTGGGCGCTGTGGTCGGTCGTGGCGGGGTCGTCGGGTCCCGGCTACTGGCTCGGCTTCGGCGTGACGGCGGAGGGCGCGGACGCCGTCTACCTCGACGTGGCCGCGGGCGTCACGACGTTCCTGCTCGCCGGGCGGTACTTCGAGCTGCGGTCACGACGGTCGGCCGTGGGCCTGCTCACCGCGCTCGCGGGCATCGCGGCGAAGGACGCCAGGGTGGTGCGCGACGGCGTCGAGACCACGGTGCCCGCCGCCCGCGTGCTCGTCGGCGACCTGCTCGTGGTGCGGCCCGGTGAGGCGCTGCCCGCGGACGGCGTCGTGACCGAGGGGTACTCCGCGGTCGACACGGCGTCCATGACCGGTGAGCCCGTGCCGGTCGAGGTCGGACCGGGAGACCACGTCGTCGGCGGCACCGTCAACAGCGCCGGGCGGTTGATCGTGCGCGCGACCGCGGTCGGCGCCAACACCCAGCTCGCGCAGATGCGGGCGCTGGCCGAGCAGGCCGCCGAACGCAAGGCCGCCGTGCAACGCCTGGTGGACAAGGTGTGTGCGGTCTTCGTGCCCGTGGTGCTCGTGCTCTCCGCACTGACCCTCGCCGGGTGGCTGCTCACGGACCACCCCGCGCGTGAGGCGTTCACGGCCGCGGTCGCCGTGCTGATCATCGCGTGCCCGTGCGCTCTCGGCCTCGCCACCCCGACCGCGCTCATGGTCGGCGTGGCCCGCGCGGCCCAGCTCGGCATCCTGGTCAAGGGACCAGAGGTGCTGGAGGCGACGCGCGCCGTCGACACCGTCGTGCTGGACAAGACCGGCACCGTCACCACCGGCCGCATGGAGGTCACGGCCACGATGTCGTTCGCGGGCGGTCAGGACGTCCTGCGGTGGGCGGGCGCGGTGGAGGCCGCCTCCGAACACCCGATCGGCGTGGCGATCGCCGCGGCGTGCGAGAACCCTCAGGCCGTGACCGGGTTCGAGGCGCTGGTCGGTGCGGGCGCGCGTGGCCGGGTCGAGGGTTCACTGGTCGTCGTCGGGTCGGCGGAACTCATGGCACGGCTGGACATCGTGGTGCCCGTCCAGGCCGTGGAGTGGCTCGCCGGACTCGGTGCGGCGACCGGGGTGCTGGTCGCCCGGGACGGCGAGGTGGCCGGCGGCATCGCGCTGCGCGACACGGTGCGCCCGTCCGCACCGGGCGCGATCGCCCGCCTGCACTCGCTGGGCCTGCGCACGGTGCTGCTCACCGGCGACCACGAAGCCGCCGCCCAGGCTGTCGCCGCGGAGATCGGCGTGGGCGAGGTGATCGCGAACGTCCGTCCGGCCGACAAGGTCGCCGCCGTGGAACGGTTGCGCGCACAGGGAAGGCACGTCGCGATGGTCGGCGACGGCATCAACGACGGCCCTGCGCTCGCCGCCGCCGACCTGGGCATGGCCATCGCGCACGGCAGCGACATCGCCGCGCAGGCCGCCGACGTCATCCTGGTCCGCGACGACCTCGACGCCATCGCGGACACGGTCGTGCTCGCCGGCCGCACGCTCGCCACGATCAGGGGAAACCTCGTCTGGGCGTTCGGGTACAACGCCGCGGCGCTCCCCCTCGCGGCCCTCGGCCTGCTCAACCCGCTCATCGCGGGCGCCGCGATGTCGCTGTCGTCCGTACTGGTCGTGGCGAACAGCCTGCGGTTGCGCACGGCGCTCGGGAACCGCGCGGACGAGTCGTAGGCCGGAAGTCCGTCAGACCTTCGCCTGCTCCCGGACCGGCCTGATCGTGTGCGGCACGGGGTCACCTTCGGGAAAGGAGCAGGCGAAGGTGCCGTGGTAGCCGAAGAGCGGTCCGAACCGGTGGTTGGTCACCTCGACGTTGATCCGGAACCGGCCCAGGTCGTCGTCGAAGGACTCGCGGACCTCCGCCGTGCCGGTCACGAGCCTCGGGATGCGGAAGTGCAGCGGTCCCTCGTGGAAGCGCTGCTCACCGCTGCGGATCAGCAGCCCGCCGCGGTCGTCCACGGACAGGTGCAGGTCGACGGAGACGTGCTGGTGCGTGCCCAGGTAGTCGACGACGCAGCCCCGCTCGGGGCTGTAGATCATCGTGGCGTCCCAGCGCTGCGGCCGGTCGAAGGAGAAGGTGCGGACGAACGTCACCGTCTCCCGGCCGAGCGAGTCGCGGTACGGGTAGTTCTCGATGGTGAACGGGATGTCGCCGCCGTGGCCCGGCAAGAGGATGTGGCGCTTGGCGCCGAGCCACAGGAACGGCCGGGTGAAGCCGCGGCCGTGCCACACGCGGTCCATCGTGCCCCGGCCTACGCAGGCGACGCCGTCCGCGCTGCCGAAGCCGAAGCGGCGCCGCAACTGCGGGTGCAGGCGGTCGAAGTCGTCACCGAGGGCGCGCTGGAAGATCGACGTCATGGGTGCTCCAAAGTGGTCAGGGTCGAGGGCGCCGTCGACGAACGACGGTCCGGCGGAGTCCGGCGGCACCTTCGGGCGGCCGGGGTGGACGGCAGCGGCGGGGCCAGCAACGCGGCGAGGGTGAGGGCCGCGGCGACCAGGACCGGGGCGGCCCACCAGGCGACGGCGCAGACGGCGAGCCGCGCGCCCGCGTCCAGCAGTGCCCGCCGCAGCGACACCTCGGGCGGGACGCCGCGCTCGAGCCACAGGCGGAGCCGGTCGAACGACCAGGCCGTCCCCCAGCCCATCAGCAGGCGGAACGGGCGGTCGGCCAGTGCCCCCAGCCGGCCCCAGCCCGGCTGGTAGTCGTACCCGGTGAGGAACCGGACGCCCGCGTCGGTCGGCACGTACCGCCAGTAGCCCGCGCCGCTGCGGATCAGCGACAACGGGTGCGCCGAGCTGAAGCGCAGCGCCGACGTCCGCGAGCCGTCCGGTTTCGTCCGCTCGCCGACGCTGACGCCGGTCCCGCCGACCTCCAGGCCGGGCAGGACGCGGACCGCGTACCGGAAGTGCTGGGGATCGTCCGGGTCCGCCTTCGGCAGGTAGTCGATCCGGGTGAACCGGGCGTCCCACCGCTGGTGCGGGTGTGGTTCCTGGGTGCGCCGCCACAGCTCGTCCAGGTCGGCCCGGATCAGCGTCTCCACGTAGAGCGCTCGTCGTCGCGCCATGCGGCCACCTCCTGTTTGAGCAGTTGCTCAAACAGGAGGGTAGCCGGATTTGAGCAGTTGCTCAAACGCGGTTCTTGGTGGTCCTCCGGAGCTTGGCGCGCAGGGCGCGGACCGCGACCGGTCCGAGGTCGTCCACCACCTCGATGAGCACGGCCAGCCGGTCGAGCGCGTCCAGTGCCGCCTGGGCCCCGTCCGGGTCGACGCCCTCGTACAGCTCCAGCCCGATGAACCCGGCGCTCACCGCGCGGGCGAGACCAGGCGTGTCGATCAGCTCGGACACCGGGGAGCCGGCCAGCAACCTCGTCAGGGCGCGCTCGATCGGGGTGATCCACAGCTGCAGCGACGCCGCGGTGGCCTCGGCGAGCTCGGGGTCGGTCTGGGCACCGGCCAGCAGCTGGGCGAGCACCATCACGTTGCCCTCCGCGCGTTCCGCGGTGTGCAGGGTGCGGCCGAGCGCGAGGAGCTGGCGCAGGTCGGTGATCTCGTCGAGCCGGGCGGCGAACGGCTCGACCCTGGCCTGCGTGGCGGCGAGGCACGCGGCCTGCAGCAGGTCGTGGACGGTGCCGAAGTGGTAGAAGACCAGCGCCTGGTTGACCCCGGCGGTGGCCGCGATGCTGCGCGCCGTGGTGCCGGTCAGTCCGTGCGCGCGGATCGTGTCGATCGCGCCGTCGATCAGGCGTTGCCGGGTGTCTGCCACGGCATCACCGTAGACGGGGTGGGATGGTGCGGAGACCTCCACCGCCGAGACAAGGGATCGCACCTCATGCCCGTGAACGACGCACTGCTGGAACGGTTCCTCGCCGTCGACACGACCGCTCTCTGCGACGCCGACCGGACCACGCGGGTCGTGCACAGCGCGATCCGGCCCCGGTCCGCGGCGACCCGGATCTGCGGACCGGCGTTCACGGTCCGCTGCCGCGAGGACTTCCTGGCCGTGCTGCGCGCGGTCGAGACGGCCGGGCCGGGCTCGGTGATCGTCGTCGACGGCGGCGCACGCGAGACCGCTCTGGGCGGCGAGATGTTCGCGCGGGCGGCGTTGGTGCGGTCGCTCGGCGGCATCGTCGTGGACGGCGGCTACCGCGACATGGCCTACGTCTCGACCTGCGCGCTCCCCGTGTACAGCCGCTTCGTCACGCCGCGCGCCGGGACCGCGGTGCAGCTCGGCGAGCTTCAGGTCCCGGTGACCTGCGGCGGGGTCGCGGTCAACCCCGGCGACCTGGTCCTCGCCGACGACGAAGGCCTCGTCGTCGTGGACCCGCTGCGGGTCGAGTCGCTCCTCGACGCCGCGCTGGCCGTCAAGGAGACCGAAGGCCGGGTGATCGGCCTCCTCGACGGTGGCGGCACGCTGAGCGACGCGTTCAACGTCGCCGAGCACGTCGCCGCTCTCGGACGCGGCGAGCAGTCGGCGTTGCGCGCTCTGGGCTGACGCGGGTCAGGCCTGGTCGAACTCCGGGATCAGCTCCCCGATCAGCCTGATGCTCGTCATCACCTCGTCGTGCCCGATCGGCCCGATCTGCTGCAGGCACATCAGCCGGTCGATTCCGAGGTCCGCGTACGCCTGCAGCTTCTTGCGGCACGTGTCCGGGCTGCCGACGATCAGCGACTGCTGCGCGGACAGCACCTCGAACAGCTCGTCCTCCGGCACGTCCTCGCCCTGGATGATCCGGCCGATCACGAACTGCGCGTCGGTGGGGGCGGCGTCGGCCTCGGCACGCAGGAACTCGGCCGTGAGGCCACCGTCGCCGGCCGCGAGGAGGTCCTGGTGGCGTTGCATGGTCGCGGCGAACTCGGCGGCGGCGTTGAAGAAGCGCAGCGCCGTCACCGTGTACCAGGCCGCGGCGGCCGCCGCCCCGTTGCGCATGGCCTGCTCGTCGGTCTCGGCGCAGTGCACGAAGGTGAAGTAGGCGACCTGGTCGTTGACGAACGACCCGACGGGCGAGGTGCACTCCGCGGCGGCCGCGCGGTAGAGGTCGATCATGCGGGCGACCCGGTCGATGGACTCCCAGATCGTCGTGCCGAGCACGCCGACACCGCGGCGGCCCGCCTCCTCGAAGGACGTCGGGGACGCGGCCGCCTGCCACAGCGGCGGGTGCGGGCTCTGCAGCGGCTTGGGCACGATCGAGACGTCGGAGACGTCGTAGTGCTCGCCGCGGTGCGAGAAGCGGTCGTTCGTCCACATCTTCGGCACCATCTCGAACGCCTCGGCGGTCTGGGCGCGCGCGTCGGCGGGCTCGACGCCGAAGAGGTTCCACTCGGGGATGGTCGAGCGGGTGAGGCCGAGCTCGACGCGTCCGCCGCTGAGGTGGTCGAGGGTGGCGGCGCGTTCGGCGACGCGGATCGGGTGGTTGAAACGGCCGGGCGCGAGCACGGCGGCGTGGCCGAGACGCATGCGGGAGGTCTGCTGGGACAGGGCGGCGAGCATCAGCTCGGGGGCGGAGGACAGGCTGAACTCGCCCGCGCCGTGGTGCTCGACCTGCCACCAGCAGCCGTAGCCGAGCTCGTCGGCGAGGCGGGCCTGGTCGAGAGCCTGGCGGAACCGGAACTGCTCGGGGGCGGGGCCGGGGTTCTGGATCTCGTTGAACAGGTCGATCTTCATTGGCACACACCCTCACCTCGCGCGGACACCAAGGCTGATGTCTCTGTGCGCGACAGGGTCGTTACGCCGGGCGACAAGGATCTCCTGAACGGAGTAGCGCCTCCGCGGGGAGGAGCCACTCCGTTCGGACCGGCGCTACCTCAGCAGGAACGCGTCGATGATCGTCTGGGTGACGGAGTTGCCCGCGGTGTCCCGTGCTGATGCCCTGAGCGACACCGAGGTGGCGCCCTTCGGGTGGCTCAGCACGGTGAACCAGTGCCCGTTGCCGCCCAGCACCGGCGCGGTGCGCCACGTCGCTCCCTTGTCGTGCGACACCTGGACGGCGGTCGGCCGGGCGCTGATGCCGGTGTTGTGGTTGACCGACAACGGCACGATCGTCGACGCCGCCCGGCTCGCCCGGTTGTGGCCGTCCACGGCCGGCGCGAACTTCACGGCCATCAACGGCAGCGGCTGGGCCGGGCCCTCGGCGACCGTGTCGGACCGGAAGGTCCAGTCGGCGACGATCTTGCTGGTCAGCACGCGGTCCCTGGTCGCCTCGGTGTGCAACCGGTAGGTGGCCGGACCGGACCCCGCCTCGAAGAGGCCGCTCGCGCTGGTGTTCCTGCCGATCTCGACGCCGTCCCGGTACAGCGTGGAGCTGCCGGTGTGCGCGGAGAACCCCTCGCGGTCGTCGCGGGAGTCGGTGAACAGCGGGATCTGGAAGACCATCGTGTCGGCGGAACGGCCGGCGTAGCGGGACGGCCTGTCCGGGTTCGAGGGCAGGTCGGGCCCGAACACCGCCAGGTTGAACGAGTCGGTGGCGGTCCGCACCCGCGGGAAGCTCCTGGGCGCGCTGGAGAACAGGCGCGACTGGAACTCCCCGGCCGCGGTCACCTCCGTGAACTCGGTCGGCCACGGCGTTTCCGGCGAGTAGAGCTCCTCCAGGGTGAACGGCAGCGGTTTGGTGATCATGCCTTCCCGGTTGCCGCTGGTGCCGGGGACGGTGGCGCCGTGCGTGGTGCGGACCTTCACCAGGTCCTTGTCCCGCACGCGGAGCACGGGATCGGCCGGCATGCGCCCGTCGACGTCGCCCCGCACGTTGTAGAGGTACGGGCTGGCGTCGAAGCTCCCGGCACCGTCCTGCTCGGCGAACCTGCCGCCGGCCGAGTACCGGAACCGGCCGGGCGCCGAGGTCCTCGACGGGCTGACGAGGACCTCGCCGTACTGCGGCGGGCTGATCCTGGTGCGCAGGAAGTGCTTGCCGCCGTACGAGGTCGAGCGGGCGAACTCGACGAACCTCTCGCCCGCCTTCGCACCAGGCCGGTCGAGGACGAGACCCGCGGGCCTGCCCTGCCGGGCGTCGACCGTGATCGTCGTGGGCGCTTCGAGGTTCACGTCGGGCTCGATCGTCACCGCCAGCCGTCCGTCCGAAGTGGACACCTGTGACTCGAAGTAGTAGTGGCCCTTGGGCACCCGGACCGTCAGCGACCCCGACGCGTCGTAGGGCACGCGCTGTTCCGGCTTGCTCAGGTCGACCAGCCGGAACGCGTAGTCCGACGTGGGCTTGCCGTCGGCGCCGAGCACGGTGACCTTCAGGTCGTGGCTCTCGACCTCCCGCGTGACGGTGATGGGCGTGCGGACGTCACCGGCGGTGACGACACCGCTGTAGATGCCGTCGGCGCCGTCGACCTTCGTGTTCGTGGTGACCGTCGCCCGGGCGGCCGCACCGGGTGCGATCGTCAGGCTCGCCGGGGAGACCGTGACCATGCCCGCCGGAGCGGCCTTTCCGTTGGGGTCCTTGACGTCCGCGGCCAGGTTCAGGGTCACGGGTGACGTGCCGGAGTTGCGGTACGTCACCGCGGTGGCGACGGGCACGTCGTCGGTGTGCGGCCACTGCACGATGCCGTTGTTGATGCTTCCCACGGACGCGTGCACCGTCGTTGCGACGGCCTTGGCGACGTCGACGCGGCCCGCGCCCTGCTCGAACACGGTCAGCGCCGGGTTCGGCCTCGCACTGCCCATCAGTGCCGCTTTGAGCTGCGGCGCCTTCCAGTCCGGGTGCTGACCGGCCAGGATCGCGGCCGCACCGGCCACGTGCGGGGTGGCCATGGACGTCCCGTCGAGCGCGACGTGGTCCTCCCCCACCGGCGGGAAGCGCCGGCTGATCATGCTGTCCTTCGCCAGCGCGGCGACGATCGCGACGCCCGGCGCGGTGATGTCCGGCTTGACAGCGTTGTCACGCGACCGCGGACCACGGCTGGAGAACTCGGCCAGCGCGTCGGCGTGGTCGACCGCGCCGACGGTGAGCGCGGCGTCCGCGGCGGCGGGCGAGCCCGGCGTGCGTCCGCTGTTGCCCGACGCGATCACGAACAGCGCGCCCGTCTCGGCGGTGAGCCGGTTGACGGCCTGGGACAACGGATCGGTGCCGTCGCTGGGGGCGTCGCTGCCCAGGCTCATGTTGACCACCTGGGCTCCGCTCGCGGCGGCCCACTCCATGCCGGCGATGATCCCGGACTCCGTGCCGCTGCCGGAGTCGTCGAGGACCTTGCCGACGAGCAGCCCGGTGTCCGGCGCTACGCCCTGGTACGTGGCGTGCCTGCCCGTCACGATGGACGCGACGTGCGTGCCGTGGCCGTGCTTGTCGACGGTTCCGCCGGCGCTGCCGGTGAAGTCCTTCGCCTCGATCACCGCGTCGGCAAGGTCGGGGTGGGTGGGCTCGATCCCGGTGTCGAGCACCGCGACCCTGGTGTTCTTCCCGGTGTGGCCCGCCTGCCAGGCGGACGGCGCGCCGATCTGCGGAACGCTCTTGTCCAGCAACGCGTGCACGGGTCCGTCGAGCCAGATCCTGGTGGCACCGCGGGTGTCCCAGAACGCTGTGTCCTTGGCCGCGAGCACGGCCGCACCGCCGATGCTCGGCAGCTCGCGCACAGTGCGCGCGTTCAGGCCGCCGGTCCGGGCGACGATCAACGGGATGTCACCGCGTTCGGCGTCGCCGTAGCCGCCGTCGAGGAGCTGGGTGACGTTGAACAGCCGGGGATCGAGCTGTCCGGACCGGAGCATGCCGAGCGCGTCGAACGGGGTGACGCTGACGTCACCGTCGGCGTCGGTCCGGGTGAGGAAACCGACCTTCTCCCTGCCCTTGGCGGCACGCACGTCGGCGTGGCCGGGTCCGGTGAGCGTGACCTGGTCACCGGTGACGAGCGTGATCGTGCGTCCTTGGCCCGCCGGCGTCTGCGGCGTGACCGGTGCGGCGTCCGCGTGTGCCGCCGGCCCAACGAGACCGGTCGCCGCGATCACGGCCACCGTGACGGACCGTCTCCACCTGTCGCTCACATGCCCCTCCAGAAGATCTCGGGCGCCCAGCTGGAGATCTACTGGCTCAGCGACTGGTTTCCCTCCCTTGCCAGTTGCCAGTATTGGTCTAAACCTTCACGGCTCCGCGCTGGGCACGCAGCCGGGTCTTCGACTCGGCGATCACGGCGTCCATCCGTTCACGCGTGTGCAGCAGTGCGGAGATCCGGCCGGTGAGCCGGTCGCGTTCGGTGGCGAGGCGGGCCAGGATCTCCTCGGTGACGGTGCCGGAGATCGCGCACGGCAGGATCCCGACGATGGTCCTGCTCGACATTCCCGCGTCGAACAGCAACTGGATCAGCTGCACGCGCGCCACGGCGTCGGCCGCGTAGGACCGCTGGCCGCCCGGAGTGCGTTGGGAGACCAGCAACCCCTGCTGCTCGTAGTACCGCAGGGACCGCGGGCTCACGCCCGTCGCCGCGGTGAGGTCGCCGATGCGCATCGCGAATCACCCCTTGCACCTGACATTGATGTCACGTTTTAGCGTAACCGCATGACGCACTCAGACGGCAGTCACGACGACCGCTTCGACGCTGTTCGCGCCGCGTTCGAGAAGAACCTCGCCAGCGGTGAGGAGCTCGGCGCCTCCCTGGTGGTGGACCTCGACGGTGAGTCCGTCGTGGACGTCTGGGGCGGCCACCGCGACGCCGCCCGGACGGCGCCCTGGCAGCGGGACACGATCGTCAACGTCTGGTCGACGACGAAGACCGTCACGAGTCTCGCGGCGCTGGTGCTCGTCGACCGCGGCCTGCTGGACGTCCACGCCCCGGTCGCCCGGTACTGGCCCGAGTTCGCGGGCGGCGGCAAGGAGGGCGTGGAGGTCCGCCACCTCCTCGGGCACACGTCCGGGCTCTCCGGACTCGAACCCCCGGTGCTGCTGACCGACCTCTACGACCTGCCGGCCTCGACGGCCCGGTTCGCGAGCCAGCGACCGTGGTGGACCCCCGGCACCGCGGCGGGATACCACGCGGCCACCTACGGGCACCTGCTGGGAGAACTGGTCCGGCGGGTCACCGACAGCACGCTGCGCGAGTTCGTCGCGAGTGAGCTGAGCGGGCCGCTGGGCGCTGACTTTCAGCTGGGCGCGGCCGAACAGGACCGGCCGAGGGTCGCCGAGATCGTCCCGCCGCCTCCGCCGCGGCAGCTGCCCGAGCCCGGCAGCGTCGCGGCCCGCACGTTCGCCGGCCCCGCGGTGAACGCCGCCGCGGCCAACACCGACGACTGGCGCAGGGCCGAGATCGGCGCCCTGAACGGCCACGGCAACGCCCGTTCGGTGGCCCGCCTGCTGTCGGTGGTCTCCCGCGGCGGCACCGTCGACGGGAGGCGCTTCCTCGGCGACGCGACGCTGGACCTGATCTTCGAGGAACAGGCCGACGGCGTCGACCTCGTGCTCGGCATCCCGATCCGCTGGGGAACGGGTTTCGCCCTGCCCAGCGAGAAGACGCTGCCCTGGATCCCCGGTGGCAGGGTCTGCTTCTGGGGAGGGTGGGGCGGGTCGATGATCGTCATGGACCTCGACCGCCGGCTCACCATCTCCTACGCGATGAACCGCATGGCGCCGGGCATCATCGGCTCGGACCGCAGCGAGGCCTACGTCTCCGCGGTGTACGACGCGCTCGCCTGACTCCCGGCCGGGACCCTGACGGGGTCGCTGCGCAGGTCGTCCAGCCCGCCGCGGACGTCGTCCATCACGATCCGCTCCGCGGCGGCCGAGTCGCCCGCGCGCAGGGCTCGGACCAGGGCGCGGTGGCTCGCGTAGCGGTCGAGGCCGAACTGGTGGTTCGTGGCGGCCCGCTCCAGCATGCGGGCCCGCCGCTCCGCCTGGGAGAACACCCTGGTCTGCTCGAGCAGCCGGACGAGGATGGCGTTGCCCGCGCAGGCCGCCACCGCGTCGTTGAAGCGCTGCATGGTGTCCAGCAGGGCGTTCAGGTGCTTGTCGGCCGGACGTCCGTCCGCGGCGCGCTGCTTGATGACGATCAGGAGGTCGTCCGCCTCGTCCAGGACGGCGTCGAGCTCGTCGAGCTGCGCGGGGTCGGCGTGGCGGGCGGCGAAACGAGCGATCAGGCCCCGCAGCGCGATCTCGACCTCGGCCAGGTCCTCGACGGCGGAGGCGCCGATGTCCGCGACGACGACCGTGCGCGGGCCGACCCTCTTGATCAACCCGTCCTGCTCCAGCCGCCGGATGGCCTCCCGGACCGGGGTGGGGCTCATCGACAACCGCTCGGCGAGGCCGCGTTCGGTGACCTTCTCACCGGGAGCCAGATCGCCCGCCGCGATGGCGTCGTGGACCGAGCGGTAGGCCCGGCCGGCCAGCGTGCCGGACTGAGGATCTTTCTCCGCCATCACGATCACCGATACTACGGCAAGCGCCTAAGCTATTGCTTGCTTATTTTGCTATAGCATCCTAGCTTGGTGACACCGCGACGTTCCCGAGCCAACGGAGGCTTCCCGATGTCGTCACTCGCCGCGCCGGTCGACCGGCGGCTCACCAGGCGCATCACGTTCTTCGTCGCGCTGGCCGTGTTCGCCCAGGAGGCCACCTGGGACTTCTACGACGCCCAGGTGCCGCCGCTGCTGCGGGAGCACATCGCCAGCACCGCGCTCGTCGGACTGCTCATGGGCATGGACAACCTGCTCGGCATCTTCGTGCAGCCCTGGATCGCCAACCGGTCGGACAACACCCGCACGCGGTGGGGACGCCGGATTCCCTACCTGGCCGTGGGCATGCCCCTCGCCGCGCTGCTGTTCGTCCTCATCCCGCTGGCGACGGCGCTGCCGGCGCTGATCGCGATCATCTTCGTGTACTCGTTGGTGGGCAACAGCTTCAAGCCGATCGCCCAGGCGTTGCTGCCGGACTTCATCGAGCCGGAACGCCGGGGCAGGGCGAACGCGGCGGTGAAGATCGCCTCCGGGCTGACCGTCATCGTGTCCGCCCTCATCAGCGCGTTGCTGGTGGACGACCACCCGAAGCTCGCGTTCACCGTCCCCGCCCTGCTCATGCTGGTGTGCACGGCCGTGCTCGTCTCACGGGTGCGTGACAACACCTCGCGGGCCTACCAACTCGCGCTCACCGAGGACGCGCGCGACGAGTCGTCCGTGCGGCTGCGGGACCTCGTCGAGGACATCGTGCGCGACCCGAACCGCAGCCGGCTCCTGGTCGTCACCGCGGTCCTGCTGTTCGCGTCCGCCTGGTTCTCGTCGCGCTCGTTGTTCACCCCGTACGGCATGGAGACCCTGGGCCTGTCCCGAGGCGCGGCAGGCTCGCTCACGTTCCCGAGCGGTGTGGCGTTCCTCGTCGCCGCCTATCCCGCGGCCCTGCTCGCCGAACGCATCGGGCGCGTCCGGACCATGACGATCGGGATGGCCGTCTTCGGCACGTCCCTCGCTCTCGGGACGCTCATCCCGACGCCCACCGCCACCGTCGTCGCGTTCTGCGTCGCGGCCGCCGGCGCGTCCGGGTTCCTGATCAACGCCGCCGTCGTGCTGTGGAACCTGGCGCCGTCCGCCCGCGTGATCGGCGTGTACACGGGCCTCTACACGGTGAGCTGGGCCGCGGGCGGGTTCATCGGTCCCGGCGTGGTGGGCGCGATGGTCGACATCACCGGGTGGCGCTACATGCTCCTCGACATCGCCCTGCTCAGCACGCTCGCCACCGCCGTGATCGTGCGCGTCGCCGTCCTGAGCCGACGCCACTCGGTCTCCCTGTAGCAACCGGAAGGAATTCGCACATGAACGCTCCCGACGGAGCCGTCCGCGTCCTGACGCCCACGGGCATGCTCGGCGCCGGGTTCACCCAGTCCTCGGTGGACCGAGGGCTGGAGCTCGGGGCCGACGTCATCGCCGTGGACGGCGGATCGACCGACTCGGGCCCGCACTACCTCGGTTCGGGCACCGCCAAGACGACCGCCGCGGCCGTCGCCCGCGACCTGCGGATCCTCCTGCGTGCCAGCGCGAAGGCGGGGATCCCCCTCATCGTCGGGTCCTGCGGCACCAGCGGCACCGACTCGGGTGTCGCCTGGGTCGCCGGCATCGTCGACGACATCCTGTGCGAGGAGGAGCTCGACCTGTCCGTCGCGACGATCTTCAGCGAGCAACGCGCCGACCTCGTCAAGACCCGGCTGCGCGAACGGGCGGTGCATCCGTTGCCACCGAACGACTCTCTCGACGAGACCACCGTGGACAGCTGCACGCACATCGTCGGGATGATGGGCCACGAGCCGATCGAGGAGGCACTGCGCGCCGGAGCCGACGTGGTGCTCGCGGGCCGCGCGACCGACACCGCCCTCGCCGCCGCGTTCCCCTTGATGAAGGGCATGCCGGCCGGGCCCGTGTGGCACGCGGCGAAGATCGTCGAATGCGGTGGCCAGTGCACGACGAACCCCCGCGCGGGCGGCGTCCTCGCCACCATCGACCACACCGGGTTCACCATCGAACCGCTCGACCCCGACGCCGCGTGCACGCCGATCTCCGTTGCCGCGCACATGCTCTACGAGACGGTGAACCCGTTCCGCATGCGCGAGCCCGCCGGCGAGCTCGACGTCACGGAGGCCACCTACACGGCTCTCGACGCCCGGCGCGTGCGCGTCGAGGGCTCCCGGTTCCACACCGCCGCCCAGCACACCATCAAACTCGAGGGCGCCCGGATCACCGGCTACGAGACGATGTCGTTCACGGCCATCCGCGACGAGCACATCCTCGCGAACATCGAGGAGTGGACCGACCTGTTCGTCAAGGTCTTCACCGGCCGCGTCGCGCAGACCCTGGGACTCGACAGCGCGGACTACTCGTTCGACCTGCGCCGGTACGGCTACGACGCCGTGCTGGGCTCACTGGACCCGGCGACGCGTCCGCCGCGCGAGATCGGCGTGATGCTCCTGGTGCGCGCCGAGACCCAGGAGCTCGCGACCGCCGTGGCGAAGGTGGCCAACCCGTTGATGCTGCACCTGCCCACCCCGGACATGGACTACCTGCCCAGCCTCGCGTTCGCGACCTCCCCCGCCGAGACCGAGCGCGGACCGGTCTACGAGTTCGCGCTGAACCACGTCGTCGACACCCTCTCCCCCACCGAGATGTTCCGCACCGAGCACCGGAAGGCCCACCCGCATGTCTGAGCAGCCCACGTTCGGCGACCTCTCGCTGGAAGTCCGCTCCAAGAACGCCGGCCCGTTCTGGGTGACGATGGAACTGTTCCTGCGCGACGAGGCGGGTTACGCGCTCGCGGCCTCGCCGGAGATCCTCGACGAGGACGTCATCGCGTCCCTGTACGACGTGCGGGCGCAGGACGTCCAGATCTTCCGGATCCCGTCGCTGAACGTCGTCAAGATCTCGTTCCCGCGCCCGGTCCCGCAGGGAAGTCTGCGGGACCGCGACGTCCACGCCGGGCAGCACCACGTGCCACTGGCGTCGCTCAGGGTGCGGTGACCGGTTCGAGCCGGGCCGGGACGTGCTTGTGCCAGGGCGTGCCGGCCCACTCGTCGCGGTCCTCGGCCGCGGTGAGCTCGTTGGGGGCGACGCCCGTGCGCTCCCGCACCGTGAGGCCGAAGCCGTTCGGCAGCGAGATGTGACCGGAGCGCATGGTGTCCGTGGCGTCCACGGGCACCTCGACGCTGCCGCGCCGGGTGGTGAGCCGGACGCGGTCGCCCGTCGTGACGCCCAGCCGCGTCGCGTCGGTGACGCTCATGCGCAGGCTGCCCTCCGCGTCGCGCCGCCGCCAGGTGGGGTCGCGCATGATCGTGTTGGCGGTGAAGGCACGCCGTTCTCCCGCCGACAGCACGAACGGCCAGTCCGGGTCCTGGCTCGGGACCGGCCTGTCCCCCAGCGCGGCCACGGCGGCGAGCAGCTCCGGCACGTCGAGGTGGATGCGGTCGCCGGGCAGCCGCCGCCAGGACTCCTCGTAGTCGTCGTCGGTGATGTGCACGCCGTGCGCGCCGTCGACGATCGCGGCGAAGAGCCTCTCGCCCGCCTCGAGCCCTGATCCGTAGCCCGCTTTCTCGACACCGGCGGGGTTCTTGCGGGCGCACTCGTGCGCGGCCATCCATAGCACGGCGGCCGCTGAGGCGTCGTGCGGCAGCGTCGGGCCGAGCGTGCGGTACAACAGGACGGACGCGAGCCGCCGCTTGACCGGATCCGCGAGGACACCGAGGAACACCTGGGCGAACTGCACGCGTCCGGCGGCCGCGGCCTCGCGCAGCGGTGCGTAGTCCTCTTCGGACAGTGCGCCGGACGCCTCGACGAGCCGGGCGTGGATCTCCGGTTCGGGCAGCACGCCCTCCGGCGCGGGCACGACGGGGTGCCGCAGGTGGAAGATGTTGCGCGGGAAGTCGAAGTTGAAGAAGGTGGCCTCGAACTTCTCGAACTGCGTCGGCGCGGGCAGCACGTAGTCGGCCAGGCGCGCCGTCTCGGTCATCGCGACGTCGATGACGACCACGAGCTCCAGAGCGGCGAGCGCCTCCCGCGTCTTCGCCGAGTCGGCCAGCGAGTGCGCGGGGTTCGCACTCTCGACCAGCATCGCGCGGTAGCGGGCAGGGTGGTCGGTGAGGATCTCCTCGGCGATCACGTTGGACGGCACGAGACCGCTGATGATCCGCGCACCCGCGACCGGGCTGCGCGGCCCCTCGTCACCGGCGTGCCCGCGGTCGCGGCCGATCGGAACCAGACTCGAAGGCACGTACTGGGTGCCCGGCTTGCCGAAGTTGCCGGTGAGCAGCCAGACGAGCTTCTCGACGTAGCTCACGAGCGTGGAGTCGCGGTTCATCTGGACCCCCAGGTCCTCGAACACGGCCACGGACTCGGCCGCGGCGATCCGGGCGGCCACCGCCCGGACGAGCGTCTCCTCCACGTCGGCGACCGCGCAGTACTCGCCCACCGGCACCTGGGCCAGCACGGCGGTCACGGCGTCGAGGCCGTCCGCGTGCTCGGCGAGCCAGTCCGCGGCGACCAGGTCCTCCTGCACGAGCACCGCAGCGAGCGCGGTCAGCAGGTAGAGGTCCGTGCCGGGCCGGACCTGGAGGTGGAAGTCCGACAGCTCCGCGGTCTCGGTCCGCACGGGGTCGATCACGATCATCGACCGCGCCGGGTCCTTGGCGATGTCCTTGAGCACCGACCGCGCTCGCGGGAAACCGTGCGACTGGTAGGGGTTCTTGCCGACGAACAGCGCGACCTCGCAGTGCTCGAAGTCCGCACGGGTCATGTTGCCGAGCATGCGCGCGCTGACCCAGAACTCGCCGGTCTTCTCCTGCGCGAGCGCGGACGACCGGTACCGGGCGCCGAAGGCCGCGAGCGTGGCGGGCGAGTACGCGCCGCCGAGGTGGTTGCCCTGGCCGCCGCCACCGTAGTAGAAGATCGTCTCGCCGCCGAAGGTGTCGCGCACCTCTCCCAGCCGGGCCGCGATCTCCTCGATCGCGGTGTCCCAGCCGATCTCCTCGAACGTGCCGTCGGCCTTGCGGCGCAGGGGATGCGTGATGCGTCCGGTGTCACCGTTCTGGTGCAGGCCGAGCCGCAGCGCCTTGTTGCAGGTGTAGCCGGCGGACGCGGGGTGGAGCTTGTCGCCGCGGATCTTGTCGAACGACCGCCCGTCCTCACCGACGAGGACCTCGATCCCGCAGTTGCACTCGCAGAGGATGCAGGCGCTGGGTTTCCACATGGGCCAGGCTCCTAGTCTCGTCGCTCCAGCAGGGGCGCGATCTCGGCGAACACGTCGTCGAGCGGCCCCAGGTCGCGGTGGGCGCGGCAGAGGATGATCGCGCCCTCGACGGCGGACACGACCAACGTCGCCAGCCGATGCGCGCGGTGTGCTTCAAAACCGTTGGCGCTCAACGCCTCCGCGATGCTGCCCTGCCACCGCGCGAAGATCTCGCGCACCACGTCGACGGCGTCGGGGACGGTGTCGCGGCTGTCCATGGCCATCGCGGCGGCGGGACACCCGGCCCGGTACCCGGTCTTGGTCAGCGACCGCTTCCAGAAGCCGACGAGGCGTTCCAGCAACTGCTGGACGTCACCCTCGGCCGCCGCCTCGCTGACCATGGCGTCGATGTAGTCGCCGGCCTGCCGGACCGCGCCCAGGACCATCTCGTTCCGGCCGCCCGGGAAGTGGTGGTAGACGGATCCGCGCGGCGCACCGCTGTGGGCCAGCACGGCGTCGACCGTGACACCGGCGGCACCGCGTTCACGCAGCAGCAGAACCGCGCTGTCGAGCATCCGCTGCTTGGTGCCTCGCCTGCCGTCGCTCATCACACCTCCCGGTTCGGGAGTATGGCAGAGACCATAGTCGGCTACCAGCCCCTGCGACGTTCGGCTCGGCGGAGCCTGGTGCGGCCGCCCGCCCGGCGGAATCATCGACCCCACCGGAGGAGGGAGACCACCGATGAGTGGATCCGAGGGGACGCGGGACTGGCAGCGGGAGGTCGCGGACAACGCACGCCGGTTCGGGGCGCTGCGGGACCGGTTGTCCGGCCAGACGGTGCGCGAGGTGTCCCAGGACGGGACGGTCGAGGTCGTGGTGTCCACCAGTGGCGCGCTCACCGGGCTGGTGCTGCGGGAGGGGCGGAACCGGGACCCGCTGCCCGTGATCGCCGCCCAGGTCATGGACTGCGTGCGCCGCGCCCAGGCCCGCATCCCGGACCTCGTGGGCCAGGCGATGGCCGAGACGGTCGGCACGCGGGACGCCGCGGCCCACCTCGTCCTCGCCGAGACGAGACAGCGCTTTCCCGAACCGGAGCCTCCGGCGCATCCCGTTGCCGGGCAAGCGGTTCCTCCCCGAGCGCCAGCGCCTCCGCCGCCTCGTTCGCCGTCGCCGGACGGGGACGACTGGGACGGGCCGGAGATCTTCGAGCAGGGCTGATGGTGTGATGCAGCCGGTGCTGCGCTGTACGGCCGAACTTCGCCGGTTCGGGGTCGTCACGGCTCGTGGTTGCGCCATTGTTGAGCGTGACGGGTCTGGGTGACTCCAGGAGCGGATCATGCTTGAGGGCTACACCGTCTCGGCCACGGTTCTCGCGGAGCAGGCACGCGGCGTCGGTGAGCTGGTCGCCGAGCTCCAGGCGGCCGCCGACGCGGCGGGGTCGGTCGCGTTGACGCCCACCGCGTTCGGAGATGCGGCGGCCGAGGCGGTCACCGTGCTCGACCAGCTGGGCGCCGAGGGGTTGCAGGCCGTGGTGACAGCGCTGAACACGTTGGTGGAGACCGGTTCCCGGCTGCGCGACACGGCGAACGAGTACGCGCGGCAGGAGGAGGACACGCGCTCTTCCTTCGGTGCGATCGCCGATCCCGGTTCCTCGGGGCGGGCCGTATGAGCACCGCCACGGCGTCGGTCGGCAGCCGCGTCGAGGCAGCCGAGCGGCTGGCGAACGCCGTGGTCTCAGGCGGGTGGGTCGCGCCGGCGTTGCGGAACGGTGGGACAGCCGCTCCCGGCGGGGTGCGGCCGGTGCAGCGGTTGGTCGAGGCCGGGCTCGGAGACTTCGTGTCGTTGGTGGAGCCGTTGCAGCACGCCGTTGATCGGATGGTCGTCGACGGGTCGGTGCAGGCGTTCACGGACGCCCTGACTCGGGCCGCGTCCGTTGTCGAGCAGGTGGGCCGGGAGTTCGTCCGGTCCGCGGTCGCGGGTGAGGCGGACTGGACCGGAGCGGCCGGTGACCGATACCGCGCGCGGGCCGGGGTCATCGGACAGGCACTGGCCGGGGTCGCGCGGGTGCTGGCGGCAGGTGGTGCGGCGGCGCGGATGACGAGTGCGGCCGTCGGCTCCGCTCGGGCGCAGGCCGACGCGTTGCTCGACCACTGCGTCGGCCAGCTGATCTCCTACGTCCAACTGGCGCGGTCGGTGCAGGGCGGCGACACCGTCGAGATCCGCGCGGAGGCCGCGTCCCTCGTCGCCTCGTACGCCCGGCCCGTGGCCGACCTGGAGGAGATGCTGCGGCAGACCGCGCGGCAGCTGGCCGGGACGGGGCAGGCGGGCGAGGTGCTCGCCCCTCTCCGCGAGTCCCTGACCCTCCCGCCGAGCCCACGGCCGACCGGCGGGTCCGGCGCGGGCGGAGACCCGAACCTGATCCTGGCCGGCTACTCCGCGGGCGGGGACTCGGGGACCACCACGGCGTCGTCCGTCCAGTCGGCCACCGGCGAGACGACGACGCGAGGCCTGGCCACGGGCGGCGAGCAGGGCACCACGAAAAACGTCCAGCTGGCCGCGGGCTGGACGAACCGCTGGCGCCCCACCGCCAAGCCCGGCTGGAAACCCGGCGGGAGACCCACGACGCCCAAGCCGGGGTCGATCGGACGCCCCGTCGGCTCGCCGCAGAGCCGGCAGCCGGTGATCGGCCGCAAGACCCACCCGTTCGACACCAAGCAGCTCCTCCCCACGCCCAGGAACGACCCGAAGTGGAACCGCGCGAACCCGAAGGACCGCGAGAAGATCCAGGAAGCCGCCGAGGAGATCCACAACCAGCTGCTGGAGACGTTCCTCGACGTCACGAACGGCATGCGCGACGAGGTGGCCCACGACCTGCCGAACATCCGCAAGGACTACCCGCAGGACTGGACCAACGAGCGCGTCATCGGCACCGAGACGGACAAGCGGATCGGGAAGTGGGTCGCGGACAACCACGACAAGCTGATCGACCCGGGCAGCGGCTGGCAGCTGCGCGGTCAGGTGGCGCAGATGAGCCCCGAGGCGGAGGTGCCGTGGGGCACCGACGGGTCCAGGCGCGTGGACATCGTGCTGCAGCGGGAGATCCCCAACCCGAAGTGGGACCCCGCCTCGAACGCGCTGCCCCAGTTCGGGCACGAGAACGTCACCGTCTACGACGTCAAGACCGGCGAGAAGGGCATCGAGGCCGACTGGGCGAAGGACGTCAAGCGCAAGTTCGACCCGTTGTTCGAGCCGGTCGAGATCCATCCGGACCGGGGCACGGTCGAAAGCTCCACCCTGCGGGGGATGCGGCTCAGGTGACGCCGGCCGTCACCTCCGCTTCGGCCACGGGATGAGCAGCATGACGCCGGCCGCGACGCACAGCAGCCCGATCGTCGTCCACAGCTGCTGCCCGGTCATGAAGCTGCCTTCCAGGTACCCCAGGCCCTGCGCGGTCCAGATCCCGCCGAGCAGGATCAGCACGACCGCGAGACCGACCATCCACTTCTTGCGCATGACGAGCACCCTACCGGCCGGACCCGCCGAGATCAGTCCACTGTGGACCGAACTGCGGCGGTACCGTCCCCCGGCAGCCGCCCCACCTGGGCCGACGCTCCCCCGGGCCGCACCGCGCCCAGTGCCCGGGCCGCCCGCTCCAGGAGGTCCCCGGGCATCTCGGCCAGCCGCGCACCCCGATCGCCGAGGTGCTCCGCGTGTCCCCCGCCGGGATCGGTGGCGACGACCCCCTGCTCGACCACGGCCTCGACTCGGTCCGGGTGATGGACCTCGTCGAGGCCTGGCGGGCGGAAGACGACACCGAGGCCGGACGCGGGACGAGGGCACTGCCTCGTCCCGCGTCACCCAGATCAGCCCACGACCGCCTTCAACCGGGCGATCGCGTCGGTCTCCGCCTCGTACAGCTCGGCCAGCCGCGCACCCATGGCCGGGAAGTCGGTCAACTCCCCCAGCGCGTGCCACATCTCGCCGATCTCCCGCCACCGCGGCGCGAGCCCGGAATGTCCCGCCTCGTCGAGGAAGTCCGCGAACAGCGGCCGCAGGTTCCCGCCCGTGACGCCGAACCGGCCGTCGACGCCCTCCCGGATGCTCTGGAACGCGTGGTCGAGCCCCTGCCCGTCGGCGAACACCTTGGGCCACGCCTTGGCGGCCTTGGTGTCGGTCATCATCCGCGACCACTTGCGCCACGCCGGCAACGAGAACGAGTCCGACTTCTGCGACAGGTGTTCGACGACGTCCCGCAGGCCCTCGCGCACCGCGACCTCGACGTCGGCACCCAGCTCGGACCCGGTGACCACGACCGCCTGGTTCTTCCACGTGCCGACCCGCGCCACGGCCCGGTCCAGGTCCTCGCGGGCGACGGTCAGCGGCACCTGGTTCCGGTCGTCCACGTACACGCGGTCGCCCGCGGTGCCGTACACCACGACCGGGTGGCCGCCGTGACCGTCGTGCGACTCCGGCAGGTCCCAGTAGCCGATCTGGTACCGGTCGGGCCACACCATCACGGCGTCCCCGGCGTCGAGCCTGCCGGTCAGCCACGCCTGCGCCGCCTTGGGCGCCGACCGGTGCCACTCGTGCCCGACGCCCAGTCGCGTGAGGACCTTCTCCGTGCGGCGGGTGACGTACTGCCAGGTGTTGGAGAAGCCGATCGTCACGTGACGGCCGTTGTCGTGCTTGAACTCCCACAGGATGTAGCCCGCGCCGATCCCGCCGCCGATGCCGAACACCAGCGCCTCGCTCAGGCCCGGGACGCCGCGGGCGGCGAGCATCGCGTTCAGGCCCGCCGCGTCGGGGTCCGTGCCTCCGCGCAACACCCACGCGCCGTCCGGCGCCGCACCGCTCAGGTGGGCCAGCGCGGTCGTGTAGCGCTCACCGGTCTTCGCCATGCGGGCGCGGACCTGAGTCTTGAACTGCTTGCGTGACGTCATCACCGAACTCCTCGGCCATCGCACCAGACACCCGAACCCCACGCGCCCAGATGCCACGACAGCCTTGGTCAGGGCGTGACGAAGACGACGTCCCCAGGCACACAGGTCCCGTTTGCCTCCGCGTCAGCCGGGTTGCGTGGGCACCCGGTCAGGAGGTTGGGCGTGGAACTCGCCGGTGGTCATCCTAACCGGGACGATCCACTGGTTCGAGGACCAATGCGATACGAGTTCTTTATAGCCCTGAATACGAAGGATCCGCGCATTAAGGTCGTGCGGCATGGGAGAGAGTTTCCACGTCGAGCCGGATGAGCTGCGTGGCTACAGCGGGTTGCTCGAACGTCAGGCGGAGCACTTCCTGACGATCCGGGAGCACGCGATCCTCAGGGGTGGGGACACGTCCGGTTTCACCGGGCTGCTGTCGCTGCTCGACCCGGTCGTGACCGGGGTCGCGCAGCTGTACGGCGAGACGCTCGACGCCGCGAACAAGAAGATGGCCCAGGACGCCGAGTCCTTGGTCAAGGCGGCCAAGACCTACGAACAGGCGGACGCGATCGGCGTCTGCCTGATCGACACCGCGGGCGGGAAGGCGGAGCCCTCGTCCCTGCTGAAGCGGTTCCTGGGGGTGGGCGAATGACCGGCGGGGTCTGCAACGGTTATCAGGACGTCGAGGATCCGAACGTCGCGTTGCGCGCGGCGCCCGACAACCGGCCCGGCCGGCAGACCGTCAAGGAGCTGATCGAGGCCGCGGGCTGGAAGATCCAGGGCGTCAACTGGATCTACCAGCAGGTCACCGGCGACGACCTGGTGCGCGACCTCGTGATGCCGCTGGCGGGCGACTTCGAGAAGATCGACGCGAACGCCGCCGCGTGGGACCGGATCGCCAAGTCGCTCGACAACGTGCGGCACAACGTGAACAACGGCGTCGAGGAGCTGTCGCCGCACTGGGACGGTGGTGCCGCGCAGAGCTTCGAGAACCGCATGCGGCGCACCTGGACCACGGCGATCGAGTGGGACTCGCAGGTCGCGAAGTTCATCGGCGACCGGTTCAAGAACATGGCGGCCTCCTGCCGGTCGGCCGCGAAGCTCGCGCTGACGCTGCTCGACAAGATCTGCGACAAGCTGATGAAGGCCGCGATGACGGCCTGGATCCCGCTCGTCGGCTGGGGCCGTGCCGTGTGGATGGTCTACGACGTGGTCAACATCGTCGACCAGGTCCGCAAGCTCATCCAGTCCATGCAGACCCTCATCGAGGGCGTCCAGGGCATGATCAACGGCATCAAGCTCATGGGCACCGCGCTGGCGAGGATCCCGGACGTGCGCGACGTCAACGACTTCTTCGACGTGGTCGACACGTGGCAGGACGGCAAGGAGAAGCTCGGCGACGGCGTGTCCGCCGTGGGCAGCGGCGCGTGGGGCGCGGTCAAGAGCGGCTACAAAGGACACAGCAAGTACAAGGACGCGCAGAAGGAGGAACGCTGGGCGGAGCCCAGCACCTCCGGTGCGGGCGGTGCGGAATGACGTTCCCGTACGACAGCGCCCGCCAGCAGCTGCGGGCGTGGCAGGAGGACCTCGACGCCAGGGGCTCGCGGCTGGAGAAGGTCGCGATCGAGGCGTCGAGGGCGCAGACCCGCGGCGCCGACCTGTCCCCCGCGGACGTCGCCGAGATCGAGAAGTTCGCCCGGTCGAAGGACGCGCCGAACGCGCTGAAGGACCTGCAGCGCAAGGTCGACTCCGGCGCGTTGTCCTGGCGAGACATCACGTCCGGCCAGGCCGTCAACGATCCCGAGGTGCAACGCGCGATGCAGGCGAGCATGCCGTCGCTCAAGCGCGCGTACACGGCGATCAAGGAGGGCCAGAACCTCGACGAGATCGTCGCGGCGGGTCAGCAGCGCACCAGGCGCTCGCACGGCGACTACGACGACGACATGCCGAGCGACTTCACCGAGGACGCCTTCTGACCTAGTGGTGCGTCACGCGACGTTGGCGGCGTGATCCGCGCTCGACCGGACGCCTCGCGGCAGTCCGACCGCGGATTCCACCGGCAACGGTGCGAGCCACACCACTAGCGGTGCGCGGCGACGAGGTCGTGGGCGGCGGCCGCGAACGCCCGGACGCGCGTGCTGGCGTTGCCGGAAAGCCAGACCAGGCCCCACTGCACGGGTGGCGCGTCGGGCAGGTGCACGTACGCGACGTCCGGGCGGGCGTAGTAGCGGCGGGTGTGGGCGCCGACCGGAAACGCGCCGCGGCCCGCCCCGACGAGGGTCAGGATCTCCTGGAACGTCGCGGTGGGGCGCGGTTCGGGCAGGGTCACCGAGGCGAGGTCCTCGGCGGACAGCTCGGCCCGGCCCGCCAGGCGGTGTCCCACCGGTAGCGCGAGGAAGCGGGCCTCGCTCACCAGCACGGGTCCGGCCTCGACGCCCGGCTCGTGCACGGGGAACGTGGTCAGCGCGAGGTCGACCTCGCCCTCGCGCAGCCACGGCAGCGGGTCCGCCCGCTGGGCCTCGCGGATCTGGACGTCGCCGCCGGGGTGGCGTTCGCGGTACAGCTCGGCGGCGCCGACCAGCAGCTGCCCGGCCGCCGCGCCGGTGAAGCAGACCCGCACCGGGTCGGCGACACCCCGGCCTGCCTCGACGGCCGAGGTCACCGCGTCCGTGATCGCGGTCCACGCCGGCCGCAGCTCGGCGTGGAGCTCGCGGCCCAGCGGTGTCAGCTCGACGCGACGGCTGGTGCGCTCGAACAGCGGGGCGCCCACCCGCCGTTCGAGCTTGCGGATCGACTGGCTGATCCGGGCGGTCGAGACCCGCAGCCGCTCGGCCGTGCGGCCGAAGTGCAGCTCCTCGGCGAGGGTCAGGAACGCCTCCAGCTCGTACCGCTCCAGCACGCCCGCCCCCGATCATCAAGCCCTGCTTCACGAGTGTGGCACGGATCGACGTTGTTCCCGGACACCGCCGGGCAGAGGGTGGAGGCACAGCCGAGATCCACAAAGGAGCGACGAATGTCCGTCACCGAAGACCAGGCCGCGGTCGCGCGGGACCTGCGCGACCGCGCCGAGATCGTCGACGCCCTGTACCGCTTCGCCCTCGGCCAGGACCGCAGGGACCGGGAGCTGTTCGCGTCGGCGTTCACCGCGGGGGCCGAACTGGACTTCCGGCCCGCCGCGGCGAGGTGGGGCGCGCAACCGCCGTTGATGACCGGCAGGGACACCGTGGTCTCCACCATCTTCGGCCTGTTCGACGGCCGGGTGGACACCACGCACCAGGTCACCAACCCGCGGGTCGTGGTCGACGGCGACACCGCGCGGGCGACAGCGCTGGTCGAGGCCCAGCACCTGCTGAGCGCCGACCACACCGTCTTCGCCCTGCTGAAGAACCACTACGAGGTCGAGCTGACGCGGCACGGCGAGCACTGGCTGATCCACCGCCTGCGGATCGAGAACGCCTGGTTCACCGGCGATCCCGTCGCGATCTTCTCCGGCCCTCAGCGCGAGTAGCGGGAGAAGAACTGCCACATCAGGGAGTTCGCGTCGATCTCCTGTGTGGTGGTGCCGTTCCCCGTCGACGGACGAGGCGTGCCCGGCCAGGTGTGGCCGCCGTCGGAGACGCTGTAGAGCACGACGTCACTGGCGCACCGGTACGTGGAGGCGGTGACGTGCGCGCTGACGGCGGTGGTGGTCGGCGCGCCAGCGCAGCCGTTGATCGCCGCCCACCGCTGCTGCGCGGCCGGTACCGAGTAACTCCAGAGCTGGGTGTTGCCGCCACCGTCGTAGGGGTTCGTGTAGTCCTGCTGCCCGTGGAACGCGACCACGGGCACGGTCCTGCCGGGACGGCACGCGGACGGGTCGGGCCGCGCGGTGTCGGACGGGTCGGGGCGCCCGGCTCGCAGGCCCGCCACCGGGGCGATGGCCGCCAGGCGTTCCGGGCGGGCACACGCGTAGGCGGAGGTCATGCGGCCTCCGCCCGAGTAGCCGGTGGCGTAGACGCGGCGCGGGTCGGCGCACTGGCTCGTGGTCAGGGTCGTGATGACCTGGTCCAGGAACGCCACCTCGTCGCGTGCCCCGGCGGGCTGGCCGGCGAACCCCGGGACGTTCCAGGCGAAGCCGGTGCCGTGGGGGATCGCCCCGCTCGGTGCCGCCACGAGGAACCCGTGCGCGTCGGCCGCGGCCTTCATGTCGCTGTAGTACAGCTGCTCAGAGCCCGTCTTGCCGGTGCCGTGCAGGTTGAGCACGAGCGGGGCCGCGGCACCGGCGTTGCTCGGCACGTACACCGTCACGTCGTAGCGCGAGTCGCCGAGCTGGACGCGGACAGTGCTCTCCCCCACCGGCGCCGTGCGATCGCACGTGCCGGGGAGCGACCACTTCTGGTTGGCCTGGCCGTTGCAGGACCAGAGCTGCACGGGCGTCAGATCGGCACTGGACTGGCCTCGCGCGTCCAGGCACCGGTTCGTCGCGGGGTTCACGAACGTCTGCGCGGCCGCGTTGTAGGTCCACTGCTGCTGCGGGGTGCCGTTGCAGTCCCACAGCTGGACGCGGGTGCCGTCAGCGTTGGCTCCTCCTTGCACGTCAAGGCATTTGCCGAGCGCGCGGAGATCGGAACCGACGGTCCAGCGCTGGGCCGTCGTGCCGTTGCAGGTGTAGAGCTGGACCTGGGTGCCGTTGACCGTCGAGGCTCCGGCGACGTCGAGGCACTTGCCACCCGTGCCGACGACTCCTCCGTCCGGAGTGGACGGTGCAGAGGCGGCCGGGACGGTGAACTCGCCCTGGTTCAGCGTGCGCGGGTGGAAGTAGCCCGCCTGGACCTCGGCCGGGGTGTTGTTGCCGCGCAGGTGTTCTGACCACACCATGAAGTAGCTCCAGCGGGTCTGGCTGTCGAGGAACGCGGCGTTCGGCACCTTGCCGGTCTCGGCGAGCGCGATCGGCTTGCCGTTCGCGATGGCCTGGATCTGCTGGTAGTCACCGGAAGTCGGCAGACCCTTGTACCAGACGTCCAGCGACACGACGTCCACGTACTGCGCGCCGGGGTAGTAGGACGCCCAGTTGCCCGCGGGGTTGTCCTGGACGTTCCACACCCAGACCAGGTTGTCGAGTCCCTTGGAGGCCAGGTGGTCGCGGGTGATGCGGTAGAGCTTCGCGCTGCCTTCCGGGCCGGGCCGGTTGCCCCACCAGTTCCAGGCCTCGTTCATCTCGTGCAACGGGCGGAACAGCACGGGCACACCCGCGTCCTTGAGCTGCTGCAGGTACGGCACCACCTCGTCCAGGCGACGCTTCCACGCGTTGTTGAGCCCCGTGCCGTTGGTGACCATCTCGGTGAACTGGCCCTGGCTGATCTGCGTCTTCACGCCGCCGTCGAACTGGCAGGTGCTGCCGCCGGTCGGTGTGCACACGTGCCAGGTCAGCGCGACCAGGGAGCCGTTGGCCCACTCGGTCTTGGCCTGGTCGACCACGCGCTGCCGGTTCGCCACGTCCTCGGGCCGGAACATCAGGTCGCCGCCCCACAGTCCGGGGTACTGGCCGGTGATGTCCTTGACCTGCTGGGTGTACTGGCCGGGGTTGTTCGCCGGTTCCTTGTTGTGCTGGCCGGAGACGACGTTGCGGCCGGTGATGGAGCTCAGGTAGTTGATCACTTGCTGCCGTGTCGACCTCGGGAACGCCTGCGCCTGCGGTGCCACCGCGACCAGGACTCCGAGGAAGGTCAGGACCGCGGTCAGTGCCGCGCCGAACCGATGGTGTCGCACTCGCTCCTCCTCGTGGAACCCGCTCCTCGCTGAGCGGGACTACGTGAACGGCTGCGGCGGCGAGCCGAATAACTAAAACGTTTAATCTGCGGTGCCGCATCAAGATAAGCGGAACCGTCGCGAGGTGTCTATAGAGCGTTTTAGTTCCGGAACGGTTCAGCTGCGAGGAGGCGCGGTCGACGCCCGCGGGACGAGCCTCGGGGCGTGCGCCAGGCGTTGTGCCGGAGGCTGGTTGTTCATGACGTCGAACAACGTCTCGGCGGCCTGCGCGCCGAACGAGAAGACGTCGTGCCGCATGGCCGAGAGGGTCGGCCTCGTGAGCTGACAGAGCTGCGAGTCGTCCCAGGCCAGCAGGGACAGGTCGTCGGGCACCGACAGGCCGAACTCCGCGGCCACCCCGAGCGCCGCGACCGCCATGACGTCGTTGTCGAACACGATGGCGGTCGGGCGCTCCGGCGAGAGCAGCAGCGTGCGGCAGGCCCTGCTGCCCTGGTCCGCCGAGAAGTCCGCCACGACCGTGCGGGCGTCCAGTCCGAGGTTTCGCGCCACGTCGGCGAACGCGGCCGTCCGGATCACGCTGTGCCCCAGCTCGGGTGGCCCGCTCACCCGTGCGATGCGGCGGTGCCCCAGCGCGGCGAGGTAGCGCACGGCCTCGGTGATCGCCTCGGCGTCCTCCGTCCAGACCGAGGTGAACGGGCCGGCCAGGCTCGGGTGGCCCACCACGACCGCGGGCAGACCCAGCTCCGCCAGTGCCGGGACGCGCGGGTCGTCGACGTGCAGGTCGACGAGGATGCAGCCGTTGACCCGCCCGCCCTGCCACCACTCGCGGTGGACCTCGATCTCCTCGCCGCCGTCCACCAGCCGCAGCAGCAGCGAGCACGACCGCCGCACCAGCACGCTCTCGATGCCCGAGATGAACTCCATGTAGAACGGTTCGAGCCCGAGCAGGCGGGCCGGCCGCGCGATCGCGAGCCCGACCGTGTGCAGCCGCCGCCCGGACAGCGACGAGGCCGCGAGGTTGGGCCGCCAGCCGAGATCGCGGGCGGCGGCGAGGATGCGTTCCTTCGTCGCGGCCGAGACGCCGGGCCGGTCGTGCAGCGCGATCGACACGGCCGCCGGGGACACTCCGGCACGCGCGGCGACGTCCCTGATGGTGGCCCTGCGCTCGCCGGAGATCGCGTCGTTCTGGCTCACTCGGGGGAACCGCCTCACCTGCGCACGCACTGCTGGACCGTGCGAGTCTAACCGGGAGCGCTCCCAGGAACGGCCCTCGTGGCGTGCTGATGAAACGCTTCAGTTGTTGCGCTGCTATGTTTTGATCTCCCCAGCCGACGAGGAGGTCCGGATGAAGCGGCCGACGATCTCCGACGTCGCGCAACGCGCGGGGGTGTCGATCAGCGCAGCGTCCTTCGCGCTCAACGGGCGGCCCGGTGTCTCCGACCGGACCCGGCAGCGCGTCCTCGAGGCCGCCGACGAGATCGGGTGGCACCGCAACAGCGCCGCCCGCGTGCTGTCCGGCGGCACCACCAACGTGATCGGCATGGCGATCCCCCGGCCCGCCGCCACCCTGGGCGTGGAACCGTTCTTCATGGAGCTGGTCAGCGGCATCGAGTCGGTGCTGGCGACGCCGGGCTACGCGCTGATGATGCAGGTCGTGGCGAGCGTCGACGCCGAGCTCAAGGTCTACCGGTCCTGGTGGGGCGAGCACCGGGTCGACGGGATCATCGTGGTCGACCTGCGCGGCGACGACCCGCGCGTCGGCCTGCTGGAGCAACTCGGCCTGCCCGCCGTCGTGGTCGGTGGCCCCGCCGACGTCGGGTCGCTGCCGCACGTGTGGGCGGACGACGCCGCGGCCGCCGCCGAGACCGTCGGCTACCTGGCCGCGCTCGGCCACCGCCGGATCGGCCGGATCGCGGGCCTGCCCGACCTGCTGCACACGCGGCGCCGCGACGAGGCGTTCCGGGAGGCGAGCACCCGGTACGGACTCGAGTCGATCGAGGTCGTGCACACCGACTACACGGGACTCGAGGGCGCCCAGGCCACGCGCAGGCTGCTGAGCTCGCCCGAGCGCCCGACGGCGATCCTCTACGACAACAGCATCATGGCCGTCGCGGGGATGTCGGTGGCCGACGAGATGCGGCTCTCCGTCCCCGGCGACCTGTCGATCGTCGCGTGGGACGACTCCCAGCTGTGCCAGGTGATCCGGCCGGCGATCACCGCGCTCGCCCGTGACGTCGCCGCCTACGGTGCCCGTGTCGCGCAGTTGCTGCTCGACGTGGTCGCGAAGAACGGCGCCGTCGAGCAGCGCGGTGTGGAGGTGCCGGCTCCGCGGCTCGTCCCGCGGTCGAGCACGGCACCCCCGCAGCGCTAGCTCTGCAGCTGGTTCGCCGAGCGCAGGACGTGGCCCGCCAGCAACAACTCCGGCGCGAACAACGCGGCCGTGCGCACGTCGAACACGGCCGACTCGCCTGGCAGCAACGAGACCAGGCCGCGGTCGACGACGCTGTCCGCCGCCACCTTGTCGGCCAGCACCGTCAGATCCTTCAGCACCGACCTGGCGGTGACGGTGACGCGGCAACCGCCGTCGACGGCTTCCGCGGTCGCGTCGAAGGCGGCCTCGGGCAACGGTTTCCCGTCCGGGAACGCGAACGCCCTGACCTCGCCCGCGGACGCCACGACCAGCCCGCCCGCGGTCAGTTCCACCGGGATCGCGACGGTCGTGGCCGAGCGAGGAGCGACCTCGAACGGCAGCACCACGTCCGCCTCTTCCGCGCCGTCGAGCCGCAACCGCCGCACCAGCAGCTCACCGGCCCACGGCTCGGACGTGTCGTTCACCGCCACGACGGCGTCCGGCCTGATGGTCAGCAAGCGGTCCGCGTAGCTCGCGCGCAACGCGTACCAGGCGGGCTTGAGGCGGCCGTTGCCGTCGACGACCGCCCAGGACGTCACCGGCCAGCAGTCGTTGAGCTGCCACAGGATCGTGCCGGAGCACTTCGGCGTGAGCGACCGGAAGTGGCCGATCCCGGTGCTGATCGCGTGCGCCTGGTTGAGCTGCGCGGCCCAGTGCCAGTCGTCGAAGCCCCGCACGTCCGAGAAGTGCTCGGCGAGCCTGCGCGCGATCTTGCGGTTGCCGTCCTCGGCCTTCATGTGGGCGGTCATGCGGCGCCCGTACGGCGCGGGCGGGTCGTCGTGGATCGACTCCTTCACGGTGGCCATGGCGGGCGGTCCGCAGAACCCGAACTCGGCTGCGAACCGCGGCTCGTACTCCAGGTACGCCGTGTAGTCGCGGTCGTTCCAGACGTCCCAGATGTGCGTGGCGCCGTGCGCCGGGTCGTTCGGGTGCAGGTCCTCGGAGACCGAGTACGGGCTGCTCGGCAGGTACGGACGGCCCGGGTCCAGCTCGGCGACGATCTTCGGGAGGACGTCGGTGTAGTAGCCGACGCCCCAGGTCCGCTCGCCGAGGTCCTCCTGCCAGCCCCAGTCGTGGTAGCCCCAGACGTTCTCGTTGCCGCCGTTCCACGCGATCAGGCTCGGATGCGCGGCCAGCCGGTTGACGGCGTCCCTGGCCTCCGCGACGACCTCGCCGCGCAGTGGTTCCTCCTCCGGGTAGGCCGCGCAGGCGAACAGGAAGTCCTGCCACACCAGCAGTCCCAGCTCGTCGGCGAGCGCGTAGAACTCGTCGGACTCGTAGATGCCGCCGCCCCACACGCGCAGGAGGTTGACGCCGGCGCCGAGGGCCTGCCCGAACCGTTCGCGCAGCCGGGCCTCGCCGACGCGGTGCGGGAAGCAGTCGTCCGGGATCCAGTTGACGCCCTTCACGAAGACGCGCTCGCCGTTGACCAGGAACGTGAACTCGGTGCCGTCGTCGTCCGGGTTCGTGAGCAGCTCGACGGTGCGGAACCCGACCTCGCCCCGCCAGGTGTCCCCAGTGGACAGTTCGACCTCGAGCGGGTGCAGCGCCTGCGCACCGTGTCCGCTCGGCCACCACAGGTCGACGTCACCGAGTTCCAGGCGCAGCACGGTCCCACCGGCACCGGGCGGGAGTTCGGACCGCACCTCGTGCTCGCCGATCCGTGCCACGACGGTCAGCGGTTCGTCGCCGGTGCGCTGGACGTCGACGTGCACCTCCGCGGTGCCGTCCATGCTCGTGAGCGGGCGGACGGCCGCGAGGCGCGCGGCCTGCCACTCCTCGATCGCGATCGGCCGCCAGATCCCGGCGGTGACGAGGTCGGGCCCCCAGTCCCAGCCGAAGTTGCAGGCCATCTTGCGGATCATGTTGTACGGGTGGGCGTTGACGTGCGGACGTGCGCCGAACAGCAGCTCCTGTTCTTCGGCGTGGGCGAGCGCGCTCGTGAACGTCACCGAGAGCGTGTTCTCGCCGTCGCGCAGGGCGGCTCGGACGTCGAAGCGGTAGGTGCGGTGCATGTTGGCCGTGGAGGCGATCTCGTGGCCGTTCAGCTCGATCCTGGCGACCGTGTCGAGCCCGTCGCACACCAGCTCGACCTGGGTGTCGCCCGCCGCGCTGTAGTGGAACGTCGTCTCGTAACGCCAGTCGGTCCGGCCGATCCACGCGAGCTTCGCCTCGTTCTCGTCGAGGTAGGGATCGGGGATGAGCCGGGCCGCCAGCAGGTCGGTGTGCACGCAGCCGGGGACGGTGGCGGGCACCTCCCGGTCGCCGATCTTGCTCGGGCTCGCGGAGCGGAGGACCCAGCCGTCGTGGAGTTCGGTTCTGGTCACCATGCTGAAGCTTCTCCTGGAGTGGTTATTTGACCGCGCCCGCGGTGAGGCCGCCGTAGATGAAGCGCTGCAACGCGAGGAACACGACCAGGGTCGGGAGGATGACGAGGACCGTGCCCGCCGAGATGACCTCCCAGTGGGCGCCGTACGGGCCCTTGAACCGGAACAGCGCGGTCGAGATGGTGCCGAGCTTCTCCGAGGGCATGTACAGGAACGGGATGTAGAAGTCGTTGTAGATCGCGACTCCCTTGACGATCACGACGGTGACGATCGCGGGCCGCAGCAGCGGCAGGACGATCCGCCAGTAGATCGTGAGGGAGCCGGCGCCGTCGATCCTCGCCGCCTCGTCGAGCGCGACCGGGATCGAGCGCATGAACTGCAGGAAGATGTACACGGCCACGATGTCCGTGCCGGTGTAGAGCAGGATCGGCGCCCACCGCGTGCCGTTGACGCCCAGGGCGCTGACCACCTCGTAGGTCGCGACCTGCGTGGTCACGCCGGGCACCAGCGTCGCGACGAGGAACAGGGCCATGACGAGCTTCTTGGCCCTGAAGTGGAACCGGTCGACGGCGTAGGCGGTCATGGAGCCGATCAGCACCGTGCCGATCAGGGAGAACACCAGGATGAACGTCGTGTTCCACAGCGCCCGCGCCATCTGCCCGTCGGAGAAGGCGATGGCGAAGTTGCCGAGGTTGAGCCAGTCGGCCGGCGCGGCCAGCGGGTTGCGCCCGGTGGCCGCCTCCTCGCTGGTGCGCAACGAGGTGAGCAGCACGGCCAGCAACGGCAGGATCACCGCGACACTGGCGAGCACCAGGCTGAGGTACTTGAGGAACGCGGCGAGCGCGTGCCGTGCGGTCATGACTGCTCGACCCTCTCCTCGGGGACGAGCGTGCGCTGCAACCACGTCACCAGCAGGACGATGACGAGCAGGACCACCGCCGCCGCCGACGCCAGGCCGACCTTGTTGAACGTGAACGCGAGCTTGATCGTCTGGATGACGAACGTCTCGCTGTTGTTCGCTCCCCCGGTCATGATGAACGGGATCTCGAACACCGACAGCGCGCCGGACACCGCGAGGATCACGCACAGGCTGATGATCGGTTTGATGCTGGGCACGATGATGTGGCGGAACTGCTGCCACCGGCTCGCTCCGTCCAAAGTGGCCGCTTCGTACAGGTGCGGCGGGATCGACTGGATGGCGCCGAGGAAGAGCACCAGGTTCAGCCCGGCGTAGCGCCAGACGGACACCCCGGCGAGCGAGGTGTTGACGAGGTCGGGATCGCCGAGCCACAGCCGCGGCTGCACGCCGAACACCGCGAGCGTGGTGTCCAGCGTGCCGCCGGGCTGGAAGAAGTACAGGAACACGAACCCGATCGCGACGCCGTTGACGAGGTACGGGAAGAAGAAGATGCCCTTGAACAGGCCTCTCAGCCGCGTGCCGAAGCTCAGGACGGTCGCGAAGTACAGCGCCAGCCCGGTCTGCAGCAGCGCGCCGGCCAGGTAGAAGAGGCTGACCGCGAACACCTGGAAGAGCTGCGGCCGGGTGAAGAGGTCGACGTAGTTGCCGGCGCCGACGAAGTCCCGGTCGCGGCTGAGGCCGTCCCAGTCCGTGAAGCTGTGGAACACCATGCTCACGACCGGGACGTAGGTGAACGCCACCAGGAACGCGAGCGGGACGACCAGGTACAGCCACGGCACGTGGGCGCGTTGTTTCATCGGGGCGGTCAGCCGATCTCGGCCTGCGCCTCGGCCCACCTCTTGTTGAGGTCGGCGAACACGCCCGCGAGGTCACCCGGTGCCGCTCCCCTGGCGACGTCGACGATGCGCTGCGGGTAGTCCTTGGCACCCAGCCCGACCTCGGAGGCCTTGTCGATCTGGTTGACCAGGTTGTTCTTCGCCCAGCCGAGCCGCACGAGCTCGACCTTCGCGTCCTCGAACGGCTTGAGGCTCTCCGGCAGCGGCGCGCCCTTGATCGCGGAGATCGACAACGACTGCTGGGCGTCGCCGGACTTGGAGGTGAACCAGTCGATCCACGCCCGCGCGGCCTCCTTCGCCTTGCTGTGCTTGTTGACCGCGAAGAGGTAGTCGGGCCGCACCACCGAGCAGAACTTCCCGCCGGACTGCGCCGGGAACGGCATGAACCCGATGTCCTGCGGGTCACGCCCGGCCTTGCGCGCCGCCTCCCGCAGCTGGACCACGGCCCACGACCCCAGCCACATGGTCGCGACCTCGCCGGTGCCGATGAGGTTCTTGGAGTTCTCCCAGTTGGTGGTGTTCGGGTCGGCCTCGGAGAGTCCGGTGTGGACGATGTCGTGCAGCAGCGTGTCGACGACGTTCAGGTCCGTGCCCGGTGCCCACGGCTCCTTCGTCTCGGCGAGCTTGTCGTTGGCCGCGACGTCACAGCTCGGCGAGCCGAGGCCGCTGCCCCAGTTCGTGAGCGGCCAGCCGTCCTTGTAGTTCGTGTAGTACGGCGTGGCACCGGTCTTGTCCTTGATCGCCTTGAGCGCGGTCAGGAACTCCGCGGGGGTCTTCGGCCACTCGGTGACGCCCGCCTTCTGCCAGACGGCCTTGTTGTAGACGAACCCGTTGGCCGTGCCGATGTTCGCGAGACCGTAGACCTTGCCGTCCACGGTGGCCTTGTCGGTGAAGTCGTACTTCGGCTGGAGCTCCTGCGCGGTACCCAGCGGGGCGAAGAACTGCGGGTACTGGTTGGAGTCGACCGAGCCGGGGATGAGCACCACGTCGCCGTAGTCCTCGCCGCTCATCCGGATCCGGACCTCGCCCTCGTAGTCCGTGAGGCCCTGGAACTCCACCGTGACGCCGGGATAGACCTTCTTGAACTCGTCGGCGTACTTCTTGGTCGTGCCGTCCTGCACCTGGTCGGTCCGGTTGGTCAGGACCGTGATGGTCCCGGTGACCTTCGCCGGGTCGGCGGGAACGGCGACGACCGCCTCGCCGTCCGCCCCGCCACCGCCGCCGCAGGCGGAGAGAGCCAGCACGAGAACCGTCCCGGCCACCGTTGCGCGAGTCGCAGCCACTTCGCCTCCGAACTTAAGCGTTTTAGTTGACAGGTCCCGAGCTACTCCCTGCTCCTGACAGGAGATGATCGGGGTGACGAGCGCTTAACCTAGACGCAACGTGAATCGCTGTCTATAACGCTTTAGCAGGCAAGCCCGAGCCAGCTGCCGAAGTAAATGCCTCATCCCGGCAGCGGGGGGCGTGCGATGCTGCGCCGATGAAGATCGGCCTGCCCGGCGCCGCCACCTGGATGTACGACCTGATCGCACCCGACGACGTCGCCCGCGGCCGGGCGTTGGCGCGGCACCAGGAGTCGGTGGCCAGGCGAACCGGGGTGTCCTACCACGGACCCGACGGTGATCGGACGATCTTCTGGCACCTGGAGGAGATGTGGTGCGCGGAGCCGTGGTACACCACCGCCGTGACCGTGGAGCAGTGGCCGTTCGTGGCGCTCTACCTGCGGTGGGAGGGGCGGTTCCCCAACCAGTGGCGTACGCCCGGCTCGGAGACGTGGTCACCCTGGACGAGGAAAGAAGCGGTGCTCCGCCACCTCGGCCGGTACGGGTTGCCGGCGGAGGTGAGGCGGGACGCCGTCGACCTGGTGGCCGACGTGGTGCACCGCCCCTACCGCTGCAAGGACTGGATGTACGCGCTCCTGGTGCGCCACGTCGACAGCGCTCACTTCCGCGACCGGATGACGGCTCTCGAGGGTGCGGACGACCCGCTCGTCCGGCTTCGAGCCCGGTTCCTCCTCGACGTCGCCGACCACCCCGGGCTCCCGGTCAAGCGGGCGACCTGGGGCAGGTGGCTCCGCAGCCGGCCAGAGTGACTCAGGCCCGCCCGCTGAGCGCGGCCAGCTGGTCCCCGTACTCGATCCGCTCGACCCAGTCCTCCGGCCAGGCCGCCAGACCGTGCACGGCACCGACGAACGCCCCGGCCAGCGCGGCGATCGAGTCCGAGTCACCGCTGGTCCGCGCGGCCCGCACGAGGCACGCCACCGGGTCGTCGGCGTGCCGGATCGCGCAGTAGAGCCCGGTCGCCAGCGCCTCCTCGGCGATCCAGCCCTCCCCGGTCGCGAGGCACGCGTCCAGCCCGTCGTCGGGCTGGGCGAGTGCCGCCACCAGCTGGTCGAGGATCTCGGCGCACTCGTCCCAGCCGCGGGCGATGAAGTCGGCGGGCGTCGTCGCTCCCGGCGTCTGCCACAGGGAGCCCAGCCATTCCTCCAGGTAGACCGTCCGGCGTTCGGCACAGCGGGCCAGCAGCGCGGCGGGCACGTCGGCCAGCGCGGCGCCGTCGACCAGGATCCGGGTCGCGTAGGCGGTGAGCTCGGACGCGGCCAGCGCCGTGGGGTGGCCGTGGGTCATCGCGGCCTGCAGCTGCGACACCCCGGCGAGCACGTCGAGGTCGAGGTCCGGCAGCAGGCCCACGGGCGTCACGCGCATGTTCGCGCCGCACCCCTTGGACCCGGTGATGGTCGCCTCGACCCACGGCGTGCCCTCCGCCAGTCCACCGACCGCGCGCAGGCACGTCATGCCGGGCGCGCGGTTGTTGTCCGGGCTGTGCGCCCAGGCCACGAACCGCTGCCGCAGCACCGGTTCGAGCGCCACCGCGGTGTGCTCGCCGGCGTCGCGCAGCGCCCACGCGACCGCGAGCGCCATCTGCGTGTCGTCGGTGACCAGGGCGGGATCGCCCGTCAGGTCGGACGGCCCGCCGGGACCGAACTGCCGGTCGATCTCCGCCACTGTCAGGAACTCCGTCGGCTTGGCGAGCGCGTCTCCGAAAGCCAGCCCGTACAACGATCCCGCGATTCGGTCCACAAGCGACGATCCTACTGTCGCGGGCCGCGCCCGGTCCTGGTTTCGCGAAGGACTAGAGCTGGTTCTCGCCGCCGTCGACGTAGAGGTTGCTGCCGACGATGAAGCTGCTCTGGTCCGAGGCGAGGAAAGCGACGACGTCCGCCACCTCGTCCGCCGTGCCCATCCTGCCGATCGGCACCCCGGCCGTGAAGCCCTCCCTGGCCTCCTCGGACAGACCGGCGACCGCGGGCGTGTCGATCGTGCCGGGCGAGATCGCGTTGACCCGGACGCCCCGGCCCTTCAGCTCGTTGGCCCAGGTGCGGACGTACGAGCGCAGCGCGGCCTTGGTCGCCGCGTAGGTGCCGAACTCCGCGACGCCGTCGTCGGCGCGGACCGAGCAGTTCACGATCACGGCGGCACCGTCGTTGAGCAGCGGCAACGCCTTCTGGACGCTGAACAGCGTGCCGCGCACGTTGATGCCGAAGATCTGGTCGAAGTGCTCCTCGGTCGTGTCCTCGAGCGACGCGAACCCGCCGACGCCCGCGTTGGCGAACAGCGCGTCCACTCCCCTGCCCCTCGCGCGGACCGCGTCGTAGAGCCGGTCGAGGTCCGCCGGGTCGGCCACGTCTCCCCGCACGGCCGTGGCGTCGCCGATCAGCTCCACCGCCGCGTCCAGCTCGCTCTCGCGCCTGCCGGTGATGAACACGTGCGCGCCCTCTCCGGCGAACCGGCGCGCGGCGGCGAGCCCGATGCCGCTGCTCCCGCCGGTCACGACCACCGTCTTGCCCTCGAACTGAGGCATGTCCCCTCCAAGGCTTCGGTACCGATCGGTACTGAAGTCGACCGTAGCACTTCCGAACCGATCGGTACCGAAGGGGTACGCTGGGGGTGTGACGGTGACCGGCAGGCCCAGGGGCTTCGACGCGGACGAGGCGTTGCACGCGGCCATGCTGGTGTTCTGGAGGCAGGGCTACGAGGGCGCCAGCCTCGCCGACCTCACCAGCGCCATGGGCATCACCAAGACGAGCATGTACGCGGCGTTCGGCAACAAGGAGCAGCTCTTCCGCAAAGCCCTGCAACGCTACGACGAGGGCCCCGCGTCCTACGCGTTGCGCGCGGTCGAGAAGCCGACGGCACGCGAGGTGGCGACGGCGTTCCTCACGGGCTCGGTGCACACCACGACCCAGCCGGGTGGGCCCGCCGGATGCCTGGGCGTGCAGGGGTCGCTGGCGGCCGGCGAGTCCGGCGAGCCCGCCCGCGCGATCCTCGCCGAGTGGCGCACCAACGGCCGCCGCCTCCTCGAAACGCGGTTCCGGCGCGCCGTCGAGGAGGGCGACCTGCCGCCGGAGACCGACGCGCACGGGCTCGCCCTGTACGTGATGACCGTCGGTTTCGGGATCGCGGTCCAGGCCGCGAGCGGGGTGAGCCGCGCCGATCTGCAGGGGATCGCCGACACTGCTCTGCGCACCTGGCCCGTCCAGGCCTAGGTGTGATGTCCAGGGACGTTGTTCCGGACGTGATGGCTTGCGGTGAAGACAGGTGAAGGCCTCCGGGTGTGAAGTGGAACTGCTGAGGAACCGCTT
>NZ_JBSGUQ010000034.1:0-49221 GCF_053608005.1 Lentzea sp. NPDC055074
CCCCTTTGGGGGGGCCGTTTTTTTTTTTTATACGCCACTGTGGTTTGGGTGCTGGGGGGGGGGGTTCACACCCCGACACGCTCTTCGTCGAGTTGACACCCCCACAGGCATGTGGCCCGCTCCTGGCGCGGCTCGTGACGAAGCCACCCCACCACCGCAACCAACCAAGGCAACAGCAAGCCGCCCAAAGCACCAGGCGTGCCATCTACCCGCGAACGGCGCCGGCCCGGCTTTTGATCAGATTGGCGGGGTCTGGGGCGGAGCTCCAGGAATCAGCGCGAGGACGCCAACGCAACCGGCCCACCTACGGACAACAAACAGGCACTCGCCAACGCAACAGGGAGACGGCAACCGAGGCGCGCCCAAGAAGACTTACGGAACGCCCAAGACCCACCATCCGGCCCAACCCCACACCCCCCATCCCCACCCAAACCGGACCACCCCCACCTCCCTGACCAGCACAAACCCCACCCGCCAAAGAAATCCACAAAATCCCCGAAAACCAGCGCAACGGCAGCCCCACAAGTGCGTCTATGTGGGTGTCGCAAGCAGCACAGCCGGGGAACGTTCGGGGCGGTCCAAGGCACAACGAGCAGCCTGCGGACAAAAGGGGAGCGAAGGGACGGCGGGGGCCTATCTTCGCGGCGAGGTGCGGCCGGACCGAACGGGAGAGCGGTCCGGCCGCACTGTCCATCAAGGCTTGCACTGTCTTCTAGCGACAGTCGTCAGAGGACCTGGATGGGCCAGCGCCACCAAGGCAACGTCCAGCGGCGGCAAGGCAATGGCCGGTCACGGCCTGCCGGAGGCGAGCACAGCAAGCCCGGCCGAGCAAGATCGACGCAGGTCAGCCCACCAGCGTCCAAAAATTGTCAGACCCCCGGAGCATCATCAACCGCATGAGGCAACAACCCCAGCGGGAGAGCTCACAGTGGATCACGTACTGGCCGGCGCCCTGCACGAACGTGTGTTCGCAATCCTCAGCCAGCTGGAATCCCCGGAAACCCACATCCTGGTCGAGTCCTGGCGCACCCTGCTGCGCCACCACGAACCAACGGAGAGCGGGGCCTGCAAAGCCTGCGGCCCACGCTGGCGCAGACACATGTGCTCGGTCTGGCGAGTGGCGGCCAAGTACTTCGCCAGCCCGGAACTGGTCAGAGCCAGCCCCAGAGCTAGTCCGGAACTAGAGCGACACTAGAGGCTCCTGGGCCGCAAGGGCCCCCTGAGGCGCTCTGAACACCGATCCGAACACCCAGAGGCGGCCAAGCGCCAAAAACCCGTCAGAAAGCTACTGAGCCGTAGTTCAGCTACTCCCGAACAAGCGACCGCTCCACAGGCCGATCCGCCGACTGATCCACCGACCGATCAACAGACCCAGGCCGAAGCCAGGATCAGACAGTCACACCGCGAGCGTTCAGCCAGGTCAACGGGTTGATCTTCTGGCCATCCGGGTTCCACACCTCGAAGTGCAGGTGCGGTCCGGTGGAGAACCCGCGGTTGCCCATGCGGGCGATCTGCTGACCGGCCTTGACGACCTGGCCCTCGCGGACACCGATCGTGTCCATGTGGCCGTACACGGTGATGGTGCCGTCGTCGTGCTTGACCCGGACCCAGAGCCCGAACCCGGAAGCAGGTCCGGCCTCGAGGATCACGCCGTCAGCGGCGGAGACGATCGGGGTGCCGATGGGGCCGGCGATGTCGATGCCGAGGTGCATGGTGCCCCAGCGGCCGCCGTAACCGGAGGTGAACTCGCCGGCGGCGGGGCGGACGAACTTCGGGCGCTTCTTCTCGGCCTCGACGGCCTCGCGCTCGGTGGTGAGCTGCTGGCTGCGCAGGAGCTTGGCGGCCTCGGCGGAGCCCTCGGACGTGGTCTTGGAGACCGCGAGGATCTGCGGGGCGGAGGCGGTGTCGCCACCCATGCCGTCGAACGTCGCGGCGCCGTCGGCGTGGTTCGCGAGCTGGACGTCCTTGCTGTCGTCCGCGGCGGCCTGGCCGATCTGGCCTGCGCCTGCCGCGGCGAACGCGCCTACTGCGACGGCGGCGACGACGATGCGTCCGCGAAGCGCCGACGGGGGTGGGGGGAGCCTGTGCGAGCTGACCGGACGCACGGATGCGCGGTCGACTGCCTCTTCAAGCGCAGCACTGCGTTCATGGCCGCCGGGGGAGCGGTGGTGACTCAAAGCTTGCCCTTCCGCCTTCGGGGAGCCTGATCGGGTGGACCGCCGGGCGGGGGATTCCCGGTGAGTCAGGATTCGGGGTTCTGACTCGGTGTCCTTCTGTGATCAGACCGTGACAACGGACCGGGGGACAGTAACGGCGGGGAGCCTCGGAGGGCAAACCCCAGTTCGTTATGTCCTTCCAATGGGCGGCGACCAGCGGGTTTCAACTGTCAACTGTGACCGTCGGTCACTCCGGGCGCCCGACACGCCTCTCCGCCAGCGGCGATGGGGTGAGTTGACAAGTCATCCGATCGGGTGATGGCCGTCACAACTACGTGAAGAGTCCTCGTGTCAACCGGCAAAGAAAGGTGACCTGAATCACGTATCTGGTGCTCTTCGACGAGTAATGACGAGTGCTCCAGCCGGGCGTTGCGCTGAGGCACTATGACCTGGTCCATCTCCGACCAGACCACGACGAAACGCGTGCGGCACGGGCGGCAGGGCTCGGCGAGCTCCGAGAGCAGCTCGGAGCCGGGCCGCAGCTGCTTGGTCAGCGGAGTCGGCAGCAGATAGGCGGCGAGGGTGCCGCTGTGCGGCGTCCCCAAGGTAACGAGTGAGCGAACGCGTGAGTCGCCGTGCAGCCGTTGTACGTAATACCTGGCAATGAGCCCGCCGAGCGAATGGCCGACGACGTGCACCTGATCGGATCCGGTCTGTTCACAGATCCGCTCGATGTGCGCGCCCAGCAGCGCGGCGGAGCGCCGGACGTCGCCGGTCAATGCGGTGAGCACGCTGTAGTTGATGGCGTGTACTACGCCGAAGCCCCGCCTTCGCAGCGCCCCCGACAGCACCGCGAAGGCGGAACGGTTGTCCCCGATGCCATGCACCAACACGATCGGGGTGCCCGCCGCGTCCATCGCCGAAACCATCAGGCCGCGCTGGCGCGGGGGCAGGCCGTCGGTGCGGTAGTGCCGGTACTGGCCTTCCGGCCGCAGCTGCTCGGTGATCGCGCCCCACGGGTAGAGCACCGCGTGGGCCGTCAGCCAGGCCGCTTCCATCGCGACCCCGCGCACGCCGCCGGGCGTGGCCATCGCCCGCAGCGCGACCTTCACTTCCTCCGCGACGTCACGGGCCGTGTGGACACCCCACCCCGCACGGTCGAGGGCCGCGTCTGTCAGACGCGTGATCCACGACCGGACGTTGTCGCTCATATGAGCGACGGTAAGTGATGAAGTCACGGGCTAGGAGTACCCGGCGACTGTTTTCCACATGCGAACGAATTTCGTCTTGATAGGCACACGCGACCACACACCTCTATTGCTAGGTTCGCCCGCGATGACTCGCACCGAGCTCGAGAACCAGACCCCCGCGGCCGCCCGGATCCGCACGTCGTGGGCCCTCGCCGCGGCGGGATCCGTCCTGCTGACCCTCGGCCCGCTGCTCGGCGTGGTCGACGGCGCGGACCCCGCCTTCACGTCGTGGCCGCTCCTCGCCCTGCTGGCGCTGTTGCCGCCGGTCGTCTCGGGTGTGCTGCTGATGCGCGGCCGCCCGTTCGTGGCGGCGGGACTGCTGGCCGCGGTCGGCGTCTTCGCGGTCGGCCGGCTGCTGAGCGACCTGCTGGTCGCCCTGGAGCCGATGGACGTGGCGCGCCCCGAGCTGTTCCGGCCGACCACCCTGCTCGCGGTCACGCCCACGGCGGGCGTGTGGCTGCTGGTCGCGGGGCACCTGCTGGTGATCGCCGGTGGAGCGTTCGCGTCCGGCCGCGCCGGAATGCCCGCGGACGAGTCCGAGCCCCCGACCTTCGTGGGCGTCCCGGTGGTGATCGCCGCGCTGGCGGGGATCGGGCTGCTGGGCAAGCCGTTCGTCTCCACCGACCCTTTCCAGCTCGACCGGGGTCCGTGGGACCTGCCCGTGCTGGGCCTGACCGGCGGCCTGCTGATCGCCCTCGCGGTCCCGCTCGCCACCGCCCTCTCGGCCACCTCGCCCGACCCGGACACCCGCCAGGGCGGCACGATCGGCGTGACGCTGGCGCTGCTCGCCGTCGTGGTGCCGTGGCTCGCGGCCGGCACCCTCGCGCCGGGCCTCGGCATCAGTTCGGGTCCGGTGACGGCGCTGGTCTGCGCGATCGCGCTGCTCGGCGCACCTCACCTCGGCCGCGCCCTGCGAGTGCTGGGCGGCGGGCGTGACGAGACGCGTGACCCCGCACTGCCGTCGCTGCGGCGCATGCACGTCATCACCGGCGCCTTCGCCGTCGCCGCCGCCGTGTCGATGCTCGTCGGCGCGCTCCTCCCGCAGCTCACGCTCACCACCGGCGGCGCGGCGCCCGACCTGGCGACCGTGAACCTGCTGTGGGCGGCCGGACTCGCGTTCGGCGCGATCGGACTCCTCCTGTTCGTGCCGTCCACCGCCGCGGTGGTGCGTCCGGCACTGGTGGGCGGCTTTTTCGCCATGCAACTCGCCGCGGCGGGCACCACCGAGTCGGTCCTGGCGGCGAGTCAGGTGGGGGTCGCGCAGCCCGGCGCGGGCTTCTGGCTGATGGTCGTCGAACTGCCGCTCGGTCTGCTGGCACTGGTCTGCTCGGGCCTCGCGGCCGCGATCGAGCGGGAGAACGCGGGCGAGTTCGAGCGCGAGCAGATGCCGGTGGCCGAACTGGGCGCCGTGCTGCTCGCGGGGCTCTTCGCGATCGGCGCCTTCGTCCTGCCGACCATGCGCGCCGACGGGTACACGTCACCGACGCTGCTCCCCGACACCGATCCCGCGGTGTTCACGACGCTGCTGATCTCCCTCATCGTGCTGATCGTCACCCTCGCGCTGGTGAACAGGTCGAGGCCCGCTCGCGGTGCCGCGACCCTCGCGGGTCTCGCGCTGCTGCTCGGCGTGCGGGTGCTCGAACTGCCGCTCACGGGCGGTCGTGTCGAGGGCGCGGTGGCCGCTCCCGGCACGTGGCTCGCGCTGGCGTCGCTCGCGGCTCTTCTGCTCGCGGCCGGCTTGATGGGTGCTCGTTCGACCCGCTGAAACGTGACTCGCACGCGCTTTTCCTTATATCGCGCGCGTGTGCGTGATCGACCTCACCGCCGTTGAGACCGACCTCACCGGTGGTGACGTGCGAGCGGTACCCGCAGGTCGATAGTGTCTGGGCCCAGCCGCGTCAAGTGGGTTCGCTTGGCCCCTTGAGGACCACCCAGGCGCGGTGTTGTGTTCCGACACCGACGTCGCAGGAGACCCGAGTGGACCTGTACGAATACCAGGCGAAGGACCTCTTCGCCGCCCACGGCGTCCCGGTACTGCCGGGCGATGTGGCCACCAACCCCGCCGACGCCAAGGCCATCGCCGCGAAGTTCGGCCAGGCCGTCGTCGTCAAGGCCCAGGTCAAGACCGGCGGCCGCGGCAAGGCCGGTGGTGTGAAGCTCGCTTCCACCCCGGAGGAGACCGAGGAGAAGGCGACCGCCATCCTCGGCCTCGACATCAAGGGGCACATCGTTCACCGCGTGCTGGTGACGCCCGCCTCCGACATCGCGGAGGAGTACTACTTCTCCTTCCTCCTCGACCGCGCCAACCGCACCTTCCTCGCCATGGCGAGTGTCGAGGGCGGCATGGACATCGAAGAGGTCGCCGCGACCAAGCCCGAGGCCCTCGCGAAGATCGCCATCGACGCCATCAAGGGTGTCGACGTGGCCAAGGCCACGGAGATCGCGGACGCCGCGAACTTCCCGGCCGAGGTCAAGGACCAGGTCGTCGACACCATCGTGAAGCTCTGGGAGACCTTCGTCTCCGAGGACGCCACGCTGGTCGAGGTCAACCCGCTGGTCCGCGACCCGCAGGGCAAGATCGTCGCGCTCGACGGCAAGGTCACGCTCGACGAGAACGCCGACTTCCGCCACCCGGCCCACGCCGAGCTGGTCGACAAGGCGGCCGAGAACCCCCTCGAGGCCAAGGCCAAGGAGAAGGGCCTCAACTACGTCAAGCTCGACGGCGAGGTCGGCATCATCGGAAACGGTGCCGGTCTGGTCATGTCGACGCTGGACGTCGTCGCGTACGCCGGTGAGCAGTACGGCGTGAAGCCCGCGAACTTCCTCGACATCGGTGGCGGCGCGTCCGCCGAGGTCATGGCCAACGGCCTGGACGTCATCCTCGGCGACGAGGCCGTCCGCTCGGTCTTCGTCAACGTCTTCGGTGGCATCACCGCGTGCGACGCCGTCGCCAACGGCATCGTGAAGGCGCTGGAGATCCTCGGCGACTCGGCCACCAAGCCGCTCGTCGTCCGCCTGGACGGCAACAACGTGGAGGAGGGCCGCGCGATCCTCGCCGAGGCCAACCACCCGCTGGTGACCGTTGTCGACACGATGGACAACGCGGCCGCCAAGGCCGCCGAGCTCGCGGCTGCGGGGGTCTGAGTCAGATGGCTATCTTCCTCAACGAGAACAGCAAGGTCATCGTCCAGGGCATGACCGGTGCCGAAGGCACCAAGCACACCAAGCGCATGCTCGCGTCCGGCACGAACATCGTCGGTGGCGTGAACCCGCGCAAGGCGGGCGAGAAGGTCGACTTCGACGGCACCGTCCTCCCGGTCTTCGGCACCGTCAAGGAGGCCATGGAGGCCACCGGCGCGAACGTGACCGTGATCTTCGTCCCGCCGGCCTTCTCGAAGGCCGCCGTGGTCGAGGCGATCGACGCCGAGATCGAGCTGGCCGTCGTCATCACCGAGGGCATCCCGGTGCACGACACCGCCTACTTCTGGGCGCACGCCGTCGCGACGGGCAACAAGACCCGCATCATCGGCCCGAACTGCCCCGGCATCATCAGCCCCGGCAAGTCGAACGCCGGCATCATCCCCGCGAACATCGCGGGCAGCGGCAAGATCGGCCTCGTGTCGAAGTCGGGCACGCTGACCTACCAGATGATGCACGAGCTGCGGGACTTCGGTTTCTCCACCGCGATCGGCATCGGTGGCGACCCGATCATCGGCACCACGCACATCGACGCCCTCGAGGCCTTCCAGGCCGACGACGAGACCGTCGCGATCGTGATGATCGGTGAGATCGGCGGCGACGCCGAGGAGCGCGCGGCCGCGTACATCAAGGACAACGTGACCAAGCCGGTCGTCGGCTACGTCGCGGGCTTCACCGCTCCCGAGGGCAAGACCATGGGCCACGCCGGCGCCATCGTCTCGGGCTCGGCGGGCACCGCTCAGGCGAAGAAGGAGGCCCTCGAGGCCGCCGGCGTCAAGGTCGGCAAGACGCCGTCCGAGACGGCCGACCTGATGCGCGAGATCATGAAGGCGCTCTGAAAGTCTGACGTTTCAGGCACGTAGAGCAACGCGAGGACCGGATTCCGAGTACTTTCGGAGTCCGGTCCTCGCTCGTATGGCGGAACCGGCATGATCGGCCCAACGTCTTAGTGGCGGGTGGCAGAGCACTGCTAGCGTCAATCGACGCACCCTGGTTTGAGGAGGAGACCTCGACATGTCCGTGCCTTACGGCGCACCCCAACAGCAGCCGCCGGGTCCGGCACAGCACCAGGCACCGCCGCCGGCCCACGGGGCCCCCGGCGCCAACAACATCAACCTGGCCCTGATCCTCCCGCTGGTCGCGGCGGGTCTCGGCCTGGTGGCGTACCTCGTCGCGTTCGCGGACGACGTCAGCAGCGGCAACGTGGTCTACCTGCTCGCCGCGGGCCTGCTCGCCGGCCTCTCGGTGCTCCCGAGCACCCCGAAGGGCTTCGTGCCGGTCGCGGCGGTCCTGGCGGCCGTGCAGACGCTGCTGCAGCTGCAGGGCGTCATCAAGTCGCCGTCCGTGCAGGGCCTCGACATCGTCCTGCTCATCGTCGCGTTGCTCGAGACGGCCGCGGTCGTGCTCGCGTTCCTGCTGGCCGAGGGCATCGTGAAGTTCGAGCCGAAGCCGGCGAACCCGTACGCGGGCCAGCCGCAGCAGCAGCAGGGCCAGCCGGGTGGCTGGAACCCGCAGTCCGGTGCGTTCCCGCAGCAGGGCCAGCAGGGTCAGCAGGCCCCGCAGTCCGGCGCGTTCCCGCAGCAGGGTCAGCAGGCCCCGCAGCAGCCGTCGTTCGGCCAGCAGCAGCAGTTCGGCCAGCAGCCGCAGCAGCCCGCGCAGCCGGGTCAGCCGCCGCAGCAGACCAGCTTCATGCCGCAGCCGGGCCAGTTCGGCTCGCCGGGCACGCCGCCCGGCGGCTTCGGCGGACCGCAGCAGTAGGGTCCGCTCACCGTTCGACCTCAGGGGTGGTGCCGGTTCTCCGGCACCACCCCTGTCGTATGACCCGGCGTGCCTGCCTCGAATGGCCCAGCCGGCCTGACACAGTGGAGAAGTGCCCGTGCTGCAACGCGATGTGACCCGCGAGGTCAACACCGTGCGCCCACCGGAGTTCTCGCGGTCCGAACGCACGCGGGTGCTCGTCGCCGCCGCGGTCGGTTCGGTGGTCGTCGGATACGCCGCGGTCGCCGCGGTCCTCGCGCTGGTCTCCGCGACCGCCACGTACGCGGACTTCTCCACGTCGGGCGTGCTCAGCGCGGCCGCGCCCGCCTGGCTGGCGGCCCACCACGTGCCGTTGCGCTTCGAATCGGGCCAGCTCGGCGTGCTGCCGCTGCTGCCCACCGCGTTGCTGATGCTGCTGATCGGCCGCACCGCCGCGGGCACCGCCGACCGCCTCGGTCTCTACGAACCGCTGCAGGTCCGCGGTGTCGTGCTCAGCATCGCCGGATCGCACGCCGTCGTCGGCGGGGCGATCGCGCTGGTGATGGGCGACGGTGTCGTGCGCGCCACACCGGCTGTCGCGTTCTTCGGCTGTGCCGCGGTCTCCGGTCTCGCTGCCACGCTCGGCGTCGCCCGCCGATGCGGCCTGTACGAGGTGGTCTTCGACAAGCTCGACCCGGTGGCGCTGCACGGACTGCGCGCCGGGTTCATGGCGTTGTTCGCGCTGGTCAGCGTCGGCGCACTCGCGGTGGCGGCCGGTCTTGCCGCCTCGTGGCCGCGCACCAGCGAGCTCTTCGCGGGCGCCGGGGCGTCGTTCGGCGTCGGCCTCGGCGTGTTCCTGCTGTGCCTCGCCTACCTGCCGAACGCGATCATCGCGGGCTTCTCGTACGTCGCGGGCGCCGGGTTCTCCCTGGGCGGCGTCGAGGTCACGCCGTTGAAGTTCGTCGGCGGTCAGGTGCCCCCGGTGCCGCTGCTGGCGGCCATGCCGGAGAGCGAGTTCGGGTGGAGCCCCGCCGTGCTGGTGGGTGGTCTGGTGCTCGGCCTGGTCGTCGGCTGGACCTGCCGCAAGGTGTCCGACCGGCCGACCTCGCGGTTCCGCGCGGTCCTGGTCGCCGCGGTGACGGCGGGCGTCGGCAGCCTCGTGCTCGCCGCGACGGCCGGGGGACGGCTGGCTGGTGGCGCGTTCGACCCCGTGACGATCCCAGCGGGCCTGCTCGCACTGGCCGTGGCGCTGTGGGTGCTGGTGCCGGGCGCGCTGGTGGCCTGGCTCGCCGGCCACCGCGGGAAGGCCGCGGTGGCGGCGGCGGGTGCCTCCGAGTTCGTCGAGCCGGACTACGACGAGGACGCCGCCGACGACCCGGACGTGGTGTTCGAGGACGACGAGCTCACCGACCAGTTCGAGCAGCTCGAAGTAGTGGACTCGGACGAGTTCGAGGTCGATGAAGATCTCGAGGACGACGACTACTACGACGAGGACGAGTACGACGGCGAAGAGCCCGAAGACGTCGAAGACGTTGAGGACGAAGAGGAAGACGACGCCGAACCCGAGGCCGCCGAAGACCCCGAGGAAGACCCCGGGGACGAAGAGGACCTCGAAGCGGAGTTCGACGAGATGCTCGGCATGGAGGCCGAGGAGGACCTGGACGGCAAGCCGGGACGGTGACGTCATAGGCTGCTCCTGAGCTGCTGCAACGACCAGGAGTAGACGCTGAGCACCGAACTTCGGCTTCCCACACCGGCGCGCGTCGTCGTACTCGTCTCCGGTTCCGGAACCCTCATGCAGGCCCTGCTGGACGCCGACCTCCCGATCGAGGTCGTCGCGGTCGGCGCCGACCGCGAGAACATCGAGGGCCTCAAGCGCGCCGAACGCGCCGGGGTGCCCCACTTCGCCGTCAAGCTGCGCGACCACCCCGACCGCACGGCCTGGGACGCGGCGCTGACCGAGGCGGTCGCGTCGTACGAGCCCGACCTGGTCGTGTCCGCCGGCTTCATGAAGATCATCGGCGAGAGGTTCCTCGCCCGCTTCGGTGGCCGGATGATCAACACCCACCCCGCGCTGCTGCCGTCCTTCCCCGGCGCGCACGCCGTGCGCGACGCCCTGGCCTACGGCGTGCACGTCACCGGATCGACGGTGCACCTGGTCGACGCGGGGGTCGACACGGGGCCGATCCTCGCGCAGGAGGCCGTGGTCGTCGAACCCGGCGACACCGAGGACACCCTGCACGAACGCATCAAGGTCGTCGAACGCCGGCTGCTCGTCGAGACAGTCGGCCGGCTCGCCCGCGAGGGCTGCACCGTGAACGGACGAAAGGTGAGCATTCCGTGAGCACTCCTGCCGAGAGGCGACCGGTCCGCCGGGCCCTGATCGGGGTCTCCGACAAGGCCGGCCTGCTGGAACTGGCCACCGGCCTGCACGCGGCCGGAGTCGAGATCGTGTCCACCGGCGGCACCGCGAAGGTGCTGGCCGACGCGGGTGTCCCCGTGACGAAGGTCGAGCAGGTCACCGGGTTCCCCGAGTGCCTCGACGGCCGCGTGAAGACGCTGCACCCGCGCGTGCACGCCGGTCTGCTGGCCGACCTGCGCAAGGACTCGCACGTCCAGCAGCTGCGCGAGATGGACATCGCGGCGTTCGACCTGCTGGTCGTGAACCTGTACCCGTTCACGCAGACCGTCGCGTCGGGTGCCTCGCAGGACGACTGCGTCGAGCAGATCGACATCGGCGGCCCCGCGATGGTCCGCGCGTCGGCGAAGAACCACGCCAACGTCGCGGTCGTCGTCGACCCGGCCCGCTACGACTGGGTGCTGGAGAACGTCCGCGAGGGCGGCTTCACCATGACCGACCGCCAGCACCTGGCCGTGGACGCGTTCCGCCACACCGCGTCCTACGACGTGGCCGTCGCGTCGTGGATGGGCAACGTGCTGGCGCCGGACGACGAGGGCAGCGGCTTCCCGGGCTGGGTCGGCGCGACCTGGAACCGGTCGAACGTCCTGCGCTACGGCGAGAACCCGCACCAGAGCGCCGCGATCTACACGCAGGGCGACGGCCGCACGGGCCTCGCGTCGGCGACGCAGTTGCACGGCAAGGAGATGTCGTACAACAACTACCTCGACGGTGACGCCGCGTGGCGTGCCGCGTGGGACCACGAGCTGCCCTGCGTCGCGATCATCAAGCACGCCAACCCGTGCGGCATCGCGGTGTCCGAGCTGAGCATCGCGGACGCGCACCGCAAGGCGCACGAGTGCGACCCGGTCAGCGCGTTCGGCGGCATCATCGCGGCGAACCGCGAGGTCACCGTGGAGATGGCCGAGTTCGTCTCGGAGATCTTCACCGAGGTCGTCATCGCCCCGTCCTACGAGGACGGTGCCATCGAGGTGTTGCAGCGCAAGAAGAACGTGCGCATCCTCGTGGCCAACGCCCCCGCCCGCGGCGGCGCGGAGATGCGTCCGGTGTCCGGTGGCCTGCTGCTGCAGCAGCGCGACGCCATCGACGCCGCCGGCGACTCGCCGAAGAACTGGACCCTCGCGTGCGGCACGCCCGCGGACGAGAAGACGCTGGCGGACCTCGAGTTCGCGTGGCGCGCCATCCGCGCGGTGAAGTCGAACGCGATCCTGCTGGCGAACGACGGCGCGACCGTCGGCGTCGGCATGGGCCAGGTCAACCGGGTCGACTCGTCGATCCTCGCGGTGAAGCGCGCCGGTGAGCGGGCCAAGGGCGCAGTCGGTGCCTCGGACGCGTTCTTCCCGTTCCCGGACGGCCTGGAGGTGCTGCTGGAGGCCGGCGTGCGCGCGGTCGTGCAGCCCGGTGGTTCGGTGCGCGACCCGGAGGTCATCGCGAAGGCCGAGCAGGCGGGCATCACGCTGTACCTGACGGGCACGCGTCACTTCGCGCACTGACGCTCGTTGCTGGGAGAGGGGCCGCTTCCGTCGGGGGAGCGGCCCTTTTCGTCAGAGCTCGCCGATCATCTTCTCGGCGACGCCCTTCGCGGCGGCTTCGAGCTCCGCGAGATCGGGCTTCGTGGTGGCGAACAGGCCCGCGTCCCAGCCCGAGTGGTCGCCCTCGACGACCATCTCGCCCTTGCGCACGATGAGCGGCATCTCGGTGAACGCCGACTTCGTCTCCACGAGGACCACCACGGCCTCGGACGCGTTCCCGCACAGCGAGGGCAGCTTGTCGGCGCGCTTGCTGCTGCCGCCCTTGTTCACGTTCAGGTGGACCACGAGTCCGGTCACGATTCACTGTTTCCCCAGTTCGCGGTGCTCATCGGGTCGCTGCGGACGACCATCCGGACACGTGTGGCCGTGTCCACCAAAAGGGTGACGGTCTGGCGTTGACACAGGGGTGTGTGCACGCGCTACGATCATCTCGTTCGTTCGAACAAGAGTTCGAATAAGCAAGTCGCCGAACTTCCCTCGGCGGCCGTGCACAGGGGTGCGCACGGTCCGTGAAGGGAGGTGGGTGGAGTGTCCAGGTCGGCAACGGCGTCGTTGGCCGCGCTCGGGGTGAACCCGGCCAGCGAGCTGACCAGCACCACCACCGACCACGCCACGGGGCGGGTCCTGCCGGTTCGCGGGGAACTGGCGGGCCTGCTCCCGTGGGGCGGCTTGCGGCGTGGCAGCACGGTGTCGGTGGGCGGATCGACATCGTTGCTGCTCGCCCTGCTGGCAGGGGCGACCGCGGACGGCTGTTGGGCGGCCGTGGTCGGCCTGCCGCAGCTCGGAGTGCTGGCCGCTGCCGAACTGGGTGTCGCCGTGCAGCGGCTGGCGCTCGTTCCGCACCCCGGCTCCGACCCCGGCCCGGTGATCGCGGCCCTGCTGGACGGCGTCGACCTGGTCGCCGTCGCCTGCCCACTACCTCCTTCCCTCGCGCGTCGCCTCACGGCCCGCGCTCGTCAACGTCGTGCGGTGCTCATCGCCTTCGGCTCGTGGCCCTCGGCCGACGTCGAGCTGACGGCGGAGTCCGTTGGCTGGAACGCCCTGGACGACGGCGCGGAAACGTTGCGGCGTCAGCAGATCAGCGTGCGCAGCGGCGGCCGCGGCTCGGCCGGGCGCGCCAGGCAGGTGCTGCTGACGTTCGGCGAGGAAGAGATCGAGCTCCCCCTGGTGGCCGGTGGACCGGCCCGTTCCGACGAGCCGGCTGATGCCGGTCCGGAGCGGTCCGACGAACTGGCCACCAGGCGGGCGGAAGCAATCGAACGCCTGGTCAGGCTCGCGCGCAAGGGTTCCGCCACGTGAAGGACACCCGTCTGATCGCGGTCTGGTGCCCCGACTGGCCCGTCATCGCCGCCTGCACCGCCACCGGCACCGCGCCGCACGTGCCGGTGGCGGTCGTCGACGGCAACGAGATCGTGTCCACCTCGGCCGTGGCGCGGGCCGAGGGCATCCGCCGGGCGATGCGCAGGCGCGCGGCCGAGGCCATGTGCCCCGAGCTGATCACCTTCGAGCACGACCCGCAGCGCGACGCCCGGTTCTTCGAGCCGGTGGCGGAGGCCGTCGAGGAGCTCGCGCCCGGCATCGAGGTCGTGCAGCCGGGGCTGGTCGCGGTGCCGGCGCAGGGCCCGGTGGGGTACTTCAAGTCAGCGGAGCAGGCCGCCGAACGGATCGTCGACCACATCGCCTCCCGCACCGGCACGGAAGCCCAGGTGGGTCTGGCCGACAGCCTGTTCGCGGCCACGAAAGCCGCGCACCGCAACGTGATCGTGCCGCAGGACCGGACCGCGGAGTTCCTCAGGCCGTTGGGGGTGCACGAACTCGACGCGCCCGAACTGGTCGACCTGCTCAGGAGGCTCGGGCTGAAGACGCTCGGCGCGTTCGCGGACGTGCCGGAGAACGCGGTGGCGACCAGGTTCGGCGGGCCGGCGACGCGGCAGCACCGGCTCGCGCGCGGGTTGCCGGAACGTCCGCTCGACAAGCGCAGGCCCGCACCCGAGCTGGCGGTCACCGAGACCTTCGACGAACCGGTCGAGCGGATCGACGCGGCCGCGTTCGCCGCGAAGCTCCTCTCGGAACGGCTGCACGAGAACCTCGCGGCCCGCAGCCTCGCGTGCACGCGGCTCGGCATCCACGCGCGCACCGAGACCGGCGAGGAGCTGCACCGGGTGTGGCGGGCCGCGGAACCGTTGACACCACGGGGAATCGCGGACCGCGTGCGCTGGCAGCTCGACGGCTGGCTCACCCGCGAACGCCTCACCTCCGGCATCCGCACGCTCACCCTCGAACCGGTCGAGGTCGTCGACGGCACCGCGCTGCAGCTGGGGTTGTGGGGCCACGACGACGAACGCGCGGTGCGGGCGTTGCTGCACGTGCAGGGCCTGCTCGGCCCGGACGGCGTGCTCACCGGCGTCATCGACGGCGGCAGGGGGCCGAGGGAGCAGGTCAGGCTCGTGCCGTGGGGTGACGAACGGGTTCCGTCGAGGAACCCGGACCACCCGTGGCCCGGCCGGCTCAGCAGAGCACCCGCGACGCTCGCCGACGACCCGGCGGAGCTGAAGGACGAGACGGGCGGCGAGGTCGGCGTGACCGGCCGGCTCGAACTCACCGCACGGCCGAAAAAGCTGATCGTCAAAGGAAGAACGCGCGAGGTCACCGCGTGGGCCGGGCCGTTCCCGGTCGACGAGCGGTGGTGGGCACCGGATCCGCACCGGGCCGCGCGCATCCAGGTGCAGACGGACGACCAGGCGTTCCTGCTGATCCGCAGGGACCAGAGGTGGTTTCTGGAAGGGGTGTACGACTGATGCAGGACGACTACTGGGATCTGCTGGAGACTCTGATTCCGTTGCCGCGCAGGGAGATCGATGGGCTGGAATAACCCGCCGGTCCGCTGGAGGGACCTGGAACGGGCTCTGTCCGGCAAGCCCCACGAGCAGAAGCCCGACGGCGGTGACGGTCCGGGGTGGGGAAGACACCGCGACCGGTACACCGCTCCGCCGGGGTTCCAGCTGCGCGCGGACGAGATGGCGGCCACCCGCAAGCGCGTCCCGTACGCGGAGCTGCACTGCCACTCCAACTTCAGCTGGCTCGACGGCGCGAGCCACCCCGAGGAACTGGTCGAGGAGGCGCAACGGCTCAAACTCGACGCCATCGCGATCACCGACCACGACGGCATGTACGGCGTGGTGCGGTTCGCCGAGGCGGCCAAGGAGCTGGGCATGCACACGGTGTTCGGCGCCGAGCTGAGCATCGGACTGAGCAGGCCCGCCAACGGTGAACCGGATCCCGAGGGCGACCACCTGCTTCTCCTCGCACGCCAGCAGGAGGGCTATCACGCGCTGTGCCGCACGCTCACCACCGGACACCTGGAGGAGGGTGCCGAGAAGGGCAAACCCGTCTACGACATCGACCAGATCATCGCCGACACCAAGGGTGACGTCGTCGTGCTCACGGGCTGCCGCAAGGGAACCGTGCGCAGGGCGCTGGTCAGAGAAGGCCCCGAGGCGGCGTTCGAGGAGATCGTCAGGCTCACCGACCTGTTCGGCAAGGGGCGTGTCCACGTCGAGCTGACCGATCACGGCCTGCCCGAGGACAGCCGGCGCAACGACATCCTCAACGCGATGGCGCAGAAGCTGCAACTCCCGGTCGTGGCAACGAATGCCGCGCACTACGCGACCCCGAGCCGGGGCAGGCTCGCCGCCGCGATGGCCGCCGTGCGCGCGCGAAGCAGCCTCGACGACATGGCCGGTTGGCTGCCGCCGTCACCCGCCGCGTTCCTGCGCAGCGGTGAGGAGATGTTCCACCGCTTCCGCCGTTTCCCCGGTGCCGTGCACAACGCCGCGTTGCTCGGCATGCAGCTGGCGTTCGACCTGCGGCTGGTCGCGCCGAAGCTGCCGCCGTTCGACGTGCCGGACGGCCACACCGAGATCACGTGGCTGCGTCAGCTCACCTTCGAAGGTGCCCGGCGCCGGTACCCCGACGGCGACGAGAAGGCGTTCGGGCAGATCGAGCACGAGCTGAGGATCATCGAACAGCTCGGCTTCCCCGGCTACTTCCTCGTCGTGCACGACATCGTGGACTTCTGCAAGCGCAACGACATCCTCTGCCAGGGCAGGGGGAGCGCGGCGAACTCCGCGGTGTGCTTCGCGCTCGGCATCACCAACGTCGACGCGGTCCGGTTCGACCTGCTCTTCGAACGGTTCCTCGCCCCCGCCCGCGACGGCCCTCCCGACATCGACGTCGACATCGAGTCCGACCGGCGCGAGGAGGTCATCCAGCACGTCTACTCCAAGTACGGGCGCCGGCACGCGGCGCAGGTCGCGAACGTCATCACCTACCGCGCCCGTTCCGCGGTGCGCGACATGGCCCGCGCTTTGGGGCACTCGCCGGGCCAGCAGGACGCGTGGAGCAAGCAGATAGACAGGTGGGGCCCGCTCGGCACCACCACGGACGACTGCGACATCCCGCGTGACGTGCTGGAACTGTCCGCGCAGCTGGAGAACTTCCCGCGCCACCTCGGCATCCACTCCGGCGGCATGGTGATCTGCGACCGCGCCGTCAGCGAGGTGTGCCCGGTCGAGAAGGCGCGCATGGACAAGCGCACGGTCCTGCAGTGGGACAAGGACGACTGCGCGTCCATCGGCCTGGTGAAGTTCGACCTGCTCGGCCTCGGCATGCTCTCCGCGCTGCACTACGCCATCGACCTGGTCCGCGACCACGAGGGCGTCGAGGTCGACATGGGCAAGATCGACCTGGCCGACCCCGCCGTCTACGAGATGCTGCAGAAAGCCGACTCCGTCGGCGTCTTCCAGGTGGAGAGCCGCGCGCAGATGGCGACGCTGCCGCGCCTCAAACCGCGCACCTTCTACGACCTGGTCGTCGAGGTCGCGCTGATCAGGCCGGGCCCGATCCAGGGCGGCTCGGTGCACCCGTACATCCGGCGCCGCAACGGGGTCGAGAAGTGGGACTACGACCACCCGTTGCTGGAGAACGCCCTTCGCAAGACGTACGGCGTGCCGTTGTTCCAGGAACAGCTCATGCAGATCGCGGTCGACGTGGCCGGCTTCACCGCCGCCGAGGCCGACGAACTGCGCCGCGCGATGGGCGCCAAACGCTCGACCGCCCGGATGGAACGCCTCCGCGACCGCTTCTACGAGGGCTGCGCAGCCCAGGGCATCAACGAGGACCTGGCCGGCCGCATCTACGCGAAGCTGCTGGCGTTCGCCAACTTCGGCTTCCCCGAAAGCCATGCCCTGTCGTTCGCGCACCTGGTGTTCGTGAGCGCGTGGTTCAAGCTCTACTACCCGGCGGCGTTCTGCGCGGCCCTGCTCAGGGCCCAGCCGATGGGCTTCTACTCGCCGCAGTCGCTGGTGATCGACGCCCGCCGCCACGGCGTGACGGCACACGGCCCGTGCGTGAACCGTTCCCTGCCCTGGGCAGGCCTGGAACCGCATGAGGGCGCGCAGGCCGTCCGCCTCGGCCTCTCCGCCGTCCGCGGCATCGGCGACGCGGACGCCGAGCGAATCGTTGCGGCACAACCGTTCCGAGACATGGAGGACTTCGGCACCCGAGTGCAGCTCACCGCAGCACAGGTGGAGGCGCTGGCCACCGCAGGCGCGTTCTCCTGCTTCGGCCTGGAACGTCGCGAGGCACTCTGGGCGGCAGGCGCCGTGGCCGCCATCCGCCCCGATCGCCTGCCCGGCACCGTCGTCGGCGTCGACGCCCCGGCGTTGCCGGGCATGGACGACGTGGAACTGGCCGTCGCGGACGTCTGGGCCACGGGCCTGTCCCCGGACAGCTTCCCGACCCAGTTCGTCCGGTCCACTTTGGACTCGATGGGCGCACTGCCGGTGGAGTCGCTCGCGTCCGTCGAACCCGGTACACGCGTGCTGATCGGCGGCGCGGTGACCCATCGGCAACGGCCGGCGACGGCGGGCGGGGTCACGTTCCTCAACATCGAGGACGAGACGGGGATGGTGAACGTCGTGTGCTCGCCGGGGTTGTGGGCGCGGTACCGGAGGGTGGCTCGGGGGAGCGGCGCGATGCTCGTGCGGGGCGTGGTCGAGTCGGCCGAGGGCGTGGTCAGCCTGCTGGCGGACCGGTTGCAACACCTGGACCTGCGGATCCCGTCGAAGTCACGGGACTTCCGCTGAGTTCCCCTGCCAGGATTCGAACCTGGTCCTCCCGCGTAACAGTCGGGCGTGCTGCCATCAGCACTTCAGAGGACACGGTGGAGCGGAGGATGCAGGATTCGAACCTGCGCAGCGCTCGCGCGCTGACCACTGTTTTCGAGACAGCTGCCTTACCGGGCTCGGCCAATCCTCCCCAGGACGCGGAGGGCGCGCGGATCGAACGCGCGCCAGACACAGCTGGACCTCGGATTAGCAATCCGGTGCCTTACCACTCGGCCAGCCCTCCCTTGCCCTGCGATACCGGTGCGCCCTGAAAGGCGCCTTTCCGTCGGATGCCCGCGAGTCGAACGCGGTGTGTCCTCATCCCAAATGAGGTGGGTTGCCGTCTCCCTCGCACCCGGAAGTACCCCTGCCAGGAGTCGAACCTGAATCTCGGCGTTCGTAGCGCCGCACTCTCTCCATTGAGCTACAAGGGCAAGAATTGCACAACAAACAAAGAGAACCGCCCTGATCGGTTTCCCGATGGGCGGCTCCCTGTGTGGCTTCGATGCTCATGCCACTACAAGGAGCTCACCTGCGAAAACGGTCGCGAGGAGCCGGGACGCCGCGATGAGTGCAGGCACGCGACAGCGCTGCGGAAGCTGCTGCCTCGCATCTCCTGGCTCGTCATGACTGTCCCCTTCGGCTTGGTGTGTGACATGAGTATTGCGGGCGCAAGAGGCGCCCGTCAATCATTTTTCTAAAAGCGGTCGTAAGTCATGAACGAAACTCCGCTCTCGAACAGTCGCGCATCGGTGCGCTGGAACTTCCTGATGTCGGCTTTCCCGTCGAACAACGGGATGCCGCGCCCGAACACCACGGGGTGGATCTTCAACAGCAGCCGGTCGATCTCGGGCAGCAGCTCGGCGGCCAGCTTGCCGCCGCCGCACAGCCAGATGTCGAGGCCGTCCTCCGCCTTCAGGGCGCGCACGCGGCCGACGACGTCCTCGCGGATCACCTCGACGTCGGACGGCGTGCCGGTGACCTTCGTCGACACGACGAACTGGCGCAGGTGCGCGTACGGCGAGGCCAGGCCGCCGGGCACCTGGTAGGTGTTGCGGCCCATCAGCACCGTGTCGAAGTGCTGGTTCGGCGCGTCCGTCAGGCCGAACGGCTCGCGGATCTGGGTCGGCAGCGTCTCCGGGTAGTGCTCGTTGATGCCGGCCATGTGGTCGCCCTCGTAGACGAACCCGTCGAAGGTCCCGTCCTCGGCCGCGATGAATCCGTCGAGCGTCACTGCCACGTAGTAGACGAGCTTTCGCATCACTGAACCCCCTGGGATCTCGTTCAACCACGACAACTGTAGTACTATGTCTGTAGTGGTTGTCAAGGAGGCATCGTGGTCCGGAACGAGGCACGGCGAACTGCTCTGTTGGACGCGGCGATCGACGTCCTGGCGCAGGAAGGCGCGCGGGGGCTGACCTACCGCGCGATCGACGCGAAGGCCGCGACACCCGCGGGTACCGCGTCGAACTACTTCGCGAACCGCGACGAGCTGATGTCGGAGGTCATGACGCGCGTGCACGCCCGGCTCATGCCGTCGGACGAGTCGGTGGCGGAGTCGCTGTCGCGCCCGCGTGACCGGCAGCTCACGGTCAAGTTCATGCACGACATCATCAAGCGGGCGGACGCCGACAAGGCCTGCTACCTCGCGATGATGGAGCTGAGGCTGGAGGCCACGCGCAGGCCGGAGATCCGGCGGGCGCTCACTAAGACGATCGCCGACAACATCGAGGCCAACGTCGCGTTCAACGAGGACTCGAAGCTGCCGGGCGACCGCATGACCGTCGTCTCGCTGTACTTCGCGATGACGGGGTTGATCTACGAACGGCTGACGCTGCCGGACGTGGTCGCGCCCATGGACCTCGACGAGCTCGTCGAGGTCATGGTGGACCGCGCTATCGGCTGAGCGGGCCGCCGGTGATCGTCAGGGCGACGGCGATCACCACGACGCCCAGCGTCGAGTACAGGAACGCGTCCATGCCGCGGCCGCGGATCTTGATCAGACCGGCCTGCTCGTCGGTCACGAGGATCCGCAGCACCGCCGCGACCAGCAGCGCCACGCCGAGCAGCACGGCGCCCTGCCGCCAGTGGTACTGGAAGGTCCGCACCAGCCCGAGCACGCCGATCCCCAGCACCAGCGCGAACGGCAGGTGCTTCGCGGGGCCCGAGCGCCAGCGCTGTTCCGGCATGAGCGCCTCGGCGTCAGACCGCTTCATGGGCGCGCTCGGCGGCTTCGACGGTGTTGGTCAGCAGCATCGCGACGGTCATCGGGCCGGAGCCACCGGGGATCGGGGCGAGCCAGCCGGCGACCTCGCGGACCTCGGGGGCCACGTCGCCGACGAGACCGGCCTCGGTGCGGGTGATGCCGACGTCGACCACGGCCGCGCCCGGCTTGACCATGTCAGCGGTGATCAGGCCCGGGCTGCCAGCGCCGGCGATCACGATGTCCGCGCGCCGCACCTCCGCCGCCAGGTCCTTCGTGCCGGTGTGGCACAGCGTCACGGTGGCGTTCTCGGTGCGACGGGTCAGCAGCAGGCCGATCGGGCGGCCCACGGTGACGCCGCGGCCGATGACGGTGACGTTCGCGCCCGAGATCGGCACGTCGTAGCGGCGCAGCAGCTCCACGATGCCGCGCGGCGTCGCGGGCAGCGGGGCCTCCTCGCCGAGCACGAGCTTGCCGAGGTTGACCGGGTGCAGGCCGTCGCCGTCCTTGGCCGGGTCGATGCGCGCCAGGATCGCGTTCGCGTTGAGGTGCTTGGGCAGCGGCAGCTGGACGATGTACGCGGTGACCTCGGGGTTCGCGTTCAGCTCGTCGATGACGGCCTCGAGCTCCTCCTGCGTGGTCGACTCGGGCAGGTCGCGCCGGATCGACTTGATGCCGACCTTCTCGCACGCGCGGTGCTTGCCCTTGACGTAGGAGTGCGAGCCGGGGTCGTCGCCGACCAGCACGGTGGCCAGGCCCACGGAACCGGGCAGCGCGGCGACCCGCGCCTTCAGGTCCTCGAACAGCGCGTTCCGGGTTTCGTTGCCGTTGAGCAGCGTCGCAGTCACGCCTTCATCCTCCCACTGGGCAGCGCGGCGACGCCCACCGACACCAGCGTGAGCGCCACGCCGATCGCCGTCGGCAACGCCAGGTGCCCGCTCACCGCGTCGAGCAGCACGGCACCGATGAGCTGCCCGGACACGCCGCACAGCCCGACCATCAACACGCCGATGAACCGCACCGACGTGATCGCGCCACCGACACCGACGATGCCCAGCAACCCGCCGAGGTACAGCCACCAGGCGGACGGGAAAGCGCCGGGCACACCGTTCCACGCCACGGCGTTGACCAGCGTCAACGCGACCGTGCCCACGCTGAAGTTCACCAGGATCGTCGCCATCGAGTTGGCCGCGGCCTCGCGCACCAGCCCGTTCACCGCCTGCTGCCAGCCCATCAGCAGGCCCGCGACCAGCGGCAGCACCGCGAGCCACAACGCGCCCGGCGACGTGAACTGGTGCGACACCGCGACCGTGACGGCGATAACACCGACGGCCGCGCCGACGACACGTGTCTTCGTAATCGGCTTCGACTCGCCGGGCCCGACCCCGAGGTTGTCCATGACCATGCTGCTCACGACCTGCCCGATCACGACCGCGACCGTGAACACCGCCACACCGATGGTCGCGACCGCGAGCCCCTGCGAGCCCACGAGCACCGCGCCGCTGATGCCGCCGACGCATTCCCACCAGCGGATGCGGCGGTGCCTCAGCGCGTCCCGCAGCCGCAGCAGGCCGTCCCGTCCGGACCGTCGCGTCAGGACGACCGCGAGCAGCACGAACCACCCGCCGGCGAAGGAGATCAACGCCGCGAGCAGGCCGTTGCCGAGCTCCTGCGCGAGCGATCCGTTGACCCGGGCCTGGACCGCGATGGCCACTCCGCCCGCCGCCGCCAGCAGACCGCCGGTCACCTGCGCGGACCGCGTCACATCGCCTCCAGACAGACCAAAAGTGTTCTTGATCAGCTTTAACCTTGCACGTCCACCGCGTTATGGTCGGGCCTCCACCGTTCGGCGCAGTGGCGGGGGACGTGTGCGATCCGGCGAGTTGCGGGGGAAGATGTTGGCGTGTCCGAGCCGAAGCCGTTGAACCCTACCGAGCAGGACGCTCTGGTTAAGCAGATCGGCCTGACTCTGATGCGGGCCGCACCAGAGGACTGGCGCAGTGTGATCGCGCAGTACCGCGCCACCGGCCGGTACTTCGAACTGGAGGCCGAGCTCCGGCTGCAGGACGGATCCAAGCGCGCGTGGGCCGTGCCCCAGGAGGTGGCCTCGCTCTTCGCGCGGCTGCGGGCCGGCATGCACCGCGAGGGCCGGGGCAGCTGGACCAACGCCAGGTACCAGCTCGATCACCCCTCCAGCTACAACCTCGACTTCGACCGCGCGGAGCCGAGCTGGCAGACCCCACCGCCGCAGCAGGCCTACGTCGACGAGATGCGGTTCTTCCCGCGCGCCGAGGAGAACGTTCCGGACTGGTTGCGCCGCAGGCTGAACCCGCCGACGCCGGTGTTCCGCACGGTCCGCGTCTTCGACGGCGCCGGACCGAACGGTCGTCCGTCGGTCAACCGCCCGCCGGTGCCCGAGCCCGAGGTCGCGCCGTTGCTCGCGTACCTGTCGAACGCGCCGGTCGCCGTGGCCGGTCGTGGCTTCGACAACGACGTGCTGCACCCGGACGCGCCGCCGGTCGTGCCGTCCGGGTTCCAGACGGACGGTGCGTGGATCTGGCCCGCCGGGGTCTCGTACTACCTGCGCAAGTACGGCGTCCCGCCCGAGCCGGAGCTGGTGGAACGGGCGCGCGCCGCCGGGTTCACCCTGCCCGAGGTCAGCGAGGAGTCGAGGCTCGGCGCCGCCGCGAACCTCGGTGCTCCCGCCGCGCCTCCTGGCACCGTCGTGCCGGCGCCGGTCGAGCCCGAACCGGAGCCCGAGCCCGAACCCGCCGCGGACGCGACGCAGTTCGTCGCCGCGCCGAAGTTCGACGCCGCCCCCCAGTTCGACCCGGCCCCGAAGTTCGACCCCGCTCCGCAGCACGAGCCTGCTCCGAGGCATGAGCCCTCTCCGAAGTTCGAGGAGGAGGCGGAGGAGGAGTACGACTTCGAGCCGATGTACCCCGAGCCGCGTGCGGTCGAGGTCACGGCCGAGCAGCCGCAGGTCGCGCCCGAACCGCTGCCGGTCCGCGACGACCTCGGCGAGACGCTCGCGGTGGCCGCGCCCCCGCTGTCCGGCGACGGTCCTCCGTACCGGGTGGTCTTCGACTCCGACGGCGTGCCCGACACGATCGACGAGCGGACCCTGCGCGACACCTACGGCGCGGGTATGGACCTCTTCGCCCCGCACCCGAGTGATCTCGCGGAGCCCGAGGCACCGGAGCCCGTCCGTCCGCCGGAACCGGTCCGGCCGCCCGCGCCCGTCCGGGAGAGCGCGCCGGAGATCGTCCGGCAGCCCGTCCGCGAGGTCGCTCCCGAGCCGGTCGAGGAGTTCGTTCCCGAGAAGTCGAACGAAACGGCCGTCGAGGACGAACACGAAGACGTGGACGTTCCCGAGGAACCCGAGATCCCCACCGCCGGGCCGGACGAGCCCGAGCTCCTCACGCACCACCGCGACGCCGAGCTCACGGACCACCTCGACGCCGAGACCGAGGAACGTCCGCGCGACGCCATGCAGGACACGATGGCGTGGAGCCCGGTCCTCGACGAGCCGCTGGAGAGCCCGTCCGAGGTCACCGAGGAGCACCCGGTCGTCGAGGTGGCCGAGGACGAGCCCGACCTCGCGCCCGAGGAGGAGATCGAGTCCACGACGTCGTTCGAGGCGCAGCTCGACTCGCACTTCGAACCGGAGCGGGAGCAGGAACCCGAGCCGCTGCCCGTGGTCGTGGCCCCCGCGCCGACGCGGTCCGAGGAGACCACCCAGTTCGACGCGGCGCTGTTCAACGAGCCCGAACCGGAGCCGGAACCCGAGCCCGTGCCGGAGCCCGAACCGGAACCGGAGCCCGAGCCGGTCAAGCCGCCGCGGCAGGTCACGCAGGAGGAGGACCGCGAGCTGGCGGGCACCCGCCGAGCGCTGGACGACCTCAACGTGCCGCACGGCGTGTTCCGGATCGGCGGCGAGCCCGCCGACCGCACCTGGACGCTGCGCCTCGACGGGGACAGCTGGGAGGTCAGCTGGTTCGACCACGGCCCGAAGAACCCGGTGCGGTTCGACAAGGTCGAGGACGCGTCGGCGTACCTGATCGGCAGGCTCGTGCTGGGCAACTTCCGCACGGTCCCGCCGCGGGCGCCCCAGCCGCCGCAGCGGCCGATGACCAACGGCTTCCGCGAGGAGCCGCGCCGTCCTGTGCCGCCGCAGCAGCGCCCGCCGATGCCCCCGCAGCAGGCCCAGCCGATGCCGTCACCGGCGGCCGCGCCGACCCAGGTGCAGCAGGTCCCGCCACCCGCACCGCAGCAGGCCCCGGCCCCCTCGCCGGTCGCCGCCGCCGTGGCGCAGGAGGAACCGTCGAAGCGGAAGTTCCCGATCTCGCCGCTCGCGGGTGAGCCGCCGCTGACGTTGTTCCGCCACAAGCAGATGTTCGAGCTGCCGGCGGGCACCGAGGTCGACCGCTACGGCGACCAGAGCGGCAACCTGGTCTACGTGGCCGGCACGCCGTTCCCGGAACGCAGCCTCGTGCCGTCGTGGATCAACCGCCCGTACCGCGTGTACCGGTTGCGCCGCCCGCTCGAGGTGCTGACCGGCGTGGCCGTGCCGTGGTTCGAGCAGCCGGGCGGCGGCACCGCCTACCTGCTGCCGAAGTCCGTCGACGAGATGGTGGCCGACGGCGTCCTGGTGGAGATCACGGGCTCGAACGACAAGTAGCTCCAGACGGACAACGGCCCCGAACGACGAGTCCGGGGCCGTTGCCGTGTCCGGTGGAGGTCAGCCGACGACCAGTCCGTAGGCGGCCGCGAACGCGATCGCCTGCTCGACGTCGATCAGCGCCCCGGCGAGCTTGGCCTGCCGGAGCCCGTTCGCGTCCACCTTCGCGCCGCGCAGGTCTGCGCCGTCGAGCTTCGCGTCGAGCAGCCGCGCGCCCATCAGGTCCGCCTGGCTCAGGTCGGTGTTGCGCAGGTCGGCCTCGCTGAGGTTCGTCTCGCGGAACCGCTGCCCGCCGAGCTTCAGGTCGTACAGCGGCGCCTTCACGAACGACGCCAGCGTGAAGTCCACCTCGGTGAAGGTGACGGGCCGCAGCACGCAGTCGACGAAGTTCGACCCCATGAGGCTGCACGAGTCGAAGGCCGATCGCGTCAGCACCGTGCGGTCGAAGGTGCACTGCCGGAACGCGGTCGCCGTGTGCTTCGACTCGCCGAGATCCGTCCGGGTGAAGTCGCAGCGGGTGAAGGTGCACCCCGTCGTCACGAGCTCGCGGAGATCGGCCTCGGTGAAGTCGCAGTCGGTGAAAGACCGCTTCTCCCAGTGCTGACCCGGCAGGTTGGCGTCGGCGTAGTCCTCGCCGATCTCTTCGTCGGGGTTGTCCACTCTCACACTCTGCCATTGGCCACGTGTTGGTAACGTGCGGGTCGCCGGGCAGACCCGCCCGACGTCAACGAGGACCGTCATTCGGGAAGGCTCATGACCCGCACGCCCGTGAACGTCACTGTCACCGGTGCAGCCGGCCAGATCGGCTACGCACTTCTCTTCCGCATCGCTTCCGGCCACCTGCTCGGCCCGGACACCCCGGTCAACCTGCGGCTGCTGGAGATCACCCCCGCGCTGAAGGCCGCCGAGGGCACCGCGATGGAGCTCGACGACTGCGCCTTCCCGCTGCTCAAGGGCATCACGATCACCGACGACGCGAAGACCGCGTTCGACGGCGTGAACGTCGCCCTGCTCGTCGGCGCCCGCCCCCGCACCAAGGGCATGGAGCGCGGCGACCTGCTCGAGGCCAACGGTGGCATCTTCAAGCCGCAGGGCGAGGCGATCAACGCCGGCGCCGCTGACGACGTGAAGGTCCTCGTGGTCGGCAACCCGGCCAACACCAACGCCCTCATCGCCCAGCAGCACGCGCCGGACGTTCCGCGCGAGCGCTTCACCGCGATGACGCGCCTGGACCACAACCGCGCCCTGTCGCAGCTCGCCAAGAAGCTGGGCGTCGCGGTCACGGACATCCAGAACATGACGATCTGGGGCAACCACTCGGCCACCCAGTACCCGGACCTGTTCCACGCCAAGGTGGGCGACAAGACCGCCGCCGAGGCCGTGAACGACCAGGCGTGGCTGGAGAACGACTTCATCCCGACCGTCGCGAAGCGCGGTGCGGCGATCATCGAGGCCCGTGGCGCGTCTTCGGCCGCCTCGGCCGCGAACGCCGCCATCGACCACATCTACGACTGGGTCAACGGCACCGAGTGGACCTCGATGGCCATCCCGTCGGACGGGTCGTACGGCGTGCCCGAGGGCATCATCTCCTCGTTCCCCGTCCGCACCTCGGGTGGCTCGTACGAGATCATCCAGGGCCTGGAGATCGACGAGTTCTCGCGCGGCCGCATCGACGCCTCGGTCGCCGAGCTCGTCGAGGAGCGCGACGCGGTCAAGGGCCTCGGCCTGATCTGAGTTTTCCGTGGCAGTGTTGGGGACGTGCTGATTCCTTGGGACGTCCCCGCGCCACAGCTCTCCGACGCAGTGCACCCCGCGCTCGCTGACGCCGCCCGCGCGGCGTCAGCGGCGTACGGGCGTGCCCGATCTCTGCACACGCGCCTCGAGCTCCGCGAGGAAGTCGCGGACGGTGCAGACGGAACACCGACGATGCGCGTCGACCGCATCGTCGAGGACGCGATCCTGGAGTCGATCCACCGCAGTCGCGTGAACCTGCTCTCCGAGGAAGCCGGGTTCGTCGACAACGGCTCCTCGATCACCCTCGTCATCGACCCGGTCGACGGGTCTGCGAACGCCGCGTTCGGCGTCCCTCTCTCGTGCTTCGCCGGTGCGCTCGTCGAGGACGGCACGGCAAAGGAAGCTCTGACGACGTGGTTCGACACGGGCCGTGCGTGGCACGCGCTCGCAGGAGTGCCGACGTCGTTCCGCACCACCGGACGCACGACGCTCAAGGGCGCGTCCGTATGTCTGATGCGCCCCAAGACAGGCACTCAGGACGCGTGGCTGCGCATCGCGAACACCGCCGACCGCATCCGCGTGCTGTGCACGACCTGCCTGGAGACCATGCTGGTCGCGGAAGGCACGGTCGACGCGTTCATCGATCCGGGCAGCGACACGCACCGGATCATGGACCTCGCGACGGCGCTCGTCACCGTGCCGGCCGCGGGGGGTGTGCTGGTCGACCTGCACGGGCGGCCGTTCACGTTCGAACCCGACCTGACCCACCGGTGGTCGGGCGTGGCGGCAGCGACTCCTCAGCTGGCCGAGGAGCTGATCGCGACCGTGCTGGGTTAGACGCTTCCGCGCGGCTCGACGACGCAGTCGGGTCCGGGGAACACCAGACCTTCGTGGCCGTCGTTGAAGCGGACGAGGTACGGCGGATGTCCGTCGCTCCCGCGCACTTCGAGGATCTCGCCGAGGCGCTCCTCCAGTCCGATGGAGCGGCTGTGGACGTGGAGCCTGTCACCCACTGTTGCTTGCATGGTGCTGCAACACCTCCGGTGTGCGGCGTGAGGCCTTGGCACGATGAACGCGTCAAAGCCTAAGCCGCCACCGGAGGTGCGCAACAGGGCTCAAGTGCTCATCCGCCGCAAGCCGAGGAGACCTTCGCGGCGAGGTCGGCCTTCTGGGCCACCCAGTCCGCCGCGGAGTTCACGTTCTGCATGCCGTTCGCGGCCTCTTCGAGAGCCTTCTTCACGGTCTCGTCCGGCGCGGAGTTCGCGAGGGTCTCGAGCTCCTTCGCCTTGGCCTGGGTCTCCTCCAGGGCCTTCTGCGGGTCGCTCATGTCCGGCGAGAAGCCGACGAGCGAGATCGCGTCGGCGCACAGCTTCACCTTGTCCGCGGTGTCACTGACGCCCTGGATCGCGTCGCACGCCGTCAAGCTGCCCAACGCGATGACAGCCGCGGCAAGCGGTCCAATAAGGCGCATTCGCGCTCCTTCTGCCCGATGTGTCCGTTTGTGTTGCTTACGACTCTACCGATGGACGTCTTGATCGAGTTGGCGTTGGTAGAGCTTGCGGATGACGTCGTCGATTTCCGGCTCCACGACGGCGAGGTCGTGGACCTCCACCTGCCGCACCACCTGGGTGATCAACTGGGCCGCCGTCGTCTCCGCCCTCCTGAACGTGAGGTGGTGGCGCAGCCCGCTGGCCTCACTGCGCACCGCCGTTACTCCGGGGACGTCTGGCGCCGGTCCGGGTTCCCGCAGGTCGATGACCAGCTCGCGGTCCGGGGTGACCTCGGCGCGCAGCTCCTCCAGCGGACCGTCGGCGAGCACCCGGCCGTGGTCGATCACCATCAGGCGCGGGCAGAGCCGTTCGATGTCGTCCAGGTCGTGCGTGGTGAGCAGGAGGGTTGTGCCGCGGCGGGTGTTGATGTCCGCGAGGAACTCCCGGAGGCGCTCCTTCGACTCGAGGTCCAGGCCGATCGTCGGCTCGTCCAGCACCAGCAGCTCCGGCGCGTGCAGGAGAGCGGCGGTGATCTCGCCGCGCATCCGTTGCCCCAGCGAGAGCTGCCGCACCGGGGTGATCAGGAGCCCTTGCAGGCCGAGGAGTTCGACGCACTCGTCGAGGCGCCTGCGGTAGTCCTCCGCCGAGACGCGGTAGATGGACCTGAGCAGGTCGAAGCTGTCCTGCAGCGGCAGGTCCCACCAGAGCTGGCTGCGCTGGCCGAACACGACGCCGATGCGTTTCGCGAGATCGCGCCGCTGTTTCGACGGGTCGACGCCGTTCACCCTGATGTGGCCGCTGGTCGGCACCAGGATCCCGGTCAGCATCTTGATCGTCGTGGACTTGCCGGCACCGTTCGGCCCGACGTACCCAACGGCTTCGCCCGCCTCGACCCCGAACGTGACGCCGTCGACCGCCGTGACGGTCTTGTAGTTGCGCCGCAGGCCTTTCGACGTGGCGACCTTGAACTCCCTGCGGAGCTCCCTGACCTCGATCATGATCCCGTTCCCCGGTAGTGCCTGACCGCGAACCGCCACACGAACCCGGCGACGACCGCCGCCAGTGCCGCGACGAGCGGTGATGTCCAGCCGACCCAGCCTGGCAGGCCGAGCGGATCCTGCTTCCCGAGCAGCGCGAGGCTCGGGTAGTACGCGACGAACGCCCCCGGCACGATGAACGCCATCAGCCAGCGCAACGGCACGGTGTAGACGTTGACCGGGTACGAGGTGAAGGCGCCGCTGCCGTAGGTGAAGGCGTTGGCGAACTCACGGCCCTCCACGATCCAGAAGCAGACCGAGCACGTCACGACCCAGATCGAGCTGAAGATGACCGCACCCGCCAGCGGTGTGGCGACGACCAGCAGGACCTTCGCCGGCGTCCAGCCGACGCTGACGTGCGCCAGCGCGTAGACCATCACGGCCAGAGCGCCGAGGATGCGCCCGATCCTGCGCAGGCGGACGTCCGACACCATGATCTGCGGCAGCGTGCCGAGCGGCCGCATCAGCAGCACGTCGAAGGTGCCGGAGCGGATGTACGTCGGCAGGTTGTCGAGCTGCCCCGCGAAGAGGTCCGCGATGCCGAACGCGATGCCGGCGAACGCGTACATCAGCAGCACTTCTTCTTTGGTGAACCCGCCGAGCGCGCTGATGTGACCGAACAGCACGAGGATCACGACCAGCTCGACCCACTGCGCCAGCACCTGCGTGACGAGGTCGATCGCGAACGACGCGCGGTAGGACATCTGGCTTCTCAGCCGCGCGCCGATGAGCCTCGGGTAGATGGTGTCAGCCACCCTGGACCACCACCTTGCGCACCGCGCGTTGGAGGACCAGGTGACCGGCGGCGAGCAGCGCCACGGCCCAGAACCCCTGGTAGAGCAGGGTTCGCATCAGGTCGCCGCGCCCGAGGAACACGTCGATCGGCGCCTGCATCAACGCGGGGAACGGGGTCATCCACAACACGTCCCGAGCCCACTCGGGGAAGAACGCGATCGGCACGGTGAGCCCGCACAGCAGGCCGGACGTGACGTTCCAGAACCCGTACAGCCCCCTGTTGTCGAGCAGCCAGAACGCGCTGGCGTCGATCAGGAAGCGGCACGCGAAGCTGACGACCAGCGCGATGACCGCGCTGAGCAGGAACAGCGGCCAGCGCACCGGACTCGCCGGGAACTGGAACGGGAACAGCAGCATGCCGAACACCATCGGCGGCGCGAGCCTGGTCAGGAACGCGAAACCGCCGCGGCCCAGGTCCTGCGCGAGCATGGCGCTCTGCAGGTGCCAGGGCCGGTACAGGTCGACGACGACGTCACCGGATCGCACGCGCTCGGCGAGCTCGTTGGTCCCCCACAAGAGGATGAACCCGAGCAGCCCCTGCCCGATCCAGACGTACGTGTTGGTGGCAGCGATGTCGTAGTCCGCGATCTCGCCGTTCGCCGCTGTCAGAGCAGCGGCGAGCACGGCGACCCGCAGCAGGCCGAAGACCACGTTCGCGGTCATTCCGGCCAGCATCGCTTGTCGGTAGGTCGAGTACCTTCGGAATCCAGCAATGATCAAATCGGCGTGAACACGCACGTCGATCTACGTTAGTGACCGTCGCAAGTGGATTTCTCAGGACCCGAACGCGCTGGTGACGACCTCCCCGGCCTCGGGCTGCGAGCCCAGGCACAGGAAGTAGTTGCGGCTGCCGTCCTTGAACCCGACGGCCGTCATCTCCCACCCCGTCGTGTCGACGGTCGGCCGCGAGTTCGCCTTCATCACGGCGGACGTGCAGACGTCCTTCAGCTCGGGCGAGGCCATCAGCTCGTCCGAGTCGACCGCCGGGATCTCCCCGGAGAGCCAGCCACCGGAGAACGCCTCCCAGTAGTGCAGGTCCGCGCAACTGCCGACCTTCCGCGAGACCGCCGGCATGCCACCGATGTTCGTGATGCCGCGGAAGCAGGTCGACTTGTCGATGCAGAACCCGGAGTCGCACTTCTTGAGGTACGGCGGAACGGCCTCGGCACCGCCCTGCTGCGTCGTCGACGGCCCGGCCCCCTGCGCGGTCGTCTGCTGCTCCTTGTCGAACGGGTTCCACACGACCAGGCCCACCAGGAGCGCGACGACGACTCCGGCCGCGGCGGCGACCAGCGGCCACGTCTTGCGCTGGGGCGGGGGAGTGACCGGCACGGTCGGCATCCGCGTCGGATCGACCAGTTCGTCGCGCAGCTGTGCCGCACTGGGAGTGCGCAGGTTCGCGTCCGGGTGCAGCGCCCTCGCCAGCGCCTCGTGCATCGCGGGCGGCACCCCCGGCACCGCGGGCACGGGCCGGCGCAGGATCTCGCCGAGCTGGTCGAAGCTCGTGATCGGCCACGGCACCGGCCGCGGCGGCTTGCCCGCGAGCAACGTGTAGAGCGTCGCGGCGAGCGAGTAGACGTCGGCCTGCGGCGTCGGCTCGGCCATCGCGAACGCCTCGGGCGGCGCGTAACTGGGGCTCAGGGCGTCACGCGTGACCGTGCTGCCGCCCTGCGCGTCGAGCAGCGCCGCGAGCCCGAAGTCGGCGAGCTTCGGTGTCCCGTAGCGGTCGAGGAGGATGTTGGCGGGCTTGATGTCCCGGTGCAGCACGCCTTCCTGGTGTGCCGCGGCGAGCGCGTCCGCGAGCTTGATGCCGAGGTCCCGCACCCGGTCGGGGTGCAACGGCCCCTGCTGGTCGAGCTGGTCGGCGAGCGACCCGCCTGTGCACAGCTCCATGACGATGTACGGCGTGCCTCGGCCCGTGATGTTCGCGTCGTGCACCCCGACGACGTGCGGATGACCCGACAACTTGGCCGCAGCCTGCGCCTCGCGCAGGAACCGACGCCGGTCCCGCTCGTCGACCAGCACCCGGTTGTCGATCTTGACGGCGACGTCCCGGCCGAGTTGTGCCTGGTGGGCGGTGTAGACGGTGGCGAAACCGCCCGCGCCCAACGGTCTCAGTTCGGTCAGGCCGGGAATGTGGGGTGCGGTCACGCGCGGGAGCATAGTTCCGCACCCCGACAATCCTCCGGCTAGGCCGTGCAGTTCACCGTGCCGCTCCTCAGCGCGTGGCTGCTGGTGTTGTCGTCGTCCGCCCAGAGGGTCAGCTTCTTGCCGTTGACGCAGGCCGGCGAGATCGCGAAGCCCTCGAGGTTCACGTTCGGCAGCCTGGACGGCCGGTCGTACGTCGCCGTCACCTTGAACCTGCCTTCACTGATCGCGAGCGTCGTCGCGCGCCCGCTGCAGTTGCTGTCGCAGGTCGCCCAGAGCCGGTTGCTCTCCCACTCCAGGTCCATGACCTGCGCCTGCCCGCTCGCGAACTTCGAGACCAGCTCGGCCCCGCCGTCCTGCAGCGCGTACAGGAAGATCCCGCCGGTCGCCTCCAGCCCGACGGCGAACAACCCGGTCCCGTGCGAGGGGTAGTCGGCGGGGTTGTAGAGCTTGCCGCTGTCGTCCTTGAACTGCTGCGAGGTCAGGAACGAGTCGGGCACCCACGAGATGGCCTCGGGCCCGTCGTTGGGATCGACGGAGGGCATCCCGGGCAGCTTCCACTCGGCCGCCGCACTGCTCCCGCTGCCGATCTTCAACACCGTCGGCGCACTGACGTCACCGTTGTCGTTGTCCCGCTCGGAGACGACGAACAACCCGTCCGGCGTGCTCACCACGCCCTCGGCATCGGGGTCGCCCTTGCCGTTCTTGAACTTCAGCGACCGCTTCGAGTCGACCTTCCACGTGCTTCCGCTGGGCACGAGCCGGTAGAGCGTCGACGGCCCGTTCTTCACCGCCCACACGACGTTCGCACTCTCGAACGACAACCCGCTGAGGTTCTTGCCGAACACGTTGGTGCCATCGGCGTTCTTGACCGCCGAGTCACCGGGCCACGTCGTGGCAGCATCAGCCGAGGAGACCCCCAGGCAGAGCGCCACGACCGTGAACACGCCAATCGCCTTGATGCGCAACGGAACCGCCCCTTCTCTCACGAGGCAAGGTCGCACCTCGTGCAGGCTGACGGCGGACGTCCAGTGCACCAGACGATGAACAGTCGTGCTACTTCTTGGCCGCTGCCTTCGCGGCCTTCTTGAAGTCCCGCACCTCCAGCAACGACACCTGGTCCCGCACGTCAGCGACGCTACGTCGGCTTCCTTCGTCCCCGTAGTGCCCGGCCGCGGCTCGCCACCCCTCGGGCTGGATGTCGAACTGTTTGCCCAGAAGTGCAAGGAAGATCTTGGCCTTCTGGTCCCCGAACCCGGGCAGCGCCTTGAGTCGCTTGAACACCGCGGCCCCGTCCCCGTCGGCCCAGATCCGCGTGACGTCGCCGTCGTAGGTCTCGACGACGAACTGCGCCATCGCCTGCACTCGCTTGGCCATCGAGCCGGGGAACCGGTGCACGGCGGGAGGCGTGGCCATGACGGTGGCGAAGGCCTCGGGGTCGGCGTCGGCGATGCGGTGGACGTCGAGGCCGCCCATGCGGTCGGCCAGGACCTTGGGGCCGGAGAAGGCCTTCTCCATGGGGATCTGCTGGTCGAGCATCATGCCGAGCAACAGGGCGAACATGTCCGACGCGAGGAGTGCGTCCGCGTCGGGGTTCTGCGCGAGGCACACCGTGCGGGTCATGGCGAGAAGGATCGCACGCCCGGCGGAAGATCGCCGGAAGTGGTCCCCGGAGAGAATCCGGAAACACGAATGACCGCCCGCGCAAATGTGCGGGCGGCCACTTCACGTGCACTTCAGATAATTAGCTGGCCTTGTAGAGCGTGAACTGCTGGTTGGCGTTGCCGTGGCAGTCCCACTGCAGGAATCCGGTGCCATTCGCGGTGCCGCTGAAGTCGGTGTCCAGGCACTTGCCGGTGGCCTTGTTGCGGAACTGGACCGGCCACGTGTGGGTGTTCGGGTCGGCGCCGGTGGGGAGCACGACCTCCCAGCGCTGGTTGCCGCCGTTGTGGCAGTTCCACTGGATCACGTGGGCGCCGTTGTTCACCGAACCGCCGGACACGTCGAGGCACTTGCCCGAGTTGCCGTTGATGAACATCGCGGTGCCGTACTGGCTGCTGGGGTCCTCGACCCAGATCGGAGCCCAGGTCTGGTTGGAGGTGGCGAAGCAGTCGAACAGGATGACGCGCGCGCCGTTGTCGACGGAGTTCCAGGCCACGTCCGCGCAGCGCGGCGTGGTGCTGCCGTGGTTGGGGTCGGTGGTCTTCGGGACGATGAGCGTCCAGACGGCCGGCTCCGCCGCGGCCGCCTTCATCTCGGCGCCCGCCTTCGGGATCTGGTACGGCTCGAACTTCGGCGCGGCCGAGGACGGCGCGATCGCGATCGACATCAGGGCGGCACCCGCCGCAATGGCGACAGAAACTCTGCGAATGACGTTCTTCACTTCGAATCCCCCATGATTGCATGACTGAAAGAATCCATGGGAGGGCGTCCCCCGACGCTTAGTTGCTCCCCCAGGAACAATGCCAATCTTTCAGGATGCCCGGCAACAGTCAAGGGTCTTTTTGTCTTAATCGCGTGCTGTGTTCGTGCGGGACGAAACAGGTCAGGCGCCGGCCACGCGCACTTCCGAGACGACCTGGCGCACGAGAACGCGCAACGCTTCGCGGTCGACGGTGGACGGGTCGTCGGCGAGCCAGTCGCCGATCTCGGCCACGAACTGCTCGGGGGTCATCGGCGGCACCTCGAAGTCGAGGTCGTCGTCACACGTGACCTCGCCGGCGCGGCTCGGGTAGACGAGCAGGGCGCCGCGGACCTCGAGCCACGGGAGGAGCTCGGCGAAGCGTTCGACGCCTTCGATGAGCTGGGAGCCGCCGCCGCGGAACGGGTGGCCGTTGCGCCAGAGCTCGCCGTCCTCGTCGCAGTAGTAGTGGCCGGGCAGCCACGACTTCGACTCGATGAGGACCAGGCGGCGGCCGCACAGCAGGGCGTGGTCGATGTCCGTGAACACCGAGCCGGGCCAGGCGAGGCCGTGGAAGATGCGCACGCCCGGTAGTTGGGTCATGTACTCCGTGAGCAATCCGGCGGTCAGCCGTTCGCGTCGGTTTTCACCCGGACGGCCGAAAATCGTGTTCCCGTCGTACTCGCCTGCGAACGCCCGTTCTGCCCGCGCGACCGTCATGTACCGGCGTACCAGTCGGAACGCCCCGTAACCGGCGACCGCCACGAGCGGTAGCCAGACGGCGAGCAGCAGCGGTGACAGGGTCATCGTCAACGGGATGAGCAGGACGAACCACCCACCGATCGCGGCTGCCGCGGGGGCGTGGCCGAGGCCGGTGGCGGGGACGTAGCGGACCCGCGCGCCGAGGTCGATGCGGTGCCACCACTCCATCGAACCGAGGTCGACGCGGGGGCGCGGCGCCATGTAGTTCGGGTCGTCGCCGAAGTCGCGAAGGCGGCCCGTGTGGCCTGTTCTACGAGGTCGCGGCCGTGTCTGCGGTCGCACGACCGGCGGCGCCGTCGTGGCGGGGCGGTCGTAGTCGCGGCGCCGGACCGGGTCCTTCAGCGTCTCGTAGGCCTCCTGGAGCAGGCGGAAGCCGCCAGACGTCCCACCCGCGTCGGGGTGCATGACCTTGGCGAGAGAGCGGTAGGCCGACTTGATCTCCGAGGCGCTGGCGCCCCGGTCGACACCGAGCAACTCGTAGTAGTCGATCCCTGGCACGACACCGTCCAGTTCGGGGTTGGTCCGTGAACCTTATTGGGTCCAACACTTTCGCAGGGCATACGGCCCGGAGTTCGCCGACTAGTGTGAGCGGTGCGGTGACGAAGGGGCCTGTAGCGCAGTGGTTGACGCGCCCTCCTCCAGGGGAGGGAGAACGCCGGTTCGAATCCGGCCGGTCCCGCTCAGCACGGTTCCGCAGTCCCGCCTTTCCTCTCCCAGATCGTCCTTTGTGGACTGACGCTGGCCGTGCACACCTCGCGAGGCGCAGGATGTGCGGGTGGACGCACTCGAACGCCTGCGCCGCCTCTGTCTCGCGCTTCCAGAGGTGAGCGAACGCCTGAGCCACGGCGAACCCACCTGGTTCGTGCGCGGCAAGAAGACCTTCGTGACGCTCGCCGACCACCACCACGACGACCGCAGCGCGTTCTGGTGCGCGGCCGGCCCCGACGTGCAGCAAACGCTCGTCGCTCAGGCTCCGGAGCAGTACTTCCGTCCGCCCTACGTCGGTCACCGCGGCTGGCTCGGCGTGTACCTCGACGTGCCCGTCGACTGGGGTGTCGTCGCCGATCTCGTCGAGGACGCCTATCGGGTGATCGCCCCGAAGACGCTGGTCGCGCAACTCGACGCTTCGAGTTGCCGACCCGACTGACCTGCCGCAGTCTTCCGCGCATGTCGACCTGTGACGTCTGTGGCAACGAGTACTGGATGGCCTTCGAGGTGCGCACCGTCGGCGGCGGTGTGCACACGTTCGACAGCTTCGAGTGCGCGATCCAACGGCTGGCGCCGCGCTGCGAGCACTGCGACTGCCGCGTGATCGGGCACGGTGTGGAGGTGGAGGGCAAGTTCTTCTGCTGCGCGCATTGCGCACGGACGGGATCGGCCGACCTGGGTGCGATGATCCGCGACACCGTCGGCGCGCACCCCGGTTAACCCAGCACGAGGTCGAGGCTGAGCGGCACGGGCGGAGGCAGAACGTCCGTGCCCGCCCGGAACGACTCCAGCAGGTACGCGACCAGGCGCCGGGACCCGGCCATCGCGACCTCCACGGGCAGGCTGGACAGCCCGCCGTTCGCGATGAGCACCAGCGTCAGGTCGTGCGGCGAGAAGTCGGCCCGCAGGTGCCCGCTGTCCTTCGCACGCTGCACCAACGCGCCGAAGTCCTCCCACGTCCGGTCGCGCACCTCGGTGTGCAGGTCGGGGAACGACGCCGTGAACGCGGCGCTGAACCCGCGGTCGCACGCCTGGAGCTCGCACACCTTCTCGATCACCGTGCGGAACCCGCGCCACGGGTCGGGGTCCTTCAGCGCGTCGACGATGACGGCCTGGCACACGGCGAACTGCTCGGTGAAGGCCTCGACGACCAGCGACTCCTTCGTCGGGAAGCGCCGGTACAGCGTCGCGACGCCCACTCCCGCGCGGCGTGCGATCGCGGCCATCGGCACCTCCAGGCCGCGCTCGGCGAACAGCTCCCGTGCGACGGTCAGCACCCGTGCGCGGTTCTCTCTCGCGTCGGCTCGCATCTGAGACGGTTCGGCAGTCACTTCTTCTCACTTCGCACCAAGTGGACGGGGGTCTCCACTTAGCAGGCTACGTTCGTGGCATGAACTTCAACAGGCCGATCGTGAACCGCGTCAACAAGCTGGTCGTCGGGCTGCGGGACGCGCCGCTCGTGGGGAAGCTCGTGCGCAAGGGGATCACCGTCGTGTCCTACACGGGCCGCAAGTCGGGTCGCACGTTCACCACACCCGTTGGCTACCAACGCAAAGGTGACACCGTGAACATCCAGGTGATGATGCCGGACTCCAAGAGTTGGTGGCGCAACTTCAACGGTGAGGGCGGCCCGCTCACCCTTGAGCTCGACGGCACCGAACGGACCGGACACGCGACATCGCACCGTGACGACAAGGGTCGTGTCACGGTGCGAGTGCAGCTGTAGAAGCCTTACGCGGCAAGGCGTCGGCGCTCCAGGAACGCTGCCACGAGGTAGGCGCCGCCGCCCAGCACGGCCAGCACGCCGAAGAACCCGGCTCCGGGAACGAACAGCGTCGCGGCGGCGACCAGCATCAGCCACGTGCCCAGGTTGTAGTGCAGGGCGTTGCCGCGGATCGCGCCCTCGGCGAGGTAGATCATGCCGACGACGATGGTCGAGCCGGCGGGCCACAGCACGGTCTGCAGCTCCGGCTTGTCGAACACCGTGCTCAGGCCCGTGACCGCCAACGCCAGTGCGGCGAACCCGGTGATCCAGGCCGTTCCCACGAGCTTCTCGGCTCGTCGCCGGGCCTCCGTGGCGGCTTTCTGGGCACGCAGCGACGCGCTCATGGCGAAGACCGTGCCGGCGAGGAGCCCGGTGGCGAGCAACGCGATCGGCAGCCACGCCGGCATGGCCACGGCACCGGACCTGGACAGCATCGCGGCGCCGTGGCCGAAGACGTAGGCGAACGCGAAACCCAGGTAGGCGGCACGGTTGTCGACCTCGGTGGACGCGATGGCGGTGGTGGTGCGCAGGGCGGTGGCGTTCATGACGGGGACTCCTGGGAGACGAGTGAGGTGATCAGGCGTGGTGTGATGACGACGAACTGGGTCGAGCGGCGGAACGAGGCGCGCTGGTCGGCGAGGCCGTGCAGGCCCAGCCAGAACATCAGCGCGCGGTCGGGGTCCTGGAGGACCTGCGTGAACAGCCGCAACGCCTGCGAGGAGAGATCGGCCGCACCGAACATGACGCGGTAGCGGCGGGGGTGCAGGACGGCGAAGTCGAGGTAGGCGAGACCCGCGGAGTAGGCGTCGGGTGCGCCGAGGACGGCGGCCTCGAGTTCGCCGAACGCCTCGTGGCACACGGCCAGCAGGATGGCCGCCGGGTCGGGGAACTGCTGGTAGATCGAGGAGGTGGGGACCTCCGCCGCGCGGGACACGGCCCGCAGCGTCACGGCGTGGTCGGAGTCGACCAGGGCGGTCGCCGCCGCCAAGATCGCCTGGCGGCAGCCCGGCCTGCTCACGGCTCCGGGACGATGACGACCTTGCCCAGCACTGTGCGCGACTCGGCCAGGGACAGCGCGGCGGCCGCGTCCGACAACGGGATGCGCGCGGCGATCTGCGGCTTCAACGCACCGGCCTTGACCAGCTGCAACACCTGCGTGAGGTCCTCGGCCAGACGAGCGCGAAACGCGGCCGTGCGGAACCGCTTGCCGGCCCAGAAGTTGTAGAAGCCCGCGCGCTTGCCGTTGGGCAGCAGGTTCCACAGCGCGAGCTGACCGAAGTTCTTGAGCACCGGCAGCGTCCCGTTGCCCTGCTCGTCCTTCGTCGCGGCCGAACCGTAGTTGACCAGCGTGCCGCCGCGGCGGACCAGCTTCCAGGACCCGTGCACGCCGGGGCCACCGACGTGGTCGAACACGGCGTCCACGCCTTCGGGCGCCAGCCCGCGGATGCGGTCGTACATGTTCGGGTCGCGGTAGTCGACGGGGATGGCGCCGAGCTCGCGGACCGCGTCGTGGTGACGCTTCGACGCCGTGCCGATGACCTTGATGCCGGCGTGGCGGGCGAGCTGCACCAGCGTCGAGCCGACGCCACCGTTCGCACCGAGCACCACGATCGTGTCGCCGCGCTTGACCTTGGCGGTCCGGTACATCATCTGCCACGCGGTGACGCCGTTGACGGCGACGGTCTCGGCGGCGGCGGAGTCCACGCCGTCCGGCACGGGCACCAGGTCCGCGGCCTCGACGATCAGGTGGCTGGCCCACCCGCCGATCTTGGTGACCGCGGCGAACCGGTGTCCCCGCAGGTCGCGGTCGACGCCGGGGCCGGTCCCGACCACCGTGCCGACGACGTCGTAGCCGGGCACGAAGGGGAACGCGGGCTGGTCGTAGTACTTGCCCAGGCGCATCTGCTGCTCGGCGAACGACACCCCGGTCGCCTCCATGCGCAGGACGACCTGGCCCTCACCCGGCGCGGGCAGGTCGCGGACCTGGACGTGCAGGCCGTCGGGCTCGACGACACCCGGCATGACGATCTCGGTGGCGCGGGTGGTGGCGGTCGTGGCGTTCATCGTGTGGCTCCTTGCGGTCTCGGCTGTGCTTACGGATATAAGCTAACGCCCGTAAGTCTACGGGCGCAAGGCCTAACAGCCATAAACTTTCAGGTGTATGGTTACGACCGTGACGAACACGGAACCGCGCAGGCGCAACCGCCGGGGCGAGGGCGGGAAACTGCGGGACGAGATCATCGCGGCGGCCGTCGCGCTCCTGGACGAGGGCGGCGACGAACGCGCGGTCACCCTGCGCTCGGTCGCGCGGAAGGCGGGGATCGCGGCACCGTCGATCTACCCGCACTTCGCGGACCAGCCGTCGATCATGCTGGCCGTGGTGCAGCAGGAGATGGACGCGCTCACGGCCACCCTGCGCCAGGCCGACGACAACGCGGGCACGGGCGCGCGAGCGAGGCTTTTCGCGGTGTGCAACGGATACCTGGACTTCGCCCAGGCGCACCCGCAGCGCTACCGGATCATGTTCGGGGGCCTGTGGACGCCGTCGGTCGAGGACACCTCGATCACCGACGCCGACCTCGACTCACTGGGTGTCGAGGCCTTCACGCTGCTAGTCGACGTGCTCGGAGCGTGCGTCGAGGAGGGGATCGCGCACGCCAGCGACGACCTCTACGGCGACGCGGTGGCGTTGTGGCTGGGGCTGCACGGCCTCGCGCACCAGCGGGCCGTGGTGCGCAAGATGCCCGGACCGGCCGACGTCGGCGATCGGCTGATCAGGGCACTCGCGCACCTCAAGTGACTACGGGGCCTCGAAGAGGGTCGACACCGACTCACCGACGTTGATCCGCCGCATCGCCTCGGCCATCGCCGGCGCGATCGACAGCACCTTCAGCTTCGGCACGACCTTGTCGTCCGGGATCGGCACGGTGTTCGTCGCGACGATCTCCAGCACGTCGTCGAACGCCTGCAGCCGGTTCAGCGCACCGGACGAGAACAGCCCGTGCGTGCACGCGACCCGGATCGACCCGGCCCCGCGCTCCCGCAGCTTGTCCAGCAGCTCGATCACCGTCGAACCCTTGGCGATCTCGTCGTCGAGCACGATCACGTCCCGCCCGGCCACCTCGCCGATGACCGTCGAGATCTGCACCTCGTCGTCGGCGAACCGCTGCTTGGCGCCGGCCGCCACGGGCAGCCCGAGGATCCGGGCGAAGTGCGCGGCCTCCTTGGCGTTGCCCAGGTCCGGCGACACCACGACCGTGTTCGACAGGTCGTGCTGCGAGAAGTGCGCGGCCAGCTCGCGCAGGGCGTGCAGGTGGTCGACGGGGACGGAGAAGAACCCGTGCACCTGCGGCGAGTGCAGCGTCATCGCCAGCACCCGGGACGCGCCCGCGGCCACCATCAGGTCGGCGACCAGGCGGCCGCCGATCGAGATCCGGGGCGCGTCCTTCTTGTCCGAACGCGCGTACGCGTAGTGCGGCAGGACGACGGTCGTGCGCGCGGCGGAGGCGCCACGGGCAGCGTCGAGCATCAGCAGGAGCTCGACGAGGTGTTCCTGCACCGGCGGCACCAGCGGCTGGATCAGGAACACGTCCCGCTCACGGCAGTTCGCCTGCAACTGGACTTCCAGGCAGTCGTTGGCGAACCGCGTCAGCCGGCTGGGGGAGAGATCGACACCGAGGTGACCACAGATCTCGGCGGCGAGTGAGGGATGGGCAGAACCACTGAAGACAGCGATGTCACGCACACCCGCGAACCTAGTCGACGACCAGCACCAACTTGCCGTCGCGGAAGAACGGCGTCAGGTTCCCGCGCGTGTCGACGGTGTGCGTTCCGCGCGGGAAAACGGCCTCTATGGCCGTGAACGCGAGGATGTCCGACACGCCGTGACGGCCGCGCAACGACCGTTGGCCTTGGTAGCGAAGAGCGCGCCCCTCGCGGCGGTACTGGTGGGCCTCAGCAGCAGTGGAGGCGCCTACTCGAAGCGCCTCCGGGCCTACCAGACGTCCTGAGGACGCACCCCGTACGGAGACGCCGAAACCCTGCGCGACCAGTGAGTTCACCACTGCGTCGGACGGGGGGACGGGCAGGAGGAAGGACATCGCGAAGTGGCTGTCGACCTCGTGCACCACGACCGTTCGGGCCGTGGTCAGCACGGTGTCGTGCAGCTCCAACGCGATCTTCTCCGCTTCCCAGCGGTTTTCATAGCCGGCGTCGATGCCGACGAAGGTGCTGGTCACCTGACCTCCACGAAGATCGGGTTGGTGTAGCACCACAGGTCCTCCCACGGGTTCGCGGCTCCCGGTACGTCCGCCTGCGGTTCGAACGCGCCGCGGTTGCCGTCGGTTCCGCGCAACCGGAGGTAGAAAGGCTCCCGGACGTTGCGGAACGTGTGCGTGAAGACCGCATGGTGCCAGCGCGGCTCGTAGGATCGCTCGACCTTCACATGTGGCGTGGCCAACGTTTCAGATGATGATCGTCCGGTTACCGCGCCCTTGATGAGGTCCAAACGGCGCAATCGTGGCACGAATCCGGCGCTGTTGGGGCGAGTCGCCAGACGTGCCTTGACCAGCACCGTCACGTCCGAGCCACGCCGGACGCGCAGCCGCCCGCCCATCGTCTGCGTTCCACCGGATGCGTAAACGTGGAATTGAAGATCATCGACGAGGCCACCGTGCGACACCCACGCCCGGCCTGCGCGAAGACCTTCCATCACGGCTCCGCGCGTCCGCCGGGTCGCGCCGACGACGGTCCGTGAGAACTCACAGGGGAAGAAGTCGACGTACGGCGGCGACACCTGCGGCACGGCGCCTTCGATCGGGTCGAGGTGCTTGCCCATGAGGTCGAACTGATCTCCCGGCTCCGGGACGCGGACGATCGTGTCGCGCGAGTTGAAGTGCGAGTCCGAGTTCGACGTGACCCACCAGCCGAGACCTTCGGCGAGCAGCGAGTCCCAGACCCCGCCGACCTTCGCCGTCATCCAGTCGAAGCCGCCGTACGTCCTGTACGCCTCGGGCGGGTAGGGCGCGTACGAGTTCGAGCCGGGACTGTTCGCGTACCCGCCGCGATGGCCGCCCGGACCGCGCAACGGATCTCCGTCGCCCTGCGCTCCCGGCGCGCCCTCCATGCCGACAACGATGTCCGGAGCCAGGTCGCGCATGTTCCGGAGCTCGTACGGCGCCACCCGGCCGTTGCGCATCGGGTGGTTCACGAACACCAGCGCGGACTTCATGGTGCCGTTGCGGATTTTGGTCTGCAGGAACCGGATCGCGTCGAGCGCCTTCTGCTCGTTCGCCGGGCTCGAGGCCTCCGCGCCGTTCAGCCGCCAGTCGAACTGCCGCTCGAAGTCGCGCAGCACGCCGGCCTCGTCACGGCAGTCCTCGAAGAACAACGTGGCGTGTTCGGCGCCCGGGACGTTCCACTCCATCCCGTGCCACAGCAGCAGTTGCGGGAACTTCCGGGCGGCCCGGCGGAGGTCGGCCGCGGTCTGCTCGACCGAGTGCGCCTCGTGCGACGCGTGACCGTGGTCGGTGACCACGAGCCAGTCCGTGCCGTGCCGCAACGCGCCGCGGATCTGCTGCTCGACGGTGTACATGCCGTCGTACGAGTACTGCGTGTGCGTGTGGTGGTCGCCGGAAAGCCACTGGTAGCGCCCGGATGCCGACGCGGTCCCGGTCCCCAGCGCACCCGCCACACCGAGCACGCCCGCTCCCTGCAGGAAGCGTCTGCGAGCTACTTCGGACATGGCTGGACCTCCACGAGACGGGTCGGGGTCCGTGGAGGCTAGGCCGATCGGGTGTGCCGCAGGTGGACTGCGGATGAACTAGACGGGAAGCAGGTCCACCCAGTCCAGGAACGGCAGCGCGCCCGTGCCCTGCAACGCCGCGAGCCCCAGCCAGATCGACAGGATCGTCACGACGGGCCCGACGATGGCCATCTCCACCACGCCACCGGTCTTCATCCGCATGATCTTGGGCGGCGCCACCGGATACCAGGTCTTGCCGAAGATGGGGATCGGCCACAGGATCGGGCAGCCCTGCTCGGTGATCGCGTCACCGACGTAGTGCGCGAAGCACCCGATGCCGACCGCGATCCCGCACGCCGCCGCGGACGCGTCCGTCTGCGAGGTCCACGCGATCATCGCCCAGGTGATGCCCGCCGAGACCACGGTGATCAGCAGCGCGTCCTGCTTGGGGCACCAGTCGTTCATGATGCCGCGCACCGCGAGACCGGCGAACACGAACATCAGCACGGGCAGCGCCCACTTCTGGCTGTTCTGGATGACCGCGGCGGTGAAGACGGCGGAGAAGATGGCGAAGACGAGCGTGTGGGTGAGACCGCGATGCCCGCCGTCTCGCTTGGAATCTCTTTTCAGCCGTGTGGTCCGGTAGACGAAGCTGCTCAACGCGTTGATGCCCGCGGACAGCCCGCTGCTCAGTGCTCCGAACGTGCGCGAGATGGTCGAACCGGGGTGGTCGAGGTCGGGCAGAAGTGCTGCCCCGGTGGCGAGAACCGCTCCCACGGCCCAGCTCTGCGGCGAGAGCTGGCCGATCGGGTGACTCGACGCGAGTGCGGTGACAGCGCTCCAGGCGAGCAGCCCACTCATCGCATGTGTTGGCCCAGTTGACACTTACGCCCCTTCTAGTGATCACCCGACGGTGAAAACAGTAGTCGCCGGTATCAGGCGCCCGTGCCAGAACTCCATATGTCCGGACAACCATCTCCATCCAAAGGAGTTCCGACATGGCGCAGGTGTGGCTCATCACCGGCAGTTCCCGCGGCGTCGGCCGCAAGACCGCCGAAGCGGTTCTCGCCGCCGGGCACCAGCTCGTCGCGACCGCTCGCAACCCGCGCGATCTCGACGACCTCGTCTCTCAACACGGCGACAGGGTCCGATCTGTTGCACTTGACGTCCGTGACGTTGCTCAAGCCCGTGAGGCCGTGGCGACTGCAGTCCGCGAGTTCGGCCGGCTCGACGTTGTGGTGAACAACGCGGGCGCCGGCCGGGTCACCTCGATCGAGGAGTGCTCGGAGGAGGACTTCCGCGACCAGCTGGAGGTCAACCTCTGGGGTGCCGTCAACGTCACCCGCGCCGCGCTGCCGGTGTTGCGCGCGCAGCGGTCAGGGCACTTCCTGCACGCCGGGTCGACCGCGGGGCACACGGCGCTGGGTGGCGGGCTCGGCCCGTACGTGATGTCGAAGTTCGCGCTGCGCGGGTTCAACGAGTCGCTGGCCGCCGAGTGCGCGCCGTTCGGCGTCAGGTCCACGTTGATCGAGCTCGGAGGCATGCAGACGGACTGGACCGGCAGCTCTCTGGTGGTGACCGAGCACGGACCGGACTACGTTCCGTCTGTCGGGGTACTACTGGGCATGGTGCGAGGAGCCGACGGCAACATGCCCGGTGATCCCGCCAAGGCGGCGAAGGTCATGCTCGACGTGGTAGCCATGGACGAGCCGCCGCTGTGTCTGCTGCTGGGCAGCGACGCGGTGGATATGGTGCGCCTGGCAGACCAGGCACGGAATGCGGAAATCGACAAGTGGGAGCACGTGAGCCGGTCGACCGACCGCAACCCTGAACCGGTGTAACCAGGGTCGCAGGCGCGGGTGGTCGGTTTACCAGTACGCTTGTCTTGCTTGCATCGTCGCGAGAGGAGCGCCCAGGGTTATGGGCAAGATCAAGGTTCAGGGCACCGTCGTCGAACTCGACGGCGACGAGATGACCCGGATCATCTGGCAGTTCATCAAGGACAAGCTGATCCACCCGTACCTGGACGTCACTCTGGAGTACTACGACCTGGGCATCGAGCACCGGGACGCCACCGACGACCAGGTCACGATCGACGCCGCCAACGCCATCAAGAAGCACGGCGTCGGCGTCAAGTGCGCCACGATCACGCCTGATGAGGCGCGCGTCGAGGAGTTCGGCCTCAAGAAGATGTGGGTCTCGCCGAACGGCACGATCCGCAACATCCTCGGCGGTGTCGTCTTCCGCGAGCCGATCATCATCTCGAACGTGCCGCGCCTGGTCCCGGGCTGGACGAAGCCGATCATCATCGGCCGTCACGCCCACGGCGACCAGTACAAGGCCACCAACTTCAAGGTGCCCGGCGCCGGCAAGCTCACGATCACGTTCCAGCCCGAAGACGGCTCGGACCCGATCGAGCACGTCGTCACCGAGTTCCCGGCGGAGGGCGGTGTGGCGATGGGCATGTACAACTACAACAAGTCCATCGAGGACTTCGCCCGCGCCTCGTTCTCCTACGGCCTGCAGCGGGGCTACCCCGTCTACATGTCGACGAAGAACACGATCCTCAAGGCCTACGACGGTGCCTTCAAGGACATCTTCCAGGCCGTGTTCGACGCCGAGTTCAAGGCGGACTTCGACGCCGCCGGCCTGACCTACGAGCACCGCCTCATCGACGACATGGTCGCAGCGGCCATGAAGTGGGAGGGCGGCTACGTCTGGGCGTGCAAGAACTACGACGGTGACGTCCAGTCCGACACGGTCGCGCAGGGCTTCGGCTCGCTCGGCCTCATGACGTCGGTCCTGATGACGCCGGACGGCAAGACGGTCGAGGCCGAGGCCGCGCACGGCACCGTGACGCGTCACTTCCGCCAGCACCAGGCCGGCAAGCCGACCTCCACGAACCCCATCGCGTCGATCTACGCGTGGACCCGTGGCCTCATGCACCGCGGCAAGCTGGACAACACCCCCGAGGTGATCCGCTTCGCCGAGGCGCTCGAGGAGGTCGTGATCGAGACCGTCGAGGCCGGTCAGATGACCAAGGACCTGGCCCTGCTGATCAGCAAGGACCAGGCGTGGCTGACGACCGAGGACTTCCTCGCCGCGCTCGACGAGAACCTCAAGAAGAAGATGGCGTCGTTCTGATCGCCTGACTCGAGTACGTGAGAAGGCCACCCCGGTCACACCGGGGTGGCCTTTTTCGTGGTGTGTCACCCGGTCGGTTCCTCTTGCGGGTGGTAACCGCGCCGAGCCGTCCACACAGGCCGTGCAGCCGATATATCTGCTGATCCAGGGCTTGTGGTGTGCGGAGGGTTCGACATGTTCGGTGTGCCGGTTCGGGGAATGATCGTCATCGGAGTGCTCGGGGTCGCCGGCGTCATGTACGCGGTGAACGGCGGCAAGCCGATGGGCAGCGACAAGAGCGCGGAGATCTGCAAGATCACGGTGACGGCGGACATCCTCAACGTCCGCTCCGGCCCCGGCGACATGCAGCCGATCGTCTCGACGATGCCGCGCGACGCGGTGACCGAAGCCCAGGGCCGCGTCGAGAACGGCTACCGGATGCTGAGCGACCGCCGTTGGGTCAGCCAGTCGTTCGTGGCGCTGACCAGCGACTCGACCTGCAAGTAAACTCGCGGGCATGTTGCGGAACATGTTTCGGTGGGGCAGGGACAAGGGCGTCACGCAGTGTTCCTGCGAGCCCGAGTGGCAGGGCCTCTACACCGAGATCTACGGCGAGCGCCAGCTGGCGCTGCCCCGCGACGAGATGGCCACGCTGGTCGGCTACCTCGACCTGACGGCCCGCTGCGCAGGCTGCGGCGCCGAGTACCCGAAGCCCTGGGGCCTGGCCTCCCAGTAGGCTCCCCGGTCGTGCTCACGGTCTCCACGGTCAACGTCAACGGTCTGCGCGCCGCCGCGAAGAAGGGCTACCTCGAGTGGCTCGCTGCGTCCTCAGCGGACGTGGTGTGCCTGCAGGAGGTTCGCGCGGAACCCTCCGAGCTGGCGCCTGAGGTCCACTCGCCCGACGGGTGGTTCGGCGTGTACGCGCCGTCGTCGTTGAAGGGCCGTGCGGGCGTGGGCGTTCTCTCGCGCGTCGAACCCACGTCGATCCGTGTGGGCTTCGGCACCACCGAGTTCGAGGCGAGTGGCCGGTACGTGGAGATCGAACTGCCGGGCGTCGTCGTCGCGTCGCTCTACCTGCCGTCCGGTGACGTCGGCACCGAGAAGCAGGACGAGAAGGACCGCTTCATGGCGGCCTTCCTGCCGTACCTGGTGTCGCTGCGGGAGAAGGCGGCCGTCTCCGGACGTGAGGTGCTCGTGTGCGGTGACTGGAACATCGCGCACCAGCAGGCAGACCTGAAGAACTGGAAGACGAACCAGAAGGAGTCCGGCTTCCTGCCTTACGAGCGGGAGTGGATGACTTCCGTGTTCGCGTCTGGGTACAACGACGTGATGCGCGCGCTGCACCCCGACGTGGTCGGGCCTTACTCGTGGTGGTCGTACCGCGGGAAGGCGTTCGACAACGACTCCGGGTGGCGGATCGACTACCAGGTCGCGACGGACGGGCTGGCGGGCCGGGCGCGGACCGCGGTGGTGGAGCGGGCCGCGACGTACGCCGAGCGCTGGTCGGACCACGCGCCGGTGACCGTGGTGTACGGCGACTGATGCTGGAACGGTGGCGCGCCGTCCTCGGCGAGGTGCCGGGAGGGCCCGCGTCGATCGACTGGCGTGCCGTCGAGGCCGAACTGGGCACCGCTCTGCCCACCGACTACCGGGTCTACGCGGACAACTACCCGGCGCTCTGCGTCGAGGGCTTCCTGCACGTGTCGCACCCTGTGGGCGAGTGGGCGTTGCGCGAGGCTGCGGAGGCGGCGCTCGTGCCGTTGCGCGGCCACCGGGAGGAATTCCCGGAGTTCGTGCCGTACGCGTTGTTCCCCGAACCGGGCGGGCTCCTGCCCTGGGGCATCACGGACAACGGTGACGACCTCTTCTGGTCGACCGAGGGCGACCCGGACGACTGGCGGGTGGTCGTCAGCGACCACGCCGAGTGGTGGACGCACGACGGCGGGGTGCTGAGCTTCCTCAGCGGGCTGCTCCGGCGCGAGATCGAGTGCCCGTTGCTGCCCCGACTCGGCGAGCCCGGTTACGAGGTCCGCGCCGACTAGGTGTAGTGCCCTGAGACGTTGTCGACGCGGCTGAGGGGTGGTTGTCCGCCGAGTGCGGTGTGGGCTCGGTGGTGGTTGTAGTGGTGCAGGAATTTTGGCAGGGCGTCGGCGCGTTGCTGGCTGCTGGTGA
>NZ_JBSGUQ010000035.1:0-45173 GCF_053608005.1 Lentzea sp. NPDC055074
CTCATACCGGGCGTATTCGGGCGTTGCGGCGGTGCCGCCTCCGGGTCCCTCGGCCGCTACTGTCGCCCAACGAGACTTGCAGGACAGCGCCTAGTCCTCTCCGAGGGCGACCCGGCGCGCGAGCCCCAGCGGCAGCGCGCCGGACCCCGCGATCCGGTCGTGGAAGTCGCGGAGCGACCCCAGCCCCGCGGCCAGGTACTCGTCGCGGATCAGGTCGATCTCCAGTGCTCCGGTCAGGTACGACGGCGCCTGCGTCGGCCACGCGCAGTACCGCTTCACCTCGCCCGTCGCGGTGCCCGTTGTCAGCGCCGTGCGGGCCACCATGAACGACTCGGCCTCGGCGGGAGTCATGTCGCCGCAGTGCAACGCGGTGTCGACGATCATCCGCGCCGCCCGGAACAGGCGCGCCTCGACGTGCCCCATCAGGGCGCCCCGGGTGGTGTAGTAGCCGACCGAGCGCAGCAGCTTCTCCGAGTACAGGGCCCAGCCCTCGGAGAAGTACGACGTCCGGAACACCTTGCGCAGCGGGTGCGCGGGCCCCTGCGCCGCGAGCCACGCCGAGTGCCAGTGGTGACCGGGGTAGGCCTCGTGCACCGAGATCGTCGGCAGCTGCGACCGCGCGTTGGTGCGCAGGCGGTGCGTGACCTGCTCGTCCGACGCGCCGTCCGGCGTGAACGGCACGAAGAAGTAGCCGGTGCGCCTGGAGGTCAGCGGCGGCGGGCCGAGGTAGCTCGCGACCGACATGATCGCCCGCTGGAACGGCGGCGACTCGACCACCTGGCAGTCCTCGCCCTCGGGCATCGTCACGAGCGAGTGCTCGATCAACGCGGCGCGCGCCCGTGAGGTCTCCGCCTCGTACTCGGCGCGCATCGCCTCCATGGTCGGCGGGTGGTCGTCCTGCAACGACGTCATCACCGCGCGCCAGTCCGGCGACCCGGCCAGATCGACCAGCTCGGCCTCCAGCGCCGCGTAGGCGTCCTGTCCGCGCTGGTGCAGCTCCGGCGCCCCGTAACCGAGCAACTCCTTGTCCTGCAACAGGGCCGAGTAGAGCTTCTCGCCCATCCGCCAGTCGCCGCCCGCCCGGACGGCCAGGTCCTCGAGGAACACCACGTGCCGGTCGAACGCGTCGGCGGCGGGCCCGGCGGCCTCCACGAGCGTCGCGCGCAGCTCGGGGGACGACACCTGCAGCGGCAGCTGCTCCAGCAGGAACGACCGGCCCGTCCGCACCTGGCCGAGCGTGCGCAGCACGACCAGCGACGACGCCAGCGCCGGGTCGAGGTTCGCCTCGGCGGCGGCGAGGACCGACGGCACCTCGCGCAGCTTGGCGACGGTCGACGCGACGAGCTCCGCCTGCGGCAGCAGTCCGTGCAGGAACGGCCCCAGCAGGCCGAAGAAGATCATCCCGGAGTACTCGTGCGGGTCACGCCGCCAGCCGGGCCACGCCTCCATCGCGGACGCCCCGCGCAGCACCGACACGGCGAGATCCCGGTCCACCGACCTCGGCAGCGTCTCCAGCTCGGCGAGCCAGGCCTCCTTCTCCCTGGCCCGCTGCTCGAACGCCGCCGCGGAGAAGTCACCGAAGGTCGAGTAGTGCTCCAGCGAGCCCACTCCGGCCGCGTGCGCGGGGTGGTGGTCGAAGTACCAGGAGAGGAACGACGTGAGCGTGTCGGTGGTCACCCGATGGAAGTTACCCGGTGGTTTTACAGTGTGGGGGTGTCTGATCAAACCACTCAGAAGCGCATCGCCGAGTTCGTGAAGGCCCACGGCAAGCCGGACACGGCGGTCAGGGCCGTGATCGAGCCGATCGGCCGTGCCGGCGCGCGGATCGTGCTGGTCGGCGCCGACGGCGCCATGGGCGACGTGATGACCAAGGACGTCGAGTCCGCCACCAAGGCCGTCGAGGCCGCCGAGAACGTCGAGCAGGCCGAATGGGACCGCGAGACGACCGCGGCCACCAAGATCGGCCCCGGCCACCGCCGCAAGATGGCCAAGATGCAGTCCTGACATCTTCCCCGGCCGGAGCAGGGGGTTCCCGCCCTCGCAGGTGGGAGTTCCTGTTTCGTCGCGGCCTGCCACTCCGGTCAAGGCGAGGGACGGAGTACCGCCCAGTGGTCTCACGTCCGCTCCGCGGGCTTCGCGTTCCGCCAGCCCGGCGGTAGGCCCGATCGGCTTGGTTCTCGCCGACCGGGCGGTGGAGACCTCACCGATCGAGCGAACCCGTCCGGTGGGGAAGTGGTGGCACTTCACACCTTCGGGGCTGAAACCCGGGGCATCTACGAAGGGAAACCTCATGAGGGTCGTGCTCGTCTCCTGCGGCCTCCTGCCCGAGGGGGACGGCGACGAGGAGTCGCTCGTCGCCGCGTTGGTCCGCGACGGCGTCGACGTGTCGTGGCAGCCGTGGGGCGGGCCGGTGGACGCGGACCTCGTGGTCCTGCGGGCTCCCTGGGACTACACCGAGCACCTGGACGACTTCCTCGAGTGGTGCGAGGGCGTCCCCGCGCTCGCGAACTCGGCCGCCGTGGTCCGCTGGAACATCGACAAGTCGTACATGGCCGAGCTCGCCTCGCGCGGTGTGCCGGTCGTGCCGACCTCCGTGGTGCGGGCGGGGGAGGAGCCCGCGTTCCCGGACGGCGAGTTCGTGGTGAAGCCGGCGGTCGGCGCCGGGTCACGCGGAGCGGGCCGGTTCACCGACCACGCCGCTGCCCGCGCGCATCTCGAAGCCCTCGGCGTCAAGGTGCTCGTGCAGCCCTATCAGTCCAGTGTGGATGCTCACGGCGAGACCGCTCTGGTGTTCTTCGCGGGTGAGTACTCCCACTCGTTCCACAAGGGACCGATGCTGGCGCAGGGTCTCGCCGAGGCCGAGTCGGGCCTCTACGTCGAGGAGCGGCTGGGCAGCATCGAACCGTCTGGGCGCCAGGTCGACCTCGCGAACCAGGTCCTCGACGTGGCCGCCGAGCTGCTCTCGTTGCGGCGCGGCGACTTCCTCTACGCCCGCGTGGACGTCGTCGAAGGTCCCGACGGCGCACCGCTGCTGCTCGAGCTGGAGCTGACGGAGCCGTCGCTCGGCTTCCGGCTCACGTCCGGCGAGGCGGCGGCGCGGTTCAGCAAGGCGATCCAGGCGGCTGCTTCAGGCGCCTAGATCTGTTGGGCCGCGGGCGATGCCCGCGAGCACGTCCAGTGCCGTGGTCAGCACTTCGAGCGGTGGAGACGCCAGTGCCAGCCGGACGGCGTTCGGTGCCGCGCCGACCGCGAACGACGCCGCCGGCGTGACCGCGATCCCCTCGCGGGCGGCCGCGGCGACGAACGTGTCGGCGCGCCACGGCGGCGGCAGCTCCCACCAGCAGTGGTAGGCACGCGGGTCGGCGCGCACGGCGAACCCGGCCAGCCGGTCCGCCGCGATCTCCTGCCGTGCCGCCGCGTCCGCCCGCTTGGCGTGCTGGATCGCCGCCGCCGTGCCGTCCGCGATGTGGTGCGCGGCGACGTCGACGGCGAACCGCGGCGCCGTCCAGCCGCCGCCCCGCACGGCCGTGGCGATCTCGTCGACCAGTCCGGAAGGCGGCACGACGAAGCCGAGCGTCAGGCCTGGTGCGATGCGCTTGGACAGGCTGTCGACCAGCACCGTGCGGTCCGGGGCGAGCGCGGCCAGCGGTGGTTCGTCGGCCAGGAACGTGTAGACGGCGTCCTCGATCAGCGGGACGTCCAGTTCCTCCAGCGCCGCAACGACTTCCGCACGCCGTCGCGGAGGCATCGTGACGCCGAGCGGGTTGTGCAGGACGGGCTGGAGGTAGACCGCGCGCACCGCCGCCGCGCGCAGGGCGTCCGGCAGCACGCCGTGCTCGTCCATCTCCAGCGGTACGGCGGTGATCCCGAGGCGGCCGCAGATCGTGCGGACCACCGGGTAGGTCAGCGCCTCGACCCCGAGCCGTCCGCCGACCGGGACGAGCGCCGCGATGACGGCCGCGAGCGACTGCTTCCCGTTGCCCGTGAACAGGATCTGCGACGGTGAGGGGCGCCATCCGTTGCGCGCCAGCAACTCCGGGACCGCGGCGCGGGCGGCGGCGGTGCCTGTCACGCCACCCGCCTGCAACGCCTCCGCCAGCACGTCCGGGCGCAGCATCGTCGCCAGGCTCGAGGACAGCAGCGAGGATTGTGTTGGCAGCACCGGGAAGTTCAGCTGCAGGTCGACCAGCGCACCACCGGGGTCGGCGAGCGGGGGTTCCGCGGCCCCGGCCCGCACGAACGTGCCGCGGCCGACCTCACCGACGGTCAGCCCGCGCCGCGCGAGCTCGCCGTACACCCGAGCGGCGGTCGACGCGGCGATGCGTCGGCGCCGGGCGAACGCGCGTTGCGGCGGCAGTCTCGCGCCGGGCCGCAGCCGTCCGGACGCGATGTCCGCGGCCACCGCGTCGGCGATCCGCCGGTAGTCCTCCACGAGACGCTCCATTGCACCGAGAGCAATGTTTTGATTGTACCGAGCGAAACCCCTGGTTACGGTCGGGATCATGAGCACCGCGACCGTCAACGGCATCACCATCGGCTACGACGACCAAGGCACCGGCGAGGTGCTGGTGCTGGTGCACGGCCACCCGTTCGACCGCACGATGTGGCGTCCGCAGGTCGAGCACTTCAGCGCGAAGGGGTGGCGCGTGATCACCGCCGACCTGCGCGGCTACGGCGAGACCACCGTCGTCCCGGGCACCACCCCGCTGGACGTCTTCGCCGCCGACGTCGCCGGGCTGCTCGACCACCTCGGCGTCGAGAAGTTCGTGCTCGGTGGTCTCTCGATGGGCGGCCAGATCGTCATGCAGTGCGTCCGGGCGTTCCCCGAACGCCTGAAGGGCGTGATCCTCGCCGACACGTTCGCGCAGGCGGAGACCGAGGAGGGCCGCCGCATCCGCAACGAGATGGCGGACCGGCTGCTGCGCGAGGGCATGTCCGGTTACGCCACCGAGGTGAAGTGGAAGATGGTGGCGCGGCACAACCCCGAGGTCGCCGAGTTCGTCGCGGGCCTCATGCACAACGCCTCACCCGAAGGCGCGGCGGCAGCGTTGAGGGGCCGCGCGGAACGTCCCGACCACACCAGGACGCTGGAGACGATCACCGTGCCCACGCTGGTGATCGTCGGCAGCGAGGACGAGTACACGCCGGTGCAGGACGCCGAGTACATGAGCGAGCGCGTTCCAGGTTCGACGCTCGTCGTGGTCGACGGAGCCGCCCACATGCCGAACCTGGAACGCCCCGAGGTGTTCAACAGGGCGGTGGAGGAACTGCTAGCGCAGACCTGAGCCGATCCCGGTCAGGCCGCGCACCTCCATCTCCGCCTGCTTGGCCGGATCCGCCTTCTCCCCGCCGAGCACCGTGCCGAGGAAGCCGGCCAGGAACGACAGCGGGATCGACACGATGCCGGGGTTCGACAGCGGGAAGAACGCGAAGTCGGCGTCCGGGAACATCGACGACCTCGAGCCGGAGATCGCGGGGGAGAACACGATCAGCAGCACGCACGACGTGAGGCCGCCGTAGATGCTCCACAACGTGCCGCGCGTGTTGAAACGCTTCCAGAACAAGGAGTACAGCAGCGTCGGCAGGTTCGCGGACGCGGCGAGCGCGAACGCCAGGGCGACCAGGAAGGCGACGTTCTGGCCGTTCGCCGCGATGCCGCCGACGATCGCCAGCACACCGACGCAGACCGCCGTGATGCGCGCGACCCGGACCTCGTCGGCCGGCTCCGCCTCGCCGTGCTTGATCACGTTGGCGTACACGTCGTGCGCGAACGAGGCCGACGCCGTCAGCGTGAGACCGGCGACCACGGCGAGGATCGTCGCGAACGCCACGGCGCACACGATGCCCAGCAGCACCGTGCCGCCGACCTGGAACGCGAGCAGCGGCGCGGCCGAGTTCTCGCCGCCCGGCGCGTTGGTGATCTTGTCCGTGCCGACCAGCGCCATCGCGCCGAAACCGATGACGAGGATGCACGAGTAGAAGATCGCCATCATCCACGTGGCCCACACCACGGACTTCCGCGCCTCACGCGCGTTCGGCACCGTGTAGAAGCGCATCAGCACGTGCGGCAACGAAGCCGTGCCGAGGACCAGGGCCAGCGCCAGCGAGATGAAGTCGATTTTGGACAGGTCCGAGGCGCCGTACTTCACCCCCGGCGACAGCACGGCCTCGCCCAGCGGCGAGCGTTGCGTCGCCCGGTCGAGCATCGAGGAGAAGTCGAAGCCGAACTTGCCGATCAGGAAGATCGTCAGCATCGAAACGGACAGGATCAGCAGCACGGCCTTGATGATCTGCACCCACGTGGTGCCCTTCATGCCACCGACTAGCACGTACAGCACCATGACGATGCCGACGACCGCGATGATGATGGCCTGGCCGACCTTGCTGTGCACGTCCAGCAGCAACGCCATCAGGCCGCCGGCGCCCGCCATCTGCGCGATCATGTAGAAGAGCGAGATGACCAGGGTCGCGTTCGCCGCGGCCGCGCGCACGGGGCGCTGGCGCATGCGGAACGCCATCACGTCGCCCATGGTGAAGCGGCCGGTGTTGCGCAGCCGCTCGGAGATCAGCATCAGGCCGATCAGCCAGGCGACGACCCAGCCGATCGAGTACATGAAGCCGTCGTAGCCGTTCACGGCGATCGCGCCGGAGATGCCCAGGAAAGACGCCGCGGAGAGGAAGTCGCCGGAGAGCGCGATGCCGTTCTGCGTGCCCGTGAAACTGCTGCCCGCCGCGTAGTAGTCCGACGCGCTCACGTTCCGGCTCGACGCCCGGTACACGATGTAGAGCGTCAGCAGCACGAAGACGCCGAAGACGGACAGGTTGATCGCGGTGTTCGCCCCGGTCACGCGAGCTCCTCGTCGGTTTCCACGAGCGCGCGCACCTTGTCGACCTGGGGGTCGAGCTTCCGCTTGGAGTAACGCGCGTACGCCATTGTGATGATGATGGTGGTGACGATCTGGAGGAATCCCATCGTCAAGCCGACGTTCACCGTTCCGAACAGCGGAGTGCTCATGAAGCCGGCGGCGTAAGCGGAAAGCAATACGAACGTGACATACCAAGCGAGGAACAGCAGCGTCGCCGGGAGAATGAATCGCTTGACGCTGCGCTTCAGATCGAGAAATTCGTCACTCGTTTGGATGGCATCGAAATCGGGCTCACCGTCACCATCGATAAGCAATGAGTGATGTGGCTCGTCAAAGGTCGCGAAACCGGGGGTGGCCGGGCGTGACACGGAGGGCAGCGCCTTCGTCATCAACCGCTCGCATTCGTTACGGGGAGTGCCCGGCGAGGTTCCGCGCACACAGCGCGTCGAGTCCGGGAGTGGGAGGCGCAAGCGTAACCACGCGTGGCGGCGAGTCAATCCCTGGAGGCCACAGGACCACCCCAAAAGGTCGGGCGTCACACTGGGTGATCGATCGTGCACGCCCCAGGTCGTTGTCGCGTCACGCTCTCTGGCCTACTATCCGCTCACACCCGATACGGCTGATGGAGATATCGAGCTGCGGGGGACATCGACTCGCGGGGATTCACCAGGCCAGGAGGTAGCCGAAAGTGGGGCACTTCGAGCGCGCCGTGGGGATCATTTCGTGAATGTCGAGTGGAGAAAGATCAGCGACTGGCGCAACTGGCGGCTGCCGGTCAAGCTCGGCGTCGTGCTGCTGGTGCCGGTGGCCGTGGCGGTCGGCGCGGGCGCACTGCAGATCTCGGGTTACGTCGACCGGTCCGACAACTACGTGCAGATCCAGGGCCTGGTCCGGCTCAGGGCCGATCTCGCGCCATTGATCTCCAGCATCCAGCAGGAACGCACGCTCGCCGCGCAGAGCGCCACGAGCGGTTCCGGCGTCGGCGCCTACCAGAACCAGATCAGCGCCACCGACAACGCCGCCTCGACCGTGCGCCGCCGCATCGAGCGCACCGACGGCATCAGCGACGTCTCACGCCAGCGCTTCGCCGAGGTCGGCGGTCAGCTGGAGACGTTGAAGAACCTGCGCGAGAAGGTCGCGCAGGGTGGCGACGGCGGCGACCCGTCCGGCGGCACCTACGGCTACACCGCGATCATCAAGTCGTTGCTGGACTTCGAGCAGGCGCTCGTCGGCCAGTTCAACGACAACGCCATCTCCGGCACCGCGGTCGCGCTGCACAACATGGTCATCGCGCAGGAGCAGGTCTCGCTGCAGCACGCGTTCGTGCTGGCCGGGATCGGCCGCGGCAAGCTGCTGAGCCCCGAGGTGCGCGCGCTGGAGCAGTCCGACATCCGGCTGCAGGACCGCCTCAGCGACTTCCAGGCCATCGGCACCACCGAACAGCGCCGCACCTACGACCAGACCGTGACCGGCGCCGCCGTCGCGAACCGCACCGCCCTCGTCGAACGCGCGCTCACCCAGCCCGAAGGCACCCCGCCGCCCGCGACGCGCCCCGGCCAGCCCAAGCCGCCGCAGGAGTTCGGCATCGCCGTCGAGGACTGGAACAAGTCCTCCGGCACCACCGCGCGGCTGATGGAACAGGTCGTCCGCGAACTGCAGGACGAGCTCGCGAACACGGCGGGCGCGCTGCAGGACGAGACGTCCAACAAGGCCGGCGCCGCCGCTGTGATCCTGCTCGCGATGCTCCTCATCGCCGGCACGCTCGGCTTCGTCATCGGCCGCTACCTGCTGCGCTCGCTCTCGGAGCTGCGCCGCTCGGCCCTCGACGTGGCGCACCACCACCTCCCCGAGGTCGTCGCCGCGATCCGCGCCGACCGCAAGCCCGACACCGAGATCGAACCGGTGCCGGTGCACACCTTCGAGGAGTTCGGTCAGCTGGCGCGCGCGTTCGACGCCGTGCACGAGCAGGCCGTCCGCGGCGCGGTCGAGCAGTCGACGCTGCGCTCGGGCATGAAGAACATCTTCGTCAACCTCTCGCGCCGCTCGCAGGGCCTCGTCGAGCGCCAGCTCAAGCTCATGGAGGAGCTGGAGCGCCACGAGGAGAACCCCGAACAGCTCGCGAACCTGTTCAAGCTCGACCACCTCGCGACGCGCATGCGCCGCAACAACGAGAACCTGATGGTGCTGTCCGGCACCGACACGGCCCGCCGGTTCCACCAGCCCGTCCCGCTCGCGGACGTGCTGCGCGCCGCCGCGTCGGAGATCGAGCACTACCAGCGGGTCGTCGTGAAGTCGACGCCGTCGGTCGAGATCGTCGGCTACGCGGCCGGTGACCTCGTCCGCCTCGTCGCGGAGCTGCTGGACAACGCCACCGCGTTCTCCGCGCCCACCACCCAGGTCATGATCGGCTCGCGCGTCGACCAGCAGGGCGCCGTCCTCGTCGAGGTGGCCGACCAGGGCATCGGCATGGGCCCCGCCGAGCTCACCGAGGCCAACGAGCGGCTCTCGAGCGGCACCGACGAGGACGTGCCCGTCTCGCGTCAGATGGGCCTGTTCGTCGTCGGCAGGCTCGCGGGCCGCCACGGCATCACCGTCCGCCTGCGCGGCGCGGGAGAGGGCCGTGAGGGCCTGCGCGCGTTCGTGCTCGTGCCGGCGGAGCTCGGGCGCTCCCACGAGGAGACACCGGCGCCGTCCCAGCCGCGGCACGCCGCGCTGCCCCAGCCGAAGCCCGCCCTCCCCAAGCCACCGCACGTCGTCGTGAAGACGCCGAACCTGGCGCCGCCACCCGCGCCCGCGCCGACCATCGACCACCCGCGCGAGTCCGCCGAGTGGACCTCGTTCCGCGGCGCCGCGATCGACGAGTCGCTGCCGCAGCGCACGCCCCGCCCGGCCTCGGCCCAGCAGAACGGCGTGCCGCCCGAGTCGCCAAATGAGACGACGTCCTCGTGGTTCCGGGGCAGCGGAGCTTCGGGCGAACCGGTCAACGGTGATCATTCGGCGGCGCGGACCACTCAGGGACCCTCGCCGACGTCGTCACCGTCAGTAGTGGCATCCTGGTTCGGGAAGAAGCCCGGCGGGACCGTCTGGGAGCAGCCGGGAGACCCCGCGACGGACGCGGGGGAGACCGAGGCCGGGTTGCCGAAACGGGCACCGCGCAAGAACCTGCTCCCCGACCTCGCGGACCAGTCCGAGACCGGCCCACGCCCCGCCGTGAGCCCGAGGCGCGACCCTGAACGAGCACGAGGCTTCCTCGCCAGCTACCAGACGGGCCTGCGCCAGGCGCCGCTCGGCGGCATCGGGAACGGAAACGGCCAGGGGAACGGCCAGTACAACGGGGAGAAGGCATGAGCACGCCTCAGTCGCGCCAGGTCGACCAGTTCGGCTGGTTGATCACGAACTTCACCGATCGCGTGGCCGGTGTCGCCCACGCGATCGTGATCTCGGTGGACGGCTTGCTGCTCACCAAGTCGACCGGTCTGCCGCCCGAGCGCGCAGACCAGCTGTCCGCCATCGCATCGGGGGTCGCGGCGCTCACGACGGCCGCCTCACGATGCTTCGAAGGTGGCGGAGTGTTGCGCACCGTGATCGAGATGGACTACGGGATCATGCTCCTCATGTCCATTCGAGACGGGTCTTGTTTGGCGGTACTCGCCGCCCCCGACAGCGATGTCGGCCAAGTGGCCTACGAGATGACAGTGGTCGTCGACCAGGTCGGCCAGATCCTCACCCCCGAACTGCGAGCGCAGCTGCACAGCGTGAGGTGATCAATGAGCTCGTCCCCAGACGCGCACCGACGACGGAAGCGGGCCGAAACGCCCGCCGAGCAGACCTTCGCCGACCTGATGAACGGGTTCTCCCTGGACTCGGGCCGGAAACGGTCGCGCCCGACGGAGCAGGTGCCCGCGCGGGAAGCGACTCCCGTTGCGCCGCAAGCGGATGCGATGGCCTTCGAGTCGTCCGTTCAGGAGATCCAGGACTCGTCGATCGTTCGTGCATATGCCTGGACGGGTGGGCGCACTCGGTCCAACATCGACCTCCAGATCGAGACACTTGTCTCCGCCAATGATCAGAGTCGGCAGTCTGCAGGTATCTTGCAGGCTGAGCACCAACGCGTTGTCGAGCTGTGTCACTCCCCGCGATCCGTCGCGGAGGTGGCCGCACTGATGCGCCTCCCGCTGGGAGTCGTGAAGGTGTTGCTCGGCGACATGGCGGAACGAGGTCTGGTGGACGTGCACCAGACCGCTTCCGCGGGCGGTGACACGCCGGACCTCGGGTTGATGGAGAGAGTGCTTAGTGGACTACGTCGGCTCTAGATTTCCCGAATTCGGCCCTCCCGGGCCGCCCGGTCGGGAGCTGACCTCGGCCAAGGTTGTCGTCGCCGGTGGCTTCGGCGTGGGCAAGAGCACTTTCATCAGGTCCATCGTGGAGAACGATCTCCTGACGATGAGCTCGCTGGCGCCGGAGCGCGCCGGTGGTGTGACGGAGCTCGTGCGCATCCAGTTCGGCCGCGTGTGGCTCGATCCGGGCCTCGCGCTGCACCTGTTCGTGGCGCCGCAGTGGCAGGACCCGCGCGCGGGCTGGAACGACGTGGTGCGCGGTGCCGTGGGCGCCGTCGTGCTGTTCGACGTGATGCGCCCCGCGGACTCCGTGGACGCGATGCGGTACTTCGAGGACCACAACATCCCGTACGTGCTGGCGCTGAACAACGTGCACGCGTCCGTTCGGTCGGACGTGAAGGCGATCATCCGGGGGATGGGCATCTCGCCCGACGTGCCGGTGATGAACTGCGATCCGCGGGTGCGGCTGTCCGTCCGGGAAGCGCTGATCTCGCTGACCGAGCACGCGAAGCTGGACCGGTGGCGCCGCCGGCCCGGGCCGGACGAGACGACGCCGCTCGCGCCCGTGTGCTGACTTGGAGTTCCTCCGAGTTTCTCGGTTTTGAGCTGACAGGGCCAGGAGGCACTCGCCTCCTGGCCCTTCGGCGATAACGCGGGAACGCCGGTGTGCGACATACGGCGAAATACCCGAGGCAAAGCGCAAGTGCCGGTAGAAGCGTGCCCTCGCCGCGCAATGCCGTGGCGAACGCACTAGTGACGAGAAATCCGCCGATCCCGCCGTGGAATCAGCCGGTGGGTCGAGCCGTTCCCGATTCCCGCGGTGACGAACGACCGCGGGAACAGCGTGAAACCGCGGGGCCTGAAGTGTCGTCATGCCCCCTGAGCGCGCCCAGCGCCGTTCCGCCGAACGCCAGGACGGTGATCCCGCCCGCGCCGGGTGCTCGTGGTTCTCCCGCGTCAGGCGGGCTGGCGGGAGGCGAGCCATTCCGAGATGCGGGTGACGGCGTCCTTGCAGCCCCCGCAGCCCGTTGTCGCCCGTGTCGCGCCCGCCATCGCGGGCACGGACGTCGCACCCGACTCCCAGGCGGTCACGAGCGCCGCCTTGGACACGGTGTTGCACCGGCACACCACCGCGTCGCCGGCGAGGTCCGCGGGCCCGGCGACGACACCGGTGGATCGCCCCAGCAGCAACGACAGCCGGTCCTCCGGTGCCGGGGAACCGCTGTCGTACAGCTGCGTCACCAGGGCCGCGGCGTCGGGTGCGCCGAGCATGATCGCGCCGACCACCCGGTCCGACCGCAGCACGAGCTTGGCGTAGCGGCCGCGCCGGGCGTCCTCGAAGCGCAGCAGTTCCAGGTCCGGCGAGTCGTCGTGGACGTCGCCCAACGCCGTGAGCTCCACGCCCCGCGCCTTCAGCCTCGTCACCACCGGTGTGCCCGCGTACCGCGACGCGGGATCGGTGCCGCACACCAGGTCCGCCACGACCGCGGCCTGCTCCCAGGCCGGCTGCACCAGCCCGCTGACGGCACCCCGGTGCTGCGCGCAGTCGCCGAGCGCGTAGACCCGCGGGTCCGAGGTGCGCAACGCGTCGTCCACGACGACTCCGCGGTCGACGGAGATCCCGGCCCGCACGGCCAGCGACACCTCGGGCCGCACCCCGGCCGACACCACCACGACCTCCGCCGGGACGACCGTGCCGTCGTCCAGCACGAGCCCGTCGCCCGGCACGTACGACGTGGCCGACCGTCCCAGCCGGAACTCGATGCCGAGCGAACCCAGTGTGGTGGCCAGCATCGCGCCCGCGACGGGGTCGAGCTGACGTTCCATCAGGTGCCCGACGGGGTGCACGACCGTCACGGAGCTCCCGCGCCCGGCCAGGTTCCGCGCCGCCTCCAGCCCCAGCAACCCACCGCCCAGCACGGCGACGGGAGCGCCGGGCCGTGCGAGGGACAGGATCGACGCGCAGTCGTCGACCGTCCGGAACGGCACGACCCCCGAGGCCAGAGACCCGTCAGGACCGACAAGGCCCTGAGTGGGCGGGATCCACGCCGTGCTGCCGGTCGCGAGCACGAGAGCGTCGTACGGCAGCAGCCTGCCGTCGGACAGTTCGACACGGCGCGCGGACCGGTCGACGCGCACGACGGACACCCCGGTCAGCAACGAGACCGCGTTGTCCGAAGCCCACGACGAGTCCTGCAACGTGACCTCGTCGGGCTTGAGCGCTCCGGACAGGACGGTCGAGAGCAGCACGCGGTTGTAGGCGGGATGCGGTTCGGCGCCGACGACCGTCAACGCGACGCGCTCGCCCATGGGGTCGCGGAGACGGACCTCGGAGGCGACCCGCGACCCGGCCATGCCGTGTCCGACCACGACCACCTGACGCGCGTTCATGAGACAACCTCCAGGCGTGCCGCGCAGACCTTGAACTCGGGCATGTCGCTGATCGGGTCGAGAGCGGGGTTGGTGATTAGGTTGGCGCGGCCCGCGCCGGGGAAGTGGAACGGCAGGAACACCGTGTCCTGCCGGATCGACGGCGCGAACCGCACCCGTGCCACCGTCGAGCCGCGGCGCGACACCACCCGTGCGAGCTCGCCGTCGCCCAGGCCCGCTCGCGTGGCGACGTCCGGGTGGACCTCGACGAACGCCTCGGGCACCGCGTCCACGAGCTCCGGCACGCGCCGGGTCTGCGCGCCGGACTGGTAGTGCTGCAGCACCCGTCCCGTGGTGGCCCACAGGGGGAACACCGGATCGGTCATCTCGGCCGGGCCGCTGAAGTCCACCGCCACGAACCGGGCGAGCCCGTCGGGGAAGCCGAACCCGTCGAGGAACATCCGCGGCGTGCCGGGGTGGTCGTCCGCCGGGACCGGCCAGTACAACGCCTTCCCGGCGCGCAGCCGCGCGTACGTCACGCCCGAGTAGTCCGCCCTGCCGCCGCGGGAGGCCCGCCGCAGCTCCTCGAAGATCTCCTCGGCATCGGCCGGAAACCGTTCGGACGGCTGTCCCAGCAGGCAGGCCAGCCCGGAGAGCACCTCGCTGTCGGTCCGCACGCCCTCGGGTGGCGTCACCGCGCGCTGCCGCAACAGCACCCGGCCCTCCAGGTTCGTCAGCGTCCCGGTCTCCTCGGCCCACTGCGTCACCGGCAGCACGACGTCCGCCATCAACGCCGTCTCCGAGAGCACGAAGTCCGCCACCACCAACAGGTCCAGCGCGGCCAGCCGTTCGGTGACCCGGGCCGCGCGAGGTGCCGACACCGCGGGGTTGCTGCCGAACACGAGCAGACCCCTGGCACCGCCAGGTGTTCCCAGCGACTCCAGCAACCGGTACGCCGACCGACCCGGACCGGGCAGCGACTCCGGCGGGACGCCCCAGACGGCGGCCACGTGCTCGCGCGCGGCCGGGTCGTCGATCCTGCGGTAACCGGGCAGCTGGTCGGCCTTCTGGCCGTGCTCGCGACCGCCCTGCCCGTTGCCCTGCCCGGTCAGGCACCCGAACCCGGACCCGCGCACGCCCGGCAACCCCAGCGCCAGGCACAGGTTGATCCACCCGGACACGGTGTTCGTGCCGCGGGAGTGCTGTTCGGTGCCGCGGCCGGTCAGCACGTAGGCCGACGACGCCTCGGCGAGCATCCGCACCGCCCGCCGCTGGTCCGCCGCGGGCACCCCGGTGACCCGCTCGGCGCGTTCCGGCCACCACTGCGCCGCGAGCCGCCACGCGTCGGCGAACCCCGTTGTGCGCGAACGCACGTAGTCCTCGTCGACGTGCCCGTCGACCAGTGCCGCGTGCAGCATCCCCAGTGCCAGCGCCAGATCCGTGCCCGGCCGCGGGGCCAGGTGCAGCGCGGCGGACTCGGCGGTGGCCGTGCGGCGCGGATCGACGACGATCACGTCCGCGGTGGACAGGTGCTGCGGGAACGGCGGCATCGTCTCGTGCACGTTGCTGCCGGCCAGCAGCACCACGTCGGCGGTGTCCAGGTCGGTCACCGGAAACGGCATGCCTCTGTCCACACCGAACGCGAGGTTTCCGGCGGCCGCCGCGGCTGACATGCAGAAGCGTCCGTTGTAATCGATTTGCGAGGTCCCCAAGGCGACGCGCGCGAACTTCCCCAGCAGATAAGCCTTCTCGTTGGTGAGGCCACCTCCTCCGAACACCGCGACCGAATCCGGTCCGGTCTCCCCTTGGAGGGCGCGAATTCGCTGTGCGACGAACTCCAGCGCTTCTTCCCATGTGGACGGTTGCAGCGAACCGTCCGATCGGCGCAGCAACGGCGTGGTCAGACGGCTGCTGGCCAGCAGTGATGCCGACGTCCAGCCCTTCTGGCACAACCCGCCCCGATTCGTCGGGAACTCTCTCGGGCGTACCTCTGAATCCGGACCGACCGTCATACCGCACTGCAAAGCGCAATACGGACAATGCGTCTCCATGCGACCCTAACCTTTGGCTCCGCAGGACTCCCTCGTCACCCAGAGTCCTCGATCCACTGCAGAGTGCCATCAAATGAGAGCCAGTTCACCGTGTATTCGTCAGGTATGGGATCAAGCGGCACAACCTGATCGCGCCGGGGAGCACTCCCGCAACTCGCCGCCCGTTGACAAGATCGCTACGATAGTTTCAGTGTTGACCGAAAGCACGGAGTTGGTCTGGGAGGGCTAGGGATGAGCGTCGGGCGAGAGACCAGGCTGTCGGCCTGGATCGAGCGGTTCGCGGCCCACTTCGCGGAGGAGGGCATCCCGCTGATCGGCGGCCGCATCCTCGGCTACCTGCTGGTGTGCCAGCCGGTCGAGCGCACCGCGGCCGAGCTCTCCCAGGAGCTCGAGGCCAGCAGCGGGTCGATCAGCACGAACCTGAAGTACCTGGTCAACGTCGGCCTCGTGAGCAAGCGGACCCGTCGTGGCCGGCAGGCGGCCGAGTACCGGATCAACGAAAAGGCCTGGACGGACTTCATCCAGCGCAAGTTCAACGCCATCGCCAGCGTCCAGACGCTCACCGACGACGGCATGCGGCTGCTCAGCGGCGACCCGGAGCGGTCGATGCGCCTGAAGACCGTGGACAACCTCTACGGTTGGCTCTCGGAGGAACTCCCCGCTTTGTGGGAGCGCAGGCCTGCCGCACCGAAGTAGCGTGGTGCCATGTGGCACCCGTTTCGTGACGACGTCGAGTACTACGAGGAGCGAGCCAGGGGCCTGCTCGCCTCCGCGTGGGACGGCGTGCCCGGCGCACTCGAGGTCTTCGACGACGTCCCGCTGACGGACGAGGGCGCGCACATGGTGCTCGCCAGGGCCCACGGCTGCGAGGACTGGAAGGCCCTCAAGGCCAACATCCGCAAGCCGCGCCCGTTCGCCCGCGCCTACCAGGCCATCGAGATGCAGAACCCCGGTGAGCTGAAGGCGATCATCACGCGCGACCCGTGGCTCGTGAAAGCCAGTGGCACCAACGGCAACGACCTGCTCGGCCTCGCGACCGCCAAGTGCGACGAACGCCTCGTCGAGGTGCTGCTCAACGACGGCACGGACATCGACCACCAGAACGTCCACGGCTGGACGGCACTGCACCAGGCGGCGTACGCGAACCTCCCGGGCCTGGCCCGGCTGTTGCTGGCCCAAGGCGCCCGCACCGACCTGGACGCACGGGGCGAGGGCGGCACCCCGCTGACCGTCGCGTTGTTCTGGGGCAACAGGGAGACCGCGGAACTCCTGGCACAGCACGGAGTTCACCCGCCGAACCTGCGCACTGCGGCGGGCCTGGGCGACCTCGACCTCGCCACCGCACCGGAGTCGGCACGCGGCTATTACCGGCCCCACAGCGGTTTCCCGCGCTGGTGGCCGACGAACGACCCGCAGGAGGTGCTCGACGAGGCGCTCTCGTGGGCGGCCCGCAACGACCGCGCGGAGGTCCTCGGCGAGCTGCTGAAGCGCGGCGCCCGGATCGACGCGGACGTCTACCGCGGCACCGCTCTCGCCTGGGCGGCCTGGTGCGGGTTGGAGAACGCCACCCGCACGTTGCTGGACCTGGGCGCGAACCCCAACGAGCGCACGACCTTCGGTGGGCCGATGCACGGTGAGGGCGTGACGGCGCTGCACCTCGCGGCCGAACGGGGCCATCTGCCGGTCATCCGCGTCCTGCTCGACGCGGGTGCCGACCGGACCATCACCGACGTGAACTTCGAGGCCACGCCCGCGAACTGGGCCGGCCACAACGACCAGGGTGAAGCTCAGGCCTTGCTGAGCGCCTGATCGTCCGAGGGCAGCTCGACCTCGTGCGTGCGCTCGCGCGACGACGTCCAGAGTGCCGCCGTGGCAACGACAACCGCTCCGGCGCCGAGCACGTGGATCGACACGAGCACCTCGGGCACGCCGGTCCAGTACTGGACCATGCCGAGCGCGCCCTGGGCGAGCACGACGCCGACGAGCGTCCAGTAGGTGCGGGTCCGCGTGAAGAACCCGACCGCGATCAGCAGGCCCAGGAACAGGAACAGCAGGTCCGCGTGGATCTGCGCGAGCGTCGCCACCTCGACGCCCAGGCGCGGCGTCGACGCGTCACCCGCGTGCGGCCCGGCGGCCGTCACCCACGTGCCGGCGAGCAGCAAGGCGCCCAGCACGACGGCCATGACGACCTGGAGCCGCATCAACGGGGCGGGCACCTTGAGCCGGGCCGGGCCGTCGCCCTCGGACAGCGAGCTCACGAGCAGCACGGCCATCCACACGAGGCCCATGGAGATCATGAAGTGGATCGACACGGTGTACCAGGCGAGGCCCGTCAGCACCGTGATGCCGCCGACGACCGCCTGCACGGCCACACCGACGAGCTGGACGAGCGAGAGGACCAGCACTCGCCTGCGCCGCGGCAGGTGGAACCACGCGGCCAGCACGCACAGACCCGCGATGATGCCGACGACACCGGTCAGCGTGCGGTTGCCGAACTCGACCCACTGGTGCAGGGCCGCGACCTCGGGGTGCTCCACCGGGACGACGCTGCCCTCGACGCACTGCGGCCACGTCGGGCAGCCGAGCCCGGAGCCGGTCACGCGGACGATAGACCCGGTGACCGCGATTCCGGCCTGCGCGATGACGACGGCAATCGCGAACGCGCGCTGCCAGGACACGAGGAAGGCGGTCAGCTTCGACACGCCTTGATGGTAGAAGCCGTTACGTCAGCTTCGTCGTCCGGGTCGCCAGAGCGCCCGCGACAACACCCCAGGCCACGAGCACTGCGACGGGGCCCACACCAGGAGCCGTGCCGTGCACCACGGAGGTCTCCAGCGCCTGGGCCAGCGCGGCCGACGGCAGCAGGTGCACGAACGACACCGGCACGCTCAACGCGACTCCGCCGACCATCAGCAGCACGAACCAGATGATGTTCGCCAGCGCCAGCACGATCTCCGCGCGAAACGCCCCGCCCAGCAGCACGCCCAAGGCACCGAACGTCAGCGTGCCCAGGACGATCAGCAGCACGACCCACGGCAGGCCGCTCAACGGAAAGCGCCAGCCGAGGAACAACGCCGTGACCGCCAGCAACACGATCTGGAGCGCGACCACGACGAGAGCGCCGCACACCCGTCCGGCCACGAGCAGCCACCGGGGCAGCGCCGAGGCCGAAAGCCGCTTCAGCACGCCGTAACGGCGGTCGAACCCGAGCGCGATCGCCTGCCCGGTGAACGCGGACGAGATGATCGCCAGCGCGAAGATCCTCGCGGTGGCGGAGCCCACACGGGGCTCCGGCATCGGGATCACCGACATCAGGCTGAGAGCGATCAGCAACGCCAGCGGGATGATCACGGTGAGCAGGATCTGCTCGCCGTTGCGCAACGTCAGCGTCGCCTCGGTGCGCGCGTGCACGAACAGCATGCGCGGCAGCGAACCGCGGCCGGGCGCGGGCTTGAACGTGCCGGGAGCGAAGGTGGTCACGAGCGCAGCTCCCTGCCGGTCAGCTCCAGGAAAACGTCTTCGAGGCTGCGCTTGGCCACCGTCAGCTCCTCGGCCAGCACGCCCTGCTGCGCGCACCACGACGTGACGGTCGACACGACCTGCGGGTCGATCAGACCCTCCACGACGTACGCGCCCCGCGTCACCTCGCGCACCTTCAAGCCCTCGGGCAGTGCGGCGGACAGCAACGTGGTGTCGAGGCCGGGCCGCGCGCGGAACCGCAGCTGCTGGTCGTCCGGCCGGTTCGCGGTCAGCTCGGCGGGCGAGCCCTGCGCGACCACACGACCCTCGTCGATGATCACGACGTCGTCGGCCAGCGCCTCGGCCTCGTCCATGAGGTGCGTCGTCAGGAGCACGGCCACGCCGTCGTCCTTGAGCGCCGCCACCAGGTCCCACACCAGCCGGCGCGCCTGCGGGTCCATGCCCGCGGTCGGTTCGTCCAGGAACACGAGCTCGGGGCGTCCGATCAACGCGCACGCGAGCGACAGTCGTTGCTGCTGGCCGCCGGAGAGCCTCTTGTAAGGGGTGCGGACCGCGCCGGCGAGCCCCAGGACCTCGATCAGCCACCGGGGGTCGAGCGGGTTCTTCGCGCACGCGGCCACGAGGTTCAGCATCTCCTCGGCGCGGATGCCGGGATACCCGCCACCGCCCTGCGGCATGACGCCGATGCGGGGCCGCAGCGCTTCGGAACCGGCCGGGAGCCCGAGGACGCGCACCGAGCCGTCGTCGGCGGTGCGGAAGCCCTCGCAGATCTCGACCGTCGTCGTCTTGCCCGCGCCGTTGGGCCCGAGCAGGGCGAGAACGGTGCCGGGCTGCTGAACGAGGTCGAGGCCGTCGACGGCGGTCTTCGAGCCGTATCTCTTGACCAGCCCCGACACTTCCACCGCAGGCTGGGGATTCGGGCTCACGAGCACGCAGCCTAGGCGGTCGGGGCGATCCGCACGCAGTTGGGTCATTCGGCCCATTCCTGAAGCGGAGCTGAAAAAGGTGGGGCTAGCCCTACCCCGGTGAGTCAGGGACACCTCAGGGTCCCCTCGGGGGAGTTCCCCATTGGTTGATCAACGCGTTCGCAAGAGACTTTTCCCGTGATCGAAGCGGGGGCCAAAAGACGGGGATGGGTCGTAGGGGGACTGGTGTTCTCACTGGTCCCGATTCTCTACCTGCATGTCATGTCGGCAGGACAGCTCGACCCGATCTCGGACGTGATCAGCGACTACGTGTTCGTGGACAACGGCACGGGCTGGCTCGCGGCGACGTCTCTCAGCCTCGCGGCCGTCTCGGCTTCGCTCGCCGTCAACCTTCGGGGTGTAGGCAGGTCAGCGCAGTGGTTGATCGGCATCTGGTCGGCCGGTCTGACCGTGGCGACGATCTTCCCGACCGATCCGACGGGAGCGCCGACCTCGATGTCGGGCTACATCCACCGGTACGCCGGCGCGGTGATGTTCGTGGCCCTGCCGGCCGCGGGGGTGCTCATCGCCCGTCAATTTCCGGCCCTGCTCGGTATCGCAACAACGGCGACCGTCTCCAGTGCCGCGTTTCTCGTGAGTCACGTTTCCTTCGCCGGTTTCGAGGCGCGCGGACTCACGGAACGCGTTTTGTTCGCATCCCTTTACGTCCTGCTTTTCGCCATCGCGGCACTTCAAGTGAGGCGCACGTCATGACCATGCTCGCCATCACGCTCGCCGTGTTCGGCGCCGTGTGCTTCGCACTCGCCGCCCGCCTGCAGCACGACGCCGTCGCTCTGACCGGAGCGCGCGCCAGTGTCCTGCGTCAGCCCAGGTGGCTGGGCGGGCTCGCACTGCTCGTCGCCGGTGCCGGGGTGCACGCCGTCGCGCTGGGCATGGCGCCGTTGACGGTCGTGCAGCCGATCGGTGTGCTCGCGATCGGCATGACCGCGTTGATGGACCGCCGTTTCCGCGAGTTGCCCGCGATCCTGCTCACGACCGTGGGTGTCGGTGCGTTCGTGTGGTTCGCATCGGGCAGTGCGACGGCCACGAAGGTCGCGCCGGACATCGAACTCACCGCCGGCCTCGTGACTCTCGGCCTGATCGCGGTGCCAGGCGTGATCGCAGCCCTTACGTCCAACGCACGCATTTGCGCTGTGGCGTTCGCATCAGCCGGTGGTGTCGCGTACGGGTACGTGTCCGTGCTGATGCGCGCCGTCTCCCAGTCCGTGCAGCAAGGCGGCTTCGGTCTCTCGCACCTCGCGTCCGTGCTCGGCATCGCCCTCTCGCTCGCCGTCGGCGGCTGGCTCGTCCAGCACTCCTACGCCGGCGGACCCCCTCATCTCGCCGTCGCCTGCCTGACCGTGGTCGACCCGCTGGTCGCCGTCGGACTCGGCGCCTTCCTGCTCGGCGAAGCCGCGCATTTGTCTCCTTTGACCGGTGTCGCGCTGTTCGCCTGCTCTCTCGCCGCAGTTGGCGGCGTGTTCGCACTTGCTCGTCAACCTCGTGAAAACATCCGAACGGAGCTTCCCGTGAACACCTCCAGCGCACTGCGCGTCGTCATCGCCGCCGACACGTTCCCGCCGGACGTCAACGGTGCCGCGCGCTTCGCGCAGCGCCTGGCGGTCGGTCTCGCCGAGAACGGCCACGACGTCCACGTCATCGCCCCGGACTCACCGCGTGCCACGGAGATCCCCGGTGTCACGGTGCACCGGCTGCGGTCGCACCGGCTGCCGTTCTACCCGGACTTCCGCTTCTGCCTGCCGTGGCAGGCCTCCAAGGAGGCGGACGCGCTGATCAAGGCGCTCAGGCCCGACGTCGTGCACGTCCAGGCGCACTTCGTGGTCGGCCGGTTCGTCCTCAACTCCGCTGTGGCGCAGGGGATTCCGACGCTCGCGACCAACCACTTCATGCCGGAGAACCTGTTCAGCCACGCCCACGTGCCGTCGTTCCTGCAGGGGTGGGCCCGCAAGTTCGCCTACCGCGACCTGGCCCGCGTCTTCGGCCGCGCCGACGTGGTGACCGCGCCGACCCCGCGCGCCGTGCAGCTGTTGCACGACAGCGGTTTCCCGGAGCCGGCCGTGCCCGTGTCGTGCGGCATCGACATCGCCCGCTACCAGCGTTCCGTGACGCACAACGACCGCCCGACCGCGCTGTTCGTGGGCCGCCTGGACGAGGAGAAGCGCGTCGACGAGTTCCTGCGCGCTCTGGCCCGCGTGCCCGGCGCGTTCGGCGAGATCGTCGGCGACGGCACCTGCAGGGCCGAGTGGGAGCTGCTGGCCCGGGACCTGGAGATCACGGACCGCGTGAAGTTCCACGGCTTCGTCTCCGAGGACGAGCTGCTCGACGCCTACGCCCGCTGCGACCTGTTCGTCATGCCCGGCGTCGCCGAGCTGCAGAGCCTCGCCACGATGGAGGCGATGGCCGCGGGCAAGCCGGTGATCGCCGCGAACGCCATGGCGCTGCCGCACCTCGTGCACACCGGCCGCAACGGCTGGCTGTTCGAGCCGGGTGACGTGAACCAGCTGGCCCAGCGCCTGCACACGCTCGTGCACGACGCGCCGATGCGGGCCCGGATGGGCGCGGCCAGCAGCGAGATCATCTCGCACCACGCGCTGGCGACGACGCTGGACCGCTTCGAGGCGCTCTACGCGCGGGCGATGGGTCAGACGGTCCCGGTCATCGCACTGGCCGCCTGACGGCCGAGGGGGATCACCGGTCCGGTCGCACCCCAGCGGCCGGACCGGTGTCGTGCGCGCCCACGGCTCTCAGCGCTCGTCGGCGGGGAAGTCGGCGGACGCGCTGACCGCGGCCCACTTCTCGGCCTCGGCGCTGCGCCTGGCCTCCGCCGCCAGCACGGTCTCGACCGCGGCGGCACCCAGCACGAGGCGGCGCGGCGGGGCGTCCGAGGCGACGACGTCGAGGAGCACCCGCGCGGCACGGGCGGGGTCGCCGGGCTGCACGCCGTCGTTCTCGTCGCGGTAGCGGTTGATCGCGCCCACGGTCTCCTCGTAGTCGGCGCCGACCTCGTGGCGGATCATCGAGGAACCCTGCCAGTCGGTGCGGAACGCGCCGGGCTCCACGATCACGACCCGCACGCCGAACGGGGCGACCTCGCTCGCCAGCACCTCGGAGAAGCCCTCCACGGCGAACTTCGCGGTCTGGTAGGCGCCCATGCCCGGCGTGCCTCCCGCGCGGCCGCCGACGGACGAGAACTGCACGAAGGTGCCGGAACGCTGCTGCCGCAACAACGGCAGCGCCGCGCGGGTCACGTTGACGACGCCGAACAGGTTGGCTTCCACCTGGGCGCGGAAGTCGGCCTCGGACATCTCCTCGATGGGCGCGCTGTTGGCGTACCCGGCGTTGTTGACGACCACGTCGAGCGAACCGAACGCCTCGACGGCGTGCTCGACCGCCTTGCGGGCCGCGTCCGCGTCGGTCACGTCCAGCGCCACCGCGCGCACCCGTTCGGAATACCGCGCGACCAGGTCCTCGAGCTGTTCAGGGCGCCGCGCCGTCGCGACGACCCGCTCACCCGCCTCCGCGGCGGCCTGGGCGAGCTCACGCCCGAACCCCCTCGACGCACCGGTGATGAGCCACGTCTTCGCCATCGTTCCCACTCCCTTAAGTGTCACTCTGTATGACACTTAAGACGCTCGGGGCAGCCCGGAAATGCCCGGGACCGGGTATGGCCTGCCTCACAGACCGCCGACACCGTGCAGGAACGTCTCGACCACGAGCTCGGCGGCCGGACCGGGCCGCAGGGAGGGCATCTCCTGCGCGACCGTGTGCAGCTGCGTCTGCAGCACCCGCAACGCCCAGCCCGCGGGCAGCCCTGGCGCCACCACCCCGGTGCCCAGCAGGAACGCGTCCATGCGCGCGTCGAGTGCCGCACGACGCTCCCCGATCGCGGGGTCGGTCACCGCGCGGATGTCGACGGGCCAGTCGCGGCTGAGCCGGATGCCGCCCTCCGCGAACGCCAGCAGCGCGTCGCGACCCGAACCGGTGAGAGTCGCGTCGATCAGCGCCTCCAGCTCGTCGAGCCGCGCGCGGTAGACCGCCAGCAGCAGCTCCTCGCGCGAGTCGAAGCGCCGGTAGACGGTCCGCTTGTCCACGCCCGCGGCGGCGGCGACGTCGGCCATGCGCGCGAGGGGGTCCGCGGAGAACACGCGGGCGGCCGCGCGCAGCACCGCTTCGACGTTGCGTGTCGCATCGGCCCTCATCCCCGTCAAGCTACAGGGTCGGGGTGCCGTCCTTTGTGGAGCTTCGTCTCGATTCGCCGCGCCACGACGAGCCCGGCGGGCGACAGCGTGAGCTCCGCCGGGTGCTCGCCCTCGCCCATCACCAGGAACCGGTACAGCGAGGCGTGCCCCTCCAGCCGTTCCCGCAGCGTCACCGCGACGTCGTCACCCTCCGGGTAGATCGCCGGGATCGCCTCGGCCACCAGCTGTTCGCGCAGCCGGCGGCGTTCGGCCCGCGGCACGTACCAGGACGTGACGAGCAGCAACGTCAGGCCGAAAGCCAGCGCCGTGCCGATCACCGCCTGCCAGCCCCACCCGCGCGGCCCGGCGACCAGCAGCACGTCGGCGAGGGCGAGGTAGCCGATGCCGTAGACCACGGCCCAGCCCGCGGTCGCGGCGGCGGGCGGCTCGGCGCGTTCCGTGCCCCACACGCCCTCGACCCGGCGCCAGCGCTGCAGCGACTTGCCGCCGGCCAGGGCCATCCACACGCCGAACGCTCCACAGAGGACCGACAGCGGGATCACCAGCCACGGCTTGGTGTGCAGCTCGAACCGCCAGACCGACCAGACCAGCCCCGCCACCCCGAGCAGCGCCGCGGCCTGCTTCCAGCGCCGCCGGACGATCTCCAGCGGCCGGAAGTCGGCCAGCACCGCGAGCGGCGTGCGGATCGGGGCGGGCAGCGACCCGAGGACCAGCAACGCCGCCACGACGAACGCCACACCCGCCACCGTGATCGTGCCGGTGGTGAGCTCCGCGCCGTCGCCGGGAAGCCGGTCGACGGCTATGGCCCCCAACGGGATCACCGGTGACAGCAGCACCAGGCCGTGCAGCATCGTGCCGCTGCGCAGAGCCGCGTACCCGAACGCGCCGAGCAGGCTGGCCGCGCCGAGCGCCGCGCCCGGACCGGCGGCCCACGCCGGCAGCATCCCGAACAACGCCATCACGACCAGCGCGCCGCCGACCGCGAGACCGAGCAGCCCGAGGAACTGCGCCAGCTTCCCGCCGCGGGTCAGCCCGGTGATCGTCCAGTAGGGGAGCAGGGCCGCGCCCCGCAGCACCCGCGTCACGGGCCGCACCGCCGCGAGCCCGGACCGTTCGGAGTCGGCGACCGTGACCGCGACGGCCGCGGCGGTCGCGGCCGTGCGGATCATCTGGTCCGACGCCGCCTCCTGGGTCAGCGGCTCCCGGCCGATGCCCGCGCGGTCGAAGGCGTTCAACGCCGACATGCCCAGCGTCACCGAGTGGTCGCGCGGATACTCCAGGCGCCGCAACAGGTCCGCGTGCTCCTCCAGGAACAGCTCACCCCGCGAACGCCGGTCCGCGCCGTCACCGCGGTCCGCGATGATCGCGGCCCGCAGCCGGGGGAGCTCCTCGCAGATGATCCGCCAGTGCAGGCCCCACGCCGCCAGCTCGGCGAGCTTCATCGACGACGGCGACAGCTCGTTGTCGGTCTCGTAGATCCCGGCGAGCTCCACGCGGGCCTCCTCGGCGCACGCGGCGACCTGGATCGGCAGCTCCGGCCCGAACATGCTCTCCAGGACCTGGTCCACGACGGCCTTCGCGCGCTCGTCGGCGGTGCGCTGGTCGCCCTCCGGCCGGCCCAGCAGGTCCATCCGCCGCAACCGCCGCGGGTCGAACAGCACCCGGCACAGCATCGTCGCGCCGTCGAGACGGCCCCAGATCCAGTCGTTGACCCGCCACGACCGCTTCAGGAACCCGGAGAACCGCGACAGCGACGCACCACCGGCCTTGTCGTCGGCCGTGATCGACTGCTGCGCGAACGCGTTGCGCGTCTGCAGCGACACCTGCACCAGCTCGACCGGCGTGTCCATCCCGGTCGAGGCGTCGTCGGACAGGCACGTGCCGGCGATCTCCAGCGCCAGCAGGCGGGAGAGCCACCGCTCACCGTCGTCGAGCCCTGCCTCGGACGCCACCGCCGGGGCGCCGAGCAGCGCGTGCCAGCAGACGAGACCGCCGAGCTTGAGGCGGTGCTCGTCGAGCGAGGTGATGACCTCCCGGGCGGTGCCGACGATCCGGCCGATCTCGGTGACCTGGGCCCGGACCTCCAGGCCGACGTGCCCGTCGATCATGTGCTCGTGGTAGCTCGCGAGCCTGCCGGTCCAGTAGGTCTCGCCGACCGACTCGGACGGCTTCCAGTCGAACAGCTCCTCGCGCAACCGCCGCAGTTCCGCGCGGACCCGGTGCAGCTCGCGGCGGGCCACGGCGATCTCGTCGGCCTTGCCGTCCGGAGCCACCCACACGAGCCGCTTGAGCAGGTCGAGCGCCGACGCCCCGAGGCGTTCGGCCATCGTGATGCCCCACTCCCAGCCCGTGTCCTCGCGGCACACGAGCGCCGGCAGCCTCACGCCCGGCACGTACGGCAGGACACCGTGCTGCTTCTTCCACTTGCGCTGCGCCGTCTCCGCCGCCCGGCGCGCCCGTTCGAACGACCAGTTCGCCGGGTTCCCCTTGGGCAGCGCGAACTGCTGCGCCGTCACCTGCCGCGCGGCGAGCCGGATCTCGATGTCCTCGTAGTGGCCGAAGAGCTTGTCCGCCAGCGAGTACACCTCGCCGACGACGTCCTCGCCGCCCGCGTGCAACCGCTCCAGCAACGCCATCCGGCCGCCCCTGCTGCTCGCGGCGCGCCGGTTGTGCTCCTCGATCTTCTCGACGTAGGTCCTGTTGGCCTGGCTGGACATCGCGCCCAGCAGCTTGCCGCCGGACCCGACCGTCGTCAGCCCCTTGTCGACCGTGTCGGCCACCGGCTCGGACCCGAGCGGCTCGGCGTGCGGGAAGACCAGCAGCATCACCCGCCGCACCGGCCCGTCCGCGGGCATCCGGTCGATCGCCTCGAGGGCTTCCCTCGTGGGCGTGTTCACGAGGACACCGCCGTCGACCGCGAACCGGCTGCGGTCGCCGCCGTTGGACCAGCTCGCCACGTCCGCCATGTCCGGGCGGTCCGGCGTGGCCTGGCCGCCGACCGGGATGAAGCTCGGCTCGAACGCGAACGGGAAGCTGGCACTGCTCCGCGCGGCCAGCGCGAGCTGCAGCACGCGGTCGTTCAGCCCGTCGGCCGCGAAGTCGTCCCGCGTGACCTCGGAGACCCAGTTGTAGGGGTCGCGCCGGAACGAGAACGAACCCTGGTGCACCGACTGCGTCAGCGGCTGGCCCAGGTCGTCGTAGGTGATCGTGGGAACGCCGCCGAGCAGCGTCGTGGTGATCCGCAGGTCGATCGGGCGCGCGTCCCGCTCGGTCGGCTGGAAGTCGGTCGTGAGCCGGGCCAGCGCCTCCTGCAGCCGGGGGAGGAAGAACTCGTCGCCCTGGAGCAGCGACGCGGGCGAGCCCCGGAACGGCGTCCGCAGCAGCTGTTCCATCCGGCCCTGCTCGGCCCACAGGTCCCGCAGCCTCGTCAGGTCGGCGTTCTTGTTGACCTGCGACAACGCCAGCGCGGCACCGTTGATGCCCCCCGCCGACGTGCCCGAGATGACGTCCGCCCTGGCCGTGCAACCGACGAGGTCCAGCAACGGCTGGTACACCGATCCGGGCCTGGTCAGCCGGTCGAGCTCCAGCACCGTGCCGCCCATCCAGACGGCGAGGCTCACGCCCCCGTTGAGCACGACGGCGAACCGGACCTCTTCCCGCGACATGGGTTGCTCGGTCATGTCACGTCACCCCCTCCGGCGACGATCTTCCCCTGCCACTGAGTCGCCCGCCGGAGGTTCGGGGTTACCGATCAGACGTGCCCGCCCCCGGCGGGGTCGGACCTGAGGAACGGCCCGACCCGCTTGCGCGCGATCAGCACGCAGACCGCGAACGTGATGACCGCTCCGGCGACCGCCTGCGGCACGGTGTAGGCGCGTCCGTCGAACGCGGACCCGGTCGGCGGCAGGATGATCGCGATGATCGCCGAGGTGACCATGGCGAACATCCGGAACTTCGGCCCGACCACGGCGGTGGCCAGCGGGATCGCGGCCCACAGCACGTACCAGGGCTGCAGCACCGGTCCGAGCACCAGGATCGCGCCCAGCGCCGCGCCCAGGCCGTTCATCGCCTTGATCCGGCCCTTGAAGCTGCGCCACAGCAGCCCGACCGTGATCACGACGGACACGGCCTGCCCGAGCAGCCTGGTCAGCGAGATCATCGCCTCGGTGTGGTTGCCGAGGCCGAGCAGGATGCCGGTGCCCGCGCCGAGGAAGCCCAGCGCGGTCGGCGGCGACATCCACGACTTCACGGTCGACGCGACGTTCAGCGTCTCGAGCCAGCCGAAGCCGAACCCGGTGCCGAGGCAGATCACCACCACCCCGACCGCGGCGATGCCGGCCATGATCCCGGCCACCAGCGCCAGGTGCTTGAACTGCCCGCCGAGCTTGCGCGCCACCATCACGCCCAGGAAGCCCAGCGCGGCCATAGCGGGGATCTTCACCATCGCGCCGCACACGATGACCACGGCGCCCAGTGAGATCCAGGTCCACTTCAACGGTTCCAGCCCGCGCATCGCGAGCTCCAGGCCGACCAGCATCAGGCCGAGCGCCAGGCCGTCGTTGTGCACGCCGATGACGATGTGGAACAGCACCAGCGGGTTGAGCGCGCCCAGCCACAACGCGCCGACCGGCGGCACCCCGAAGCGCGCCGCGAGCCGCGGCAGCGCCCACACGATCATCCCGAGGCCGACCAGCACCAGCAGCCGGTGCACGAACACGCCGGACACCACGTGGTCGCCGGTCAGCATCGCGGTCAACCGGCCGAACGCGAGGAACAACGGCCCGTACGGCGCCGGCGTCTCCCGCCAGATGTTCGGCACACCGCGTGTGAGCACGTGGTCGACGCCCAGCGCGTTGGCCGGACCCAGCTCGTACGGGTCGAGCCCGCGCGCCGCGATCTCGCTCTGCGCGAGGTACGAGTAGACGTCGCGGGAGAACATCGGCACGCAGAAGACCAGCGGAACGGTCCACATCAGCAGCGTGCGGTCCATCTGGCCGCGCGAGATGAGCCGCGGCCGGCCGGGCTTCACGAACCGGCCCAGCGCGAGCCAGGCCGACACGATCATGAAGATGCCGGTCCAGACGACCCCCATCGCGACACTGGGCATCCTCGAGAAGAGTCCGAGGACGGGCACGCCGTAGAGCGGCGAGTAGATGGGTGCGGCACCGCCACCGAGCGACCCGACGGTCAGCAGGAGGGCGCCGATGGTGCCCCAGCGACGCACGATGTCCAGCTGGCGACGCTCACGACCGTTCAGAAGGTCGCTCTCCGGAGTCACGGCTCCGCCGTTGGTGGACATGGCCGCAGGGTATCTAGTCCGACTCAGCCGTGAGTCAGGTCACCCTGTGACCGCGATCTTTGCGACCTCCGGCTAAATACGCAACACTGGTGTTGTGAAAAACGCCGAGACCCACCTTGACGCCGTGCCCCAGCACGACGGCAGGACTCGGCGTGCCGTCGCCAGGCTCCTCCTGGAGCAGGGCCCGGTCACCGCGGCAGCCGTCGCGGAGGAACTGGGCATCAGCCCGACAGCGGTGCGCCGGCACATCGACGCGCTGCTCGCGGACGGCGAGGCACTCACGCGGGACGCACCGCGGCAGACCCAACGTGGTCGTGGCCGGCCCGCGAAGCTCTTCCTGCTGACGGACGCCGGACGTGCCCAGTTCGGCCACGCCTACGACGACCTCGCGGTCGCCGCGCTCAGGTTCCTCGCCCAGACGGGTGGGGAAGAGGCTGTGCGCGCTTTCGCGCAGAGCCGCGTCGACGCACTGGTGGACCGGCATCGATCGGCGATCGTGGCCCAGGTCACGCCCGCCGAACGGGTCAAGGCCCTCGCAGCCGCGTTGACCAGGGAGGGTTACGCTTCATCGGCGCGAAACGTCGGGGTGGGTGAGCAGTTGTGCCAGCACCACTGCCCGGTCGCCCACGTTGCCGCCGAGTTCCCCCAGCTGTGCGAGACCGAGACGGAGACGTTCGCGAACCTCCTCGGTACCCACGTGCAGCGCCTCGCGACGATCGCCCGCGGCCACGCCGTGTGCACGACGCACATCCCGAACATTTCACGGATCCCAGATGATGGAGGGGAGCCCGCATGACTGCCGCTGCCGAGCAGCGCACGCCCACCACGGTGCAGTCTCCGCTCACGCAGGAAGAGACGATTGCGTCTCTGGGCAACTACGAGTTCGGCTGGGCCGACTCCGACGTTGCCGGCGCGAGCGCCCGCCGAGGAATCAACGAGGACGTCGTCCGCGACATCTCGGCGAAGAAGGACGAGCCCGAGTGGATGCTCGAGTACCGGTTGAAGGCGCTGAAGCTCTTCGACCTCAAGCCGATGCCGAGCTGGGGCGCTGACCTCTCTGGGATCGACTTCGACTCGATCAAGTACTTCGTGCGTTCGACCGAGAAGCAGGCGACCTCCTGGGAGGACCTGCCCGAGGACATCAAGAACACCTACGACCGCCTGGGCATCCCGGAGGCCGAGAAGCAGCGCCTCGTCGCCGGTGTCGCCGCCCAGTACGAGTCCGAGGTCGTCTACCACCAGATCCGCGAGGACCTGGAGGAGAAGGGTGTCCTCTTCCTGGACACCGACACCGCCCTCAAGGAGCAGCCGGAGCTCTTCAAGGAGTACTTCGGCTCGGTCATCCCGGCGGGTGACAACAAGTTCTCCGCGCTGAACGCCGCGACGTGGTCCGGTGGGTCGTTCATCTACGTCCCCAAGGGCGTGCACGTGGACATCCCGCTGCAGGCCTACTTCCGGATCAACACCGAGAACATGGGCCAGTTCGAGCGCACGCTGATCATCGTCGACGAGGGTGCCTACGTGCACTACGTCGAGGGCTGCACGGCGCCGATCTACTCCTCGGACTCGCTGCACTCGGCCGTCGTCGAGATCATCGTGAAGAAGGGCGGCCGCTGCCGCTACACGACGATCCAGAACTGGTCGAACAACGTCTACAACCTGGTCACCAAGCGCGCCAAGGCCGAAGAGGGCGCGACCATGGAGTGGGTCGACGGCAACATCGGCTCCAAGGTGACCATGAAGTACCCGGCCGTCTTCCTGATGGGCGAGCACGCCAAGGGCGAGGTCCTCTCGATCGCGTTCGCGGGCGAGGGCCAGCACCAGGACGCCGGCGCCAAGATGGTCCACATGGCACCGCACACCTCTTCGACGATCATCTCGAAGTCGGTGGCGCGGGGCGGTGGCCGCACGTCGTACCGCGGCCTGGTCCAGGTCAACAAGCGGGCGCACCACTCGAAGTCCACGGTGAAGTGCGACGCGCTGCTGGTCGACACCATCAGCCGCTCGGACACCTACCCGTACGTCGACGTCCGCGAGGACGACGTGCAGATGGGTCACGAGGCCACGGTCTCGAAGGTCTCCGAGGACCAGCTGTTCTACCTGATGTCGCGCGGCCTCAACGAGGACGAGGCTATGGCGATGATCGTGCGCGGGTTCGTCGAGCCCATCGCGCGCGAGCTCCCCATGGAGTACGCCCTCGAACTGAACCGCCTGATCGAACTGCAGATGGAAGGGGCCGTCGGCTGACATGGCCGCCCTGTCTACGAAACCCCACTCCCACGGCGCTGTCGTCCCGGTCTCCTCGCGCGCAGAGCACTTCGCGTCTTTCGACGTCGCTGCGTTCGAGGTCCCGGGCGGCCGTGAGGAGATCTGGCGCTTCACGCCTCTCAAGCGTCTTGCCGGTCTGCACTCCGGCGCTGCGGCAACGGGTAACGCTGCCGTCGAGGTGAGCGCCGCTGAAGGCGTCACCGTCGAGACCGTGGGTCGTGACGACTCACGGCTCGGCACCGCCGGCGTCCCCGGTGACCGCGTCGCGGCGCAGGCGTACTCGTCCTTCGAGAACGCCACGATCGTGACGCTGCCCGGCGACGCGAAGTCCGAGCCGACCACCGTCACGGTGACCGGCGCGGGCGTCGGCGCTGTCGCCTACGGCCACATCCACGTCAAGGCATCGCAGTTCGCCGAGGGCACCGTGATCCTCGACTTCCGCGGTTCCGGCGCGTACGCGGACAACGTCGAGTTCCTCGTCGCGGACGGCGCTCACCTCACGGTGATCACCATCCACGACTGGGCCGACGACGCCGTGCACGTCTCGCAGCACCACGTGAAGCTCGGTCGCGACGCGACCATCAAGCACACCGTGGTCACGCTCGGCGGCGACGTCGTGCGCGTGACGCCGGTCGTGCAGTACGCGGGCCGCGGCGGAGACGCCGAGCTGTTCGGTCTGTACTTCGCGGACGCGGGCCAGCACCAGGAGCACCGGCCGTTCATCGACCACGCGCAGGCGAACTGCCGCAGCAACGTCGTCTACAAGGGCGCGCTGCAGGGCGAGGGCGCGCACGCGGTGTGGATTGGCGACGTGCTGATCCGCGTGGCGGCCGAGGGCACCGAGACGTTCGAGCTGAACCGGAACCTCATCCTCACCGATGGTGCGCGTGCCGACTCGGTGCCGAACCTGGAGATCGAGACCGGCGAGATCGAGGGCGCGGGCCACGCCAGCGCCACCGGCCGGTTCGACGACGAGCAGCTGTTCTACCTGCAGGCGCGCGGCATCCCGGAGGAGCAGGCACGGCGTCTCGTCGTGCGCGGCTTCTTCCAGGAGCTGATCGCGAAGATCACGGTGCCCGAGGTGCGCGAGCGCCTCGAGGCCGCCATCGAGGCAGAGCTCGAGGCGGTCGGCACGTGATCAAGGTGTGTGCACTGTCCTCCCTGGACGACCGCAAGCCCTTCGCAGCCACCGTGGACGACGTCGACGTCGTCCTGGTGCGCGAGGGCGAGCGGGTGCACGCGCTCGCTGATCTGTGCTCGCACGCCGCGGTGTCGCTGAGCGAGGGCGAGGTCACCCGCAAGGGGATCGAGTGCTGGCTCCACGGGTCGTGCTTCGACCTGGAGACCGGCAAGCCCTCGTCACCGCCCGCCAGCGAACCGGTCGACGTCTACGCCGTCGACATCCGTGACGGCGACGTCTTCGTCGACGTCACCGTCGCCACGAACTGACTTTTCTAGCTACACCACCAGGAGAACGGCAAGTCATGGCCACCCTTGAGATCAAGGACCTGCACGTCTCGGTCGTCAGCGAGGACGCTCCCAAGGAGATCCTCAAGGGCGTCGACCTGACGATCAAGGCCGGCGAGACGCACGCCATCATGGGCCCCAACGGCTCCGGCAAGTCCACGCTGTCCTACGCGATCGCCGGACACCCGAAGTACACGATCACCTCGGGCACCGTCACGCTCGACGGTGAGGACGTCCTCGAGATGTCCGTCGACGAGCGCGCCCGCGCGGGCCTCTTCCTCGCCATGCAGTACCCGGTCGAGGTCCCCGGCGTCTCGATGTCGAACTTCCTGCGCACCGCCGCCACCGCCGTCCGCGGCGAGGCCCCCGCCCTTCGCCACTGGGTGAAGGAGGTCAAGGGGGCGATGGCCGAGCTCGACATCGACCCGGCGTTCGCCGAGCGTTCGGTGAACGAGGGCTTCTCCGGCGGTGAGAAGAAGCGCCACGAGATCCTCCAGCTGGGCCTGCTCCAGCCGAAGGTCGCGATCCTCGACGAGACCGACTCCGGTCTCGACGTCGACGCGCTGCGCGTCGTGTCCGAGGGCGTCAACCGCTACAAGGCCTCCGGTGAGGTCGGCGTCATGCTGATCACGCACTACACCCGGATCCTCAAGTACATCCAGCCGGACTTCGTGCACGTCTTCGCGAACGGCCGGATCGTCGAGTCCGGTGGCCGCGAGCTGGCCGACGTGCTCGAGTCCGAGGGTTACGTGAAGTACACGGGTTCCAAGGAAGCCGCAGTCATTTCCTAGCGTTCCAGGTGTTGAGAGGAGGCGCTGTGACCACCACCGCAGCACCACTGGACGTAGCCGCCCTGAGGGCGGACTTCCCGATCCTGTCTCGCACCGTTCGTGACGGGAAGCGCCTGGTCTACCTGGACTCCGGCGCCACCTCGCAACGCCCGACGCAGGTTCTGGACGCGGAGAAAGCGTTCTTGCAGCAGCACAACGCCGCTGTGCACCGCGGTGCGCACCAGCTGGCGGAAGAGGCGACCGACGCGTACGAGGGTGCGCGTCAGCGCATCGCGGACTTCGTCGGCGCCGACTTCGGCGAGCTGGTGTTCACCAAGAACGCCACCGAGGGCTTCAACCTCGTGGCGTACGCGATGGGCAACGCCGCGACCTCGGGTCCCGAGGCCGCGCGCTTCGTCGTGGGTCCCGGCGACGAGATCGTCGTGACCGAGATGGAGCACCACGCGAACCTCGTTCCGTGGCAGCAGCTCGCCGCACGGACCGGCGCCACGCTGAAGTGGTTCGCGCTGACCCCGGACGGTCGTCTCGACCTGTCCGATGTGGACAGCGTGATCACGCCGCGCACCAAGGTCGTCGCGTTCACGCACCAGTCGAACGTGACCGGCGTGATCAACTCGGTCTCGGTGCTCGTCGCGGCCGCGCGGAAGGTCGGCGCGCTGACCGTGCTGGACGCGTGTCAGTCCGTTCCGCACAGCCCGGTGAACTTCCGGAAGCTGGGCGTGGACTTCGCGTCGTTCTCCGGCCACAAGATGCTCGGCCCGTCCGGCATCGGTGTCCTCTACGGACGTCGTGAGCTGCTGGAGGCGTTGCCCCCCTTCATCACCGGCGGCTCGATGATCGAGCTCGTGAAGATGGAGGGCTCGACGTTCGCCCCACCGCCGCAGCGCTTCGAGGCCGGTTCACCGATGACGTCCCAGGCCGTCGGCCTGGGCGCGGCGGTGGACTACCTGAGCGTCGTCGGCATGGAGCGGATCAACGCCCACGAGCACGCGCTGACCGTGGCCGCGCTCGAGGGGCTCTCGGGCGTCAAGGGTGTTCGCCTGATCGGCCCGCAGGACGCGGTCGACCGGGGCGGCGCCGTGCCGTTCGAGATCGAGGGCGTCCACCCGCACGACGCCGGCCAGGTGCTCGACAGCCTGGGCATCGCCGTCCGCGTGGGCCACCACTGCGCGTGGCCGCTGCACCGCTGCCTGAACGCCCAGTCGTCGGTGCGCGCGACGTTCTACCTGTACAACACGCTGGACGAGGTCGACGCACTGGTCGACGGCGTCCGCGAGGCGCAGAAGTTCTTCGGGGTGGCCTGATGCAGCTCCAGCAGATGTACCAGGAGATCATCCTGGACCACTACAAGAACCCGCACGGCCGAGGCCTGCGCGACCCCTACGACGCCGAGTCGTTCCAGGTCAACCCGACCTGCGGCGACGAGGTCACGTTGCGGGTCAAGCTCGACGGCGAGATCGTCTCCGACGTCTCCTACGACGGCCAGGGCTGCTCGATCAGCCAGGCCTCGACGTCGGTGTTGACCGACCTCGTCGTGGGTAAGCCGGTGGGCGAGGCGTTCAAGAAGATGGACGCGTTCGTCGAGCTGATGCAGAGCCGCGGCCAGATCGAGCCCGACGAGGACGTCCTCGAAGACGGCATCGCCTTCGCCGGCGTCTCGAAGTACCCGGCGCGCGTGAAGTGCGCGCTGCTGGGCTGGATGGCTTTCAAAGACGCAGTAGCACGAAGCCAGGGAGCAGCATGAGCACCGAAGAAGTAGTCCGGGGAGCCGAAGGCATGCCGGTCTTCGAGCCCAAGGCTGACGTCGCCGCGCTCGACGACCTCGAAGAGGCGATGCGCGACGTCGTGGACCCGGAGCTCGGCATCAACGTCGTCGACCTGGGTCTCGTCTACGACATCCACGTCGACGAGAAGAACGTCGCCACCATCGACATGACGCTCACGTCCGCGGCCTGCCCGCTGACCGACGTCATCGAGGACCAGACCCGCGCCGCCCTCACCGGTGGCACGGGCGGCGGTCTCGTGTCGGACTTCCGCATCAACTGGGTGTGGATGCCGCCGTGGGGCCCCGAGAAGATCACCGACGACGGCCGCGAGCAGCTGCGCGCGCTGGGCTTCACCGTCTGATCTCAGTTCGTCCGAACGGCGCGCGTCCTGCGGGGTGCGCGCCGTTCGTCGTTCAGAGCAGGGCGAGGAACGCCGTCGCGAGCGGACCGTTCAAGGACGTCCGGCGTGCCTCGGCGACGGTCACGAGCCGGGAGCTCAGCTCGTACCCGTCTGTGTCGACCCAGTCGGACCCGCCGGCGCGTTCGGTCGCGACGCCCTGGAAGACCACCTGGAGGAAGTCCGGGTAGGGGTAGAGGTAGCCGGGACGCCTGGGGGCGAGGTGCTCGAAGTGCAGCCACCCCAGCGGGCGAAGGCTTTCACGGTCGAGCAGCCACCCGGTCTCCTCGTGCACCTCGCGTCTCGCGGTGTCCGCGTGCGTCTCTCCGGGTTCCCGCCGGCCACCAGGCAGGACGTGGCCGCCGTCGGCGTTCTCGCAGAAGACGACCAGCTCGCCGACCCGCACGACGCACCGGACCGACGTGACCAGCTCGTCGGGCAGGTCGGCCGGGCCGAGGTGGGCACCGACCCGCAACGGCAGCGTGCCGTCCATCCAGGCCACCTCGTCGGTGGCGGCGGGCGTGTGGGCGGCCAGCAGCCTCACCACGTCCGGGTGGCGCTCCCCGAGTCCAGGACCAGTACCCCTCATGAACACCATCGAAACAGAAATCCACCATCTGGAACACCGCGAGAAGCTTCATTAAATGCGTTGCACGGTCGTCCGGCCGTCGCATAGCTTGGTCCCATCACGAACGACAGAGATCAACCGGAGGAAGACATGCTTGCCAACGCACAGCTCGCGGGATGGCGAATTCTCGCCCTCATCGCCGGCGGTCTGCTGGCGGTGGCGTGGGGCTCCACGCCATGACCTGATCCCCAGGTCATGACCTCGGAGCCGCCCACGGGAACCCTGGGCGGTTTTCTTTTTGTCTGGCCTTCAATGCCGATGAGCTTGGGAAGCGGAACGGATTCCAAACCCGTTGCCCGAGGGTTCGACTCCTTCCATCGGTGCTGCTCGAAAACAATGCGGTCGTGGTGAACTCGGCGGACACGTCGGTCTTCCAAACCGAAGAAGAGGGTTCGATGCCCTCCGACCGCTCGCCATAGCAAGTCCAAGCCCCGGTAGCCCAACGGAAGAGGCAACGCGCTCAGAACGCGTTCAGTGCAGGTTCGAATCCTGCCCGCGGCACTGCACAACCGAACAAGGGGGACGCGCCGGCGCGCAGGTGATCCTTGCAAGATCGCCCCGGAGGGTTCGACACCCTCGTCTTCCACTTCCGTCCCGTAGCTCAGTCCGGTGAGAGCGTCCGTCTGATACGCGGTAGGTCCCAGGTTCAAATCCTGGCGGGACGACCAACGTTCGCACACGAACCAGTGAAGTAGATTCGCACCCACGACCGATGGGAGTGGGTGGAGTGGCACGTCTTCACGTCGGCTGCGCGATGTGGATCCACAAGGCGTGGCCCGGCCGGTTCCTGCCGCAGCCCCTGCCGCCGAAGGAACGCCTGCGGGCGTACGCGGGCTGGTGCAACGCGGTCGAGGGCAACACGACCTTCTACGCGACCCCTGCCCGGAGCACCGTCGAGACGTGGGCGCAGCAGATCGACCCGGACTTCCGGTTCATGGTGAAGGTGCCCAAGGTCGTCACGCACGAGCGCCGGTTCGTCGGCGTCGAGGCGGACATGCGGGCGTTCCTGGACGCGATCGAACCCCTCGGCGAGCGGGCCGTGCTCTGGACGCAGCTGCCCGGGTCGTTCGGCCCGGCCGACGTCGAGGCCCTCGGCCGGTTCCTGCGCAGGCTGCCCGCCGATCGCCGGCGCGCGGTGGAGGTGCGCCACCTCGACTTCTTCACCGACGCGCGGTCCACGTCGCTGCTCGAGGGCACGCTCGACGACGTGCGCGCCGAGTGGGTGCCGTTCGACACCGAGGTCCTGTTCCAGAGCCCGCCGACCAGTGAGGGCGAAGCGGAGGCGTGGGCCAAGAAGCCGAGGATGCCGCGGCGGACGCGCGCGCTGACCGACCGGCCGGTCGTCCGCTACCTCGGCCGGGACTCCGTCGAGGAGACGGTGCGGGGGTGGCGGCCGTGGACCGAGGTGGTCGCGAACTGGCTCCGCGAAGGCCTCTCGCCGACGTTCTTCATGCACACCCCCAACAACGACGACGCGCCCGAGCTGGCCCGCCGCTTCCACGACGACGTGCGCGCGCTGGTTCCCGAGCTCGACCCGCTGCCCGAACCGGAACCGGTCGAGCCCGCCACCCTGTTCTGAGCCGTACAAAGGAAATGTGACTCAGAGCAGCAGAGCACTGTCCGGCGCGGGCGCACTCTTCTTCGACGAAGCGGGGCGCCTTCTGCTCGTCGAGCCCACGTACAAGCCGAACTGGGAGATCCCGGGCGGGGCGATCGAGCGCGGCGAGACGCCGAGTGAGACCTGCCGCCGCGAGGTCGAGGAGGAGCTCGGCCTGGTCAGGGAACCCGGCCGGCTGCTCGTGGCCGACTGGGCGCCGCGCGACGGCGAGGACCGCGTGCTGTTCGTGTTCGAGGGCGGCCTGATCACCGCGGCGGACGAGATCCGGCTGCCGGCCGACGAGCTCCGGTCGTACGCGTTCGTCCCGCCGTCCGAGGCGGGGGAACGCCTGATCCCGAGACTCGCACGCAGGGTGGCGGAAGCGTTGCGCGCACGGGAGTCAGGCGAGACCCGCTACCTGGAACACGGTGTTCGCAGGTCCTAGGACCTAGGCGCTGTCCTGAAGTGCGTTCGGTGAGAGGCGCGGGCGAGAGACCCGGAGGCGGTGCCGCCGCCACGCCCTCATACCGGGCGTGTTCGGGAGTTGCGGCGGTGCCGCCTCCGGAGCCCTCGGCCGCTGCTGTCGCCCGACGAGACTTGCAGGACAGGGCCTAGGCGTAGACCCGTTCCACGAACGCCGCGAGCTGGTCCTCGGGCAGGTGCCGGGCGAGGTCCGCCTCCGACACCATGCCGACCAGCCGGTGGTCCTCGATCACCGGCAGCCGCCGGATCTGGTGCTCTCCCATGGTCTCGAGCACGTGCTCCAACGGGTCCTCCGCGTCGACCCAGTGGACGTGCCCGCCGAACTCACCGGCTCGGGTGGCCGCGAGGTCGAGCCCTTCCGCGACGGCCCTGATCACGATGTCGCGGTCGGTGATGATCCCGTGCAGCCGGTCGTCCTTGCCGCAGATCGGCAGGGAACCGACGTCGAGGTCCCGCATCATGCGGGCCGCCTCGACGAGACTCGCGTCCTCGTCCACGCACCGCACGCCAGGGTGCATGATGTCGCGCGCTGTCGTCACAACCTGCTCCTTCCGGCCTTTCGGACCAGCATCCGCCCGCTCGGAGCGTCCCGCTGAACACTGCGCCGAACGGAGCAACCGGTGCTACGGTGGCCGCTTGTCGGCGTTGACGTACCTCCACCGCCTGGAACACCCGTTCGGCGTGCACTTCGTGTGCGCCGCCTCGTGGGGTGCCTGCTATGCAACGAGATTCGACCTCGCCGTGGTGATCGCGGTGATCGCGAACCTCGTCGCGATCGTCTCCGGCAACCCGCTCGACGCCTACGCCGACGGCGAGGCCCGGGCGGTGCGGGAGGTCGGCGCGCGGAGGGTCCTCGCTCTGGCGATCTTCGAGATGGTCTTCGCCCTCGCGCTGGCCGCCGCCGTCTCGTGGAGGGTCGCGGCGGGCGTCGGTCTGATCCTCGTGCTGAACCTGGCCCGCACCCTCGAACCGATCAGGCTGAAGCGGCGCGGCCACGCCGGTCCGGTGGCGCTGGCGATCGCCACCGGACTGCTGCCGAGCATCACTGCCTACTCCTCAGCCGGAGGACGACCCGATCCGGCGGTGTGGCTGCTGTTCTCCGGAAGCGCCGTCCTCGCCACGGCCCGCGCGCTGGGGTGGGCCGTCCCCGGCCGTGCAGGCGGCGCACGCACCTCGGCCGTCGCGCGCAGGACGCGGCACACCGTCGACACGACCACGCGGCTGACCGTCGCCGGGCTGCTGATGGTCGGTGGCGGGGTGTGGTTCCGGTTCGGCCCGTTCTGGGCCGCGGCCGGTGTCGTCGCGTGCTCGGCGTTCCTGCTCGCCCGGGATCTGCCGACAGCCCGGCAGCAGGAGCGCTGCGGCACGTCCGCGGCCGTGGCGTCGACGATCGTGCTGGCCGCGATCCCTTCGCTGGCCTGAAGCGCGGCTCAGACCGGGGAGGTCTGCGCCACCAGGAAACCCACCACGTCGTCCCGCCGGCCGCGCCGCGCGAACGCCCGCCGCTGCCGCACCGCCCCCGTGCCGTCGAGCAGCAACCGGTCGATCGCCGTCGTCACCATCTCGTGGTCGCCGGAGAACTCCAGCGCCGGCCGGATCCACCGCAGCAGCGACGCGACGATCGTCGACGCGGGCGTGGGCGCGCCGGTCACCGGGTCGATGCCGAAGCCCTCCAGGCCGTCGCGCGCGGCCCGCCACAGCGCGACCTTCAGCAGGTGCGGCGGCAGCTCGAGCGGTGCCGCGCCGGAACTCAGTGCGGTGGCGGCGATCCCGCGCACCAGGGCGGCCATCAGCACCGCCTCCTCGACCGTCGGCGCGACGTCCGAGACCCGCAGTTCGAGCGTGGGGTGGCGGGCGGAGAGCCGGACGTCCCAGTAGAGCATCCCGGCGTCCATCGCCGCGCCGCTCGCGACGATCTCCTCCCGTGCCGCGTAGTACTCGGCCGCCGAGTCGAAGTGCGGCGGCGCACCTGAAGTGGGCCAACGGTTCCAGACCACGTACCGCCAGCTCGCGTACCCCGTGTCGCCGTCGAGCCAGTACGGCGAGTTCGCGCCCAGCGCCAGCAGTGTCGGCAGCCACGGCCGCAGGTGGTTGCTCACGAAGATCTTCGACTCGTCGTCGGGCAGGCCGACGTGCACGTGACAGCCGCAGATCGCGAGGTCGTTGGTGAGCGCGCCCATCTCCTGCGCCATCCGGTGGTAGCGCGGGGAGTTCGTCAGCGGCGTCGGCATCGTGAGACCCAGCACGGGCGTCCCGGTGGCGGCGAGCCTCGCGTCGTGGCGCGCGGCCCGTTCGATCAGAGCTCTCCGCGCTGTGGCCAGTTGTTCGCGCAACACGGACATGTCCGTGCAGATGCCGCTGGCCGATTCCACCTGGTACTGCGCGATTTCCGGTTGCAGATCGACCTCGTACCGGTCCGCGCCCGCCAGCACTTCGTTGGCACGGTTGGCCAAATGGCCCGTGGAAGCCTCGACGAGCACGAATTCCTCTTCCACGCCAACGGTCAGGAGGCCGTCCATGCTTCTGCGTTGCGCGGGTACCGATTGAGTTCTGCTGCCGACCTGCACGCCGAACCTCCTGTGCACTGAGTAGCACTCTCGATGCTATGAGTGATCAGTGCGCCGCACAGGAGGCGTTTGGTTGTACTTGTTAACCCACCGCGCGTTGCGCGACACCACGCAGCACGTCACGTCGTTCGGTGCCCGGCCTGCCCATGACCCAGCTGGACCCGGCGAGCGACTTCGCGTGCTCCTTCACTGGTGCCAGCAACCGCGACACCTCGCGATACGACCCCACTGATCCCGGGGCACAGACAAGGGTCGCAAGAGAGAGGGTGATGTGTCGTCCCTCTGCCGTGTACGGCTTGTCGAGCAAACGAGCACTCAGCGGCACCGTCTCGTCGAGCCCGGCCAACAGCAGGAAGTCGTCGCCACCGACGTGCCCGACGTGCACACCGGGGAACGCCTGCGCGAGATCCGCCAGGTCGTGCCCGATCTCGCGGATCAGATCGTCACCCGCCGCGAACCCCACCGAGTCGTTGACCAGCTTGAAGCTGTCGACGTCCAGCCACGAGACCGAGAAGATCTCACCGGCCTCGATGCGCCGGTCGACCTCCTTCGCGACCGCGTCACTGCCCGGAAGCCGGGTCAGCGGACTGAGCGCGGCCGCCTGCTCCACCTTCAACTCGGCCACGCCGCGCACAACATCCGCTACGCGCACAACACCCATGCACCGCTCGTTGTGGTCCACGACGATGAGGTCGTCGTTGGTGCGTTCACGGTTCGCACCCGCCACCACGTCCAGAAGCTCGAGCGCCGACGAATCGGTGCCGATGACGTGAGGCTTGTCCGCGAGCCGTGCGGCCTCTCGCTTGGCATGCAACGCGTGCCCGTACGGACCCGTCACCGCCAGAAGGAACCTGTTGCGGTCCACGGACCACTTCGGCCGGCCCTCGTCGTCCAGCAGCACGACACCCGTGACCGACTGCTGCGAGGCGAACACCTCGCGCACCTCTTCGCTCGTCGCGGTCTCGGGCAGCACCGTGGCGGGGTGCAGGAACGCCGTGATCCGAGGCCCCGTGTTCGCGCGGCGGATCTCCGCGGTCTCCGTGACCGCCTCGGGCGCGATGCGGGCGTTCACCGCCGGCCGCCGTTGCGGGGGAGCGAGGAGCCTGCCCTGCGCGTACCCCACCCCGAGCTTGCGCAGGTAGGTCAGCTCAGCCTCGGTCTCCACGCCCTCGGCCACGACCTGGCCGCCCGTGTACTCGCCGAGGTGCACCAGCGACTTGACCAGAGCACCCCGCGCGGCGTCGTCGGGCAGCGAGCGGACGATCTCGCGGTCGAGCTTGATGTAGTCCGGCGAGGCGCTCGTCAGCAGGCCGAGCGGGACGTCGCCCTCGCCGACGCAGTCGAGCGCGAGCCGGAAGCCGTTGTTGCGCAGCGTCTGCATGCCGCGCGCGAGACGGCCGCGGTTGGCGCGCGAGTACGGCTCGCCGATCTCGATGACGACGGTGTCCGGGGACCGGCCGGCGTCGCGGAGCGCGCCGTAGAGCGGGCTCATGACCTCGGGCTTGTCCGCGACCGTGATCGCCAGCAGGTTCACGTGCAGCGGCAGCATCAGGTCGAAGTCGGCCGCGGAACGGATGGCGCGGCACGCGAGTCCGACGTCGGCGTTGGCCAGCAGGCCCGCCCGGAAGGCGGCCTGGAGCAGATCCTGCACGCTGCCGTCGTGCGGACGGGCCAGAGCCTCGATCGCGACGACGCCCCCGGTGTTCAGGTTGAACAGCGGCTGGAAGGCGAACCTGACGTCATCCAGCAATGCGGGCACGTTCCCGATCGTGCCGGTGCGAACGAGAGCCACCAAGCGGGTTCACCAGCTGTTCATGAGGTTGGCGACCATTTGCCACACCAGAGGTGCGTTCGGTGACACCGAGCTCACGCTGGGGATTCAGCGGGGGAGTTTCCACCTGAGGTGGCTCGGAGCGGTGCGGAACAGGGTGAGCATGGCGGCCGCTGTTCCCCTGACGTCCTCGCGGCCGGACAGGTAGGCGCGCTGCAACTCCACGTCGAGCCGGAAGAAGACCTCGAAGAAGTCCAGGGTCTCCTCGGGGCTGAGCCGGAGGAGGGCTTCGAGTCCTCGCGAGCGCATGGTGTGCACCATGCGCGCCTTGCGGGACCAGATCACGCGCTTCGGGTCCTCGCCCGCCTTGACCGCCTGGGCGACCTGCGGGGCGAGCGTGAGCGAGGTGGCGACGCTGTAGCCCGTGGCGGGGTGGATGAACCCGGCCGCCGCACCGAACGCGTTGTCCGTGGCTCGTGGCGCGTCCAGGGGGAATCGGACGCGTTCTTCTTCGTCGGTGGGGTCGAGGCGTGCGTGCAGACGTTCGCGGAGCTCGCTCAGCGGCATGCCCGGCCTGCTGGCCAGACAGGTCTCCTCCACCAGGACGCGGTTGTTCCCCAGAGGGACCGTGTAGAGGAACGTGTCGCCGTTGCCGCGCCAGTCCATCAACGTGGTGTCGGTGCTGTCCGACTCGATGACCGTTCCTACTGCTGTTTGCTCGGCACGGCCCTTGCGCGCACCTGTGGCGTTGAACGTGTACCGCGCCGCTTCTGGCCGTTGGAGCACTTCTACCGACTCAGGCAGTTCGTGGAGCTTGGTGTTGTCGAGGACGACGTAGGTGCGTTGGATCAGGTGCTCCTCGCGCGCGTATGCGCGAACAGTGGTGCTCACCGCCCTCGTCGGCGTGTCCGGCGGGAGCTCGTCGGCCCACGCGCCGTAGGTCGCAGTCCAGGGTCGTTGTGGGTGACGATCCACGATCGCCGTGCGGAGCCCTTCGTGCGCACAGGCCCGTGCGAGCGAACGGCCCGCAGGACCTCCACCAATCACCACCACGTCGAACGTCATGAGGTCCATGATTGACCTTGTGGCCAAGACTTACCGTCAGCACCTCGTGCGTCGTGTCGGCAACGTCGTCATCAGTCGCGCCGTCGCACTCGGCATCGCGCCCTCCTACTACGTACTGCTGACGATCCGTGGCCGTCGTAGTGGAGCTGAGCGCACGATCCCCATTCGCCTCATGGCGCACGACGGTCAGGAGTGGCTCGTCGCGCCGTACGGCGTTCGCGACTGGGTGCACAACGCACGGGCGGCCGGCTCGGCGGTCCTGCGAAGGGGACGTAGGTCACGTCAAGTCGTTTTGAACGAGGTTTCCGCGGCCGTCGCGGCGCCCGTGCTGGCCGCTTATGTGCGCAAAGAGCCCGTGACTAGGCCTTTCTTCGACGCGAAGGTCGGCGACCCCGTCTCGGCGTTCGAGGCGGAGGCGGATCGCCACCCGGTCTTCGCGGTGACGAACGCGCAGGTCAGCGGCGGTTCCAACGCTTAGGTGACCCCCCGATTTGGAGATCGAAAGTGCCCCGTGTAATGTTCTCCAAGTCAGAGCGACACGGGCCGGAAAACAAGCCGGAACGGGCCTGACGAAAAAACCGGAAGACAAAGAAGGCCTAGCGGCCGATTTGACACCGGATCGAAAGACCAAATAAGCTTCAAACACAGCCCCGGAAGTAAGTCAGCGAAAAGCTGATGTGACTGCGGTGTGCGCGTGTTCTTTGAGAACTCAACAGCGTGCCGAAACACAGCCAGTAATATATGAATTACCTCCTCGTCGAGGTAGTTCCTTTGAGGCAAGACTA
>NZ_JBSGUQ010000036.1:0-29536 GCF_053608005.1 Lentzea sp. NPDC055074
CGAATACGCCCAGTATGAGGGCGTCGCGGCGGCACCGCCTCCGGGTCTCTCGCCCGCGCCTGTCACCGAACGAACTTGCAGGACAGCGCCTAGGCAGCCGACCGGAGTTCGGTGTTCGTCACCGCCGGCGCCCCCGCGAAGGCGGCGACGGACACGAACTCTCGTCAGGCGCCCGGCTCGAACCCGGCTGATCCTCCGGTCCGCGTCTCACACGAAGGCTTCCCACATGGCTGACGACAACAAGCCTCCCAACGGATACCGCCTCGGCGAAGAGGGCGCGCTCATCGCGCTGGACGACGGTTCCTACGGTCAGAAGTCCGACTACGACACGTGGGACTGGAAGGCGATCAAGTCCGCGATCGCGAACCTCGCCGCGGCGACCGAGGGCACCACCGTGGACAAGTCCGAGCGGGTGTCGGACCCGGAGTCGTTGTGGGACGCGGCCGAGACCTTCCGCAAGATCAAGGAAGTCCTCATCGTGGTCGGCGACAGCGTCGCCGAGCAGGCGGAGGCGGTCGGGGGAGAGGACGGACCGTGGAAGGGGCCGGCCGCCGCGGCGGTCGTGGGCACGATGAAGCAGTTCGCCAAGTCGTTCTACGTCCACGCCGACCAGATCGACGGCGGCCCCGCGCGGCTCACCCCCACCCCGGAGCAGCTCTACTCGGCGGGGAACTACCTGCAGTGGGCGATCAACGCGGTCAACGAGATCGACTACCACTACGCCAACGAGGTCATCCGGATCGCCAACGAGTACAACGACCGGGTGTGGTCGCAGACCATGACGTTCCCGGACACGCAGCCCGTGATCCCCTACATCGACCCCGTGCTGCCCAACGGAATGATCGAGGTCAGCAAGTTCCCGAAGGTCGTCGAGGCGATGACCGAGGACATGCGCAAGGTGCTGAAGACGGTCGCGAGCGAGTACGAGACGACCCAGTTCGACACGACACTCGCCACCGTGAGCCCTCCGCCGAAGCCGGAGAGAGAGGACAAGCCGGAGAAGAAGGAGGAGAAGCCGGAGAAGGAGGGCGGCCCCGAGAAGTACGAGTACGAGCCGCCGCCCAAGGACGACAAGGACGGGCCCGAGGACGACCCGGACAAGTACAAGCCCGAGACTTACAAGCCGCCGCCCCGTCCCGAGGTCGAGGACCCGACCGGCGACGACACGAAGAAGTACACGCCGCCGCCGAAGCCGGAGACCCTGGGGCCAGAGGGCGACACCGACCCGACCACGTTCACGCCACCGCCCAAGCCACCGGACGCGGAGGACTTCCGCACGGTCCCGCCGCGGGCCGATGCTCCACCGCCGCCGGTTCTCGGCGGTCCGGAGAAGCCGGACCTGGAGCTGCCTCCCGGCTTCAAGCCTCCGGGCGGGCCCGGCACCGACGCGCCGCCGAAGTTCGTCCCGGACCCTCCCGGTGCACGCGATCCGAACAGCCCGCCGCCGCTCGCACCGCCGATCGCACCGCCCGTGGTGCCGCCGCGGCGTCCCGGCGGCACCACGCCGCAGAAGCCGCCGGCTCTGCCGGGTCCGAGGCCGCCCGGCGCGACGGACCCGACGAAGCCGGGCATCACGCCGTTCGACCCGAAGTCACCCTCGACGGTGCCGCCGAACCTGGGAAACCAGGCCCCCGGCGGCATTCCGGACGTCGACGCGCCGGAGGTCGAGGTGCCCGACCCCAGGGACTGGCAGGCGGACCGCCCCGACCAGATCGGCACGCCGGACAGGCGCGACCTCGGCGGCGGTGCCCCGATGATGCCGCCGTTGTCTCCGCCTGCGCAGAACGGTCAGGGCAATCAGGAGCGTCCGGATTCGTCCGGTCTGCTGGACGGCGGTCCGAAGCCGTGGGAGGGCGTGACTCCGCCCGGGTTGGGTGATCCGGACGGGATCTCGGAACTGCCTGGGGACAGGGAGAAGTGGGCTCCGTCTCCGGTGGGTGGCGTGCTGCCGCCGAACTTGGGTGGGTCGCCGATGATGCCGCCGTTGTCGCCGCCTGCGCAGAACGGTCAGGGCAATCAGGAGCGTCCGGATTCGTCCGGTCTGCTGGACGGCGGTCCGAAGCCGTGGGAGAGCGTGAACCCGCCGGGCCTCGGCGACCCTGACGGGATCTCGGAACTGCCTGGGGACAGGGAGAACTGGGCTCCGTCTCCGGTGGGTGGCGTGCTGCCGCCGAACCTGGGTGGCTCGCCGATGATGCCGCCGTTGTCGCCGCCTGCGCAGAACGGTCAGGGCAATCAGGAGCGTCCGGACTCGTCCGGTCTGCTGGACGGCGGCCCGAATCAGTGGGAGAGCGCGACCCCACCGGGCCTCGGCGATCCGGACGGTCTCGTCGAGCATCCGGGCGAGCGCGAGGACTGGGCACCGTCCCCTGTGGACGGAGTAGTGGTGCCCGCGCAAGGTGGGCTGCCCGGCTCGCCGATGATGCCGCCCGTGGCCCCGCCCGCCCAGAACGGTCAGGGCGCCCAGGAGCGTCCGGATTCGTCCGGGTTGCTCGACGGTGGCCCGCAGCCCTGGCAGAGCGCGCCGGTGTCCGGCCTGGGCGACCCCGACGGGGCCGCGGAACCCGTGCCGCTCCGGCAGAACCCGTCACCGGTCGCGCTGAACGCACCGGGCGTGCCCGTCGTCGCCCTGCCGCCGGTCGGCGGTCTCGAGCGGCAGCCGTCCAGGCGTCGCGAGGAGGAGGCACCCGTGGTGGTCGCGTACCAGCAGGCCGGGCCGGGCGTGGACGTCGGTGAGATCACGCCGCCTGCGCCCGTCGAGGAACGGGTCCCCGTGGTGCGCGCGAGCGGTGACGAGGACTTCAGCGCCTGGGACGTCGGTGCGGCCGGCGGGGTGCTGTGGTTCGCGGGCGCCGCGAAACGGGCCGAGGACGAAGCAGAGGACGAGCAACCGACGCACACGCCCGACCACGCGTTGCGGGAGACGACGCCGTGGGAGCACGGTTCCCGCCACGCGTCGCGGCACATCCCGGCGGAGACCGGCGAAGCGGACGCGCCGCGGCCGGAGACCGGGTACGAGCGCCGTGCCTACTGGCCTCCGCAGGGTGGTGGCTGCTCCGGCCTGATCCGGCCGGAGGAGGAGCAGGAGGAAGAGGAGCAGCAGGACGACGAGGAACAGGAGCGCAGGGCGGCAGACCTGCTGAAGCAGGAGGACGAGGCCTGGTCGGTCGCGCCGAGGCTGAACGCGTCCGGGGTGATCGAATGAGCGGCGTCACGGTCAAGCGCGGCCCGCGCGTCTCCAGCCCGGAGATGCCGGAGGGGAGCGAGGAGCTCCAGGAACCCCCGGTGATGCCGGAACCGGCGACCCGTGACTTCAGCTCTGTGCTGATGTTCCTGCCGATGGCCATCGCGCCGATCGCGATGATCCTGGTGTTCTCGTCGATCGGGTCCGGCAACGGCTCCCCGCTGATCATCATCATGTCCGGCGCGATGGCGCTCGGCATGGTCGCGATGGCGATCAGCCAGCTGCTGCGCAACGGAGGCGACCGCAAGAGCAAGCTGAACGCCGAACGCCGCGACTACCTGCGCTACATCGGGCAGCTGCGGCGCCGGGCACGGGAGGCGGGCGGCGAGCAGCGGCTCGCGGTGGCGTGGAACAACCCCGACCCGTCGTGGCTGTGGTCCATCGCCGCCGGCCCCCGGCTGTGGGAACGGCGTGGCAGCCACGACGACTTCGGACGCGCCCGCATCGGCCTCGGCACCCAGGCGGCGGCCATGGAGTTCACGCCGCCGTCGACCAAGCCGATCGAGGACCTGGAGCCGCTGTCGGTCATCTCGTTGCGCCGCTTCAGCGAGACCTACCGCACCGTCACCGGCATCCCCGTCTCGGTGGGCCTGCGCAGCTTCACCAGCGTCGAGTTCGCGGGCGAGCCGGACGCCGTGGCCGGGCTGGTGCGCGCGGTGCTGTGCCAGCTCGTGACCTTCCACGCGCCGGACGAGCTGCGCGTCGCGGTGCTCACCGCACCCGAGAACCAGGCCGACTGGGACTGGGTGAAGTGGTTGCCCCACAACGCTCACCCGGACAGGTACGACGCGGCGGGTCCGTTGCGGATGCTGGCGTGCGACCACGACGAGCTCGTCGACCTGCTGGGCGCGGAGGTCACCGACCGCGGCGACCACGACAAGGGCGTGTCGCCCGGTGTCGCCGAGCCCTTCGTGGTGGTCGTCGCGCACGTGGCCACGATTCCCGAGCACTCGCCGCTGCTCGGGTCCGGTCTGCGCAACACCGTGCTGCTCGACGCGACGGGTGAGCTGCCCGGCGGTGCCAAGGTCCTGCGGCTCACGTGCCGCGACGGCGAGGTGACCTACCCGGCGGGCGGGGAGACGGGCACCGCGACGAGCGACGCCGTGTCCCTCGCGCAGGCCGACACCCTGGCCCGCTCGCTCGCGCCGAAGCGCACCAGCGGCACGGTCGACGTGGTCGACCTCCCGTTCGAGAACGACTTCGAGCTCACCACCCTGCTCGGCATCCGCGACGTGCACACGTTCGACGTGAACGCGCAGTGGCGGCAGAAGCTCCCGCAGCGCGCCCGGCTCCAGGTGCCGATCGGCGTCACGGAGGAGGGCGAGGTCGTCGAGATCGACCTCAAGGAGTCCGCGCAGGGCGGCATGGGCCCGCACGGCATGCTGATCGGTGCCACCGGCTCCGGCAAGAGCGAGCTCCTGCGCACGCTCGTGTGCAGCCTCGTCACCACGCACTCGTCCGAGATCCTCAACCTCGTCCTGGTCGACTTCAAGGGTGGCGCGACGTTCATCGGCATGGAGAAGCTGCCGCACACCTCGGCGGTGATCACCAACCTCGCGGACGAGCTGCCCCTGGTCGACCGCATGCAGGACTCGATCAACGGGGAGATGACGCGGCGCCAGGAGATCCTGCGCGCCAGCGGTCACTCGTCGCTGTTCGAGTACGAGAAGGCGCGCTCCTCGGGCGGGCAGCTGCCCCCGTTGCCCACGTTGCTGGTGGTGGTCGACGAGTTCAGCGAGCTGCTCAGCGCCAAGCCGGAGTTCATGGACCTGTTCGTCTCGATCGGCAGGCTCGGGCGCAGTCTCGGCGTGCACCTCCTGCTCGCCTCGCAGCGGCTCGACGAAGGCAGGATCCACCGCGTCGAGGGCCATCTGTCGTACCGGATCGCCCTGCGGACGTTCTCGTCCATGGAGTCCAGGAGCGTCATCGGCGTCGCGGACGCCTACGAGCTGCCGTCCGGTCCCGGCAACGGTTATCTCAAGATCGACACCACGACGCTGGTGCGCTTCAAGGGCGCCTACGTGTCCGGTCCCTGCCTCACCACCGCGCCCGCGGGCGGCCAGGTCGAGACCGACGCCGTCGAGGGCGAGATCGTGCCGTTCTACACCCAGCCCAGCCCTCGGGCGCACGAGATCGCGGTGCCCGAGCCCGAGGCCGAACGGCCGGAGAACGCCGAGGAGAGCACCGTCAGCCCGGACGACGCGCCGAGCCTCGCGGAGGTGCTGCTCGGCCGGCTCACCGGGGCGGGCCCGGCGGCACGGCAGGTGTGGCTGCCGCCGCTCGCCGAGGCGCCGACGCTCGACGCCCTGCTGCCGAGCGTGCTGCCGCACCCGCGTCTCGGCATGGTCGTCGACGACGCGTCCATGCGCGGCAGGCTCCGGGTCCCGGTCGGGCTCGTCGACCTGCCGTACGAGCAGATGCGCGAGCTGCTCGTCGCCGACCTGTCCGGTTCGGACGGTCACGTCGGCGTCGTCGGCGCGCCCATGACGGGCAAGTCGACGTTGCTGCGCACGCTGATCCTCGGGCTCGCGCTGACCCACACCGCGGAGGAGGTCCAGTTCTACGGCCTCGACTTCGGCGGTGGCGGCATCATGTCGCTCAGCGGCCTGCCGCACGTCGGCTCGATCGCGACCAGGATGGAACGCGACCGGGTCGTGCGCACTCTCGCCGAGGTCGTGCAGGTCATGGAGACACGCGAGGCGGCGTTCGCCGAGCACGGCTTCGAGTCGATGGCCGAGTACCGCGCCGCACGCAGGACGGGCCGGATCACCGACGCGCACGGCGAGGTCTTCCTGGTCGTCGACGGCTGGTTCACGTTGCGCCAGGACTACGGCGACCTGGAGTCGAAGCTCACCGAGATCGCCGCGCGCGGGTTGTCGTTCGGCGTGCACCTGGTGGTGTCGTCGACGCGGTGGTCGGAGATCCGGCCGTGGCTGCGCGACGTGCTGGGCACCCGTTTCGAGCTGCGGCTCGGCGACTCGATGGAGTCGGAGGTGCAGAGCCGCAAGGCCGCGACCGTGCCGCACCAGCCCGGCAGGGGACTGACGAGCTCGGGCTTCCACTTCCTGGCCGCGCTGCCCCGCCTCGACTCCTCGTCCGAGACCGAGGACCTGGCGACGGCCACGAAGTCCGCCGTGGAGGAGATCCGCGCCTTCTGGCCGGGCCGCAGCGCCCCCGGCGTCCGGTTGCTGCCGTCCCGGCTGCCCGTGGCCGAGCTGCCCGCCCCCGACGGAGGCCTGCGGATCTGCCTCGGCCAGGACGAGCAGCGGCTCAACCCGGTGTGGCACGACTTCAACGCGGTCCCGCACCTCTTCGTCATGGGAGACGCCGAGACGGGCAAGACCAACGCCCTGCGGCTGGTGCTGCGGTCGATCGTCGCCGGGTACGCGCCGGGCCAGGCCAGGATCCTGGTCGCCGACTCGCGCCGCGACCTCGACGACATGGTCCCCGAGGAGTACCGCATCGGGCACGTCGTCGGCGCGGACGCGCTCAAGGACCTCGCGACCAAGGCGGCCGTGTCACTGCACAAGCGGGTGCCGGGCGCGGACATCTCCTCGGAACGCCTGCGCCGCCGCGACTGGTGGGAAGGCCCGCAGCTGTTCGTGGTCGTCGACGACTACGAGCTGTTCTCCTCCGGAATGGCCATGGGAACGCCGCTCGACACGTTGCTTCCCCTGATGGCACAGGGTGTCCACATCGGATTCCACCTCGTCCTGGCGCGCAGCAGCGCGAACGCGATGCGCGCGATGATGGACCCGGTGATGCGGCGCCTCTGGGAGCTCGGCACGCCCGCCCTGCTGTTCTCCTATCCCAAGGAAGAGGGCAAGTTCCTCGGCGAGGCCGCGCCGCGCACCCTGCCGCCCGGCCGCGCCCAGCTCGTGACGCGCCGCGGCGTGAAGCTCGTCCAGACCGGTTTCGTGCCCGCGGCGGCACCCAGGACGAACCCGGACGTGGTCGGTGCCGGCGCGTCCGGAAGGAGCGACACCCCATGACCACCGCCCCCGAGCTCTGCCGTGTCACGGTGCTGGGTCCGGACGGCCGCGCCGACCTGGCCGTGCCCGCCATGACGACGGTGAGCGCCCTGCTGCCGACGCTGGTGCGGCACGTGGTGCGCGACGAGGACCACCCGCACGAGGGCGAGGAGTACGGCTCCTGGGTGCTCCAACGCCTCGGCGCCGCTCCCTTCGACGCCGACGGCACGCCCGAGACCCTGGACTGGCTCGACGGCGAGCAGCTCTACCTCGTCCGAGCCGAGGACCCGTTGCCGGAACTGGACTTCGACGACGTCGCCGAGGGGATGGCGACCGCCGTCAACCGTCAGGGCAACAGGTGGAACGAGGCGATCAACCGCAGGTTGTTCCTGAGCCTCGCCGGGTGCGCGCTCGCCGCGATCGCGGTGTCGTTGTTCGAGAACGACAGCACGATCGCCGCGACGGCCACCGGCGGACTGCTCGCGCTCGTGCTGGTGGCCGGCGCGGTCCTCGTCGCCAGAGGCCTCGAGGACCGCGCACTCGCGGCCCTCGTCGGGGTCGCGGGCTGCGTCTACGCGGGACTGGCCGGGGCGATCGCCACCGCCGGCGTGCCCGCGGCGATGGACCTGGAACCGGTCAGCGTGCTGATCGGCGGCGCGCTGCTGGCGGGCACCTCGGCGGGCCTGCTGGTGGTGCAACGGCTTCTGGCCCGCGACCTGCCGATCGTGCCGTTCGGCGCGCTGACCGTGGCCGGTCTCTCCGCCGTCGTCGCGGTGTGGCTGCACCTCGGCGTCGACCTGACCCGCCCGCAGACCACCACGATCGTCATGGCGGTCTGCTACCTGCTGTTGTTGTTCTCCCCGAAGCTCGCCACCCGCGCGGCACGGCTGCGCGGCCCGCAGCTTCCCCGCACGGCCGACGAGATGAGGATCGACGTCGAGCCGATGCCCGCCGCGGAACTCGTCGAGCAGACCGGGATCGCCGACCGCTACCTCAGCGTGCTCGCGATCGGGGCGTCCGCGGTCTTCGCGGTCGGGTTCGCGTACCTGATGGTCGAGCCGACGTGGCTGGAGCACACGATCGGCAGCCTGTTCGCCGCGCTGGTGCTGTTGCGCTCACGGGAGTTCCTGAACATCGGCCAGCGCACGGCGTTCGCGGTCGCGGGCACGTGGGGCGCCGTGCTGCCCGCGCTCAGCCTGCTCGCCGGGATGAGCGACGTGTGGAGGGTCGCGGGCGTGCTCGGCATGCTCGTCGCGGTGCTGCTGCTCGTCGCGGCGGCCAGGCGGCCCGCGGACCGGCGGATGCTGCCGATCTGGCCCCACATGGGGGACGTGGTGGAGAACCTGACGTGCGTCGCGCTGGTGCCGTTCGTGCTGCAGGTGCTCGGCCTGTTCGCCTGGGCGCGCGGACTGGCGGGCTGACGGGTGCAGACCAAGAAGGACCACGTCCACGCCTACCAGACGCTCGTCGGCCGGATGAGCGCCGCGTTGTTGCTGGGGGACACCAACTACAGCGAGGCACCCGCGCGCAGGGCGTTGATGGGCCTGGTGTTCGGCGTGGTGCTGGCGTTGCTGATCGGCATCGGCTTCTGGGTCTACGGGCTCATCAACCCCGGTGGCAACACGGCGTGGCGCAAGCCGGGGGCGATCCTGGTGGAGAAGGAGAGCGGCGCGCGGTTCGTCTACCAGGACGGACTGCTCGTCCCGGTGGCCAACCACGCGTCGGCGATGCTGCTGCGCGGGCAGGGCGCGAAGGTCGAGATGATCTCCCGTGCGTCGCTCGAGGGACTGGAGCGCGGGGCACCGATCGGCATCGCCGGCGCACCCGACCCGGTGCCCGCCGCGTCCGCTCTCGTCACCACCCCGTGGCTGATCTGCCTGCCGCACACCGGTGGCCCCGCGGTGCAGGGCGCGGGCCTGATGAGCATGAACGCGAACCCCGACGCACCGTCCACCCCTCTGACCGAGGGCGAGTACCTGTGGGTCGGACTGCCGTCGGGGGAGCAGTACCTCGTGTGGCAGGGGCAGAAGCTCCGCCTGGAGGGCACCGCCGCCGTCGCGCTCGGCCTCGGCAACGGCACCCCGCCCACCGCGCCGCCCGCGTGGCTGGACGCGCTGCCGGACGGGCCGGAGATGGCCGCGGCGCAGGTTCTCGACGGCCGCCCGGTCGTGGTCGGCGGTGTCGAGCGGCCGGTCGGCACGGTGTTCCGCCAGGCGGTGGCGGACGACCGGGAGAACTTCGCGGTGCTGCGTGCCGACGGGCTCGCGCCCCTCTCGCGCACCGAGGCGGCGTTGCTCACGGCCGCCAGGGGCAGGGCGGCCGTGGACATCGACGCGACGGCGATGGCCACCGCGCCCCGGTCCGCCGACACCTCGCTCACCTCGCGCATCCCCGACCTGCTCACGGCGAGGTCGATGCCGGTGGGGCAGCGGGCGTTCTGCCTGAAGCAGGAGCCCCGCGGCGGCACGGTGATCAGCGTGCCCGTCACCGCCGAGCGCGACTACGCGTGGATCGGCATGAGCGCGCGGCTCGGTGCCTACCTCAAGCCCGGCACCGGGATGCTCGCGGCCTCGGTGCCCGCGCCGGCGCGGGCGGGGACCACACCGGACAGGTACCTGATCACCGACAGGGGCTTCAAGTTCCGGCTCGCGGACGACGAGGCGGTGAAGGCACTCGGACTGGGCGGTGTCACGCCCAGCCCGGTGCCGGCGGACGTGCTGGCACAGATCCCGAGCGGCCCGGTGCTGAGCCGGTCCGCGGTGGGCGTGTTCGAGAGAGGACGTGGCTGACATGACCCTGCTGACGAGGCGCCGCGACGACCACCGCGGCGGGGACCGGGAGATGATCGGCCACACGATCGGCAACGCTCTCGTCGTCCACCCCCGGCACGAGCTGCGCAACGAGATCCGTGACCTGGCGCTGGGTCTCGCCGCCGACCCCGAGCACGAGCTGGTCGTCGTCGACCTGCCGATGGAGAGCTCGATGGCGGTGTGGGAGGCGGCGGCGAAGCTGTTGCCGCGCAAACGTCGAGGGCTGCGCCTGGTGATCAGCGGCAGGCCACGAGAGACCACGGCGCTCGCGGGCCAGTGGCTGTCCGAACGACTGGGCCGCACCGTGATCGCGCCCGACGGCGCGGTCCTGTCCGGCGCGGACGGCACCCTGTTCGTCGACTCCGGCTGGGGAACCGGCTGGCGGCGCTTCCAGCCGGGCAAGCTCCCGAAACTCGACGGCAAACGCTTTCCCCGTCCCGCGTGGGACGAGGTGTCCTCGCTGGTGGAGATCATGCCGACCAGCGCGGGCGGCGTCGCCGAGCCGTTGCCCGCGGGCGTGTGGCTACGACCGCGCGGCGATGAGAAAGTCCTGCGGCAGCACCGCAAACGCCTGATCGAGAGCCTGCCGTGCCAGCCCGGCGTGTGCGTGGTCGTGCTGGGATGTCCCGGTGCGCGGCCGGTCACGATGCACGACGTGGCGCGGTTCTGGAGCTGGATGCCCGAACCGTTGCGGGAGAGGATCCGCATGGTCGCCTTCGGGCCGGTCACCGCCTCCGGCCCCGTCGGTCAGAGCGTCGCCGACGCGCTCGGCTCCGAGATCACCTGGTACACCGGCATGCCGGTCGGCTCCCGCCACGAGCCCGACGTCTTCACCGTGCGCGCCGACGGCGGCCTCGGCTGGCGGGCGCTCGCCGAGGAGATGAGCTACCTCCCGGCACGGCAGGGCGAACCCGCGCCGCCCCCGGCGCTGATGGCCTACAGCTCACCGTTCGCCGGCATCGACGAGATCGCCCCCGCCGTCTACCGCTACTCGGCGCACGCGGTCCTGGAGGTCGTGCAGTCGGGCCTGTGGCTGCGCCCGCCGCACGAGGTGGGCCACGCCGCCGCGATCCGGTCGGCCGAACCCGACGCGAGCAGGCACGTGGTGCTGTTCGAGGACGACGAGCACCTGCGGGAGCTGGCGGGTGACGTGCACGGCAGGCTGGACCCGGCGACCCGGCGGCTGAGCACGGTGGTGCGCGCCGACTCCCTTCTGCGGCAACGGGTTCAGGCCGGTCGCGCGCTGGGGATCGTGGAGGCGGCTCCGGTCCGGCCCGAGGCGTCGGCGCTGGACGACACACTGGTGATGTGGCCGGTGGCCGCGGTGCCGAACGCCGTGTCCGCGCCGCCCTCGGCAGCGCCGCTCGCCGTCATCCCGCTCGCAGCGGCCCCGGCCCCGGTTGCCCTGACCCCGGTTGCTCCGACCCCGGCCGCCACCGCGTCCGCCGCCACCACGTCCGCTCCTGTCACGTCTGCTCCCGTCACGTCCGCTCCGGTCGAGTTCGACGGCGTCATCCAGCTGCCGGGAGCTGGCCCCGGCCTGCCCACGGCCACCGACGTGCCGGCGGCCGTGGCGCCGGTGGGCCTCGCCGAAACCCTGGCGCCGAGCGACCCGTTCGCCGTCGCCGCCCCCGCCGCGCCGGTCGTCGAGCCCGTCGCCGTCCAGCCGGCTCCGAGTCCGGCTCCGGGGCCGTCGGAGCCGAGCCCACCCGAACCGGTCGCCCCGCGCACCCCCGGCCCGGTCGCGAGCCTCGTCCAGCCCACCCCGGAGAGCGCGGCCGCCGCGCTGGTGCCCGACCGGGGTGTCGACGAGGAACGCGCCTGGCTGCGCCGCGCTCTCAGCCGTGAGTACGCGGCCGTCGCCAACTCGGTGTCGCGCGTGCTGTCCGAGTCGCCCGGCTTCCAGGGCGCGCTGGAACGCTCCTCCGGTGGCGTGCTGACCGACGCCGCCGCCATCCGCCTCTACCTGTCCCGGCAGGGCGACGGCCTCGACCTGCCGTTGAGGTCCGGTGCCGTCGGCCCGCACGTGCCGTTCGCCCGGTGCGTCGTCTCCGGGTTGAGCAGGCTGCCCTCCCACCGGGGAGCGGCCGTGTTCTCGGCGTCCCCGACCGCGCGGGAGTGGGAGCTCTACCGGTCCCGCCGCTACTTCACCGAGTGGGGCTTCGTGAACGCGCTGACCACGCCGTGCGCCGGGCAGCGCGACGCCACCGAGGCCGACGTGCTGCTGTGGTCGATGACGGCGCGCCGCACCAAACTCCTCGAACCCGACGAGGACCCGGTCACCGAGCGGGTGCTGTTCGTGCCGGGGACGAGCTTCAAGGTGCTCGACCTCGTCGAGCCGGCACCGGGGCGGCGCGGCTTGGTGCTGGTGCGCGAGCTCGCCGCGGGGGAGATCGACGAGAGCGGCAGGGTCGACGGCAACAGGGCCTCGCTCGACGAGCTCGCCGTCAACACGTTGCGCCGCAGCCTGGAGACCTGGGCGGTGAAGGGCGTGCGGGTGCCCGAGGCCGCGGCGTGCCGGTTCGGGACGCTGCCCGGGCTCGTCCGCACACCCGAGGAGGAGCGATGAGTCGTCAGCTGCTGGTGGTCGCGGCGGACCGGCCGGGGGCCTACCCCACGATCGGTGCCGCGCTGCGCGAGGCCGCGGACGGCGCCACGATCAGCGTGCTGTCGGGCCGCTACGAGGAGAACCTCGTCGTCAGCAGGATGGTGACGATCACCGCGGAGGACGGCCCCGGCACGGTCGAGGTGGTCGCGCGCACCGGCAGCGTCGCCGTCGTCGCCGCGCCCGCCGCCCAGCTGTCCGGGCTCGTGCTGGTCGGCGACGACGCCGGCCTCGCCGCGCTCGACGTGCGGCAGGGGGAGGTCGCCCTCGACGACTGCCGGGTGTCGACCGCGGCCTGGGCGGCGGTGCTCGCGCGCGGCGAGGGGTGCGTGGTGCTGCGCGGGTGCCGGATCACGAGCACCGGCGGCGCGGGCGTGGTGGTCACGTCCCCGTTGCCGAGCGTCGCGGAGAACTGCGAGGTCTCCGGCGTGTCCTCGACCGGTGTCGTGGTGACGGAGGAGGGGTCGCTCGTGCTGCGCCGTGTCGTGGTGCGCGACGCGGGCGGCAACGGCGTCTGCGTCAACGGCCGCGCGCACGTCGTGATGGAGAGCTGCGAGCTCACCGGGATCGCCAAGCCCGCACTGGTGGTGGAACAGGAGGCGAGCGCCGAGATCCGCGAGGTCACCGTGCGGCAGAGCGCGAGCCTGGACCTGTACGTGCGCAGCACGGGCGAGGTGGTCGTCTCCGACTCGGAGTTCACCGGCGCCGGGGTGCAGTCCGCGCACATCGCGGGCGGCGCGGCGCCCCGGTTGCGCGCGTGCCGGTTCGACTCGGCGGGCCGCAACGCCGTGTACGTCACCGGCGGGTCGGCACCGAGGTTCGACGACTGCCAGGTCTCGGGGAGTCCCGTGGGGGTGCTCGTCGACGGCGGGTCCCGCCCGGAGTTCGCCTCGCTGCGGATCACCGGGACGTCCGACGGCGCGCTGCTCGTCGACGGCGAGGCGGAGGTCCGGCTGCGGTCGCTGCGCGCGGCGCCGGAGTCGGGGCCGGGCGTGCTGGTGCGCGGAAACTCCAGCCTGATGCTCGCGGACGCGGTGGTCGAGGTCGCCGACGCCGTCGCGCTCGGGATGTCCGGCGGTGCGCGCGGTGAGGTCTCCGACGCCCGGCTCTCCGGCACGGCCGCGTTCCTGGTCACCCTGGAGGACGGGGCCAGGGGTGAGTTCACCTCGGCGTCGCTGCGCGGCGGTGGCGTGCGGGTGCTCGACGCCCATCTGTCCATTCAGGACAGCGAGGTGGACGGGGCGGCGGAGGACGGCATCAGCGCGGGAGGCGGCGCGGTGGTGCGGGTGCTGCGCTGCCGGGTGCGCGAGGCGCGGCGGCACGGCGTGCACCTGCTCAGCGGGTCGCGCGGCGAGGTGCGGTCCTGCGAGGTCACCGGCAGCGCGGGTGATGGTGTCCTGCTCGACACCGAGGAGGACGTCGTGGTCACCGAGTGCACTGTCACCGGCAGCGGAGGCAGCCCGGTGCGCGAGGCCGTGCGGCACGACCGGCTGGCGGTGACGGGCGTCGTCTCGGACGACCGCGCGCAGCCCGCGCCGGAACCGGTGGCGCACCAGGACGACGAACCGCAGTCGCTGGGCGGCGCGATGGGCACCCGGCTCGAGGGGCCGCTCGCGGACCTGGACGAGCTGATCGGCCTCGACGGCGTGAAGCACGAGGTCCTCGGCCTCATCAACCTGATCAAGATGACGCAGCGGCGCCAGGCGATGGGCCTGCCGATGCCGCCGATGTCGCGGCACCTGGTGTTCGCTGGCCCTCCCGGCACGGGCAAGACCACGGTCGCGCGGCTCTACGGCGCGGTGCTCGCGGAGCTCGGCATCCTCGCCCGCGGGCACATGGTCGAGGTGGCACGGGCGGACCTGGTGGGCCAGTACATCGGTTCCACGGCCATCAAGACGGCCGAGGTCGTCACCAGGGCGATGGGCGGCGTGCTGTTCATCGACGAGGCCTACACGTTGTCGAGCCAGTCGGGTGGCAGCGGCCCGGACTTCGGGCAGGAGGCCATCGACACGCTGATGAAGATGATGGAGGACCACCGCGACGAGATCGTGGTGATCGTCGCGGGCTACTCCGAGCTGATGGAGCAGTTCCTCGCCTCCAACCCCGGTATGGCGTCGAGGTTCTCGAAGTCCGTCGAGTTCCCGAACTACAGCGTCGACGAGCTCGTCACGATCACGACGAACCTGTGCCGCAAGCACTACTACGAGCTGACCGACGACGCGGTCGCCGCGCTGACCGACTACTTCGACCGCGTGCCGAAGAACGGTACGTTCGGCAACGGCCGCGTGGCACGCAAGCTGTTCGAGGCGATGGTGAGCACCCAGGCCTCCCGCCTCGCGCTGCGCCCGCCCGAGAAGGACACCGAGCTGAACCGGCTCACGGCGGAGGACCTCGCCGCCGAACTGACCTCCCTCGGCGAACCGGCCCCGCCCTCCGCGCGACCCGACGCGAACACCGACCCGGTCGCCGCCGTGCAGGCGACGACCGGCTGGCGCCGCTTCTCCGCGTTGCAGGGCCTGGACGACGTGCGCGAGGCGGCGGGCCGCACCCTGGTGGGCCTCTGCGGCCTGCGCGCGCGGAACAAGGGACTGGGCAGGCAGGCCAACGTGGTGCTGTCCGGCAGGCGGGGCACGGGCCGCCGCGCGATCGCCGCCCTCTACGCCCAGAGCCTCGCCGAGCTGGACCTGGTGCCCACCGGGCACGTCACCCGCCTCTCGATCGGCCGCGACCTGTGCCCGCGCTGGCCCGGCCAGGCGGTCAGCCTGGTGGCCACGGCGTTCGAGGACGCGGACGGCGGCGTGCTGCTGCTGGAAGCCGACGGTCAGTGGACGACCGACTCGGCCGAACTGCGTGCCGAACTCGCGGACGCCCTGGCCGAAGCCGTGCGCCGCGGCACCGGCCCCGTGGTGGTGCTCTCCGGCGAACCGAGGGCCCTGCGCGAACTCTCACCCGCGTTCGACGACTGCTTCGCCCAGCGCTGGGACTTCACCGACTACGACGTGGACGACCTGACGGCGCTGGTGGTGCGCCGGCTGGCCCGCTGCGGCCACGAGGTGCCGCAGGACGTGGCCGAGGCGGTGCGGGGGTTGTTGTCGGGCAACGGTGACCGCACGGCATGGGACGCGCACCGCCTGGCTCAGCGCCTGGCGACCACCGCGGCCTCCCGCACGCTCGCGGCAGCCGACCTGCACGCGGTGGCGCTCGCGGCCGTGTCGTCACGCGACGGCGGTCTGGCGGCGGTGGGGTGAGCGGCATCCGGCGGTGGTGAGGTCGCCACGCCACCGCCGAGCCCCACCGAAGGCGCTGCCGGTCGCTTTCCCGTCGAACTCCGACGCCGCGACCCGAGGGCGTTGCCGGTCGTTTCCCGGCAACCCCGCCCCCACAAAACAAAAGCGCTGCCGGTCCGAAGACCGGCAGCGCCTCGTCGTACCGACGATCAGAGCCCGAACCAGAGGTAGAAGTAGACGTTCGATCCACTTCGGACGGTCTGGATCGCGTACTGCTTCCACCTGCCCTGGGCCTTCATCGCCTTGCCCAGCGAGTCGGCCGAGGCCGAGGTCGGGTACCAGGCGTAGTAGTACGGCGTGACCACGCGGGGCGGGTTCGACTGCACCGGCTGGGTCGTGCCCGGCCCACTGCCCTGGCCGGGGCCGCTCGCGAGCGCCACCGGCGTTGCGAGCGTGCACGTGGCGGCGACGAGCGCCGCCACCGTCGCGAACTTGCGGATCATGCTTTCTCCTTGTCCCGCAGCGATGTCGGGGTGAGCATCTCGGTGGATCGGCCGCGCGGCAACGGGTGTTGCCCGTTCACCCCGGCAGGTCGGCCCACCCGTGCGGGGGAACGGGAAGCACGGGTGGATCGTTCGTGTCGGAAGGCCTTGCCGCGCAACGACTCCAGTGATCATCTCGCTAGCGTCCGAGAGGTCAGTCGAACGCACCGCAGACCGAGAACGGACCACAGTCCATGAAGCTTCCGACCAACGTCCTGAAGCGGGCCGGCGTGACGGCCGCGCTCACCGCCGTCGTCGCACTGGGCGGTGGGGTGCTCGCCGCCGCGCCCGCCTCGGCCGCCGCCGGCATCCTGGAGATCTGCTCGAAGGGCACCTACGCGACCTCGGTCGCTTTCCCGGATCAGAGCGGCTCCGGCACGGTCATCATCCCGAGCGGCTCCTGCGGCAAGATCCGCGTCGGCACCAGCACCAGGGTCGAGAACATCCACGTCTTCGGCCACGTCCACCACGCGAAGTGGCTGGTGACCACCGGCCACCTGCGGCCGAGCATCGGCGGCATCGTCGTCACCTGGGGCACGCCGCAGCGGTCGTCGGCGATGACCCCGGCGCTCTGACGCGATGAGGCCCGCGCTGACGGCTCCCGACGGTCGTCAGCGCGGGCGTTCAGTCCGGCAGCAGGGCGAGCTCGGCCTCCGCGAGCTCCCGGCCGGACCGCCACTGCGGGCCGTCCAGCACGTCGCGGGCGAACAGCAGGCACGCCCGCGCGTGCTCGAACTCGCCCGCGTGCCGGCGCGCGATCCCCTCGTGCAGAGCCAGTTCCGCCTCGCCGCCGTACCCGGCCTGCTTGGAGATCGTGAGCATCCGCGCCTCGTGCAGCAGCCGCGCGGCCTCCTCCCAGCGCCGCAGCCCCGACAGGCACGTGCCGACGTGCACGAGCGCCAGCATCCGCACCCGGCGCGCGGTCTCGTCGTTGGTCCTCTCCGAGGTGGTCTCCGACTCGGTGAGCAACCGCTGGTGCACGACGAGCGCCTCGTCGAACTCGCCCAGCAGCTCCAGCACCGCGCCCAGCGACAGCGACACCCAGAACCGCACGCCGTAGAACCCGTACACCGCACCCATCTCGACGGCGCGGCGCGCGTGCGGCAGTCCCTCCTGCGGACGGCCCACCATCGCGAAACCCATCGAGACGCTGGAGCCGACGATCGTGGCACCGCGGTGGTGGCCGATCTCGTCGGCCAGCGCGAGCGCTTCCTGCAGCGTGTGGACCGAACCGGGGACGTCCGTGCGGCCCCACAGCTGTGCCGAGCCCAGCCGGGTGAGCAGGTCGGCCTCCTTCTCGCGGTCACCGAGCGCCCTCGCCGCCGCCACCCCGAGACCGAACACCTCGTCCCACGGGTACTTGGCCTCGCGGCCGATCGCGTACCAGTGCATCGCCCAGGCGAAGGCGAGCACCTCCTCGTGCAGGCCGAGCGCCGCGGCCTCGCGCTGGGACGACAACCAGTTCGTGGCCTCCTGCTCCAGCCACGTCGTCGCGTCCGCCTGGGAGGCGAACGGCGACCCGGCGGGAGCCTCGTACACCTCGGGGTCGAGCAACCGGGCTGCCTCGGCGGCCGTCGCGAGCAGGTGGACGTGCAGAGAACGGCGCAGCACCACGGCCTCGGGGTCCCCGGCGAGGCACTCGGTCGCGAAGAGGCGGATCAGGTCGTGGAACTGGTAGCGCCGCGATCCGGACGTCACGGCCAGCAAGGAGGTCTCGACCAGCTCCCGCAGAGGCGCGTCGACCTCCTGCACGGGCAGGGCGGCGGCGACCGCGGCGACGTCGTGGCCGAAGTGGGAGCCGGCGATCAGCGCGAGCCGCCGGAACACCTGCTGCGCGAGCGGGGTCAGCCTCCGCAGCGACACCTCGAAGGCCGAACGCAGGTGCAGATCGCCCGCGGACAACGAGGTGAGCCGCACCCGCTCGTCCCGCAGCTGCCGCACCAGGTAGGTGAGCGACCACGTCCGCCTGGTGGCGAGCCGGTTGCCGGCGATCCTGACCGCGAGCGGCAGGTTCCCGCACAGTGCGACGATCTCCCTGGCTGCCGAGGGGTCCGCGCGCACGACGTCCACGCCGGCGATCGACTCGAGCAGCGCCACCGCCTCCGCCTCCGGCAGGACGTCGAGCGTGAGCCTGCGCGCCCCGTCGAGCCCGGCCAGGGCGCGACGGCAGGTCACCACTGTCAGGCCGTGCTCCGCCGCGCCGAGCAGGGGCCGGACCTGCTCCTCGTCCGCGGCGTTGTCCAGCACCACGAGCATTCGCCTGTCCCGCAGCAAGGTCGCGAACAACGACGCCCGCTCGTCCGTGGTGGCGGGCAGGCGTTCTCCCGACACGCCGAGCGCGGTCAGCATCCGTTCCAGCGCGGTGGCGGCCGTGACCGGTTGCTGGTCGACCCCGCGCAGGTCGAGCGCCAGGCAGCCGTCGGGGAACCGGGCGGTGAGCCTCGCGGCGGACGCCACCGCGAGTGACGTCTTGCCGACGCCGGGCGGACCGGCGACGACGACCACGCCACCGGTCTCCGCCTCCCGCTCGAGCAGGCCGAGCTCGCTCTCCCGCCCGACCAGCGCCGGTACGGCCGGCAGGGCGTAGAGCAGGGTCCTGCCTACCGCGCGCGCCGACCTGCGCCTGCCCTCCTTCGCGAGCAGCAGGAACGACTCCCGCTCGTCACCGGTGAGACCGAGGCCGTTCGCCAGCAGCTCGGCGGACCGCTCCTGGGCGGCGGAGGCACGGCCGTGTTCCAGCTCGCGCAGAGCGCGCACGCTCACACCGGAGGCGTCGGCCAGCTTCGCCTGGGACATCCCGGCGCCGGTGCGGTACCGCAGCAGGCTCTGGCCGAACGAGGGGAGCGGATCGGGCGCATCGGCGGCGGTCACGGTCGGAACTCACCAGTGGGGCCGCCCGAAGTCAAATCGGGGCCGGTCGGTCCTCCCCGCCGGCTCGACGGTCAGGACCCGCCCGCGCGGACCGGTGCGGTGACGAGCCCGGCGCGCAGCTCGGTCAGCCAGGAGACGGTGGGAGCGCATGGTTTCCCCCGCACCTCGTCGTTGTCGTCGGCCGCGTCCGTGATCGCGGTGACGACGAGCCGGATGCACACGGCCCAGGCGTCGGCTTCCTCCCGGGAGGCCAGCTCGACCACCCCGCCCTCGGCGGGCAGGGTGGTGTCCACGACGCGCAGCTGCCGGGTCACCTCGGTCAGGCAGCGTTCCTCGGAGACCGCGAGCACCCAGTCCGGTTCGTCGCCGATCTCGGACCTCAGCACGGCGGTGATCCTGGGATCCGGCGCGCAGCCGACGGGCAGTCCCACCTCCGACCGCGGGGTGGTCACCCGCGTGTACGACCTGGCCCGGTGTTCGATCAGAGCGGACAGTCCGTTCACGTAGCTGCGCAGCACGGCTGTCTCGCCTCTGCTCAGCACCGCGACGAGACGGGACTCTCCGCACCGGTCCCAGCCGATCATGAAATTCTCCTCCGAACCTTGCGCGGAAAGGGTTTCCGGGCACCCAGTAGACAGGCCGGGCGATTCGGGCGGACGTCAGCACGCGTGTTCAGAGCCGATGGTGCCGGATGTTGTGCACATCAGGCTCTGACCGGCGAGCCCGGCCGCGGCCCGCACGCCGGCGGCGTCCTCGTCGATCTCCAGCCGCTCGGCCGCGAACACCCGCGGCAGGTCGTGCAGCAAATACCTGCCGGGAGTTCCGCCGACGCCGAGCAGACCCGCGCACACCAGTTCCTCCAGAGCCTCCTCGCCGGTGCCGGCGAGCCGCTCGGCCACGGCGGCGCAGACGTCCCGTCCCGGCACGAGCGCGAGTCTGCGGAACAACCGCGCGGCACCGGGACCCAGCCGGTGGTAGGAGGTCTCGAACACCGTCCGCACCCGGAGGTCCCCCGCTCGCAGCACGGACAGCCGGCGTCTCTCGTCCTCCAGCTGGGCGGCGAGGTGCTCCACCGTCCACTGTGGTCTGCTGGCGAGCCGGTTGCCCGCGATCACCACCGCGAGCGGCAGGCCACCGCACGACGCCGCGACCCGCGAGGCCGCGCCGGGTTCGGCCTCCAGCCGCGACGCCCCCGCCACGACTCGCAGCAGGTCCGCGGAACGGTCCGGTGACAACAGGCCGAGTGCGAGCCGGTGTGCCGCGTCCAGTCCGGTGAGGGCGTGGCGCGCGGTGACCACGACGAGCGTGCCGGGACCGGCGGCGAGCAGCGGCCGCACCTGTGCCTCGTCGGCGGCGTCGTCCAGCACCACCAGCGCGGTACGGTCGCGTGCCGCCGACCGGTACGCCGCCAGCGTGTCGTCCCCGCCGGCCGGGATCCGCTGTTCGTCCACTCCGAACGACCGCAACAACCGGTGCGCCGCGCGATCCGGCGGAACCGGTTCGTCGTGCGCTCCCCGCAGGTCGACGAAGGCGCATCCGTCCGCGAACCGCGCACCGACCCGGTGCCCGGTGTCGACGACGAGCGCGGTCTTGCCCACACCCGGCGGGCCGTGGATCACCGCGACCTCCCGCTGGGACGACGATCCGGCGTGGCGGGCGAACCCGTCCAGCACGCGCTGCTCGCGCTCCCTGCCGGTGAGCGTCACGAGCACGGGCGGTACCGCGCACGCCGTGACCGCGGACGAGACGGACGCGGGGAGCTCCGGGTCGTCGTGGCGCCTGGCGGCCCGCGCGAGCGCGGCGAACCGGGCAGCCTCCTCACCCTCCAGCCCGAGCCCGGTGACGAGGAGCGCGACCGTCTTGAGCTGGGGGGTGCGGGTGCGTCCACGTTCCACGTCGCTGATGGCCCGCTGGCTCAGGCCCGTGCGGTCCGCCAGTTCCTCCTGCGTCAGCGCGACGCGCGACCGGTGGAACTGGAGGACGTCGCCGAATGCGGAAGTGCTCACGACCTGTGTGGTGCCGGACCGGCCCTTCGCGCTGCGGGGCAGGGGAGTTCCTGCCGCTTGTCTGCAGGTTCTTCTTCGGAGCAGAGCGCGCGTCCGCACGTACGGTTGGCCCATGAGCACGTTGTTCGCTTCGTTCCACGGCACCCTGGAACCGCACCCCTGGCTCGACCCCGAGTCCGATCGCGACGTGTACCAGGTGTTCTACGAGCGTTCCCGCGCGCTCGGCTGGCTCGACACGGCCTGGGGCATGAACGACGCCGGCACCGTTCACCCCGGCGGGTCGCAGGACCTGCTCGCGTGGTTCCAGGTGACCGCGTTGCGGGGCGGGGCGGCTCATCCCTTCCTGCGGTGCGCCGGTGACGTCCTGGACCGCTTCGGGGAGGTGTCGCTGCACACCGTGCAGGTGTTGCTGCCCACCACGATGAAGGCCCGGGAACCGTTGTGGGGCACCGCACCCTGGTTCGTGGACAGCGCGCCGCACGCGAGGACGCGCGTCCTGGTGACGCTGGACGGCGGCCGGTCCCCGGCGGTGCACGGTCTGCGCCTGCTGGAGCAGGAGGCGTTCGAGGGCAGGGAGGTGGCCCCGGCGCGACCGCTGCCGCCGCTCTTCTACGACGAGTTCTGGAACGGGCCTCCTCAGCACCGGATCAGCTGGGAGGGAACACTCGCGGAGTGGGGTGCCGACGGCGTCGGCTTTCTCGCGGCGTTCGTCCAGGACGCGGCCATCGACCACGGCCTGGACACGCCCTGTCTGCTCACGATGAGCCGCGCCTAGGCGCTGTCCTGCAAGTCTCGTTGGGCGGCAGTGGCGGCCGAGGGCTCCGGAGGCGGCACCGCCGCAACGCCCGGATACGTCCGGTATGAGGGCGTGGCGGCGGCACCGCCTCCGGGTCTCTCGCCCGCGCCTGTCACCGAACGAACTTGCAGGACAGCGCCTAGGGTCTCAGCCGAGCGAGCACCCGGTAGCGGAGCCGTTCGCGGACGTCCGGCGCTTCGTCCGAGGCGAGGCGGTCGGCCGCGAACAGGCGGACGAGGTCGTGGAACCGGAAGTGGACCGGGTCGGCGCCGGTGACGAGCAACGAGGCCTCGACGAGCTCGTCCAGGCAAACGCTGACGCGGTCGGGGGACATGTCGGCCGCCACAGCCGCGAGCGCCTCGTCGAAGCTGCTCGCGGGCAGGAGCGCGAGGCGGCGGAACACGGCGCGCGCCGGTGGTTCGAGCCGCCGGTACGAGACCTCGAAGACCGACCTGAGCTGCAGGTCGCCCGCGGACAGGGAGTCGAGGCGGGACCGTTCGTCGCGCAGCCGCGCCACGGCGGTGGCGATCGACCACCGCCTCCGCGTGGCCAGGAGGTTGCAGACGATGCGCAGGGCCAGCGGGAGGTTGCCGCACAACGCGACGAGCTCGTCGACCGCCTCGGGTTCCTCACGCACGGCCTGCTCGCCGACGACGGCGCGGATCAGTTCGACGGCGTCCGGCGACGGCAGCACGTCCAGCGTCAGCCACGTGGCCGACTCCAGGCCCGCGAGTGCGCTGCGGCACGTCACGATCGTCGAGCTGCGCCTGCCCCTGCTCAGCAGAGGCCGGATCTGCGCCTCGTTCAGCGCGTTGTCCAGCACCACCAGCACCCTGAGGTCGCGCAGCAGGGTGCTCAGGAGCGTGCTGCGGTCGTCGAGGTCGGGCGGGACGCGGTCCGCGGGCACCCCGACGGCGTTCAGCATCCACTCGAGCGCGGTGTGGCTGCTCATCGGGCAGTCGTCGACCCCGCGCAGGTCGAGGGCCAGGTGCCCGTCGGGGAAACGGGCCGCGATCCTTTGTGCGGCGGCCACCGCGACCGACGTCTTGCCGATGCCGGGAGGGCCGGTGACGACCAGCACGCCGCCCGGTTCCACCCCGTCGGACACCCGGCGCAGCTCGGCCTCGCGGCCCACCGGTTCCCCCACCGCGGGCAGACCGTGCAGCACGATCCTGCGCACCGACCTGCGCCGGCACTCCCTCGCGAGCAGCAGGAAGGACTCCCGCCTGCTCCCGGTCAGCGCGAGGGCGGCCGCCAGCAGTTCGGCCGACCGCTCCTGAGGCGCCGCCGCGCGGCCGCGTTCCAGGTCCCTCAGCGCACGCTCGCTCATCCCCGAGGTGCGCGCCAGCTCGGCCTGGGACATGCCCAGGGCCCGGCGGGTGCGCAGCAGGTACTCGCCGAAGGCGCCGCCGTCGCCGGGGTTCGTGGAGCCGGTCATGCCCGGACATTGAAGTGGTCGCCACCGGGGCAAGGAAGCGAGCCACGCCCACCCGGCCGGTTTCCGCTCACCGGCCCGCGATTTCCCGCCCTGCCGGATGACGTGCGTCGAATGTCGAAAACGCGGAAGTGACGGACACCGGAGAACGACATGAAGAATGAGTACCATTCCCGCGCCACGGTGAATCGGATCGCAGCGGAGGTCGTGACGATGCCCGGGTCGGCTCCTCGTTCCCCTTTCGGCGTCAGCGTGCTGCACCACCGGACCGAGGCGGGGCTGACGCAAGAGGCGTTGGCGAAGCTGTCGGGGGTGAGCGTCCGCGCGCTGCGGGACCTGGAACGAGGGCGGGCCTCCGCGGCCCAGGAACGGTCGGCGGAACTGCTCGCCGACGCCTTCGGGCTGACCGGTGCCGAGCGCGCGGACTTCCTGAGCAAGGCGGAACAGGGCAGGCGGCGGTCGGGGCGGGCGGAGCCGGCTCCCGCACCGCACGAGCTCCCCGGCTCACGGGGCCTGGTGGGCCGCGAGGCCGAGATGGCGGTCCTCGAGAAGGAGGTCCTGTCCGGCGGGGTGGTCGTGGTCCACGGTCCTCCCGGGGTGGGCAAGACCTCGCTCGCGATGGCCGCCGTCCAGCGGTTCGGTGACCGGTTTCCCGACGGCTGCCTGACGATCGATCTGCGGGGAGTCGACGAACGGCCGGTGAGCGCTGGTGCCGCCCTGGACCGCCTGCTGACGGCGCTGGGCGTGCCCGCCGCCCGGATCCCGGCCGACGCGGACGACCGCAGCGTGCTCTTCCGGACGTTGGTGCGCGAGCGGCGTGTGCTGGTCGTGCTCGACAACGCCGCGAACGAGGCGCACGTCCGGCCGTTGCTCTGCGCGGGGCCGGGCAGCGCGACCGTCGTGACCTGCCGCAGGTCGCTGGCGGGACTCGAGTTCGCGCGCTGGCTGGTGCTCGACGTGCTGTCCGAGACGGGCGCCGTCGACCTGGTCGCGTCCGTCGCGGGTGACGACGCGGTGCGGGAGGAACCGGAGGCGTCCAGGGAGCTGGTCGAGCTGTGCGGCAACCTCCCGCTCGCCGTGAAGATCGCGGGGAACCGGCTCGCGGACGGGCAGCAGGCGGTGTCCCAGCTGGTGCGCCGGTTGCGTGACGAAAACCTGCGGCTCGACTCGCTCGCCGCGGGAGATCTGCGGATCAGATCTGTTTTCGAGGTGTCGCTGAGGCAGCTTTCCCCGCCTGCCCAGTCCGCGTTCCGGCGCCTGGCCCTCATTCCCGGTGTGAGTTTCGACGACGAACTGGCCTCGGTCGCGATCGGCACCTCGCTCGACGAAGCGGTGCCGGTGCTGGACGAACTCGTCGAAGCGTCCTTGCTGAGTGTCGTACCCCTGTCGAACCGGTTGCAGTTCCACGACCTGATTCGCCTTTTCGCGCTGGAAAGACTCGAGGCCGACGAACCACCGCGGACGCGCACGAGCCTGCGCGACGGGCTGCACGAGTTCGTGCTCGCCCGTGGCGCCACCGCGGGGAAGCTCTTCTTCGCCCACGTGCGGGAGGTGCCGCCGGACAGCCCGTTCGCCTCGCTGGAGGAAGCAGAGGAGTGGCTCACCCAGGAGGAGACGACGTGGGAGCACGTGCACCAGGCCGCCGCTGAGCTCGGCCGGCATCGCCAGGTCCTCGACTTCGCCGTGAGCATGCACAGGTACGCCCAGAGCCGGGAGCTCAAGCACGACTGGATCGCCGTGGGCGAAGCGGGGTTGCGCGCCGCTCGTGAGCTCGGGTCGCAGGTGGAGGAGGTCGACGTGCTCAACCTGCTCGCCTGGTTGCGCAGCCTCGTCGGCACGGACGACCAGGCCCAGGTGCTGAGCGAGACCGCGATGGGCATAGCCGAGGAGATCGGCGACCGCCGCGGGCTCATGATCGCGTGCTGCGGTCTCGGACTGACGATGCTGCGGCGGGGCCGCGTCGAGGAGGGCATGGCCCACCTGCGCAGGGCGTACGAGATGTCACCTGAGCACGACTTCTTCGACCTGGGCATCTGGATGGCGATCGCGTACGGCCACGCGCTGCTCGCGGTGGGCCGCCTCGACGACGCGCTGGCCCTGCACCAGACGATGCTCGCCGAGATCGACCGCAGGCGCGGCGAGTCGAACCACGACATGGAGACCAAGGCGAAGACGATGGCCTACGCGATCGCGGCCGACTGCTTCGCCGCGTTGTCGCGCTGGCACGAGGCCGCCGAGGGCTACCGGGCCGCACGCCTGGCACTGGACGACGAGCAGAGGGCCGGTTACCGCGACTCGGCGGGACTCGCGCTGAGCGAGGCCAAGGCGTGGCGCCAGGCCGGGTGCCACGACGAGGCGCGGCAGTGCCTGCGGTACGCGCTGTGCCGCTTCGAGGGGCCGCTCTACACGGCGGAGCGGGAGGCCGCCGAGGCCGAACTGGCGTTGCTCGCGCGCTGAGCCCGGCGTTGTGCACGTTCGCCCCGATCTCCCTGCCTGATCGGCTTCCTCTGCTTGACCGGCCTCCGTCCGGCGTGGGCGTCTTGTCCACATGGAACCCGGTTCTGACGAACTGCCGCCCTTCGCCGGACTGTTGCTCCGCCACCGGCACTCCGCCGGTCTCACCCAGGAACAGCTGGCCCGCGCGTCGGGGGTGAGCGCGCGGGCGTTGCGAGAGCTCGAACGGGGCAGGGCCCGCGCGGCGCAACGGCGTTCGGCGGAGGCGCTCGCCGACGTGTTCGGCCTGACGGGCGCCGAACGGGACACGTTCCTCGGTACCGCGGAGGAAGGACGCCGCAGGCCGGGCGAGCCGCTGGCGACGCTGGCACCGGCACCGCGGGACGTGGCGGGCCGCGGTGCCGAGTTCGAGCTGCTGCGCGCCCTGCTGGCCGACGGGCACGACGTCGCGGTCGTCGGACCCGCGGGGGTCGGCAAAACCGTCATGGTGGCGTTCGCGGCGGAGCGGTTGCGGGAGGAGTTCCCGGACGGCTGCTTCGCCGTCGACCTGCGCGGCATGGACGAACGGCCGCTGGAGGTCACCGCGGTGTTCGACCGCCTGCTGAGGGCGCTCGGCGTGCCCGCGGCGGAGATCCCGGTGGCGGCGGAGGACCAGGCCGTCCGGTACCGCACGGTGCTCTCCGCGAAGCGTGCGCTCGTCGTGCTGGACAACGCCTCCGCCGAGTCGCAGGTGCGGCCGTTCCTCGGTCTCGGCTCGGGGAGCCGCACGCTCGTCACCTGCCGGCGCACGCTGGCCGGGCTGGCGAGTGTGCGCTGGCTGCCCCTGGATCCTCTGCGGGACGCGGAGGCGCGCGACCTCCTCGCCGCGATCACGGACGACGAGCGGATCGCCGCGGAGCCGGAGGCGGCCCGCGAACTCGGCGAGCTGTGCGGAAACCTGCCGCTGGCACTGCGGATCGCGGGCGACCTCCTGGCCACGCGTCCTGACTGGACGGTCGCGCGCCTCGTCGACGGGCTGCGCGACGAGCGGACGAGGCTCAGCGCGCTCAGCGCCGGTGACCTCCAGGTCCGGTCGGCGTTCGACCTGTCCTACCGGGCGCTCACACCGCCCGCGCGCACCGCGTTCTGCCGGCTCGCCGCCCTGCCCGGTGCGGACTTCGGCATCGAGCTCGTGCGGGTGGCCGCCGACCTCGGGGAGACAGAGGCGTTCCGCGCCGTCGACGAGCTGATCGAGGCCAGCGTGCTGCAGGACGCTCCCGCCGAGGGCCGGTTCCGTTTCCACGACCTGCTGAGGCTCTTCGCCGGGCAGCGGTGGGAGGCCGAGAGCGCGCCGGGGGAGCGCGAGCACGTCACCGGCGCGGTGCTGGAGCATCTGCTCGGCAGGGCGGCGGAAGCGGCGGCGATGTTCTTCCCCGAGCAGCCGGCGGACAGCGCGTTCGGTTCGGTCGAGGACGCGCGGACGTGGCTCGACGAGGAGGAGTCCAACTGGATCGCGGCGCTGCGCCTCGCCGCTCAGGAGGGCATGCACGGTGACGTGGTGCGCACGACCGCGGCGATGCACTGGTACTCCGACGACACGTGGAACCGCCTGCCCTGGGAAAGCCTCTTCCGCTCAGGCGCCTGCGCGGCCCGCGAACTCGGCGACGTCGTGGCGGAGGCCAAGCTCCTGAACTTCCTCGGCTGGGCACTGGGCGTCACGGCCAGGCCGCGGGAGGCGCTGGAGGTCCACGAGCGGGCGCTGCGCCTGGCCGAGGACGCGGACGACCGGCGGGAGCGGATGTGGGCCCTGTCGTACTGCGGCTGGCTGTACAAGGGCCTCGGCGACGGGGCCACCGCGCTGTCGATGATCGAACGCGCCGCCGAGCTCTCCGCGGGCCTCGACCACTGGTCGGAACAGCTCCCGGTGCGCCACCTGCACGGCCAGGCCCTGCTCGCGCTGGACAGGGTGGAGGAGGCGCTGGAGGTGCAGAACACGTTGCGGGAGGACGCGGAACGGCACGTGCACGGCGACCCGACCGCGTTTCAGCGCCGCGCGCTCATCTTCGTGTCCGAAGGCCTCGCCCAGGTGCTCCAGCGACTCGAGCGCTGGCCTGACGCCGCCGTCGCGTACGGACGGTGCCGCGACCAGTACGAGCGGATCGGCTCGACCTCGCTGGCCGGACGCGTGGCGTACGCGGAAGGCCGGTGCTGGGCCAAAGCGGGCGACCGCGATCGAGCCGAACGAGCACTGAGGTACGCGCTCGACGCGTACGGAGACCACGACGAGGCGGGCGCACAACGTGAGGAAGTGCTGACACAGTTGGCTTCCCTGGCCTGATCTGCTGCTTCGCCCCCATTGTCAGTGCCAGGAACTCCGCCTGGGTGCTGCCCCTGCGCGGAACTTGCCCGACTGACTGCGTTCGGCGTACTTGTGTTGTGTCACAACGAAGTGCAGCGAGCAGCGCAAGTGCTTGGACCCCACGCCGTGGAAGGGGCTCGCGAAGAACACCTGCTGGAGCTACGAGTCGCACGTTCGGTCAGTGGGGGTACCTGCTGTGCGTTGAGATGTGCCCGCACCGACGATGGTCGGCAGCTGTTTCCCACGAGCGGTGCCCGAGCGTCACCCTCGCCTGGCTGAGATCCTCGAGGACCTGCCGCAGCGCCGCGGACGACCTGGCGAACCGAAGCCCGTCGCGCGGGACGCATCGAAGATCGCGCGTCGCGTGGGCCCGGCCACCTGGCGGCGCCTCTTGCCATTTTTTTGATCCGGCATGCATGCTTCCGCCGAGCTTGAACACATCGCGGGTTGTCGGGGGCACGCGCGGACGCCTGGGGGCAACACAGTGTCTGGCGCTTCGAGAGCGCGCGGATTCGGTCTGCGCACATTCCTGATCACAGCGGCGATGGTGCTGCCGGGTCTGCACGTCCCGGCCGCGACAGCGGTACCCGACTGCGTTGACGTACAACAGACTCCGCAGGCCGCCACCGACATGGCACAGCGCTGCGGGCAGCGGGTCGAGATCCTTTCCCTGCGGTCGGAGAACGCGCAGACGTTCGCGAAACCTCAGGGCGGCTACACGGAGGAGCAGTCGGCCGAGCCGCGGTTCGCGCGTCAGGCCGACGGCTCCTGGTCCCGCGTCGACACGACCTTGCGCGCCAACGGCAAGACGGTGACGCCGGCGGCGGCCGTGCTGCCGATCGAGTTCTCCGCCGGTGGCACCGGACCTGCCGCGAAGCTGCGTGACGGCGACCGCGAGGTCTCGATCACCTGGCCGTTCGGGCCGTTGCCCGCGCCGGTGCTGTCCGGCGCGGACGCCACCTACCGCGAGGTGCTACCGGGCGTCGACCTGAAGCTCACCGCCTCGTCGCAGGGCTTCTCCCAGCTCCTGGTGGTGAAGAACCGCGAGGCCGCCAGGAACCCCAAGCTCGCCAAGGTGACCGGAGTCCCACATCACCGGCGTGGGCGAGGCGAAGACGACCTTGCCCGCCGAGTCCCTCGCCTGACCCGGTGCTGGCGAACGGTGCTTCGTTGGAAGGGATTTCGCCGTCCGAGATGAGGAGGATCCAGAACGCCGCCAACAGTCGCGGTGTGAGCA
>NZ_JBSGUQ010000037.1:0-25778 GCF_053608005.1 Lentzea sp. NPDC055074
TGAGCAGGTAGATGGCACGCCTGTTGCTTAGAGCGGCTGCCTGTTGATTTGAATGGTGGCGTCGGCGGTGGGGTCCCATCACGAGCCGCGCCAAGAGCGGGCCACATGCAAAGAGGGGTGTCAACTCGACGAAAAGCGTGTCGAGTTGACACCCCTCTTTGCATGCAGCAAGAGCTATGGCGCGACTCGTGATGGGACCCCACCGCCCATAGCGTCTGCTCAAGACGGCTCGCCTTCGGCATCGCGTGAAGAAGGACGGCTCGCCTTCGGCATCGCTTGCTCGGGACGGCTCGCCTTCGGCATCGCGTGCTGAGGGGGCTCGCCTTCGGCTTCGCGTTCGATCCGGCTGGTCAGTTGCAGGTGCGCGGGCACGCCGTGCACGGCTCGGCGTTCGGCAGCACGTAGTGGAAGCAGCAGCTGTTGCGCTTGCGCTTCCAGCCCTCGGCGGTGAAGTGCAGGGACGAGGCCGCCACGAACGGTTCGAGCTTCTCGGGCAGGATCATCGCCGCGTCCGTCACGCCCGCGTTCTCGTCGCCGAACAGGCGGCCTGCCGCCCACGGGCCGTACTCGAGCATGTCCGTCGCCGCTGCCCAGAGCTGGCGGCGGCCGAAGCGGACCACCTGGCCGAAGGACGCGACGAACTGGGCCGCGTGTGCGGCGTAGCGGGCTCGGAGGAGCGCGGCCAGGGCCGCCTCGTCGGCCACGACGGTGGCCGCCGGGTGGTTCGAGGCCGGGTCGTCCGGGAGGCAGGCGAACTCGTCGCACATCACGGCGGTGCCGTTCGGGTGCGGGCGGCCTGTGGTGTTCAGGCGGAACGCCATGTCCGACGGCCTGAGGGTCGGGACTCGGCGGGCCGTGTGGAACAGGAGACCGGCCAGGTAGCCGGGCATGTGCAGGTACCAGCCCATGACGTAGCCGGCGGTGGCCCTGTCGTCGGACTCGCCGTACTGCTCGACCATCCACTCGGCGAGGTCCTTGCGCCACAGGTCGAAGCGCGTGGGCTCGGCCAGCAGGTCCGAACAGATCGTCCAGTCTTCAGAGGGCGTGCCGAAGACGATCTCGGTGCCGGTCTGCAGGCGGGCGATGGATTCGGCCAGTGGCGTGAGCGCACGCGGGTTCTGCTGTGAGACCCTCGCAGGTACGGTCAACGCGCAAGTCCAATCTCATGCGTGAGGCTTGCCTAACCTTACCCAAGATCGTGCTTCTCGCGCCTCCCTGGTGGCCCCGGTCACAGGAGTATCGCTCAACGGTCGGTTGTTCGCGTTCAGCGGACATCGCCCGATCTGTGGAATCCGTTGCTCCCGACCTGCGTTGATGCTGATGTCATCGCTCGACGGAGGCGGCTTGCCGCTGATGGGAGCCACAGGCCTCGGGACCGCCCACTACAGTGGAGCCACGGTGCCGCGCTCACCAGGGTAGATCGGTGGAGCCGAGGACCGCCGACGCAGCAGTCAGGGAGTGCGAATGTTCGAAAGGTTCACCGACCGCGCGAGGCGGGTGGTTGTTCTTGCCCAAGAAGAGGCAAGGATGCTCAACCACAACTACATCGGCACCGAGCACATCCTCCTGGGTCTGATCCACGAGGGTGAAGGTGTCGCCGCCAAGGCGCTCGAGTCGTTGGGGATTGCGCTGGAGGGCGTCCGCCAGCAGGTCGAAGAGATCATCGGCCAGGGCCAGCAGGCTCCGAGTGGACACATCCCCTTCACCCCCCGTGCGAAGAAGGTCCTGGAGCTCTCGCTGCGCGAGGCGCTTCAGCTCGGCCACAACTACATCGGCACCGAGCACATCCTGCTCGGCCTGATCCGCGAGGGCGAGGGCGTCGCCGCCCAGGTCCTCGTGAAGCTCGGGGCCGACCTCAACAGGGTGCGGCAGCAGGTGCTGCAGCTGCTCTCCGGTTACTCGACGGAGAAGGGCGCGGCGGAGTCGACCGGTCGCGGCGAGGGCACCCCGTCCTCCTCCCTGGTCCTCGACCAGTTCGGGCGCAACCTCACGGCCTCGGCCCGTGAAGGCAAGCTCGACCCGGTCATCGGGCGCACCAAGGAGATCGAGCGGGTCATGCAGGTGCTGTCCCGCCGCACCAAGAACAACCCGGTCCTCATCGGCGAGCCCGGCGTCGGCAAGACCGCCGTCGTCGAGGGCCTGGCGCAGATGGTCGTCAAGGGCGAGGTGCCCGAGACGCTCAAGGACAAGCAGCTCTACACGCTCGACCTCGGCTCGCTGGTCGCGGGCTCGCGCTACCGCGGTGACTTCGAAGAGCGCCTGAAGAAGGTCCTCAAGGAGATCCGCACGCGCGGCGACATCATCCTGTTCATCGACGAGATCCACACTCTCGTCGGCGCGGGTGCCGCCGAGGGCGCGATCGACGCCGCGTCGATCCTCAAGCCGATGCTGGCTCGTGGCGAGCTGCAGACGATCGGTGCCACCACGCTCGACGAGTACCGCAAGCACGTCGAGAAGGACCCCGCGCTGGAGCGTCGCTTCCAGCCGATCCAGGTGGGCGAGCCGTCGCTCGAGCACACCATCGAGATCCTCAAGGGCCTGCGCGACCGGTACGAGGCGCACCACCGCGTCTCGATCACCGACTCCGCGCTGGTCGCCGCCGCCACGCTGGCCGACCGGTACATCAACGACCGGTTCCTGCCGGACAAGGCGATCGACCTCATCGACGAGGCCGGTGCGCGGATGCGCATCCGCCGGATGACCGCGCCGCCGGACCTGCGCGAGTTCGACGAGAAGATCGCGGACGTGCGTCGCGACAAGGAGTCCGCGATCGACGCGCAGGACTTCGAGCGCGCGGCGAAGCTGCGTGACGCGGAGAAGCAGCTCCTGGGCCAGAAGGCCGAGCGGGAGAAGCAGTGGAAGGACGGTGACCTGGACGTCGTCGCGGAGGTCGACGACGAGCAGATCGCCGAGGTCCTCGCCAACTGGACCGGCATCCCGGTGTTCAAGCTCACCGAGGAGGAGACCACGCGTCTGCTCCGCATGGAGGACGAGCTGCACAAGCGGATCATCGGCCAGGTCGACGCGGTCAAGGCCGTGTCGAAGGCGATCCGCCGCACCCGCGCCGGTCTGAAGGACCCGAAGCGTCCGTCGGGCTCGTTCATCTTCGCCGGCCCGTCCGGTGTCGGTAAGACCGAGCTCTCGAAGGCGCTCGCGAACTTCCTGTTCGGCGAGGACGACGCGCTCATCCAGATCGACATGGGCGAGTTCCACGACCGGTACACCGCGTCGCGGCTCTTCGGTGCCCCTCCCGGTTACGTCGGCTACGAAGAGGGCGGCCAGCTCACCGAGAAGGTGCGCCGCAAGCCGTTCTCCGTCGTGCTCTTCGACGAGATCGAGAAGGCCCACCAGGAGGTCTACAACACGCTGCTCCAGGTGCTGGAGGACGGCCGCCTGACCGACGGTCAGGGCCGGACGGTGGACTTCAAGAACACCGTCATCATCTTCACCTCGAACCTGGGCACGTCGGACATCAGCAAGGCAGTGGGCCTCGGCTTCACCTCGGGTCAGGACGGCGCGTCCAACTACGAGCGCATGAAGAACAAGGTCAACGACGAGCTGAAGAAGCACTTCCGCCCCGAGTTCCTCAACCGCATCGACGACATCATCGTCTTCCACCAGCTGACTCAGGACGAGATCATCAAGATGGTCGACCTGATGATCGCCCGCGTGGAACAGCAGTTGAAGAACAAGGACATGGCGATCGAGCTGACCGACAGGGCCAAGGCCCTGCTCGCGAAGCGCGGCTTCGACCCGGTCCTGGGTGCTCGTCCGCTGCGCAGGACGATCCAGCGTGAGATCGAGGACACCCTGTCGGAGAAGATCCTGTTCGGCGAGCTCCAGCCGGGCCAGATCATCATCACCGACGTCGAGGGCTGGGACGGCGAGTCCGAGCAGCACGACAAGGCGAAGTTCGTGTTCCGCGGCGAGGCCAAGCCGAACCGCGTCCCGGACTCCCCGCCCGTCGACCTCACCGCTCCGGTGGTCGCCGAGCCGCAGGACGCTCCGGCGAACGAGACCGAGTGATCTAGGCAGCACGTGAGAACGGCCCCCAGGCTTCCGAGCCTGGGGGCCGTTGTCGTTGTGTGACGCCACCCAGCCGAGTGGATTTGCCTGTTTTGCTGCCTGCAGGGCTGTTCGCTGACACTATTTCCCCTGCTTCGAAGAAGTCAGGGTGGAGGTCCCGGAACCGGGATCAGGACTAGGGGGTTCTGTTCGTGTCGGCGGAGTTCGACCAGTTGGTTGCGCAGTTCGAACGGTTCCAGGCCCAGATGCACCAGGTGGATCAGCAGTTCTCCAACCTCGACGAGATGCAGCAGCAGCTGACCGAGATGAAGGCGGTCGCCACCTCAGCCGACCGCGCGGTCACGGTCGTCGCCGGTCCGTCCGGGACCATCAAGGACATCAGGCTGACCGACCAGGCCATGCGCCGTCCGCCGCACGTGCTCGCCGCCGAGCTGATGTCGACGTTGCAGAAGGCGGTTGCGGAAGCCGCACGGCGGCAGGCAGCCATCGTCGAGAGTGCGTTGGGCGACGACATGCACCTCAAGGAGCAGGTGCTGGAGACCCAGGCTCAGCTCTTCGGCATGACAACGGACGAGCTGCGCCGCGCGACGGCGGACGAAGTCGTTCCACCGGCGCCCGCACCCTCGCCGCCCCCGAACCAGATGCGCCCGCCGGCACCTCCCAGTCCGCCGCCAGCTCCCAGTCCGCCTCCGCTTCCCAACCCGCCGGCGTCTCCTCGTCGTCCCGCACCTGAACCTGCTGAGGACTTCTCGGACCAGAACGTGCTTCGCGGCGACTCGTGGGACGCAGGTTCGGCCAAGCAGGCGCCGCCATCCACAAAGGATGATCGCTTCCTGAACCTCTACGACGACGAGGACGGCGGCCGATGAGCGGTTTCGACGTCAACCCGGATGAGCTCCGCCAGTTCGCGGGCAAGCTCGACGGTCACCTCGGCAGGGCGGGCGAGATCGCCGGTCTCGTCGGCAAGGCGGACGTCGGTGACAAGTCCTGGGGCGTGGTGGGTCTGTTCACCAAGAGCGAGTACACGCAGAGGCTCGCCGACCTGAAGGAGCTGTTCGCTGACATGCAGGCGGGCATGCAGTCCGGTGCGGAGAAGTTCCGAGGCACCGCGGACGGCTACGCGGACCAGGAGGAGGCGTTGAAGAAGATCTTCAACGGCATCCAGGTCGAGATCGACCGGAAATAGGGACACGGGCGTGGTGGAACAGAAGATCCCCGCCGGTGGCGTTGAGATCACGGTCGGCGAGAAGACCACCGGCAGGAAGATGGCGGAAGCCACCCCTTTCGTCGGGAACTACCTGAAGACCGCCGAAGCCGCCGGCAAGTTCAGCGACGGCGCGGACGGCTCCGAGGTGACTGGGCTGGTCTCGGAGGGTGCGGCGGTGCTGGGCGCCCTCGGGACGTCGGCGTACGGCATCGCGACCGACCCGATCGGCTGGTTGGTGGGGCAGGGGCTGAACTTCCTGATCAGCGTGGTGCAGCCGCTGGAGGACGCGATTCACCTCGTCAGCGGCGATGGTCCCGCGTTGCAGCAGGCCGCCGAGAACTTCAACAACATCGCCAAGGGCGTCGCCGACATGAGGGCGAAGTTCGACGAGGACCTGAAGAACGCGGTGCAGACCTGGGGCGGGCAGACGTCCGAGGTGGCGGCCACGAAGCTCGGCGAGTTCGCCAACGGCATCGACGGCGTCGCGGGGCAGGCCGGCGAGCTCGCTCGCATGCTCCAGATCTCGAGCATGATCATGACCATCGTCGAGGACTTCATCAAGGCGATCCTCACCGAGTTGATCACCTGGCTGGTCATGATCTGGATTCCCGCGCTGGCGGCCGCGGTGCCGAGTTTCGGTGCTTCTACTGCTGCCGCTGGTGCTGCCACCGGCGTGCGCGTCGCGACGACGGGCAGCCGAGTCGCCCGCATCGTGGCCAAGTTGCGCCAGTTCCTCGACAAGATCATGGCCTTCCTGCGCAATCTCGGTGGCCGGTTCAAGAACGTCGGGACGGCGATCAAGAAGTCCATGGCGGACAAGAAGACGAACGTCGTGCTTGCGGATCTCACCAAGGCGGTCAGCAAGAAGGATCTGGAGAAGGGCTTCCCCGGTGTTCCGGTCCCGGCGGTTGCGAAACTGTGGGGCAGTGATGGCGGCATGCTGGGAGAACGGGTCGCGAGCGGCTTCCCGAAAGCGATGGGCACAGCAGCCTTCGATGCGGTGCGAGGGCAGTTGGGTGTCGGCAAGGGCACGAATGCGGGCGTCGACAAGCCCATCCGGAACTTCGGCTCCTATCAGAAGAGCAACGAGTACGACGACACCGGCACGGACCACAACAAGCAGCGGATCGAAGGTGACCTGGACCTCTGATGGAGCTCTTGAGGCAGTTGCTGCCCAGCATCGGTGTGGTGGCGTTCGCGCTCAGTGTCGTGGCAGTGCGGCGTTGGTGGCAGATCCGCCGCAACCACAAGGCCGACACCGACCAAGCCCTCGCGCTGGCACCTCTGGCTGCTGAGCTCGGTGGCGTGGTGGTGGGTGCTGACCAGGCGACCGCGTGGTCGGCGACGGTGCGGGGACCGTTGTCGAACCACGTGAGTGGATTCGTCGACAAGATGCTGCAACGGTCGGTGCCCAGGTTCGACCTGGCGTTGGACTTCCCGCGCGGGCCCTGGCACGTGAGGGTGTCTCAGGCTTCGATGAGGCAGCAGCACTCGAGAGGCGTGGGCAGGCTGATCGAGCACCGGTTCGAGGTGGCCACCGCCCGACTCGCTCCCATGCGGCTCACTCGTCGTCAGCACGTCGACTTCCGCGGCAGGCAGGTCGGTCCGGAACACCTGGGCGCATGGCTGAGCGCGCGGCCTTTGACGGTGGTCAGGAGTGACGGCGAGTGGTTGCCGTTGAGGCTCCCGGTCGGGGCCGACCGCGAGTTCGCTGTGTTCGGCAACGACCTCTCCAGCACCGCCAGGGCGTTCAACCCGGAGGCGCTGGACTGGCTGCTCGCGCGCCTGGACGTGCTGCCCCCACTCGTCGCGATGTTCCTGTCGCTCACGTTCGAGGACGGGGTCGTGTACTGCACGATGCGTGGGCCGGTGGAGGAGAAGAGCGTGGTGCCGATCGTCGACACGATCGTCGGGCTGCTCGACCGCATGCCGGGCGCGCGGCCGAGGCACCCGGCAGCGGCGGCCTGAGCCGGTGCGGCGTCACAGTGCAGCCCGCCAGCTCGACTTCCTCCCATGCCGGTCGCGGTCCTCGTAGTTGAAGCCGGACAGGTCCCGCAGCACGGCAGGCCCAGGCCGCTGGGAACTTGAACAACACCGCCGACACAAGGCAACCCCGTGCACGAGAAGGGCGCGCGGAACCAGGCGTTCCGGGAGCAGGCAGCCGAGTCCCGCGACACCGGAACCGACCACTCGAAGCAGCGCATCGAAGGGCATCTGGACATCTGACCATGGACATCGTCCTGAAGATCTGGAACGAACTCATCCTCACCCCCTTCTTCCTGGGGTGGCTCGCGGTCGCGATCGTGTTCCTCGTGGTGCGGCGCTGGTGGCAGTTCCGAGGCCATGTGAAGAAGCGGGATGAACAGATCGCCGCGCTGACGCCGTTGGCACAGCGACTCGGCGGCCGAGTGCTCGGACCTGACGAGGCCGCGATGTGGACGGCCGAGCTCCGCAAGCCGTTCACGAACGAGTTCTCGATCGCGCTCAGGTCGAAGCGGCAGTTCGACCTGTCGCTGGACTTCCAGCGCGGCCCGTGGCACGTACGGGTGACCGAGGCGTCCGTCCGGTACGACTCGCGCGGCATCGGCGTGCGGTTTCTCCAGGAACACCGCGTCGAGATCGCCACTGCCAGGCTGGCGCCGTTGAAGGTCGCCCGGCCGGACAAGTACGGCATCCACGGTCAGCCCTTGTCCCCCGGACAGTTGAGGTCGATGTGGGAACAGGTCGCCGAGCAGAAGCCGCAGACCGTCGACCAGGCCGGAGCCCAGTGGCTGCCGGTGCCGCTGCCGCCGCCCATGGACCAGGAGTTCTCGGCGTACGGCAGCGATCCGGCCGCCGCGGCCAGGGAGCTGAACTTCGACGCTCTGCACTGGCTCATCGACCAGGCGGAGCGTCTGCCGCGCTGGGCCAGGGACATGCGGCTGACCTTCGAGTCGGGCTACGTCTACCTGGTCGTGCACGACCACATCCACCCCGACGACCTGATGGTCGTGGTCGACGCGATCTGCGGGCTGCTCGACCGCATGCCCGGCGTGCGGCCGCGGCACCCCGCCGCGACTGCCTGACCGCGGACCGCCTGAGTCAGCGGGGCGTCACGGCGTAGCCCGCCAGCACGACCTCCTCCAGCTCCGGGTCGTCGTCCTCGTAGGCGCCCTCGTAGTTGAAGCCGAACAGCTCGCGCAGGGCCGCCTCGGCCAGGTCGAGCGGGTGGAAGCGGAACGGGTACTCGTCGTCGGAGTCGAGCGACTCTAGGAACTCCGGGTCGCCGGCGCGGTACTTCTCCTCGAACGGCAGGGGAGTGCCGACGTCGGCGATCACGCCGCTGTCCGGGGACAGGCTGTACGCGCGGCGCAGGGTGCCGTCCGGCTCCCAGATGGCGTAGGAGAAGAAGTCGACGACGCTGTGCATCGCGTGCAGGTACAGCGTGCGGCCTGCGGCCTCGCGGACGAAGTGCTCCGGCAGGTCGGTGTACGAGTCGCCCGCCGCCTCCCACGTGCAGATGATCGACAGGCCCGGGAACACGCCCGCGTAGACGGTGCCGTCCGGCGGGTTGCCGTAGTGGAGGTTGCCGTCCTCGATCGGGCGAATGTCGTGCGACGGGTAGAGGCGCTCGACGAACGCCGCCGTGGCCTCCCTGTCGATCTTCGGTGATGCGCGCAGAACCTTGCTGACGTCGTCGGATGCGTAGAAGAGCATCCAGTCCTTGGCTCCCAAGATTCCCCCTTCGAGTCGGTCTGGTTCCAGCATGGCGGAGGGGTCTGACAATTTTCGGCAGGCAACGGGAGTGCACCTCCGGCCGTCCATTCGGGTGTGAAGACCACACCGGAGACCGACGCGCGCTCGGGCACACTGCACGACGTGGTCACCACCGAGGTGAAGCCGCGCAAGAGCGGTTTCGCCACGTTCCTGCTGGTCCTGTGCGCGATGGCGTTCGTCGTCGCGGCCATGGTCAGGCTGCTCGGCATCGACGGGACGCGGTACATGATCGCCGCGACGTCGCTGACCCCGTACATCACGGTCATAGGGCTGCTCATCGGCTTGTTCGCGCTGTTCCGCAAGAGGTGGGTCATCGGGCTGACGATGACTCTCGTGGGCGTCGTGCTCGTCGCGAACGTGGCACCGCGGGCGTTTCCCGACGCACGGCCGAACGGCGTGGGGCAGCAGGTCAGGCTGATGACCGCGAACCTGCTCGTCGGCATCGCGGACGCGCAGTTCCTCGTGCAGGAGGTCAGGAAGCGCGACATCGACGTCCTGGCGTTGCAGGAGCTGACGCCGGACATGGTGGCCGACCTCGACCGGGCGGGCCTGCGGCAGGTGCTCCCCAACCGGGTCTTCCTCGACGAACCGGGCGGGTCGGGCAGCGGCCTCGCCTCCCGGTTCCCGCTCTCCCAGCGGAACCTGACGCCGCCGGGCACGTTGCAGCAGGCGGGAGCCCTGGTCGACCTGCCGGGCAAGGACATCGAGGTCGTCTCGGTGCACCCGTTGCCGCCCGTGGTCACCGACGGGCCGGAGGCGTGGCAGCGCGAGCTCGCCGGTCTGCCGGCGCCCGACTCGACCGGCGCGATCAGGGTGCTGGCGGGCGACTTCAACGCCACGCTCGACCACGTCGGCCTGACGCGCCTGCTCAACAAGGGGTACGTCGACGCGGCCGACCAGGTCGGCAAGGGCCTGATCCACACCTGGCCGAGCAACAGCGGGTTCTGGCCTCCGCCGGTCACCATCGACCACGTGCTGGTGGACTCGAAGATCCTCGTGGACACCGTGGACGTGTTCGACGTGCCCGGCAGCGACCACCGGGCCGTCGTCACGCAGTTCGTCGTGCCAAGGCTCTGAGGGCTTCCAGCGCGCCGACCGGCAGCGACACCCCGCGGCCGTGCCGCACCTCTGGCTCGCGGACGTTGATCCTGATCAGCGAACCGGACGCGGCGCTGGCCAGCTCGGCCTGACGCCGCACCGTCGGCACGGCGGTGCCGGCGCCGATCTCGATCACGACCAGGTTCCGGTGCGCACGACGCCACTCGGTCAGCGCGTCCAGCTGCCGCTGGCTGCGGTGCGGCACCCAGCCCCAGTCGCCGAACATCAGGATGTTGGGCCGCGCCAGCCCGCCGCAGTTCGGGCAGGACGGCAGCTCACCGACGGCCCGCATCGTCTCCGGGTCGACCGCGAGGTCGAACGAGCACTCCCAGATCTCGTCCGTGCACGGTTCCACGCACTGGGCGTGGTGGATCGACCCGTGGACCTCGGCGACGTCGGTGAACCCGGCCTTCTGGAACTGGCCGTCCACATTGGACGTGAAGACGCGCGCGCCCCACGACCGCAGCACGGCGAAACCCTCGTGCGGCACGGTGGAGCGGTACAGGCCGAGCCGGTGGCCGTAGAAACCCCACGCCAGCGCGGGATCGTCGGCGAAGTGCACCGGGTCGGCGATCTCCTCGAACTTCAGCCCGAGCCGCTCGTACGGCGGGTACGCCCGCCAGAAGCCCTCGGTGCCGCGGAAGTCCGGCAGACCGGAGTCGACCCCGATGCCGGCACCGGCGCAGACGAGAACGGCGTCCGCGCCGGTGATCAGCTCGGCGGCTCTGTCGTAGGCCTCCTCGGTCACTGCTTGGGCTTGCTGCCCAGCACGACCTCGAACTCCAGCAGGTCGGCGCCGCTCGACACGGGCCGTGCGCGCTCACCGGAGTGCGCGGCCGCACCGGCCTGCCCGTCGCGCCACGCGACGAACGCCTCGTCGGTCTCCCAGTGCGTGACCACGAAGTAGCGGTCCTCGCCCGCGACCGGGCGCAGGAGCTCGAAGCCCAGGAAGCCGGGCTGCTCGTCCACCGCGCCCAGGCGGGCGGCGAAGCGCTTCTCGAGCTCGGGGCCGTTGCCCTCGGGGACCTTGATCGCGTTGATCTTCACGACTGCCATGACACCCACATTAGCGGCGCACACCGGCAGGCAGCAGGTACTGGTCGTCCGGAATGCCCGAGTCCCGGAACCAGGCCTTGAAGAACGGGTCCAGCGGCTGTCCCGACGCCTTCTTGAAGTGCTCCTCGAACTCCGGCCACGACGCGTTGCCGTCACGGTGCTGCACCAGCCACGACTGCAGGGCCTTGAAGAACACGTCGTCGCCGACCTGCTTGCGCAGCGCGTGCATGCCCAGCAGACCCTTGTCGTAGACGCCGCGGAACTCGTTGCCCTTGCCCATGTCGTAGAGCTTCGGCGCCCAGAACGACGACCGCTCGCGCCGTTGCTCGACCTGGTCGCGGTAGCGCTGGTCGAGGTCGGTGCCCTCGTGCTCCAGCCACAGCCACTGCGCGTAGGACGCGAGGCACTCGTTCAGGCAGATGTCCGCCCAGTTCTCGATCGACACCGAGTCGCCGAACCACTGGTGGGCGTTCTCGTGCACCACGGTCTCCAGGTCGGCCCAGGCGGCGTAGATCGGCCTGGTCTGGGTCTCCAGCGAGAACCCGATCTGGTCCGCGACCCAGATGCTGCCCGCCGCGCGCTGCGGGTACGGGCCGAACCTCGTCTCGAGGTGCGCGAGGACCTCCGGGCCCTGCGACTGGATCGGCTTCTTCGACGCGGACGTGCCGGGCGCGTAGGCGTCGACCACCGGTGTGCCGTTGGGCAGCTTCGAGCGCACGACCTCGAACTTGTCGATCGCCACGGTGGCCAGGTAGGTCGCGAGCGGGGTCTCCTCCGACCAGACGAAGGTCGTCCAGCCGCCGTCGCGGGTCACCGGGCCCTCGAGGCCGTTCGAGATCGCCGTCCAGCCGTCCGGCACGCGGGCCGTGACCTTGAGCGCCGCCTTGTCGCGCGGGGTGTCGTTGGCCGGGAACCACGTCGTCGCGGAGTGCGGCTGACCGGCGGCGAACGCTCCGCCGGTCGACGAGATCTGCCAGCCGCTGCGGCCCAGCGAGGCGTCGTTGATCGTCGTGGGCTGGCCGCCGTAGGTGACGACGGTGGTGAACGGCTTGCCCTTCGCGAGCGGCGCGGAGGGCGTGACGACCAGCTCGTGGTCGCCCTCCTGCGCGAACTTCGCGGGCCGGCCGCCGACCTTCACCTCGCTGACCTCCAGGCCTTCGAGGTCGAGGTTGAAGCGCGACAGGTCGGCCGAGGCGGTCGCGGTGACGGTCGCGACGCCGTCGAGCTTCTTCGACCCCGGGTCGTAGGTGATCGCCAGGTCGTACAGCGTGACGTCGTAGCCGCTGTTGCCGTCCGTCGGGTAGTACGCGTCGCCCGCGCCCGCCCCGGCCTCCACCGCTGTCTGCGGCGACGTCTCCTGCTGCTTCGCGGGGTCGTTGCTCGGCGTTCTGAACACGACGAGCAGACCTGCGACGAGCACGATCAACACCAGGGCGATCAGGTACGGGCGGGCCTTCATGCGTTAATCATCCCTGTGTCGGTCGTGGAGTTCGGCGGAACAGGTCAAGGCGTGCTGCTCCTGCACGGTCTGATGAGCAGGGCCACCGCCTGGTGGCCGGTCGCCCAGTGGCTGCGGCCGTTCGGCCGTGTGGTCGGCTTCGACCAGCGCGGGCACGGCCGCAACCCGCGGCGGGGACCGTTTCGCACCGAGGACTTCGTCGCCGACGCCGCTGCCGCCATCGAGGACCTGGACCTCGGACCCGCCGTGGTGATCGGGCACTCCATGGGCGGGCTGCACGCGTGGTGTCTCGCGGCGACCCGTCCGGACCTGGTGCGCGCGATTGTGGTCGAGGACTTCGCCCCGGACAACAGGGGCCGCACGATCGACGAGTGGAAGTGGCTCTTCGACGCCTGGCCGGTGCCCTTCGAGTCGCTGGGCCACGTCCGGTCGTACTTCGGCGCGGAGATCTTCTGCGACTACTTCGAGGAACGCGAGGACGGCTGGCACCTGATCGCCTCGATGGACGACCTGTACGAGATCGCAGGCCACTGGGGCACGCGGGCGTACTGGGACTTCATCGACGCCGTCGCGTGCCCGTCACTGGTCGTCGAGGCAGGCCGCGGAGGGCAGCTAACAGGGCAGATGGCCGAAGCGGCACGTCGCTCGGGCGGCCAGTACCTCTACGTCGAGGAGGCCGGTCACGTCGTGCACGACAGCGCGCCGTGGGTCTACCGCGGCGCCGTGGAGGCCTTCTTGAGCACGTCGATCTCGCCGGTCTGAGTGTCGACGATCGACACCTCGCGGACCTTCGCGCGGATCGCCTCGACCGGGAAGACGGCGGCGAACGCGGCCTTCATCGCCTCGTCGTCGACGTCCTGCACGAGCGTGCAGTGCGGCACCCAGTTGCCCGGCAGGTAGTACGCGCTCGGGTTCTTGACCTTGCTCGCCAGCACGTCGTGGATGGCCGAGTGGACCGCGAGCAGCTCGGTGTCGACGACGGCGGCCAGCATCAGCACGTTCTCGGACGTGGAGAACGTGCTGAGCGTGTGCAGGTAGAGGTCCGGCATCCAGAGCCGTTCCAGGTCCTCGCGCAGCTCCTTGCGGACCTTCGGACCGATGGTGGTCGCGACGGCGTACGTCAGGTGCGGCGGGTACTTGTGCTTCGCGCCGACGCGTTTCTGCAGTTCACGGACGCGCTTGTCCGCCTCGTCGTCGAAGAACGCCACCAGCGCGTGCATCTCAGTGCTCCCCGGGCAGTGCGAACAGGCCGTCCCGCGTCTGCTCCACCAGGCCGTCGTCCAGCAACGAGACCAGGCACTTCTCGCGCTGCGTGATGTCGTTCCACACGACGTCGAGCTGCATCTTCGGCACCGGGCCGGGCGCGCCCCGCAGCACGTCCAGCAGCCGTCCCCGCACCTGACGATCGGTGCCGGCGAACTTCTGCACCTTCTTCTCCGGCCCCGCGTAGGCGGGCCGGCCTGCGAGCTGCCACGCGCACTCGGCGAACAACGGGCAGTCGGCGCACTTCTGGTTCTTGGCCGTGCAGATCAACGCGCCGAGCTCCATCAACGCCGCCGAGAACACCGCGGCGTCCTCCTGCGACTCGGGCAGGATCGCCTCGACGTCCCGCAGGTCGCGCTTGGTCGACGGCGGTCCCGCGTCCCCAGCGCCGTGCACAGCGCGCGCTACAACGCGTCGGACGTTCGTGTCGACGACGGCGCACTTCTGCCCGTACGCGAACGTGGCCACCGCACGGGCCGTGTAGCTGCCGATGCCCGGCAACGACTCCAGCGTCTCGATGTCCGACGGCACCACGTCACCGTGGTCGCGGGCGATGACGGTGGCGGCCTCGTGCAGCCTCATGGCGCGGCGGGGGTAGCCGAGCTTGCCCCACATCCGCAGCACCTCGCCCTGCGAGGACGCGGCCATCGCCGAGGGCACGGGCCAGCGCGCCAGCCACTCGTGCCAGATCGGTTCGACGCGGGAGACGGGTGTCTGCTGCAGCATGATCTCGCTGATCAGCACACCCCAGGCGGTGCACGAAGGACGGCGCCACGGCAGGTCGCGGGCTGCGGTGTCCCACCAGCCCAACAGCAACTCGTGATTCATCGCCTGCCATTGTCGCGCAACGGAAAGGGCCCCCCGAAGAGGGCCCTTCACAAAGCACCTCAGGCGGCGGCGGTCTCCGCCGCGTCGACCTCGCGCAGCTCACCGGTGTGCACGTCGTAGACGAACCCGCGGATCTTGTCGGTGTACGGGATGAACGCGCTGTGCCGAAGCCGCGCCATCGACCCGCGCACGCTCTGCTCGACGACCTTGAACGCCTCGACGGCCCAGGTCGGGCGCAGGCCGGTGTCGGCCTCCAGCTCGTCCTTGAAGTCGTCCTCGGTCACCATCTCGAGACCGCAGTTCGTGTGGTGCACGAGCAGGACCTCGCGCGTGCCGAGCTTGCGCTGGCTCAGCGCGAGCGAGCGGATGGCGTCGTCGGTGACGACCCCTCCCGCGTTGCGCAGCACGTGCGCCTCACCCTGCTTCAAACCGAAGATCTCGAACACCCGGATGCGCGAGTCCATGCAGGTCAGAATCGCCACCTGCAGGGACGGCTTCGCGGACGAACGGTCTCCGGGAACCACGTTCCCGAGCTCGTAGTTCCGCTTGAGCAGCTCGTCGATCGCGGTCATGTGACACACCTCCATGGCCTACCGGCGGACCCCGCGTCGATTGGAACCGGAGTTAGCGCACGTTCACAAGGGGTTTCCGCTCAATATCACGTTCACCGGATCGAGCGACGCTCGCCTACGCCTGGATCTGACCTGGTCGGGCTACGTTCGGGCCGTGATCGAGCCCACAGGTCCGCTGCCGTCCACGGTGTACTGGCGCCGCCGCCTCGCCGCGATCGGAGCAGGGCTGGTGACACTCCTGCTCGTGATCTGGATCGTCGGGATGTTCGGCTCCGACGGCGAGACGGCCCAGCCGACGAACGCGGCCGCGGCGTCGTCCTCGAACCCGCCGCCGAGCATGTCGGAGAGCCCGGCTCCGGCGTCGTCCTCATCGACGACTCAGCCGACCCCGCCGCCCTCACCGACGTCCGAGGCACCGCCGCCCCCGCCTCCCGGACCGCCGCAGCCGTGCCCGGACGACGTGATCGGGGTCGTGGCGAAGGCGAACAAGCCCTTCTACACCGTCGGTGACCAGCCGGAACTGTCGATGGACATCGCCAACAACGGGCCGGTGCCGTGCATCAGGGACATCGGGCGCCAGCACCGCGAGCTGACCGTGCTGACCGCGGACGGCGCGACGGTGCTGTGGTCGAGCAACCACTGCCTCTCGGCGGTGGGCACGGAGACCCGCGTCATGCAGCCGAAGGAAGCCTTCAACTACGGCACGAAGTGGGCGGGCTCGACGTCGCAGCCGGGGTGCGGGGCCCACACCAAGGTCGGGCCCGGCGACTACCTGCTGGTGGCGAAGCTGGCCGGGAAGGCCAGCTCACCCGTCGTCTTCAGGCTCGAAGGCTGATCACGGCCCGAACCAGCGCTCCTCGGCACCACCGCGCGGCGGACCCGAGGTCTTGCCGATGATCAGCTCGGTCGCGAGGTTCACCGACCGCGGCCGCGAGCGCTCGTTCGTGTCGAGCAGCAGCTTGCCCGCCGCCCGGCCCTTCTCGAGCACCGGCTGACGCACGGTCGTGAGCCCGGCCTCCTCGCCGGCGCGGATGCCGTCGAACCCGGTGACGGTGATGTCGTGCGGCACGCGCAGGCCGCGGCGGGCGGCCTCGTTCATCGCGCCCAGCGCCAGCACGTCCGAGGTGCAGATCAACGCGGTGATCTGCGGGTCGCGGTCGAGCACCTGGGCCGCGCCGGACGCGCCGGAGGCCATGTTGTGGTCGAAGCGCTCGGCCACGGGCACCTGCGACCAGTCGACGCCGGCCTCGCTGAACGCCTCGGCGAGACCCGACAGGCGGTTGCGCTGCACGTGGAAGTGCGCGGCGTGCTGGCGGTCCGGCGTCACGAAGCCGTCGTTGCGGTCACGCGCCAGACGCATGCACACGACGCCGATGCGGCGGTGGCCCAGCCCGATGAGGTGCTTCGCGAGCTCGTACATCGCGCCGCGGTCGTCGATGCCGACACGGTCCACGGTGCCGAGGTCCGGCTGGTCGCAGACGACGGTGGGCACCGGCCGTTCCAGCACGGCGGCGAGGTGCGGGTCGTCGTCCGGCACCGAGTAGACGACGAAGCCGTCGACACCCGCGCGGTGCACGGACGCGACGTCCTCGCGTTCGGGGTTCGCGGGCACCAGCAGCAGACCGGTCCCGGCGTCCTCGCACGCCAGCGCGAGGCCCTCCAGGAACCCGATCGCGGCCGGGTCGCGGAACGCGTAGGAGAGGTTCTCGGTGAGCAACAGGCCCACCGCTCCGGCCTTGCGCGTGCGCAACGAGCGCGCCACAGGATCCGGGCCGGGATAACCCAGCCTTCGGGCCGTGTCCAACACCCGCCGACGCAGCTCGGGAGAGAGCTGGTCGGGCCGGTTGTACGCGTTGGACACCGTTGTCCGGGAAACGCCCAGCTCAGCGGCCAGAGAGGCCAACGTTGCCGGACGTCGCACATGCATCGACCGCGCCATGAAAGGACCGTAACGGTTCAGAACCAATTCGTGAAGTCAGGGTGACCTGCGTCCCTCCAATGACGCATCCGCGCAGGTCGACCTATCTGCCTTGTCAAGAAGTTGGTCCAGACCAATTAGGGCAATCGGTCATCTCACTTCGGAGGCGCAGACGATTCCCTCACGACGAGCCGCGGACGGAAGACGCGCGTGTAGTTGTCGGTGCTCTGCCTGCGACGATCCGGGTCCAGGCGCAGCACGAGCTCGTCGATCGCGGCCGCCGCCATCTCCTCGATCGGCTGCGCGAGGGTGGTCAAAGCGGGCGACGAGTAGGCAGCCAGCGGGATGTCGTCGAACCCGACGACCGACAGCCCGTCCGGTATCGAGATCCCGCGCTGGTGTGCCTCGCGCATGACGCCGAGCGCCATGTGGTCGGACGAGCAGATCACCGCCGTGGGGCTCACCGTGTCGAGCAGCTGCGCCACGGCCTGACCGCCGCCCTCCGCGCTGAACGGCGCGTGCGCGACGTACTCCGACCCCGCCGGCAGGTGGTCCTCTTCGAGCGCCGCCGCCCAGCCCGCGCGCTTCAGCCGCGACGGCAGCGAGCGCGCCGGGCCCGAGACGAACCCGATGCGCTGGTGTCCCAGCTCGATCAGGTGCCGGGTCGCCATGTAGCCCGCGAGCTGCTCGTCGACCGTCACGTCGGGCACGTCCAGCGCGGGCGTGGCGCCGTTGAGGAAGACCATGTGCACGCCGTCCGCGAGGAGCTTCGCGTAGTAGCTCGGGCGAGGTGCCTGGCCGAGCGGCACCTCGACGTTCGTGATCTCCGGCGACACGAACACCATGCCCTCGACCCCGCGGGCCAGGAGCATGCGGACGTACTCCTCCTCGCCCATCGGGGCACCGCTGCGGGTGTTGCACAGCAGCGACGAGTAGCCCAGGCGTGCCGCCCGCGTCTCCAGCGCCTCGGCGAACGCGGGGAAGACCGGGTTCGAGAGCTCCGGCACGAGCAGGCCGATCACGCCGGTGCGCTGCAACGCACCGAGTCCGCGCGGGGTGTACGGCATCTCCGCGAGGACCGACAGCACCCGCTGCCGGGTCTCCTCGTTCACACCGGCGCGCCTGTTGAGAACACGGCTCACGGTCGAGATGGACACCCCGGCTGCCCTGGCGATCTCGGACAGTCCGGACACGTTGCCTCCCAGCTCAGATCAGGTACGGCGCAAGCCTGCCCGCTTCGGAAAAATTTTGCAACGAGCGTTTACAAGACAGCGCCGTTACGGCTTGGTTACGGTCCATGTCTTGACCTGACCATGGTTCTGGTAGTGAAATCGCCCGCAACATTATCGCAAAACCTTGCAAGACCCTCGTCTCACTCGGAGTCGGGGCCCCAGCTGGAGGGAACGGCAGCAACGATGCGACGGACAACCCTCGTGACCGCCATGGCGACGGGTGTCGCCCTCGTGCTCACCGCCTGCGGAAGCGGCGGATCGAGCAGCAACAGCGGATCCGACTCGGGTGAAGTGACCTTCTGGGACACCAGTGGTCCCAACGAGAGCCCGGTCTTCAAGAAGATCGCTGAAGGCTGTGCCACCAAGGACGGCTACAAGGTCAAGGTCGAGACGCAGGCCTTCGACGGCGCGCTCAACAACTACAAGACCGCCGCCCAGGGTGGTCAGGGCCCCGACGTCTTCCGCTCCGAGGTCGCGTGGGTGCCGCAGCTCGCGAAGCTGAGCTACGTCGCGGACCTGTCCGACACCGACCTCGCGAAGGACACCTCCGACTTCCTGGAGGCCCCGCTGGGCTCCACGAAGTACGAGGGCAAGACCTACGCGGTGCCGCAGGTGACCGACTCGCTCGCGCTGCTCTACAACAAGAAGAAGCTCGCCGACGCCGGCGTCGAGCCGCCGAAGACGTGGGACGAGCTCAAGGCCGCGGCCGCGAAGCTCGGCGGCGAGAAGTCGTTCTTCCTCAACAACGACGCGTACTACGCGCTGCCGTTCATCTACGGCGAGGGCGGCGACCTGGTCGACGCGTCCGCCAAGAAGATCGTCGTGAACTCCGCCGCCAACGTGAAGGCGCTGGAGACCGCGAAGGGCCTGCTCGACTCGAAGGCCGCCACCACGGCGCTCGACGCGACGAACTCGTACTCGAACATGCAGGCCGCGTTCTCGTCCGGTGAGGCCGCCATGGTCGTCAACGGTCCGTGGGCCGTCGCCGACTACCTCAAGGGCGCCGCGTTCACCGATGCGGCGAACCTCGGCATCGCGCCCGTCCCCGGCCCGTCCGCGGGCAAGGGCAGCGCTCCCGTCGGTGGCCACGACTACGTGATCCGCCAGGGCACCAAGGCGAAGCAGTCGTCGATCAAGTTCATCACCTGCATGGCGTCGGTCGAGTCGCAGGCGACCATCGCCAAGGAGCTGGGCCTGCTGCCGACCCGCAAGTCGGCCTACCAGAACGCCGACGTCAAGGCCAACGCCGTTGTCGCCGCGTTCGAGCCGGTCACCAAGGTCGCGCACGAGCGTCCGTGGATCCCCGAGGGCGGCGAGCTGTTCGACCCGCTGAAGGTCGGCTACGCGGACTTCCTGGCCGGCAAGAAGGACGCCAAGACCGCCCTTGACGACGTCGCGAAGGCGTACAAGGAGAAGGTCGTCACCGAGTACTCGATCGGCTGATCGTGTTGGGTGGCCGGGGTTCGCGAGAGCCCCGGCCACCCGCCGGAAGGGGAGTCTCGGTGCGTCGGTTCCTGGACAGGTACTGGTACGCGTATGCGATGGTGCTGCCGGTCGTGGTGGTCATCGCGGTGTTGGTGCTCTACCCGCTCGCACAGGGCGTGTTCTTCACCTTCACGAACATCAACGAGGGCAACATCGCCAACCCGATCCTCGATCGGCCCGCGACCTACGACGTGGTGGGGTTCAAGAACTACCTCAACGTGCTGTCGGGCGGGGAGTCGTTCGGCGCGTTCTGGGGCACGCTCGTCCGCACGTTGATCTGGACCTTCTCGTGCGTGTTCTTCCACTACACCATCGGTCTCGGCCTCGCGATGCTGCTGAACCGCCAGGTGAAGGGGCGCGCGTTCTACCGCGTGCTGCTGATCCTGCCGTGGGCCGTGCCCGGCTTCATCAGCGCGTTCGCGTGGAAGTACATGTTCAACGCGCAGTACGGGATCATCAACCAGCTCCTGCGCTCGGTCGGCCTGCCCGACCCGGTGTGGCTCGGCCAGTCCAACTGGGCGCTGGTGTCCGTGATCATCGTGAACGTGTGGCTCGGCGTGCCGTTCATGATGGTGGCGCTTCTCGGTGGCCTGCAGTCGATTCCGGGTGACCTCTACGAGGCGGCCGAAGTGGACGGCGCCACGCCGTGGCAGCGCTTCCGCCACGTCACGCTGCCGGGCCTGCGCTCGGTGTCGTCGACGGTGGTGCTGCTGGGCATCATCTGGACGTTCAACATGTTCCCGATCATCTACCTGATCGCCGGACCGAACCCGAACGCCCGCATCCTGGTCACCTACGCGTTCGAGCGCTTCTTCTCCGGCGCCTCACGTGACTACGCGATCGCGTCGACGTACGGCGTGCTGATCCTTTCGGTGTTGTTGGTGTTCGCCACGATCTACCGGCGAGCGCTGCGCAAGCAGGGCGAGGTGTGGTGATGACGCTCGATGCCTCTTCTCTGAAGGTGGTCCAGGCGGGCGACCGCCAGCTCCGCCGGGCCGACCGGTCCAAGGGCGCCTCGATCGCCCTGCACGCCACGCTGATCGTCGCCTCGGTCATCGCCGTGTTCCCGGTCTTCTGGGTGTTCGTCACCTCGCTGAAGCCGGACGCCCGCGCGGTCGAGCCGACCCCGAAGCTGTTCAACGAGTCCTCTTTGGACAACTACACCCGCGTGCTGTCGGGCGAGAAGGGCGACTTCCTCGCCTGGTTCGGCAACTCGGTGCTGATCGCGCTGATGACGACCGTGATCGGCGTCTTCATCTCGGCCACCGCCGGGTACGCGGCGTCGCGGTTCCGGTTCCCCGGCAAGCGCGGCCTGATGATGTCGTTCCTGCTCGTGCAGATGTTCCCGTTCGCGGTGCTCATCGTGCCGCTGTACAACATCCTGATCGCGCTGGGGCTCAACGGGACGTCGTTCGGCCTCGTGCTGGTCTACTGCACGACCGCGGTGCCGTTCTGCACGTACATGTTGAAGGGCTACTTCGACACGGTGCCCTCGGACATCGACGAGGCCGGGCGCGTGGACGGGCTGTCGCCGTTCGGCGTGTTCTGGCGGCTGATCATGCCGCTGGCCAAGCCGGGTCTCGCCGTCACGTCGTTCTACGCGTTCCTCACGGCCTGGGGCGAGGTGGCGTTCGCGTCCGCGTTCCTGTCCGCCGCGGACGAGTCGAAGACGCTGGCGGTCGGGCTGCAGGTGTTCGTGCAGCAGAACAGGACGGAGTGGGGGCACCTCGCCGCCGCGTCCATCCTGGTCGCGATCCCCGCGATCGTCGTCTTCTACCTGGTGCAGAAGTTCCTGGTGCAGGGCCTCGCGTCCGGCGCCGTGAAGGGCTGATCGTTCACGCCTCTGAACGTAAGCGCTTACGTTTCCCCATCTCGAAACGTAAGCGCTTTCGTCTGTTCACGTAAGCGCTTGCAACGCATAACGTCGCGCCCAGACAAGGGTGAAAGGTGCGTCACATGGCAGAGGTGTCCTACGTCAAGGCTTCGCGGATCTTCTCCGGCAACCCGCCGGTCCGGGCCGTCGACGAGCTCTCCCTCGAGGTGAGCGACGGTGAGTTCCTGGTGCTGGTCGGTCCGTCGGGTTCCGGCAAGTCGACGGCGCTGCGCATGCTCGCGGGCCTGGAGGACATCGACGAGGGCGCCATCAACATCGGTGGCAAGGACGTCACGAACGTTCCGCCCAAGGGCCGGGACATCGCCATGGTGTTCCAGTCGTACGCGCTGTACCCGCACATGACCGTCGCGGAGAACATGGGCTTCGCGCTCAAGCTGCGCGGTGTGCCGAAGCCCGACATCAAGGCCAAGGTCGAAGAGGCTGCCAAGATGCTCGACCTCACCAAGTACCTGGAGCGCAAGCCGAAGGCGCTCTCCGGTGGTCAGCGTCAGCGCGTCGCCATGGGCCGCGCCATCGTGCGCGAGCCGTCCGTGTTCCTCATGGACGAGCCGCTGTCCAACCTGGACGCCAAGCTGCGCGTCGAGACGCGTGCGAACATCGCCGCCCTCCAGCAGCGCCTCGGCACCACCACGATCTACGTCACGCACGACCAGGTCGAGGCCATGACGATGGGCCACCGCGTCGCGGTGCTCAAGGACGGCCTGCTGCAGCAGTGCGACACGCCTCGCGCGCTGTACGACCGCCCGGCCAACGCGTTCGTCGCGGGCTTCATCGGCTCGCCGGCCATGAACCTCAAGACCGTGCCGATCACGTCCGAGGGCGCGAAGCTCGACGGCATCATCGTGCCGCTCTCGCGTGACGCGATCGCCGCCGCCGGTGGGCTGGACGAGGTCACCTTCGGCATCCGGCCCGAGGCGCTCGGCATCGTGCCGTCGGGCGAGGAGGGCATGGACATGACCGTCGAGCTGGTCGAGGAGCTCGGCGCCGACGCGCTCGTGCACGGTGCGGTGAAGATCGGCGACGCGTCGCAGCGCTTCGTCGTCCGCGTCGACGGCCGCACGCCGCCGACCCTGGGCCAGCACGTCAAGGTGGCCGTCCGCGACACCACCGAGATCCACCTGTTCCACCCCGAGTCGGGCGAGCGCCTGGAGGCGTGAGTCACACGTTCAAGCCCCCGGCGTGACCGTCGGGGGCTTTTTCGTGTCGTAAGCTGAACTCGACAACGGTTTCCATTACCTGATCGAGGGACGGCGTGATGACTCTCCGCAACGCTCTGGTCGGCACTCTCGCCGTCGTGAGCCTGGCCGCCTGCGGCACCTCCACGCCGTCTTCCGACAGCGGCAAGATCCAGGTCGTCGCCTCCACGAACGTCTGGGGCAGCGTCGTCAAGGCCGTCGGCGGCGACGACGTCGAGGTCAAGGCCCTGCTGGACGACCCCTCGGCCGACCCGCACTCGTACGAGAGCAAGCCGGCGGACGCGGCGCTGGTCAAGGACGCCAAGCTGGTCGTGTTCAACGGCGGCGGCTACGACGACTTCTTCGCGAAGCTGATCACCAGCGACGCCACGAAGAAGGTCGAGGCGTTCCCGCTGGCCGACAACCACGCCGAACCGCAGACCGGCACCCCCGACGCCGACGGTCACGACCACAGCGTCAACGAGCACGTCTGGTACGACCTGCACACCGTCGGGGCGGTGGCCGAGGCCGCGGCGACCGAGCTCGCCGCCATCGCACCGGACAAGAAGGCGACGTTCGAGAAGAACACCGCGGACTTCAAGGCCAAGCTCGAGGAGCTGGAGAAGAAGGTCGACGGCATCGGCAAGGGCAAGAAGGTGGCCTCCACCGAGCCCATCGCGCACTACCTGATCGACGCGACCGGCGCCGAGGACGTGACGCCCGAGGAGTTCAGCGAGGCGATCGAGGAGGAGACCGACGTGCCGGCCGCCGCCCTCGCGTCGATGAACCAGCTGGTCGAAGGCAAGCAGGTCACCGTGCTCGTCGAGAACACCCAGACCGAGAACCAGGTCACCAAGGGCGTAGTCGAGAAGGCCAAGACGGCGGGCATCGCGGTCGTCCCGGTCACCGAGACGCTGCCCGAAGGCGTGACCGGCTACCTTGACTGGATGAGCAAGCAGGTGGACGCGCTTTCGCAGGCGCTCAAGGCATGAGCGCGATCTCGCTGCGCGGGGCCCGGCTGTCCTACGGGGACAGAGTGCTGTGGGACGGGCTCGACCTCGACGTCGAGCCCGGTGAGTTCCTCGCCGTCCTGGGGCCGAACGGCTCCGGCAAGACCAGCCTGATGCGCGTGCTGCTCGGCCTGCAGCCGCTGTCGTCGGGCACGGTCTCGATCGCCGGCGGCAACCACGCCATCGGGTACATCCCGCAGCAGCGAGCGCTCGACCAGTCCATGACGTTGCGCGGGCGCGATCTCGTGGGGCTGGGGCTGGACGGCCACTCCTGGGGCTTCGGCTGGCGGGGGCGCCGGGAGCGGCGCGTCCGCGTCGACGCCGCCATCGAGGCCGTCGGCGGGAGCCGGTACGCGGACTCGCCCATAGGGGTGTTGTCCGGTGGGGAGCAGCAGCGGTTGCGCGTCGCCCAGGCCTTGGTCGGGGATCCCAGCGTGATGCTCTGCGACGAGCCGTTGCTGTCGTTGGACCTCGCCAACCAGCGGGTGGTGTCCGAGCTGATCGACAAGCGTCGTCGTGAGGCTTCGACGGCTGTGCTTTTTGTTACGCACGAGCTGAACCCCGTGTTGCCTTTGGTCGATCGGGTTCTGTACCTGGTCGGTGGGCGGTTCCGGATCGGGACGCCGGAAGAAGTGATGAACTCGCGGACGTTGTCCGAGTTGTACCGGACTCCCGTCGAGGTCGTGCGGGTCCGGGACCAGATCCTGGTTGTCGGTGCCGGGGCCTGTGAAGAGCAGACGCATCATCTGTCGGCGGAGGCCGCGTCGTGAGCTTTTTCGATCTGCTCTCGCTGGACTTCGTGCAGACCGCTTTGATCGCGGCTGCTGTGCTGGGGCTGGTGGCAGGGGTTCTCGGGCCGCTGGTGGTTACCCGCAAGATGGCGTTTGCGGTGCACGGGACCAGTGAGCTCGCGTTCACCGGTGGGGCCGCGGCTTTGCTGTTGGGCGTGGGGATCGGGTACGGGGCGTTGGCCGGGTCGATCATCGCCGCGGTGCTGCTCGGGGTGTTGTCCCGGCGGGAGAGCGATCGGGACTCCGTCATCGGGGCCATTCTGGCCTTCGGACTCGGCATGGGGATTCTCATGCTGGCGCTCTACAAAGGACGTGCCAGCAACAAGTTCGGGCTGTTGACCGGGCAGATCGTGGGGGTCGACTCCACCGATCTGAACCTGTTGGTGGTGTCGTCCGTTGTCGTGCTGGTCGTGTTGGCTCTGATCTACCGGCCGTTGTTCTTCGCCTCTGTGGACCCTGATGTCGCTGTGTCTCGGGGTGTTCCGGTTCGTGCGTTGTCCGTTGTGTTCGCTGTGCTGGTCGGTGTGGCTACCGCGTTGTCCGTGCAGGTTGTCGGCGCCCTGTTGGTGCTGGCTTTGATGATCACGCCTGCTGCTGCGGCTATGCGGGTTACCGCTTCTCCTTTGCGGGCCACGATTTTGTCCGTGGTTTTTGCTGAGGTTGCTGCTGTTGGTGGGATTTTGTTGTCGTTGCAGCCTGGGTTGCCGGTTTCCGCTCTGGTCACGGCTTTGAGCTTTGTGATCTATCTGGTTTGTCGTGGGGTTGGGGCTGTTCGGGGGCGTTCTGCCTGACGCGTTGGTTGTGTTCGCTGCTGTTGTGTGCGGCGGGTTGCGGGCGGCGAGGTCACCTTGCGTGCTTCCCCTGGGGGCTCTGCCCCCAGACCCCCGGCAATCTGATCAGGGGGCCAGCGCCGTGAGCAGGTAGATGGCACGCCTGTTGCTTAGAGCGGCTGCCTGTTGATTTGAATGGTGGCGTCGGCGGTGGGGTCCCATCACGAGCCGCGCCAAG
>NZ_JBSGUQ010000038.1:0-15997 GCF_053608005.1 Lentzea sp. NPDC055074
GGCAGCCGCTCAAAGCAACAGGCGTGCCATCAACCCGCGAGCAGCGCTGGCCCCCTGATCAGATTGCCGGGGGTCTGGGGGCAGAGCCCCCAGGGGAAGCACTCAAAGCAAAGGTGGCCGCCCGCAAGGTGACCCACGCAAAGGTCGCCCCACGCCAAGGCAGCCCACTGCAGAGGTCAGCCCCACGCAGACGTCAGCCCCACGCCAAGGCAGCCCACCGCAGAGGTCAGCCCCACGCAGACGTCAGCCCCACGCCAGGTCAGCCCACCACCAGGTCAGCCCACCGCAAAAGGCCAGATGCGCCTCAAATCAACTTCCCAGGGTTCAAAATCCCAGTCGGATCAACCCGATCCTTCACAGCCTTCAAAACCCCCACCCCCACCCCACCGATCTCCTTCTCCAACCAGGGAAGGTGATCCCGCCCAACAGCATGGTGATGGGTGATGGTCCCCAACCGGGAAATGGCCTCAGAAGCAGCAACCTTGGCCCGCCCCCACTGCCCCACAGGATCCTCGAGATCCCGAGGCACCAACACGGTGAAGTACAACGAGCCCCCAGTCTCATAAGCATGCGAGACATGGCACATGACCACCGGGTCCCCCAACTCGGCGACCAGAGCGGCACGAACAGCCTCACGCAACTCGGAAACCCGAGACCACCGAGTAGCGGTCTCCAAGGTCTCGACACAAACGCCGGCATCGATCAGAGCGTCCCGCTGCCGAGGCCCGTTGAACCGCCCGTGCAACCAGGACGCCCCCATGGCCCGCCCCAGTCGAACGACCTTGTGCCCGCTCAAAGCACTCATGGTCGCTGCACGAGACCGGCACTCCCACCCCAAGATCACCAAACAGGGCGCCTTGACCCCCCGCACCCGCAGGTACTTCCGCACAAGATCGGCCTTGGAACCAGCCAGCGCCAGCGCGACCTCGGTCTCGTCCACATCGGACAATCGAGTCACATCAGCCAACGCCCCGGCCTGAGCCAGCGACCGGACGAGCGCGACCCCGGCCTCCCACCCGTCGACCACGAACCCCTCGTACCGAGGCTCGGCAGGCACAGGCCGAACCCGGACAGAGACCTCGGTGATAACTCCGAAGAGCCCTTCACTGCCAAGAACCAGCTGCTTCAGATCAGGCCCGGCAGCAGAGGCGGGAGCACCCCCGGCCACCCATTCCCCCACGGGGGTGGCGACGCGAACCGACTCGACCATGTCCTCGAACCGTCCGTACCCGGACGACGCCTGCCCGGCGGACCGAGTAGCGGCGAACCCGCCGATGGTCGCCCGCTCGAACGACTGCGGCACATGGCCGAGCGTGAACCCGTGCTCCCCCAGCAACTTCTCGGCTTCGGGCGCGGTGACCCCGGCCTGCAGCACGGCGACCCGGGAAACCGGATCGACGGAGACGAGCCGCCCGAGTCCGGCAAGATCCAGTGCGACGACAGCGGACTTGCCCCCGCGCAACGCCTCGACCCCGCCCACCACGGACGTCCCGCCGCCGAACGGAACCACGGCGACGTCGTACTCGACGCAAACCGATAGAACCTCGGCAACGTCCTCAGGCGAAGAAGGCAGCACGACGGCATCGGGCACGACCACCTCCCCATGCCCGCGGTGTCGCAGCAGATCGAGGTAGGACAGCCCACCAGCCCGCCCGACCCGGTCCGCGTCCTCCACGGACACGGCACAGACAGCCTCCAACGCCGTGAAGGCATCAGCAGTCAGCGCGGAGGGCGGCACCTCGACGGGCACCTCGGCAAGAGGCTCCCCCAGCCCGACGCGCTGGCTGAGCCAAGCCAGCGCATGAGGAGGCAACGGCACTGTTTCGGAGGTCCATCGAGCCCTGGTCACTGCTACAGTGTTACATATGACGTCTCAACGTCACACCCACGACGCTCTGCTCGACGCCACCCGTGAGTGTGTTCTGGAGGTGGGGGTCCGCCGGACCACCCTCACCGACGTGGCGAAACGAGCCAACGTGAGCCGCATGACGCTCTACCGGCGCTACCCGGACGTCGACCACCTCGTCAGGGCCCTGATGACCAGGGAGTTCGCCGCCCTGCTGGAACAGGTCGAGCAGACGGGCAGCCACGGCAACGCCCGCGAGCAGCTCGTGAAACGCGCCGTCGACGCCATCCGGCTGCTCGAGGCCAACCCGCTGATGCAGCGCGTCCTGCAGCTCGACGCGGACCTGATGCTCCCGTACCTCACCGAGCGCCTGGGCAGCACACAACGGCTGGTCGAGCAGTTCCTGGTCGCGCAGATCGAGGCCGGGCACCTCGACGGCTCGATCCGCTTCGGCGACGCGAAGACCCAGGCCAGGGTCGTGCTGCTGAGCACGCAGTCGATGGTCCTGAGCACCAGGCCGGTGACGTCCGGGCTCGACTTCACCTCGCTCCTCGAAGAGCTCGCCAAGCAGCTGGACGGAGCCCTGAAGCCGTGAACACGTCCCTGAACGCCGCGAGGCGCCTGCAAGATCTCGAAGCAGCGCAACGGGAGATCGCCGACGTGCTCGTCATCGGCGGCGGGGTCACGGGCGCCGGCGTCGCTCTCGACGCGGCCTCCCGGGGCCTGAGGACCGTGCTGCTGGAGGCGCACGACCTGGCGTTCGGGACATCGCGGTGGTCCAGCAAGCTCGTGCACGGCGGCCTGCGCTACCTCGCGAAGGGCGACGTGCGGCTCGCGCACGAGAGCGCCGTCGAGCGCGGCATCCTGATGACCAGGACGGCACCGCACCTCACCCGCACGTTGCCGATGCTGTTCCCCCTGCACGCCACCGCGGGTCACTTCGTCATGTCGGGTTTCCGCGCCGGCAACGCGTTGCGCATGGCCGCACGCACGCCGTCGGACGTGCTGCCGGGTCCTCGCCGCGTGCCCAGGCACGAAGCCCTCGCGCTGGTCCCGGGACTGGCTCCGGAAGAGCTCACCGGCGGACTCCTGAGCTACGACGGCCAGCTCGTCGACGACGCCCAGCTCGTGGTGGCGCTGGCCAGGACGGCCGCCGGACAGGGCGCCAAGATCATCACCCGCGCGAAGGTCCTGACGCTGCAAGGCGATGGAGCCGAAGCACAGGACACGCTCACCGGCACCACCTTCAGCATCAGGGCCAAGGCGGTGATCAACGCGACCGGCGTCTGGGCCGGCACGCTCGCCCCGGTGCAGCTGCGCCCGTCCCGCGGCTCCCACCTGGTGATCGACGCGAGGAGCGCGGGCCTCACCGGCACGGCGCTGACCATCCCGGTCCCCGGCGAGCGCAACCGCTACGCACTCCTGCTGCCCCAGGCGAACGGCCGCGCGTACCTCGGCCTCACCGACGAGCCGGTGGACGACATCCCGGACGTGCCGCAGGTTCCGGAGTCCGATGTGGACTTCCTGCTCACGACCGCATCCCACGTCCTGCGACGAAAGCTCACCCGCGACGACGTGATCGGCAGCTACGCGGGCCTGCGCCCGTTGCTGGAGGCCCAGGGCCAGACCGCGGACCTCTCACGGCACCACGCGGTGCTGACCGCGCCGAACGGCGTGATCACGGTCGTCGGCGGCAAGCTCACCACCTACCGCAGGATGGCGGCGGACGCGGTCGACGCGACGAACCTGACGCAGGTCCCCTGCCGCACCAAGGACATCCGCCTGGTCGACGACAGGCCCGCACCGACCACGCCGATCGCACCCGGCGTCACCGAGGCCGACGTCGTCCACGCGATCCGGCACGAGGGCGCGCTCGACGCCGACGACGTCCTCGACCGGCGCACCCGCATCGGCCTGGTGCCGAAGGACCGCGAGAAGGCCGCACCGGAGATCGCGAAGCTCCTGACGAACGCATGAAAAACGGGGCGTCCGCGAGGGCCGCCCCGTTTCAGCGCAAGAACTCAGAAGGTGGTCAGCTCACTCGCCGATGACCGGCTTCGCGGCCTTCGGCGGCTCGACCAGGGACTCGCCCTCGATCCGCACCTTGCGCTTGTGCTCGTTGCTGCCGCCCTGCTGACCGGCGGCGCCGGCCATCGGAGCGCCACCCATCATGCCGCCCATGCCGGCGCCACCCTTGGCACCGCCACCGGCACCACCGGCGGCCGCGGCAGCGGCCGGAGCCGCGCCACCGCTGCCCTGCGCCATGACGCCCGCGGCGCCACCGAACTGCGTGGCCGAGGTACCACCGGCGCCACCGCCACCGGCAGGGCCGCCGCCGAAGCCGCCCGGAGGCATACCGCCACCGCCGCCTCCGCCGCCGCCACCCTTGGGCCCGCCACCGGCACCGCCACCGGCACCGCCACCGGCGCCGCCCGAGGCGGCGGTCGCGGCGTGGTCGGTCGTCGTCGGCCGGTACCAGTCGGAGCTGGGCACGGCCGGCGGGATGCCGACCGAGGGGGGCTTGACCCCGGTGTTGCCACCGGCCGTCGTGGTCGTGTCGGGCTCCCAGTGACCGGGCACCCAGCGACCGCCGGTGCCGCCGCCACTCGAACCGCCGCCGGGGCCGGGCACGTGGCCACCGCCGCCGCCACCGGGGTTGCCGGGCGTCGGGTAACCGGGGCCGGTGGGCGTGCCGGGAGGCGTGTAGATGGGACGCACAGGCGCGCCGCCGACGTTCCCCGTGCCACCCCCGCCGGGGGCGTAGCCGCCCTGGTCGACAGGGGTCCAGCCGGGCCGGACCTGCCCGCCGCCGGCAGCGGCCGAACCGGTGGACCCGCCACCGGCACTGCTGGTGATCGTGCTGCCCGCGTTGTTCCAGGCCTGCGACTGGTCGCCGCCGCGAATGCCGTCGAAGCCGCCCGCGGTGTTGCGGACGGAGCCGCCACCGCCACCCTTGGCGTTGTTCGCCATGGACGAGATCGCGTCGATGATCGTCTCGGCCGCCTTGGCGATCTGCGAGACCGACTGGATCAGCTTCAGCAGCTTCTGCACGGAGCCGACGAGCTTCTGCAGGAAGTCGGACAGCTTCTTCGCGTAGTTGACCGCGGTCGTGACGATGTCCGCGATCGCGCCCGCGATGGCCGCGCCGAAGGTCAGGAAGGACGCGGCCAGCCACTGGATGATCTTCATGACCATGTCCGAGACGGCCTGGCTGATGAGGTCCATGATCATCTTGCGGACCGTGCCGACGAGCTCGCCCGCACCCTTGACCGCGCCGGCGATGCCGTCGACCGACTTCGCGAGGGTCTCCAGGCCGGTCGCGTGCCGCTTGGCGGCGGCGCGGTAGCCGTCGGCCGCCTTGCCCTGCCACTCACGGGTCTGCGAGACGCAGATCTTCTCGTACTCGGTCGCGATGCCCTTGACCTGCTTGCCCGCGGACTTGAACGACTCGGACATCTTGGCGATCGACTCGGGGCTGCCGAGCAGCACGTCGAACGGCTCGCGCAGGAAGTCGACGTGCTGGATGGCCCAGCTGAAGCCCGCGGACAGGAAGCCGCTGAGGGGGTTCGAGCCGTTGCCGACCATGCTCATGGCGGCGTTCGCGATGCCGAGACCGCCGCTGACCCAGTCGCCGCTCTCGATCGACTGGTAGGCGTTCGAGATGTTGTTGAACAGCTGCGCGGTGTCACCGCTGCTGGACTGCGTCGCAGGGGCGTTCATCCCCGGCCTCCCTGGAAACCGAACATGTTGTCGAGGTCGACCTGCTCGTACTGCTCGACGGTCTGCTTGAGGCCGCTCGCCATGTCCATCAGAGAGTTCGCGGCCTTGCCGAGGCCGTCCTGGGACAGACCGGCCTCCTGCAGGACCTTCGACGCCAGGAACCCGAGGAACACGCCGAACGCCTCAGTCGTGAGGGCACCCGGATCGCACGTCTCGGTGGCCTTGCGCATCCGTTCCATGAGCCGGTCCACGTTCGCGGCGTGGGTTCTGAGCTCATCGATGTCGATGTTGAACTGCTGCTGCATGCCTAACCCCCTCCTGCACTCAGGCCATGACGTCGGGCGGGTTCGTGAAGTACTCGTCGTCGGGCCGGACGTCCTTGCGCTCCAACTCCGACTTCGGTTCCTCCTCGTCGGTTCCGTCGCCCTTGTATCCGTTCGGCATCTGCGCCTTCACGAACTCGAGCGCGGGGCTGTCACCGACGAAGTCCGTCATGATCTGGACGACGCGCCCGGAGGCGTCCCGCTGGGCCTTTGCCGAGGCTGCGAGCACTGCGGAGGCGATCTGGCTGGGGTCCATGCCGCGGGCTTCGGGCTTGATCTGGAGATCGGTCAGCACGCCTGTCGCGTTAACTGTCACCGTGATCAGGCCGTCTGGCGAGCTGGCGCTGCCACCCACACCACCGAGCTGGTCGCGGGCCTGTTCCGCGTGCTGCTTGGCCTGCTCGATCTTGGCCCCGTACTCCTTGAGCCACTGGTCCGGGTCAATGGGCTGCATGGTCACCCCCGTTGAGTGAATTGGTCGTTCGTTCGATTCGCCGTAGACGCCCGTATCGTTTCACTCGTTCCCTGCTCACCGATACTTTCAGTGCGATTACCGCCATCCGGGCTAACGAAGGGGTTCACCGTGCCTGAGGGAGTGCTGGAGATCGACAGGATCTCCAAGCGCTACGGGGAGGTCGTCGCCCTGCGGGACATGTCCTTCGACGTGCGCGCCGGCGAGCTCTTCGGGTTCGTCGGCAGCAACGGCGCCGGGAAGACCACGGCCATGCGCATCGCGCTGGGCGTGCTCGCGGCCGACTCCGGCGAGGTGCGGTGGAACGGCAGAACCGTCGACCTCGACACCCGGCGCCGGATCGGCTACATGCCGGAGGAGCGCGGCCTCTACCCGCGGATGAAGGTCCTGGACCAGCTGGTCTACCTCGCCGAGCTGCACGGCATGGGCACCAACGAGGCCCACACGAGCGCGGAGAACTGGATCGCCCGCCTCGGGCTGCGCGACCGCCGCACGGACGAGGTGCAGCGCCTGAGCCTCGGCAACCAGCAGCGCGTCCAGCTGGCCGCCGCGCTGGTGCACGAGCCGGACGTGCTGGTGCTCGACGAGCCGTTCTCCGGCCTCGACCCGGTCGCGGTGGACGTGATGAGCCAGGTGCTGCGCGAGAAGGCGTCCGCCGGGGTGCCCGTGGTGTTCTCGAGCCACCAGCTCGACCTGGTGGAACGGCTCTGCGACCGGGTCGGCATCGTCAGCGCGGGCTCCCTGGTCGCGAGCGGGTCGGTGGACGAGCTCCGGTCGGGTGGCGCATCTCGCCTCGTCGTGGAGTCGCCAACGACCGACTGGGCTGACACCCTGGACGCTGTGCGGGTGATCGAGAGGAACGGGACGCGGTGCGTCCTCGAGCTCGCCGACGGCACGGACGACCAGACGGTGCTGCACGCGGCGCTCGCGGCCGGCCCCGTGCACGAGTTCTCCCGGCAGCGCCCGTCGCTGACCGAGCTGTTCCGCAACGTGGTGACCACCGAGGGCAGGAACGCATGACGTCGGCCCGAGCGGTCTCCCTGGTCGCCAAACGCGAGTTCGTCGCGAAGGTGCGCACCAGGTCGTTCCTGATCGGCACGGCGGTGATCATCGCCGTGCTCGCCGGGTACGTGGTGCTGCAGTCGGTGCTGTTCGACGACCAGCAGCACAGCGTCGTCGGTCTCTCCGGGCAGGCGACCCAGCTCGCGGACCCGTTGCGGGAGAAGGCGAAGGCGTTCGGCATCGAGGTCGAGACGCGGGACGTCACGACCGCGGGCGACGCCGAGCAGCAGGTCAGGGACGGCGCGCTGGACGCGTTGGTGACCGGTGCGCCGCCGGAGCTGAAGATGATCGTCAAGGGCACCGGCGACGACGTGCTGGCGACGGCGCTGAACGACGTGCTGCGCCAGCAGGTGCTGACGGCGCAGCTCGCGGAGGCGGGCATCAACCCGCAGGAGGTCGCGCAGAGCCTCGCGAACGCCAACGTCGCCGTCACCGCGCTGGAACCCGTTGACCCGCAACGAGGTCAGCGTCTCGCGATCGGGTTGATCGTGGCCGCGCTGCTGTACTACTCGTTGCTGGTCTACGGGACGATGGTCGCGCAGGGCGTGGTGGAGGAGAAGTCCAGCCGGGTCGTGGAGATCCTGCTCGCGACCCTGCGGCCGTGGCAGTTGTTGCTGGGCAAGGTGGTCGGGCTCGGCGCGGTCGGTCTGCTGCAGCTGCTGGTGATCTCCACGGTCGGCCTGGGGCTGTCCTCCGCCTTCGACGTGATCGACGTCGGCGCGCTGGGCGGCGCGGCCCTGTTGACCGGCGTGCTCTGGTACCTGCTCGGGTTCTTCTTGTACGCCACCGTGTTCGCGGCCGCCGCGTCACTGGTGTCGAGGCAGGAGGAGCTGCAGTCCGTCCTGACGCCGATCAGCATGACGATCATCGTGGCGTTCGTGGCCGGCATCAACCTGATGATCGGCAGCCCCTCCGGCCCCACCGTGACGGTGCTGTCGATGCTGCCGCCGTTCGCCCCGATCCTGATGCCGGGCCGGATGGCGCTGGGCGTCGCACCGGCCTGGCAGGTGCTGGTCGCGGTCGTGCTGGCGCTGCTGGCCATCGCCGCGATCACGTGGCTCGGCGGCAAGGTCTACGCGAACGCCGTGCTGAGGACCGGCGCTCGCGTCAAGCTCCGCGAGGCGCTCAAGCTTTGATGGCCTGGTAGCGGTCGAGCGCCACCTGGCGTTCGACCGCGTGGTCGACGATCGGCGTGAGGCCCGGCGAGTCCGGTGCGTACTTCTTGACGTACGCGCCGTCCGGGTCGAACTTCTTGGCCTGCGTCATCGGGTTGAAGACGCGGAAGAACGGCGAGGCGTCCGTGCCGCTGCCCGCGACCCACTGCCAGTTGTGCTGGTTCGAGGCGATGTCGCCGTCGATCAGGTGCTCCATGAAGTGCCGCGCTCCCCACCACCACGGCAGGTGCAGGTCCTTGACGAGGAAGCTCGCGACGATCATGCGCACCCGGTTGTGCATGAAGCCTTCTTGCTTGAGCTGCCGCATGCCGGCGTCGACGATCGGGAAGCCCGTGCGGCCTTCCTTCCAGGCCTCGAAGAGCTCCTTGTCGTCGTCGAGCTCCATGCGGTCGAACTTGCGGTCGTAGTTCTCCCGCGCGGTCTCCGGCTTGTGCCACAGCACGTCGGCGTAGAACTCCCGCCACGCGAGCTCGCTGCGATACGTTCCGTCACAGTCCTGGAGCAACGTCCGCGGGTGCAGCACGCCCCACCGCAGGAACGCCGACATCCGGCTGGTGGCGTCCATGTCGGGCCGGTCGCGGGTCGTGTCGTAGTCCTGCAGGCGTTCGTCGCGGAACTTCTCCCACAGCCGCAGCGCGTCGGGGAGCTTCTCCTCGATCGCCGGGATCTTCGCGCTGTGCTCCGGCTTGATCCAGTCCAGAGTGGACGCGTCGGTGTCCGCGGGCTTGCGCCAGCCGTGCTCCAGCCAGGCGTTGCGGAACGGCGTGAAGACCTTGAACGGCGTGCCGTCCTGCTTGCGCACCCTGCCCGGCGCCACCGCGTAGGGCGAGCCGGACCGGACGAGTTCGATGTCCCCCAACGCTTCCTCGACGGCCTCATCGCGTTTGCGGCCGTACGGCGCGTAGTCCGCGGAGATGTGGACGCTGCCCGCGCCGATTTCCTTCGCGATGCGCGGAACGGTCTTCACCGGATCGCCGTGCACGACCATCAACCGGCCGCCGAGTTCTTCGTTCAACGCGTGCAAACAGCGGTGCAGGAAATCGATTCGCGGCTGCCCGGACGGTTTCAGCAACCTGTCGTCGAGAACGAACAACGCGAGTGCGCGAGGTGATCTTTCCGCCGCCGAGAGAATGGCGGGATGATCGGATGTCCGCAGGTCGCGGCGGAACCAGACGAGTGATGGGGAAGAACTCACGCTCCGACGCTAAAGCGACCGGGACCGATCTGCATGACGGACATCCTCGGCCGCGAGCTCGAGGGTGATCAGCCGCATCATGCGCAGGAGCCTGCCCCAGTAGTGCGCCGCGTAGGGCCGGTAGTGCTCCGACTGCGGATCGGCGAACAGCGGGACGACTTTGCGCAGGTCGTCGAGGCAGCGTGGCGCCGCCCAGCGGGTGGTCTCGCTGGGTTCGTCGGCGTCTGCCAGCCAACTGGACGCACAACCGGCCGCGTCCGCGTCGACCATGATCAGCTCGACGCCCGCGATGTTCACTCCCCGCAGGCCGTTCGGGTACCGCATCTTCCTGTGCTGCTCGTACAACCGAGCGACTTCAGCCCGCACGTCCGTCACGCACCACCCCCAGCAACACGAAAGCGCGCCACCCCAACGGGTGACGCGCCCTCAGCTTGCCAGAAGAACTAGCCCGTGATCAGCGGTTCTCCATCGCGATGAAGTCGCGCTCGGTCGGGCCGGTGTAGATCTGCCGCGGACGGCCGATCTTCGTGGCCGGGTCGTTGATCATCTCGCGCCAGTGCGCGATCCAGCCGGGGAGCCGGCCGAGCGCGAACAGCACGGTGAAGAACTTCGTCGGGAAGCCCATCGCCCGGTAGATCAGACCCGTGTAGAAGTCCACGTTCGGGTAGAGCTTGCGGGAGATGAAGTAGTCGTCGCTCAGGGCGGCTTCTTCCAGCTGCTTCGCGATGTCGAGCAGCTGGTCGTCGGCGCCGAGCTTGCCGAGGATCTCGTCGGCCGTCTTCTTGATGATCGCGGCGCGCGGGTCGTAGTTCTTGTAGACCCGGTGGCCGAAGCCCATCAGGCGGACGCCGTCCTCCTTGTTCTTCACCTTGTTGACGAACGACTTCACGTCGCCGCCGTCGTTCTTGATCTTCTCCAGCATCTCCAGCACCGCGCTGTTCGCGCCGCCGTGCAGCGGGCCGAACAGGGCGTTGATGCCCGCGGAGATCGAGGCGAAGAGGTTCGCCTCGGAGGAGCCGACCAGGCGCACGGTCGACGTGGAGCAGTTCTGCTCGTGGTCGGCGTGCAGGATGAAGAGCAGGTCGAGCGCGCGGACCAGGTCCGGGTCGAGGTCGTAGGCCTCGGCCGGGAACCCGAAGGTCATCCGCAGGAAGTTCTCCACCAGGCCCAGCGAGTTGTCCGGGTAGAGGAACGGCTGGCCGACCGACTTCTTGTACGCGTAGGCCGCGATGGTCGGCAGCTTGGCGAGAAGGCGGATCGTGGAGATCTCCACCTGGTTCGCGTCGAACGGCGACAGCGAGTCCTGGTAGAAGGTCGACAGCGCGGAGACCGCGGACGACAGCACCGGCATCGGGTGCGCGTCGCGCGGGAAGCCGTCGAAGAAGCGCTTGAGGTCCTCGTGCAGCAGCGTGTGCCTGCTGATCTTGGAGGAGAAGTCCTCGAGCTGCGCGGCGGTCGGAAGCTCGCCGTAGATGAGGAGGTAGGAGACCTCCGCGAAGTTCGAGCGCGCGGCCAACTGCTCGATCGGATACCCGCGGTAACGCAGAATTCCGGCGTCACCGTCGATGTAGGTGATCTCGGAGGAGCAGGAGGCGGTGTTGACGAAACCGGTGTCCAGGGTTACCAGACCGGTGGTCGACAGCAGCTTGCCGAGTTCGATGCCGGACGCGCCTTCGGACGCCGGCACCACCTTCATCTCGAGCTCTCCGCCCTCATGGCGCAGCGCGACGGTCTGTGGGTCGGTCGGCGCAGTCGTCGCGTCGGGCATTCAAGTCCCTCTCAACGCTCGGACGGGGTGGCGGCGGCCAGCACAGGCCGCCGTCGTCTCGGACCACCCCGTTGGGATCTGAGTCTTCAAGTCCACTCACGCTAGTCGGCGAAAGGCCCGCCTCGCAGCAGCGGTGTGAACCGATTCTGTGAGATGGGACCGGCATCACATCCGTAATGCCAGGTTTCCAGCGCGGCTACCCCACGGTAGTCGGATCCTCCGTTTTATCCAGCCAACGCGGCGGTGAGTTCGCTCGCAAAGGGCGGCTCAGCACCCGCACGGGAACATGTGATCGCGGCGGCCGCACCGGCGTACGTCAATGCGGCGGTCCATTCCTCCGCGGAGAGGCCGCGGATCTTCTCCGCGCTCAACGCGTCGTGGTCGTGCAGCCACGCGAGCAGGGAACCCTGCACCGTGTCGCCCGCCCCGATCGTGTCGACCACGTCCACCTTCACGGGTGGCACGTCGACCTGTCCGGTGGCGGTGATGACGGACAGACCGTCACCACCTTTCGTCAGGACCACGGCGGCGGGTCCCTGTGAAATCCACGTCCTTGCGATCTCGATCACGTCGTCGTCCTCGGCGAGCCACCGCGCGTCCTCGACCGAGAGCTTGAGCAGACCGACGTCCGGCAGCCACGAGCGGAACCGCGCCCGATATGCGCCCGGATCGTGGATGAGACCCGCCCGGATGTTGGGGTCGAGCGCCGTGAGCAAGCGCTTGCTCTCGCGCCGCAGCACCGTCTCGTAGACCGAGGCGCCGGGCTCCAGCACGAGGCTGAGCGTGCCGAACGACACGGCCTTCGCCTCGGCGGGCAGCGGGCCGGGGTCCTCGACGAGCCGGTCGGCGGTGCCGTCGACGTAGAACGCGTAGCGCGCGGAACCGTCCTCCGCGAGGCCCACGACGGCGAGCGTGGTGTTCTCCGGTCCACGTTGGACCAGATCCGTGCCCACCTTCGACTCGTGCAGCCGCTTGACCAACTGCTCGCCGAAGTGATCGGTCGACACCCGCGACAGGAAGGCCGTCGGCACGTCCAGCCGCCCGAGTGCGACGGCCACGTTGTACGGCCCGCCACCGAGCTTCGGCGCGAGCGGCGTGAGCTCGTCGTCCCCCACCGGCACCATGTCGACCAGAGCCTCACCAGCAACCACGATCACGCGCTCTACTCCTTCTGGGAGACCCCGTTCCTCTGAAGCCCATCCAACAACAGTTCGCCCAGCGCGGTGAACGCCTCGGCGTCCGAAACGCCTGCCCGTTTCGTGAGGACCCCGGTCTGGATGCCCTCGATGAGCAGCCCGGCCATCTCGGCGAACAACGTGGCGTGCACCTCACGGAACACGTGCCGCTCCACACCGTCCTGGATGAACGCCTTGATGCGCTCGGCGGCAGCGCGCGCGTTGCGCTCGTACGTGGCGCGCGTGGGCGGGAAGTCGGACACGTCCGCGATGAACGCCGCCGACGCCTTGCTCAGCTCCTCCGCGGCCCCCGCGAGGTAGCTGCCGATGCGTTTGCGCACGTCGTTGAGGCCCGCGATGCGCTTCTCGATGCGTTCGGCGGCGCCTTTGAAGTACCGGCCGACGACCCGGACCGCCAGCTGCTCCTTGCTGCCGGCGAGCGCGTACAGCGTCGATTTCGAGCAGTGCAGCCTGCCCGCGATGTCGTCCAGGGTGAAATGTCCGAAGCCCTCGGCGAGGAACAACGCCTCCAACCGGGTGAGCAGCTCGGCCTGCCGCTGCGTGAGAGCCCGCGTCATGGTGAGGACCCTGCCACATTCACTGGCTGCTGTACTGCACAACGCACTAGAGTACAGCTACCAGTACACACCGGAGGTCGACGATGCCCGCCGAGCGGTTGCTCCCCACCCAAGAGGCCGAGGACCTGATCGCGCTGGTCAAGGAGATCGCGCGGGACGAGCTGAAGCCCCACGCCGCGGACGCCGAGGAGAACGAGAAGTTCCCCCGCGACGCGTTCCGCCTGCTGGGCAGGTCCGGTCTGCTGGGCCTGCCGTACCCCGAGGAGTTCGGCGGCGGCGAGCAGCCCTACGAGGTGTACCTGCAGGCCCTCGAAGAGGTCGCCTCCGCGTGGATGACGGTCGCCGTGGGCCTCTCCGTGCACGTGATGTCGTGCTACGGCCTCGCCACCTTCGGCACCCGCGAGCAGCAGGACCGCTGGCTCCCCGAGATGCTCGAGGGCGAGCTGCTGGGCGGCTACGCGCTGTCCGAGGTCCAGGCGGGCTCCGACCCGTCCGCCATGTCGACGCGGGCGGTCCGCAAGGGCTCCGAGTACGTCGTGAACGGCACCAAGGCGTGGATCACCCACGCGGGCGCCGCCGACTTCTACACCCTGATGGCCCGCACCAGCCCGGACGCCGGACGGGGCATCTCCTGCTTCCTGTCCCCCGGCGAGGCCCAGGGCATCACCGCGGCCACCCCGGAACGCAAGATGGGCCTGACCGGTTCCATCACCGCGCAGCTCGCGTTCGACGACGTCCACTTCGGCACGGACCGCCTGATCGGCAACGAGGGCGACGGCCTGAAGATCGCACTGTCCGCTTTGGACTCGGGCCGCCTCGGCATCGCGGCCTGCGCGGTGGGCCTGGCCCAGGCAGCGCTGGACGAGGCCGTCGCGTACGCCAAGACCCGCACCCAGTTCGGCCGCCCGATCATCGAGTTCCAGGGCCTCGAGTTCCTGCTGGCCGACATGGCCGCGGCGGTCGAGTCGGCCAGGGCGACGTACCTGATGGCCGCCCGCCGCCGGGACCGCGGCCTCCCGTTCCGCCAGCAGGCGTCGATCGCCAAGCTCATCGCCACGGACGCGGCGATGAAGGTGACGACCGACGCCGTCCAGGTGCTCGGCGGCGCCGGCTACACCCGCGACTTCCCGGTGGAGCGCTACATGCGCGAGGCGAAGGTCCTGCAGATCTTCGAGGGCACCAACCAGATCCAGCGCCTCGTCATCGGCCGGGGCCTCCGCTAGTTCGCCTCGCGGTAGAAGGGGTCGGCCACGACCCCTTCGCCCTTGGCCTCGTTCCACGTGTAGACCTCGCGCCCCTGCACGAACACCTGCAGCGCACGGCTCATCACGTCGAGCGGGTCCCCGGACCAGATCACGACGTCGCCGTCCAGCCCGGGCTTCAAAGACCCGACGCGGTCGTCCAGTCCCATGATCCGCGCGGGGTTGGTCGTGATCGACCGCAGCGCGACGTCGCTGTCGAGCCCTTCCTTCACCGCCAGCGTGGCCTGGTGCACCAGGAAGTGAATGGGCACAACGGGATGGTCGGTCGTGATGGCCAGCTCCACCCCTGCCCGGGCGAGGATGCCGGGGTTGCGCAGCCCGCGGTTCCGAAGCTCCACTTTGGACCGGCTGGTGAACAGCGGCCCGATGATCACCGGAATCTGCTTGTCGGCGATGACATCCGCGATCAGATGCCCTTCGGTACCGTGGTTGAGGATCAGCCGGTACCCGAACTCCTCGGACAACCGGATCGCCGTGGCGATGTCGTCGGCCCGGTGCGCGTGCTGACACCAGCCCAGCTCACCGCTCAGCACCTTGCCGAGGATCTCCATGGTGTTGTCCCGGTCGAAGGCCTTGCCGTCCTTCTCGGCCTCGGCCTTCTTGACGGCGTAGTCCTGCGCCTTGGTGAGCTGGTCGCGAATGACCGCCGCAACACCCTGCCGGGTGGACGGCAACTTCCCCTTCTCGCCGTACACCCGCTTGGGGTTCTCACCGAGCGCGCTCTTCACGCTGACGGGCTCCTTGACGAGCATCTCGTCGACGGTCCGCCCCCAACACTTGATCGCGACCGTCTGCCCACCGATGGGGTTGCCGGACCCGGGCTTGATCACCGCCGTGGTGACACCACCACTGAGCGCGTCGGCAAAACCGAGGTCAGCAGGGTTGATCGCGTCAAGCGCCCGCATCCGAGCCCCGACCGGATCCGTCATCTCGTTGGTGTCCTGGCCGGCCCAGCCCTCGGCCTCCTCGTGGACGCCGATGTGCCCGTGCGCCTCGACGAAGCCGGGCAGCACCCAGGCCCCGTCCGCGTCGACGACCTGGATCCCGTCGGGAATCTCGACGTCGGCCCCGACCGCGACGATCTTCCCGTCCTGGATGAGGACGGTGCCGCCTTCGACGGGCTCACCATCGACGGGCACGACATAGCCACCGGTGATCGCGATGTTCATGGTTAGCAACGCTAACGGTTACCTGGGAACTCGGCCACCCCTGACCGCACGCAATACCGAAGGCGAGCCACCCCAAACAAGCGATGTCGAAGGCAAGCCGCCCAAGCAAGCGATGCCGAAGGCGAGCAGTCTTTCCATAAGGGCTGGGCGGTGGGGTCCCATCACGAGTCGCGCCACAGCTCTTGCTGCATCAGAGAAGGGGGGGGGAAACCCCCCCCGTATAGGGGGGGTGTGAACCCAAAGAATTTTTTG
>NZ_JBSGUQ010000038.1:16005-24639 GCF_053608005.1 Lentzea sp. NPDC055074
CGGTTTGACACCCCTTCTCTGATGTGGCCCGCTCTTGGCTCGGCTTGTGATGGGACCCCACCGCCAACGCAACCAAACAACTCAACAGGCAGCCGCTCTACGCAACAGGCGTGCCATCTACCTGCCGGCAGCGCTGGCCCCCTGATCAGATTGCCGGGGTCTGGGGCAGAGCCCCAGGGGAAGCACGCAAGGTGACCTGGCCGCCCTCAAGGTGACCACCGTCTTAGGTCGCCCCACACACGGCTCGCCCCACGCAAGGTCCGCCCACACGGCTCGCCCCACGCAAGGTCCGCCCACACACGGCTCGCCCCACGCAAGGTCCGCCCCACGCCAAGGCAGCCCATCGCAAAGGCAGCCCACCGCAGACGTCAGCCCACGCAAAGGTCAGCCCACGCAACGGCCAGCCCCACAACCCGAAAACCCTACAAACCAGCACCGTCCAACGGCCGAATCCCCCACCGACCACCCCAGGACTCCCCGGGAGAAACCCAGATCAAGTCCACCCCGGAGTTCAAAGCATCCGGCGGACACGTCATCGGCTCAACAGCCACAGCCCGCCCCCGCCCAGGATAAGAATCGGGCGTATAGACCTGAACCCACCGAAACACCGGATCGGCCCAAACCTCGACGCCACCTTCACCAGACATCAACGTGTGGTGAACAAGCCCGTCCCCAGACGGCTCACACCCACCAAACGGCGTGTCCAGCCGAACACCCTCCAACACCCGCCCACCCCGGAAGTCGAACGCAGTCCCGTCCACAGGCACAGCAGGCCCGGAAGGCACCATCCGCTCGACGTCCAACGGCAGCACGGTCGTGGCGGCCAACGTCAGAACACACGAGTCGGTAGCAGCCTCCCCGGCCCGCGGATAGGGATGCGTCCCCACTCCAAAGGGCGTGGCCACGTCCCCGACGTTCGTGACCCCATGCGTGACAGTCAGCCCACGATCATCCAACGCATAGGACACGGTGACGTCCAAAGCGGCAGGCCACCCGGCCTGAGGCTCGATCAACGCCCGCAACGACACCAAAGACCCGGTGTGCTCCACAACGGACCAAGGCCGGCGCCGCAGCAACCCGTGCACCGCGTTCCCGCGGGCGGGCTCGGTGACCTCGAGGTGCTGCACCACCCCGTCCAGCACCCACGAAGCCCCGGCGGTCCGGTTGGGCCACGGCACCAGCACGGCCCCGGCGCTCATCGGCGGCTTCTCGTCCGCGCCGAATGTCTCCACGTACGGGACACCGTCCACCTCGAAAGACCGCAGGCCCGCGCCTACAGTCGTGATCACGGCGGTGGCACCCTCGTACGAGATCCCCAACATGAGGCTGAAGCCTACGGGGCCAGCGGAAGGATTTGCCCATGAAGGTTCATCACCTCAACTGCGCCACGTTCCGGCCTCCCCTGGTCGCGGGCGGTCTCGTGGCCCACTGCCTGCTGATCGAGTCCGACCAGGGCCTGGTCCTGGTCGACACGGGCTTCGGCATGAACGAGGTGACCAACCCGAAGGCGACGATCGACGGCCTGAGCCGCGCGCTGCTCAAGCCCGCGCTCGACGTCACCGAAACGGCGATCAGCCAGGTGGAGAGGCGCGGCTACACGGCCGACGACGTGCGGCACGTCCTGCTCACCCACCTCGACCTCGACCACGCGGGCGGGCTGCGCGACTTCCCCAAGGCCACCGTGCACGTGCTCGACTCCGAGTTGGAGGCCGCGGTCAACGCGAAGGGCCCCAAGGAGCGTTCCCGGTACCCGAAGGCGCAGCGGGACGGCGTGAACTTCCAGACGCACAAGGCCGAGGGTGAGGACTGGTTCGGCTTCCAGGCCGTCAAGGACATCGCCGGCCTGCCCGACGACATCCTGATGGTGCCGCTCATCGGGCACACCCGTGGCCACACGGGCATCGCGGTCCGGTCCGACGACGGCTGGCTGCTGCACGCCGGCGACGCGTACTTCTACCGCGGCGAGGTCGAGACGCCGCCGAGCAACATCTTCGCCCTCAAGATCACCGCCAAGCAGACCGAGACGATCCGCGAGCAGCGTCTGTCCAATGTGGAACGCCTGAAGGACCTCAAGGCGAGCGGCGAGGCCGAGGTGTTCTGCGCGCACGACCCGGTCGAGCTGGCGCGCCTCGCATGACGTTCATCCACCAGGTCCGCCTCGACCAGGTCGACGACACGCACCGCTACCCGTTCACGCTGCCGGTGGTCCAGCACCTGATCAGGAACCCGCTGGAGCTCAGCAGACCCGTCACGTTCCTGGTCGGGGACAACGGCGCGGGCAAGTCGACGCTGGTCGAGGCGATCGCGGTGGCGGCCGGTTTCAACGCCGAGGGCGGCACCCAGTCGTTCCGCTTCGCCACGAAGGCCACGGAGTCGTCGCTCGGCGACTACCTGATCCTGCGCTGGGGCACCAGAAAGCCGAAGACCGGGTTCTTCCTCAGGGCCGAGTCGTTCTACAACGTCGCCACCGAGATCGACCGGATCGGCGCGGGGATTCACGCGTCGTACGGCGGGAAGTCGTTGCACGAGCGGTCGCACGGCGAGAGCTTCATCGACCTGATGAACCACAGGTTCGGCGGCAGGGGCCTCTACGTCCTCGACGAACCCGAGGCCGCCCTCTCGGTCAAAGGCTGCCTGACGGTCCTGCGGCGCATGCACGAGCTGGTGAACGAGGGTTCGCAGTTCATCATCGCCACCCACTCGCCGATCCTGCTCGCCGCACCGGACGCGACGATCCTCGAGGTCACCGACACGATCGACGAAGTCTCCTACGACACAGCGGAACCGGTCCGGCTCACCCGCAACTTCCTGGGCGACCCGGACCGGTTCCTGAAGCACCTGCTGGACTAGAGAACTACTTGCCGAGGTTCTCCGGGTGCGTCTCCACCTTGCCGTGCAGCACGCGGTTGATGCCCCAGAGCACCAGGCCGGCGAGCAACAGCCAGCCCGCGATCTTGTAGTCGTCGGCCGGGCGGCCGGACGTCCACGGGATCGCGAGGTAGGCGCACGTGATCGCGCCGAGCACCGGTGCCCACGTGGGCGCCCGGAAGTGCTTGTGCTCGGACGGCTCGCGACGCAGCACGAGACACGCGATGTTGACGATGGTGAAGACGATCAGCAGCAGCAACGACGTGGTGCCGCCGAGCTTGCCGATGTCCGCGGTGGACACCAGGATCACCGCGACGCCGGTCGTGAAGACGATCGAGATCCACGGCGTGCGGCGGAACGGGTGCACGGCGCCGAAGAACTTCGGGATGATCTTCTCGTTCGCCATGCCGTACAGCAGTCGCGACGCCATCAGCATGTTGATCAGGGCCGAGTTGATGACGGCCAGCAGGCCGATCAACGCGAAGATCCACAGCGGGAAGCCGGGGGCGCCGACCGTGACGACCTTCAGCAACGCGCCGCTGCTGGCCTTCGCGAGCTCGTCGGACGGGATCAGCAGCGACGACGTGATCGCGACGAGCACGTAGATCAGGGCCGCGATGCCCATGCCCCACAGCATCGCGCGCGGGAAGATCTTGACCGGGTTGCGGCACTCCTCTGCCATGTTCACCGAGTCCTCGAAGCCGACCATCGCGAAGAACGCGAGCGCCGTCGCCGAGGTGACCGCGAGCATGACGTTGCTGCCGGACGGCACGTTGATCTCGGTGAGCCGGCCGGGGTCGCCGTCACCGTTGATGACCGCCCAGGCGCCGATCAGGATGATGATCACAAGGCCGGACAGCTCGATGCAGGTCAGCACCACGTTGGCCTTGACCGACTCGGACACGCCGCGGAAGTTGATGACCGCCAGCGCCGCGATGAAGACGATCGCGATACCGGTGATGACGAGCGACTCCGGGCTGAGCGCGACGTCGAAGAACTCCACCAGCAGCTGCCGCAGGTATGTGCGGCCGAACGCCAGCGCGGCCGACGAGGCAGAGGTGATGCCGGAGCACATGACCGCGAACGCGACCATGAACGTCAGGAAGTGGATCTTGAACGCTCTGTTCGTGTAGAGCGCGGCACCGGCGGCCTTGGGGTACTTGCCGACCAGTTCCAGATAACTGAACGCGGTCAGGAACGCCACCACGAACGCGAGCAGGAAGGGCAGCCAGAGAGCGCCGCCGATCTTGCCTGCCACGTTGCCGGTGAGGGCGTAGATACCGGTACCGAGGATGTCGCCGACGACGAAGAACAGCAGCAGCTTCGGGCCGATTGCCCGATGTAGCTCTGGTTGCTCCGTTTGTGGAGTCGCTTCAGCCATGCCCGAGGATTCTGCCCGTTTTGCCTGGCCACAAGCACGAACGGACGCCTACCTCACCCGTTTGATGTAACAATCGCACGATGAAACTCGCGGCAACCGCGATCTTCGCCGTGCTGGCGCTGACCGCATGCTCGTCGTCCGACCCCGCGAGCGAAAGCGCTTCCCAGCACCGCGACGTGAAGAGCCTGGTGGCGGCGGTGACCAAGACCGTCAACGAGAAGGGCTCCTACCGCTTCTCCGTCACGCCCCCGCCCACGGGTGGCGGCGTGCGCGCACCGTCGAGCGGCAGCGTGCGGCTGGGCGGCGAGGTCCCGGGCATGGACGCGACGACGACCCGTCCCGTGCAGACCGGCGGTGACCCGGTCGAGCTGAGGCTGCTCTCGACCACGAAGGACGCCGCGTTCGTGAAACTGCCGGCCGCGGTGTTCGGGCTGCCTGCCGACAAGCCGTGGGTGAAGCTCGACCGCAAGCTGGACGACGACTTCACCACGACCCTGCTCGGTTTCCACGACGTCGTCTACCAGCAGGCCGTCTTCACGACGTACCACCTGCCGGTGATGGAGGCGGGCGGCGAGCTCAAGCTGACCGCCCAGGTCGGCGGCACCACCCGGTACTCGGTCTCCGTCGACTACCAGAAGGCGTACGACACCCTGAAGGACGAGGGCCTGCGCACCGAGATCAAGCTCGCGCTGGACCAGAAGGTCCCCGGCTCGACCGGTGAGATCGAGCTCGACCGCGACGGCCTGCCGATCCGGATCACCTTCTACACCGAGTTCCAGGGCGCGCAGATCGTCGACGAGGCCCGCTTCACCGACTGGGGCGGCGACGTGAAGATCACCGAGCCGAACCCGGCGGAGATCAGCTCGCGGAACTGACCCGGTAGCGCCAGATCGCCGGCAGCAGCGCGACCATCGCGACGCTCGCGACGACGACCAGCAGGCCGCCGACCGACACCGCCGCGGCCGTGCCGAACGCCGCGCCACCCGTGCCGTGCAACAGGTCCGCGATGCGCGGCCCACCGGCCACGACGACGATGAAGACGCCCTGCATCCGGCCGCGCATCTCGTCGGTCGCGGCCGACTGCAGGATCGCGCCGCGGAACGCCATCGACACCATGTCGGCAGCACCTGCGAGCGCGAGGAACCCGGCCGCGACCCACAACGAGCCGGCGAGACCGAAGCCCGTGATCGCGAGGCCCCAGCCGACGACGGCCAGCGTCAACGCCACCCCGTGCCGGCTGACGTTGGAGATCCAGCCGGACGTGAGGCCGCAGATCACCGCGCCGACCGGGATGGCCGCGAAGATCACGCCGAGCGCGAACCCACCTCCGGGCGGGTCGCCGAACGTGTGCTGGGCCATCTCCGGGAACAGTGCCCGCGGCATGCCGAACACCATCGCGATGATGTCCAGCACCATGCTCGCCATCAGCACCTTCTGCGCCCAAAGGTACGTGAAGCCGGCCAGCACGTCGCGGAGTCCGGCGCGCCGGATCACCCCGTCCAGCGGTGGCATCGCGGGCAGCTTCCACACCGCGTAGACCGTGACGGTGAGCGCGATGGCGTCCACGAGGTAGAGCGTCGAGAGCCCGACGATCGGCATGAACGCGCCCGCGAGCAACGGCCCGAGCACCGCGCCGAACTGCATCACCGTCGATCCGAGCGCCCCGGCAGACGGCAACAGCTCGGCGGGCACCAGCCGTGCGATGGACGCCGAGCGCGCCGGAGCGTTGGCCGCGAAGAACACCTGTTGAAGACCGAGCAACGCGATGACGAGCCACACCGAGCCGACGTTCATCGCCGCCTGCACCCACAGCAGCACCGACGAGACCGCGATGCCGACGTTTGTGACGAGCAGCAGCTTGCGGCGGTCCACGGTGTCCGCGATCGCACCGCCCCACAGCCCGAACACGAGCAACGGCACCAGCGCCACGCCGGCGGCGATGCCGACCCACGCCGAGGACCCGGTGAGGTCGTAGACCTGCTTGGGCACGGCGACGGCGGTGAGCTGGGAGCCCACCGCCGTCACGATCGTGGAGAGCCACAGCCGGCGATACGCGACGATCTTCAACGGTCGCGTGTCGATCACGAACGCCGAACGCGCGCTTCTCCCCACCGTGGCCACTTCGTTAGCCTATGACAACTAACAAGCCTTTCATGTCGAGGTGTCGCCAAGACCACCCGTCAGAGGCGGACGGGGTACACCGGCTCCGGCACCTTCGGGCTGATCCGGCCCTCGACGAAGATCCCGTGCCAGATCATGAAGCAGAGCAGGCTCCACAGCTGCCGGCTGCGGTCGAACTGCTCGGACTTGTGCTCGGCGAGCAGGTCGAGCACGGCGTTCTTGTCGAGCAGGTGCCCGGTCTGCGAGTCGTTGATGATCCCGCGCGCCCAGTCGTACATCTCGGCGCGCAGCCAGTGCCGGATGGGCACCGGGAACCCGAGCTTGGGCCGGTTGAGCACGTGCGCAGGAATGATCTTCGCCAACGCCTTGCGCAGCGCGTACTTGGTCGTCCCCTCGGTGAGCTTCTGGTCGAGCGGCACCTCGGCCGCCACCCGGAACACCTCGGGGTCGAGGAACGGCACGCGCAGCTCGATGGAGTTCGCCATCGTCACCTTGTCGGCCTTGACCAGGATGTCGCCGCGCAACCACGTGAAGAGGTCGATGTGCTGCATGCGCGCGACCGGGTCCCAGTCCTCGGACTCGCGGTACCAGGGCGCCGTGACGTCCTTGAAGCCGATGCCCTCGACATACCCCGGGAACACCGCCCGCACCTGGTCGTCGCTGAAGTTGCGAGCGTTCCCGTAGTACCGCTCCTCCAGCCGCAGCGCCCCACGCCGAAGCAGGTCCTTCCCGCGAACACCCTCCGGAATGGACTTGGACACAGCGCCCATCAACTTGCGCACCCCACCGGGCACCTTCTCGAAGGGCGCCAACGACAAGGGCTCGTGGTAGATCACGTACCCGCCGAACAGCTCGTCCGCACCCTCACCGGACAGCACGGCCTTGACGTACTTACGAGCTTCCTTGGCGATGAAGTACAACGGCACCAACGCCGGGTCGGCCACCGGGTCGTCCAGGTACCAGAGGATGAGCGGCAGCTCCTCCATCATCTCGTCCGGCGACACGGTCCTCACGACGTGCCGCACCCCGATGGCCGCCGCGGTCTCGGCGGCAACGTCCACCTCCGAGTACCCCTGCCGGTCGAAACCGCTGGTGAACGCGATGAGGTTCGGGTTGTGCTGCTTCGCCAACGTGGCAGTCGCCGTCGAGTCGATCCCGCCCGACAGGAACGCCCCGACGGTCACGTCCGGGTCGGAGATCATGTGCTTGGCAACCGAGTCACGCATGACCTCGGCGATGCGCTCGTGCAGCGCCTCAGCCTCATGCGCCCCGTTGACCGGCCGAGGGTTGAACACGGGCTTGAAGTACCGGTTGAACAGCACCTGTCCACCCGGCGACACCTTGAACGACGTGCCGGACTCCACCCGCCGGATGGCCTTGTGCAGCGACTCGGGCTCAGGCACATACTGCAACACCAGGTAGTGCTGCAACGCCGTCTGGTCCAGCTCCTGACTGATGCCGAGCACACCCGTCAGCTGCAGCAGGCTCTTCTTCTCAGACGAGAACCCCACCCCGCCAGGCCCAGTGGCCCAGTACAGGGGCTTGATCCCGAACGGGTCCCGAGCTCCAAAAACGACCCGCTCCTGAGCGTCCCAGATCATGAACGCGAACATGCCGCGCAACATCTTGACCCAGTCGGCCCCGAGGAAGTGGTACCCGGCGACGATGGCCTCACCATCACCCTTGGTCTTGAACTGGGCCCCGAACTTCCGCATGAGCTCGGCCCGGAGCTCCTTGTAGTTGTAGATCTCGCCGTTGAAGTTCAGCGTGTACCGCGTCGGGTTCTCCGGCGGCCCCCACACCAACGGCTGGTGGGAGTGCTCGAGGTCGATGAACCCGAGCCGGTTGAACCCGTACACGACCTCTTTGTCAGCCCAGGTGTCCTGCTCGTCCGGACCGCGGTGCCGCTGACAACGCAACGCCGCAGCCACAGAGGCGCGCGCGGAGGCCGCAGTGGCTTCGGTGGAACAGATGAGTCCGAGCACTCCGCACACGTGAAATCGCACCTCGTAGCTAGCTGTTGCTGAAATCCCAGTATGACGAAGCCGGGAACCGGACATTCGCGCACCCGAAGGACGCCTGACTCCCCAGTCAGGTTCCACAGCCAGCGGCCAGCCGAGTGGGCGCGATGCCGAAGGCGAGCAGTCTTTCCACAAGGGCTGGGCGGTGGGGTCCCATCACGAGTCGCGCCATAGCACTTGCTGCATGTCTGTGGGGGTGTGTGAACAGCACCCGATTAGTGTGGTTTTGAACACCCCAACAAA
>NZ_JBSGUQ010000039.1:0-20822 GCF_053608005.1 Lentzea sp. NPDC055074
TGGCGCGACTCGTGATGGGACCCCACCGCCCAGCCCTTGTGGAAAGACTGCTCGCCTTCGGCATCGCTTGAGTGCGGCTCGCCTTCGGCATCGCGCGTGATCTGGCTAGAACTGGACGAGCATCTTGCCCGTGTTGTCTCCTCGGAGCATGCCCAGGAACGCTGACGGGGCCTGGCGTGCGCCGCCCTCGATGATGGTCTCGGTGTATTTCAGGTCGCCGTTCGCGATCCAGGGGCCCACCTCGGCGATGAAGTCCTGCTGGAGGTTCTGGTGGTCGCTCACCAGCAGGCCTCGCAGGGTCAGGCGCTTCGCGATCACCTGCACCAGGTTGCGGGGGGCCGCTGAGGGCTTGGTGTCGTTGTACTGGGCGATTGCTCCGCAGATCGCCACTCGGCCGTGCAGGTTCAGGGACGAGATCGCTGCTTCCAGGTGTTCGCCGCCCACGTTGTCGAAGTAGACGTCGATGCCGTTGGGGGCTGCTGCGGCCAGCTGTTCGGCGACGGGGCCGTCCTTGTAGTTGAAGGCGGCGTCGAAGCCCAGTTCCTCGGTCAGGTACTTGACCTTCTCTGCCGAGCCGGCTGAGCCGATCACCCTGCCGGCGCCCTTGAGGCGGGCGATCTGGCCCACGATCTGGCCCACCGCTCCTGCCGCGCCCGAGACGAAGACGACGTCGCCCGGCTTGAACTCCGCGGTGGCCAGCAGGCCCGCGTAGGCGGTCAGGCCCGGCATGCCCAGGACGCCCAGGTAGGCGGACAGCGGGGCCACCGACTGGTCGACCTTGACGGCGTGCTTGGCGTTGACCAACGCGTACTCGCGCCAGCCCAGGCCGTGCAGGACGTTGTCGCCTTCGGCGAAGTTGTCCACGCCTGCGCCCACGGAGACGACCTCGCCCACCGCGCCGCCCTCCAGCGGGGCTCCTACCTGGAACGGGGGGACGTAGGACTTGACGTCGTTCATGCGGCCCCGCATGTACGGGTCGACGCTCATGACCTTGTTGCGCACCAGGATCTGGCCTTCGCCCGGGGTCGGGACCTCGACCTCGGCGATCTCGAAGGTGTCCTCGGTCGGCCAGCCGTTCGGGCGGGACGCGAGTCGGACCTCTAGCGCGGTGCTGGTCATGGTGTGGCCATCTCCCTCGTGGTCATGCGGATCAGTTATCCGTTTCAACCGTCTGCTGGTGACGACTGTTCCGGAATGTGACCTAGACCGCAGGGAGAAGTGTGGTGACGTCGCGGTATGCGAAGCCGAGCTTCTTGTAGACGGCGATCGCCGCGGCGTTGTAGTTCTCGACGAAGAGGGCGCAGGTGCCGTAGAGGGTGAGCAGGGCCGAGGTGACGAACTGGCAGATTCGGTGGCCCAGGCCCTGGTTGGTGTGGGAGGGGTGGACCGCCACGCCCATCATGAAGCCGACGTCGGTGGACGACCAGGCTTCGGCTGCGGTGGCGATCAGCCTGTCGTCGTCGTGGATGCCTGCCCAGCGGCGGACTCCTGCTTCGTTCGGCCAGGCCCAGGAGTTCGGGTTCGCCTCGCGCAGGAGGGGCTCCACGCCGTCCGGGGTGCTCAGCCAGGAGGCGTCGGCGGGGAGGTCGAGGGTGCCTGTTCTGTCCATCCAGCCGAACGGTTTGTCCTCCAGCCACGGGGACGGCATCAGGTCCGCCACTTCCACGGCCAGTCGGCGTTCCAGCAGCGGGCGCAGCTCTACGCCCCTGCCGTGTGCTGCCAGCAGGGAGGCCACGCCCTCGGCCGGGCCCGAGAGGACCAAGCGGCGGCGTCTTGTCAGGGACGGGGCGTGCACGGCCACTGCGCCGTTGTGCGCCCAGGCTGCACCGCCCGACGAGAGTGCCTGGGCTGCCCAGCGGACCAACGGGTCGTTGCTGGCGTCCTGCACGTCGGCGGTGGTGCGTAAGCGGCGCACTCAGTCCTTCTGCTTGCGGCGCAACAAGGTTCGCTTCGCGAGCGACTCCTCCAGCGCCTGGTAGGCGAGGTCCATCTCCCGGTTGTACTCGCCCTGCGGGCGGGGCGGGACGGACTCGTCGGGCTGCGGGGGCGTGACCATCTGGAGCCAGCGCTCGTTCCAGAGCTGCTCGACCGCCGCCTCCCAGTGCAGCGCCGCGCCCATCCGCACGACCCGCTCACGATCACGCACCTCGGCGATCTCGTGCTGGGTCGCCGCGAGCCGCTCGGCGAGCTCGGCGCACCGCACCTCGTCCAGCTTGTGCTGGCGCGCGGCCGCGTCCGTGGCGATGGCGATGATCTCCTTGTAGCGCTCGACTGCTGAGATCGCGGGCACCTCGATCACCTCCTCGCTCTGACGCTGCGACGGGACCGACTCGAACATCGTCGTCATCATCGGGTTCATGGAGCTTCTCCAGTGTCGAACGGGATGATCACTTGCGGTCGCGAGTGCTCGAACCTGTCGAAGAACAGGCCGCGGCGTGGCCTCGGTGACCACGACATCACCTGCTCCGGTCCGAGCGACAGCAGTTCCTTGCCCTGGACGTCGAACGCCACCCAGGCGCCGATGTCGTCGTACACGCCGGGCGGCAGGCTCGCCTTCAGCCTCGTCACACCGCGCCACCAGCCCAGCACGTGCGTGCGGTTCTCCGGGCCGTGCTTCAGCACGGTGCGAAGACTGTCCACACCGGACGTCCTCGTCGCCGGGTCCTTCTGCTCCAGCAACGTCTGCGCGGCGTCGACGCCGTACAGCACCAGGTAGTGCGGCTTCAGCGGCGCCTCGGCCTGGCCCGTGTTGATCGACTGCAGCTCGGCCGCGGTCCGGGTCAGCACGTCCTTGATTCCGTTGATGGTCACCACGGACGCGTCGTGCCCGTCCGCGTTCAGGCGCTTGGCCAGGTGCAACGCGGAGGGCATAGCCTCCTCCACCAGGCAGGCCAGCGTGAACACCGCCTCGTGGGCGCGGTGCTGCCTGCCCAGCGACGCGGCCGCTCCGCCGAGCACTGCGGCCGCGTCCTGGACCACGGAGCCGATCACCGCGATGTTGCGGCCCGGCGTGCGGGCGAACCTCACCCGTGCCGCGCTGCCCGCGACGTCGATCACCTGTCCGAGAAGCACGGTAGGTGATGCGTCGCCGGGTCGCAGATCGGAGAAGTCCGCCACGGCGTCGATCAGCGGGATCTTGCTGCCGTCGAACAGGCTCGGCGCGCGGCCCTGCTCGCGGCGCCACAGCTCCAGCTGCAGGGAGTCCATGGTGCCCTTGGCCGTCGAGTCCGGGATGCGGCAGATCTCGTTGCCCGGCTTGACACCCGACTCGTGGTTGATCACCGCGTGCCAGCGGGGCAGCTCCACCGCGGCGTCGTTCTGCGGCTCGGCCAGCACGCGGCGGGCCTTGGGCAGCGCGATGCGGACGGTGAACTGCTCGAAGATCGCCGACTTGCCCCAGAAGCCCTCGATGCCCGAGACGTCCTGCGACGACAGCACGAGGTGGATGCCCTGCGAACGACCGCGGCGCGCCACGTCCTCCAGCAGCTGGGTCGCGGCGGCGGTGACCTGGTCGCGTTCGCCGAACAGGTACTGGAACTCGTCGATCACGGCGACGATCCGCGGCCACCGGCCGGTCGGGTCCTCGGCGCGCAGGTGCTCCAGCTTGGTGACCTCGTGCTGCTTGGCCGCGTCCGCGCGCCGGCGCATCTCGTCGGCCAGGAACCGCAGCAGGGCCACGCCGAACTCGCGGTCGGTGTTGACGTTCACGCCGACCAGGCGCGCGTGCGGCAGCCACGACGGGTCCTTGCGGCCCGGCGCGAACTGCGCGAACGACACGCCCTCCTTGAAGTCCAGCAGGTAGAGCTCCAGCTCGTTGGGCGAGTAGCGCGCGCACAACGAACCGAGCATCGCGTAGAGGAAGTTCGTCTTACCGGAACCGGACGGCCCGCCGATCAACGCGTGCGGCGAGGTGTCGCCGAGCTGCACGCACACCTGCTCGCCGTCGTCGAAGCCCACGGGCGCGATGACCCCGGCCGACGAGTTCTCCGTCCACGGACGGTCCGGCAGCAGGTCCTCGAACGTGCCCATGCGCGACCGGCGTTCCTCACGCTTCTCCGCGATCGCGGCACAGGCGCGCGGCACCAGAGTGCGCGGCAGAGCGGGATCCAGCGTCACGGTCACGTGCTTGCCGGTCATGGTGCAGATGGCGGAACCGTCGCCGCGCAACGACACCGTCTCGACCGGCGAGTTGATCGTGATCGGGATGTCCACGATGAACAGCTGCACGCCGCACGCCAAACCGTTGCGCGCCACGCGTTGCAGCTGCTGTTGCTGGTCTTCCTTCAACGCCTTGCGGTTGCCGAACAGCACGGCGATGCGCCACGGTTCGGTGCGCCGGCCCTCACCGCTGACCGAACGTACGGTCAGATGGCCGTCGACGAGAACCTTGGTGTGCACCTGGCGGATGTGCTCGGAGAGCTCGTCCAGCAGCTCGTGCAGCCGCGCGGGGTCGTGCACCGTCAGCAGGTTCGCACGAGTCAGCGGGTAGAGGCCCGGCAACGACCCGGTCAGCTGGCCGACGTCCCACACGTGCACGTGCACGAGGCCCGGCTGGAAGTGCGACAGCACGCGCAGCAACAGGCTCTCCACCAGTGTGTCCGCGAGCTGGCGACTGTCCGGAGTGGACAAGATGTGCAGGTGCGCCTGGTCGAGCAGCGGCACCGCGACGGGGAACGGGGCGGGTATCGGTGCCGACGTCACCACGCCGGTGCCGATCCGCCACAGCTCCGGCACGCCCTCGCTGCCGTCGTGCGTGCCCGGATGCCCGAGCCACGACTCGTGCGGCCACGACGCGGGCCCGGCGGCGACCGAGTTCACCAGCTCGGTCAGCTGGTCCGGGCCCGTGGTCGTCCACTCGTGGAACGACGCCTCCCAGTCGTGCTTGATCTGGGTGAGGCGCTCCTGGAACTGGTGCATCGACAGCGGCGCCTGACGCGGGTGCTTCGTGCGCTTCTCGTCCACCGTGAGGAACGAGGTCACGTCCTTCAGAGCGACGTCCTGCAACGCCTTGTCGACGCCCATGCCGCGCACGGTGAACTCGAACATGTCCTTGGCGTGCTCGGTGGCGAGCGCCCGGTGTTCGCGCGCCACCGAGCCCAGCGCGGCCGAGACGGCGCGCTGGAACTCCTCGAAGGCGCTCTCGATCCTGTGCCGCCGGTCGTCCCGCCTGCTCATCACAGCTCCACGGTGAGTCGTTGGATGCGCTCTAGGGTCCCCACCATCAGTTCGACCTGATCGGGGAATCTTTCCTTCGCGCGCACGAACTCCGGTGGAAGCAACGACTCGTGGTGGTTCTCGCTCGACTCGGCGAGGATGGCGACCGCCTCGTCGAGGCTCTCCTGCGCTGATCGCACGCTGCGGTACGACTCACGCAGGATCTCGCTCGCCTGCTCGAGCGCGGCACGAACCTCGCCGATGGACGCCATCAAAGCCTGCTGTTGATGCCCTCGGCCCCGGAAATGCCGGCGCCGAGGTAGTTCTGCAGCTCGCTCACGCCGGACACGACCTGGGCGAACTGGGCGTTCGTCGTCTCGACGTCCGCCTGCACGGAGCCCTGCGTGACCGATGTCAGCAGCTGCTGCGCGTCCTCGGCGAGCTCAGCCGCCTGTTGGAGGGCCGACTGGCTTTGAGCCGCCTTGTCGATCGCCTGGGCAATTGCGGCACGGACCTCTTCGATGCTGGCCATGTCGGCTCCCGAACCCTCCGGAACAAGATGGTCTGACGACCACACTTAGTAGAGATTGTGCCCAGATTTTCACAGTTGAGAGCGAAGATCGGCTAACCGGGTGGATGCCTGAATCCACTCGAACGGGCCTTGATTTAATGATCAGTTCAGCCCGCCGCAGGCCGCTTCTCCACGCGTGTAGTAACTCTCACAGCGACGCCTACAGCCCGTTGAGCGTTCATACCGACCGGCCGGGTGAATCAAGACGGCTTCGAGGGCGAGTTGTCACGCAAAGTTCCTGCACCGAAAGGGTCATCTCCGGCCCAGACTTCGACCAGAACGCGCTCCGCACCCGGCACGAGGCCGTTGATGAGCTCCGGTTCGTCGAGGACTGTCCACGCCGTCGGCGGCTCGCACGCCACCCGAGGCGCCGAGAAGCCCTCTCCCAGCCCGCGCACGAAGGTGCGCACGGCCCGCGCCAGCGCGGCGGAGACGTTGTGGGTGGCCTTCTCGGTGCTCGGCCGTGTGATGACGACGGCCCAGCAGCCAGGCTCCTCGTCGGAGCAGTCACGGGCGTCCACGATCTGAGCGCCCGCACGGCTGATGAGCGCGTCGCACGCGGCACGCGCCTGTTGCTCGTCCGCCGCCTCGACCACCACGGTGATCAGCAGCACGAGGTCGTCTTCGTCCATGGCACCCGAAATGGTGTCAGATGACCCGTCGCACGAACTCCAGCACCCGAGTGACGGCCTCGCCGTCGGTCAGCAGCCCGTCCGCGACGTGCTCCTCGAACGCGGACCCGCGGATCCGGTCGGTGCCCGCGCGGGTGTCCGAGATCGGCACGATCTCGTCGGCCGACCCGTGCAGCCACAACGTCGGCAGGTCGCCGAGCGCCGGCCCGGAGCCGACCTCGTCCATCAGGTCGGCCAGCTCGTCGGACGCGCCGTCCCACATGCCGAGCACGGGGGAGATCAGCACGAGGGCCGCGAGCCCGGACCGCGTCTGTGCGAACCGGACCGCGGCGGGTGCGGCGGTGAAGTGTCCAATCAGGACGACAGGTCGATCGGCGGCCTCGACCGCCGCCTCGATGTTCTCGCTCACCACCACCGGAACTCCGGCCGTGCGCAACGAGAAGGCGATGCGCTCGCCGTGCGGGAGCACGGCGAGCCATCCAGGTACTTGCATCTACGAAGCGTAGAAGGCGCTGATCTCGATCCGGCCACCGGAACACACGGGGCCAAGCGTCCACGGCACGCTGAGCGGCGCCGTCTCGTCCGGTGGGATGGCCGCGGCCTTCGACGGCTCGGGCTGGCACGGCCCCTCCACGGGCTCGTTGCCCGACGGCACGACGCCCCAGTGCAGGTTCGCCGACGCCTTGCCGCCCGGCGCCAGCGTCATCGCCGCCGGTCCGGGATCAGCCTTGCGCTCCAGCTTGGTCGGCACCGCGCCGGACGCGTTCTCCAACTGGAAACCGCTGTAGCCGTTGAGCGTGCACGGCATCGTGCCGGAGTTCGTGACGACGAACTTGCCGTACCTGTTGCCCGCGCCGGCGTCCGTGGGGGCGACCTCGCCCTTCAACGCCCCGGAGTCGCAGCGCTTGACCGCCGGGACGGCGGCGCCGGGATCACCCGCGGGCGCGGGGGACGGCGTGGTGGTCGACGACGATGACGACGATGGTGGCGTCGACGTCGGCAGCGTTTGCGAGGCGTTGTCCGGCGTTCTCGTTCCGCAGGCCGTAACGGAAGCGAGCACCAGCAAGCCGCAAGCGATCAACCGTCGTGTCATGGGTGCACCTCCTACCACCGAAGGATGTGCCCAAATACCGATCAACCCACACAACGTGCCGGAAATTCACCGTATCTGGTGGACGTCCCAGCCGTCGGGGAGCTCGGCCATGCCTTCCAGCGCCGCGGTCCAGATGTACGTCCACGCGATGCGCCCGTCGGGCAGCACCACGCGCACGCGCCGGTAGTCCTCGCCCTCGTACTCGTCGAGCGCCGGCAGCGCCTCCTCGGGCGAGGAGAGCCGCAGCACGTGCCCCGGCACGCCCAACCCGGCGCCGGGACGCAGCGCGGGGTAGCCCAGGCCGGTGTCGAACAACGTGCCGGGCAGGTGGGTCTCCTCGGTCTCCACGACGTGCGGCTCCATCAGGTGCCAAGCGCTTGCGCCCGGCTGGAGCGTGCCGTAGACGAACAGCAGCTCGGGCCAGTCGTCGGCCGACGGCTCGCCGTGGATCTCGGTCACGTCCAGTCCGTCGCTCATGGCAGGCCTCTCGCCCAGTACGCGCGCGCCTCGTTGCGAGACGTCCGCGCAACGGACCATACGGCCGTTGAAGAGCACGGGCATCCGCTTGTTGGAGCCGGCCGTGTACGCCAGAACGCTGTCGATGACGCCGCCGTTGTAGAGCACGACACGGCCCGTGTGCACGCGCACGAGGCGATAGCGCAGGCCGCGTCCCTCGCACCGGTCCAGCACCCGCAGCTGTTCGGGCGTGGCGAACCAGATCGAGTGCTCCTCGGTGACGCCGGGGGCTCCGGCGAGCGTCGCCGGCCGCTGGCCGTCCCGCTTGCGCAGACCTGCGGCCCAGACAGCAGAAAGGCCCTCGCACCGTGCGCGCAGCACGACCGCGGGGCCTTCGAGTCCGAGCTCTTCGCGAAGCCAGGTGAGCTTGCTGGGATTGGCGTTGGAGCCGTACCCGAGCACCGGCATTCGGCCCGCCAGAGGAGGCTCGCCGTGGTTCGCAAGCCATTGGTCTAGATCGATGTTCTCCGGCTCAACTCGCCATCCCGACTCCATCGTGAGGTCCGGGCGCACTGGCCAGCCCGTTTCGTCGACGTGGACGAAACAGTGGTCTGGACGAGTGCCCGGATAGGGCTCCGCCGGATGGCTTTCGTCGAAGAACGGTTGGGCCATTGGTCCATTGTGCCAGGTGGAGGGGTCCGATCGCGCCCCCTAATCGTGACCCATCCGATGTCTTTCTCGTGTTTTAGGAGATCAAGTGAGAACGTTCACGTCGCATCCGGGTGAATAATCCGATGTCTCAGCGCCGACACTCCGGCCAACCTCAGGAGGCGTCATAGCGCTGCTGCGCCTGGGTGACCTCGGCCTGGTTCGCGCCGATCCACGAGAAGAGCGCCACGAGGTGGCTGGCGGCCCCTTTGCCGAGGGGCGTCAACGAGTACTCGACGTGCGGCGGGATGACCGGGTGCACGTCCCGATGCACGAGCCCGTCCCGCTCCAACGTCCGCAACGTCTGCGTCAGCATCTTCTCGCTGACGAGCTCCAGCTCGCGACGCAGCTCGCTGAACCGCCACGCCTCCCCGTTGGACAGCGCCTGCAGCGCCAGCACGCCCCATCGGCTTGTGACGTGTTCCATGGTCGCCCGCTCGGGACAGATCGTGACCTGCACGCTCACCTCCATGTAAGTACCCAACTCCAAAGTGGGTACTTTCCACAGGTTAGCGCTAACCGCACTCTGTACGCATGACGATCCTCATCACCGGAGCCACCGGCCAGCTCGGCAACGCAGTGGTCCGCCACGTCCTCGACCGCACGAACGAGAAGGTCGTCGTCTCCGTGCGCACGCCGGAGAAGTTCACGCTCGAAGGCGTCGAGGTCCGCCAGGGCGACTTCTCGCAGCCCGAGACCCTCGACTTCCGCGGCGCGGACAAGCTGCTCATCGTGTCGGCCGACGACCACGACACGGACGTGCGCATCAACCAGCACAAGAACGCCATCGCCAAGGCCGTCGAGCACGGCGTGGGCCACATCTTCTACACGAGCCTCACCGACGCGGACACGTCTCCGTCGCTCGCCGCGCCGGTGCACAAGGCCACCGAGGAGGCCATCCGCGCCACGGGCATCACGTTCACGTTCCTGCGCAACGGCATGTACCACGAGAACTACCTCGGCGCCCTCACCCAGGACACCGTGGCGATCTCCACGAAGGACGGCCGGGTCGCCAGCGCGTCCCGCGACGACTTCGCCCAGGGCGCGGCCGTGGCCCTCACGACGGAGGGCCACGAGAACCAGACCTACGAGCTCACCGGGTCGACCAGCTGGTCGTTCCCCGAGCTCGCGGGCGACCGGTACCGCGACGTCACCGACGAGGACCTGATCGCGGGCGGCGTGCCCCCGTTCCTCGTCGACTTCTTCAAGTCGATCCGCAACGGCGTCTTCGCCGAGGTCCGCCCGGACCTGGAGAAGCTGCTCGGCCGCCCGACCACCCCGATCAAGGTCTAGGTGAACTCGGGATGCGCCTCCGGGTGCGCGTCCCACCACTTGCGGTACTCCGGGTTGCGGTCCAGCACCGACCGGTAGGCGTCGGCGGCGCACGCGAACACCTCGTGCGCCCGCCCCGCCACCGGCGAGTCCCGCCGCGTCGCCACGAAGATGTCCGTCATCAACGGCATTCCCCGCAGCCGCCGGATCACGATCCCCTCCCCGGTCCTGGACGGCGCGGCGGCGAAGGAGACACACCCGCCGGCCACCAGCCCGCGCGCCATGCTCGCCTCCCCGGTGTGATGGGTCAGCCGCGGCACGAACCCGGCGTCCGCGCACACCTGGAACATCTGCGTCCGGCTCCCGATGTGCTGCTTGGGCGGCGTCACCCAGTCGCGGTCGGCCAGAGAAGCCAGGTCGACCTCGTCCTGCGCCGCCAGCGGGTCCGTCTCCGGCAACGCGACGAACGCGGGCTCCGTCACGAGCTTGCGCAGCTCGATCCCGGCCAGGTCCCGCGCGTGCATCCCGTCGAAGAACTCGAACAGCGCCACGTGGACCTGCCCGCCCTCCAGCATGTCCACGATCTCCGCGGACGAGGGACGGACCTCCGCCCGCACGTCGGTGTTGAGAACGCGCAACCCCTCGACGAGCCGCGCGAAGTACAGGATCGGGATGCACCCGAAGAACAACGGCCCACCTCGTCCGGTGGCGCGGGTGGTGCTCATCAGCTGGGCCATCTCGTCGAGCACCAGCCGTGCCGTGCCCAGCACCCTGCGGCCCAGATCCGTTGGGACGCAACCGCTGCGCGTTCGGTCGAACAGTTGGCCGCCGACCAGTCGCTCCACGGTGCGGAGCTGGGCCGACAGGGCGGGTTGGGTGAGTCCGAGCCGCGTGGCGGCCCTGGTGACACTGCCTTCCTCGGCGATGGTTCGTACCGCGCGGAGGTGTCGTAGCTCCAGCTCGGGCATAAAGACCTTGTATCCCCCTTCTGAATGCGCCGCCACCCTTCGATCGGGGCATAGTGTCACTCGATCGATCTTCCGGCCCGGCGCTTGCGGCAGCGCCTCACGGGTCCGGCGCGGGAGGGTGCGCACCCCTCGGTTCGACGCTGCTGCCGCACACCCTGCGCTCTGCGGCAGCGGCGTCGAACCTTTTACGGGATGACGACGGCGGCACCGGTCACGGTGACCCGGCGGTCCGCGCGGGTCGCGTCGACCTCCAGCCGTGACGGCCTGCCCATGTCCTCGCCCTGGCTGATGACGAACCGCTGCGGCCCTTCGAGGTCGCGCAGGTAGCCGCCGAACGCGGCCGCGGCAGCGCCCGTCGCCGCGTCCTCGACGACACCCCCGACGGGGAACGGGTCACGCGCGTGCACGAGGTCCGCGGACTCCCGCCAGAACAGGTGCACCGTCGTCAGGTCGTGCGCCAGCATCAGGTCGCGCAACGCGTCGAAGTCGTAGTCGAGGGCGGCGAGCTGCGCGCGGTCCTTCAGCGGGACCAGCAGATGCCGTGCGCCGCCGAAGCCGACGTGCACCGGGCCGTCGCCGATCTCCTTGTACCCCAACGCGTCCAGCGCGGCGGAGACCAGCTCCGGGTCCGCGGGGGACGTGCTCGTCGGCACGCTGGTCAGCGAGGCCGTCCCGCCGGAGGTCTCGATGGTGATCTGCCCGGCCGGCGTGTGGAACGTCAGCGGTCCGTCGCCGATCCGCTCGGCCAGCGCGACCGCCGTGGCGATCGTGGCGTGCCCGCAGAACGGCACCTCGGCCTTGGGACTGAAGTACCGGACGTCGAACTGGCGCTCGGTGGCCCACGGCACCACGAACGCCGTCTCGGAGTAGCCGACCTTCGCGGCGATCGCGAGCATCTCGTCGCTGGTCACGTCGGACGCGTCGAGCACGACCCCCGCCGGGTTGCCGCCCGCGGGATCCTTCGTGAACGCGCTGTACCGCAGGACGCCCTTGTCGCTCATACCCCGCTGCAACGCGTAGCAGTGCTGAAGTCTTCCGCCGAGGTACCTGCTGGTGAAGTAGGTCAGCCCGGCCTTCTCGAGCACTCGGCCGGACGCGGTGTTCTCCGCCTGGTGGCCCGCGACGACCCGGTCCGCGATGGCGAGCGCCTTGTCCCGCAGGTCCGCCGCGACCCGCGAGGCGACACCGCGGCCCCAGTGGCCGGGGTCGATCCAGTAGCCGATCTCGATCTCGCCCAGGTCGCCGTCGAGCATCTGCGCGAGCCCGATGACCACGCCGTCCTCGACGACCGCGTGCAGGCCGAAGCCGTGCTCCTCCCAGTGCCGCAACGCCTGCTCGTGCCGTTCGGCCACGTAGTCGGGGGTCCACGGCATGCCGTTGCCGACGAACGCCGTCATCCTCGGGTCGGACGCCCACCGCAGCATGTAACCGAAGTGGTCGTCCTCCCACCGCACGAGTTCCATGAGGAACATCGTGCCTCAGCTGAACTGGGGGAGTAGCTCCTCGCACGTGCGGACCACGATCTGGGCGGCCCTGCGGTGTCCCTGGGTCGCGTGCACGTCGGCGGCCTGTGCCTGCCACCGCAGCAGTGCGTCGAGCAACGCCTCGCGCAGCTCACCGGCATCGGCCTCGTACTCGAAACCCAGCCGTGCGGGCGGGGCGACGCCCTCGGCGCCGATGAGCCGCAACGCCTCGGTCTGCAGTTCGGCGGGCAGTTTCGTCCGGCCGGACTGCAACGCGGCCATGAGCCGCAGCTCGCGGAAGTCGTGCGCGGACGCGACGACCCGTTCCAGGTCGGCCGCGAGCTTGCGCGCGTTCGGCCGCGGCTCCATCCGGAACAGCACGTCGAGCGCCAGCATCGCCGACCGCGCCTTGAGGACCTCGCGGCGTTCGACGAAGTGGACCGCGATCGAGTCGCGCAGCTCGCCGAGCCCGCTGCGCTGCACGAGCTGGCCGGTCAGCTTCACCTGAGAGTCGAAGCCCTGCCTGATCAACGCGGTGATCAGCCGGACGCCGAAGATCCCGAACCGCTCCAGCAGCGCCTGCCGCACAGCGGGTTCCATCGCCAGCGGGAACTGCTCACCGGCGAACCGGTCCGCCGACAGCAGGTGGTCCTCGAGCTCCTCACGGCCGAGCGAGGACAGGACCCGCAGCGCCGCGAACTCGTCCTCCCGCAACGTCCTCGCGGCCACGGCGAGCAGCCCTGCGACCGAGACCACGTTCTGGCACAACGGTTCCACGGCCGGGTCGCGGCGGTAGCGGCGGGCGATCTGCTTGGCCGACGACAGCGCGTCGATCCGCCCGGCCCCGATCTCGTCGGCACGAGCGAGCACCGCGACCGTGTGCACCGCGGCGGTCCGGGCGATCGGGTGGTCGTTGGCGGACAGCAGGAACTTCAGGTCCTCGTCCTGCACGTGCCGCATCAGGTACAGCAACGCGTCCGCGTCGCCGAGCACCTGCTCCGGCGTGGCCTCGGACGGGGTGTCGATCAGCACGACGTCGCGCAGCGTCCGCGCGGGCCAGTCGACGACGACCCGGTCCGAGCGGTCGAACTGGCCCGCCTCGACGTGATGGCGGTTGCCCCGCCTGCCGATCGCGAGCTCGTGCGGCCGGCCGGGTCCGTTGAACACGTGCGCCCGCGGCTCGGATCCGTTGCGGTACCAGACGAACGAGTTCTGCGGCGTGAACTCGTCCCCGATCAGCGCGTTGACCACAGTGGACTTGCCGATCCGCGACCGGCCTGCCACCGCGATCCGCACGGGTTCGGTGTACCGCTCGACGTGCGAGCGCAGCCAGGCCGTGGCGCGGGGGCTGTCGCGGTAGACGCCCAGTGCCTCCTGCAGCATCGACCAGACGACGCGGTCCAGTGTCACGCGGTGAGCTCCATCGCGGGACCCCCGAGTGCCTGCACACGCTTGTAGAGCGTGACGAGCCTGTCCAGCTCCTTGCGGCCTTCGCGCATCCTGCGTTCGCGGTCGGTCTGGTCGTCCTGCACCGCGCGCTTGGCGCTGCGGGCCGACTCCAGCAGGGTCTCCTGCAGCTCTTCGGCGAGCGTGCTGAAGTGGTTGCGCAGCGAGCGCTGGATGTGCCGGCCGGAGTCGCGGACGTCCTTGGAGAACTTCATGAAGAAGTCGTCCACGTGCCGTTGCGCGGCGGCCTTCGCGGCGGCCTGGCGGCGCTTCAGCCGCTGGTCGGACTCGTCCAGAATGGACTTCCCGCCGAACAGCGCGCCGGCGCCGAGCGAGATCACGTTGATCAGCGGCATGCCCGCGAGCGACGTGACGAGACCGAACATCAGCACGCCGCCGTAGGAGCCGCGCAGACCCGTGAAGAGCTTCTGCGGCATCGAGAACGGCTCGATCTTCGGCTTCTCCAGCTTGCTCGCCGGCTCCAGCAGGTCGTCCGGCAGCACCGAACCCGGGATCAGGTCCTCGCGGTAGACGGGGAAGTTCCTCGCGACCTTCGCGGCCACCCACTCCGCGCGTTCCATCAGCCAGGCGAAGTTCGTGGTGGCGGCCTCGTTGAGGTTGTCCTCGAGCCACTGCTCGAACTTGTCCCAGCCGATCGCGGGGTCGGCCTCGTCGTAGGTCTTGTCGACCTCGCGCAGGATCTTGCGCGTGCGGTCGCGCAGGTCGTACTCGACGTCGGAGATCAGGTCGGCCATCTCGTCGTTGAGCACGTTCTGCCAGCGCGCGGACCGGCGGCGCAGCTCGTCGACCCGGCGCTGGGCCTCCTGCAGCGTCGAGATCGTGGCGACGGTGTGGGACGAGTCGTGGGCCGTGAGCTCCTCGCGCAACGGCGTGACGAGCTGGGTGAGCGCGCTCGACGCGACCACGGCGACGGCGCGGCGGGCCAGCAGGTCGGCGCTCGCCACGATGTCGCTCTGCACGCACGTCACGAGCTCGGGGAACCCGGACTCGGTGTTGAGGCGCTGGTCGCCGGTCTTCGCGGCGCGCAGCCGGAGCGCACTCGACACCGGGATGAGCTTGGCGCGGATGCCGGCGCGGGCGAGCAGCGCCCGGTTGCGTTCCACGACGTGTCGCCAGCTCGGCACGAGGTCGATCTTGGTGACGACCACCGTGACGTTCGGGCAGGCCTCCATGACCTTCTTGAGCAGCGTCATCTCCGCCGACGTCAGCTCGCCCGTCGCGTCGGAGACCAGCAGCACGGCGTCTGCCTGCATGAGCGTCGCGAACGTGCTCGCGGTGTGCGCGGAGCGGGTGTCGCCGACGCCGGGCGTGTCGATCAGGACCAGACCGCTGTCGAGCAGCGCGCGCGGGATGCCGATCTCGGCCCGCACGACGTGCTGCGCGGCGGCCTGTTTCGTCACCTGGTCGATCGGCACGGCGATGCGCTCGGTCGGGGTGTGGAAGATCGATCCGCCCGCCGAGGCGTTGCGGACGAGAGCCGCGGACGGGGTGTCCGCGTGCTGGACGAACGTCGGCACGGTCGTCGTGATGTCGTCGCCCACCGCACACACGGGTGCGTTGAGCAGCGCGTTCACGAGCTGACTCTTGCCTTGCTTGGACTCGCCGACGACGAGAACGCGCAACTTGGGGTCCAGTTGCTGTGCCCGCTTTTCCCGCAGCCGGGCCTCCAGATCGGGCCTCCGGTGCGTGACGCAGGCCCCGATCGTCTCGTCGAGCACGTCGAGCCAGGGCGGTGCCATCACCTGACTCATAGTGCCGTGTTCACCCCCTTGGGTGAAAGCCTCGAACGCAATACCGGTTTTGTTCGGGCAGATGGGGCTGTTCGGGACGACGGTGACGTTGCTCACCGAGCAGAACGTGAACCGTTTTGATCGTTTTGTCAGACCGGGCGATCCGGCCGAGACGACGAACCGGCCCCGTCTGCGAGAGACAGGGCCGGTCCGCGTGGGGAGGGTGGCTCAGCCGAGCAGGCCCAGGTCCAGGTCGCCGACGACCGGGACGTTGTGGGTCACGTCGGTGACGGTGCCGAGCACGTTGCCGACGCCGTGGTCGCCGCCGAGCACGTTGCCCACGCCGCCCGCGTCGCCGACCAGGCCGGTCGCGGTGCCGACGACACCGGTGACGGTGTTCTGCGCGGTGATGACGGTCTCGGTGGAGTGCGCGGTGAGGTTGCCGTCCGCGAGGTCGCCCAGGCCGGAGACGTCCAGGACGCCGAGGTTGGCGTCGCCGCCACCCAGCACGCCGAGGGCGTCGTGGGCGAGACCCGTCACGCCGCCGAGGTGGCCGAGGACGCCGTCCACGCCGGGAACGGCCGAGGTGACGCCGTCGAGCGGGGCGTCGACGGTCGCGGTGGCGGTGTCGGCCACGTCCAGCACGGTGCCGGTGAGCGGCGACGCGGTCTGGTCGAGGACGCTCGTCACGTCGCCGACGGCGGAGAAGTCACCGCTGAGGCCGACGTTGGTCGAGGTGTACAGGCCGAGGGTCTTGTTGGCCGTGATCAGGTTGAACCCGTTCTCGTCCGCGGCGAGCACGCCGGCCGACGAGGTGTGCAGGTCGCTGAGGCTGAGGCCCGACGAGGTCAGCTGAGACGCGACCGCCTGCAGCTGGCTGATGGCGCCGAGCGGACCGTCCGCGAGGAGGTCGTCGGTGGGCAGGATCACGTCGACACCGTCGATGGCGGGCAGGCCAGCGGGGGTGGCGGGCAGCAGGTCGATGACCAGCGGGATGACTTCCTGCACGTCGACGGCCGTGATGTCCGCCAGGCCAGCCTGCTCCAAGGTGCCCTGGGCGTCGTTCGCGAACGCGGCCTTGAGGGTCGGGTCGCTGAGGAGGTTGAGCACGAAGTCGTGGAGCGTGCTGGGCTGGGTCATCTGAGGGAACTCCTGGTGAGACACGGATTCGGTCGGGGTGTGTGGCTGAAAGTTATGAGTGAGGGTCCCTGACCGGCATCGGGGATCACTCCCAGTGAATCCCCGTTCCCCAATGGGGTGACGGTCGTTGACCCCCTAGGGGATTAGGGGCCTCACTTGAGCGTCTCTTGTTCACCCGTGTAGGTACTGGTCGCTGCTGCGAACAGGTGAGGAAGAGACTTGGCGTACGTACTGGGAGTCGATGTCGGCACCACCCGGACGACGGCTGCCGTGTGTCGCCTCGACGGTGCGCGGGATGCCGAGATCGTCCTGGTGGTGCCGTCGTCGCTGCAGCTCACGGACGCCGGGACGTTCTCGGTCGGTGATCGCGGCGTACCCGGCTGGACGGCCACGGGCTTCGCCCGCCGGGTCGGTGACGCGGTGCCGTTCGCGCTGGGCCCGGAGCTGTGCCCGGCCGAGGAGCTCACCGCGTTGCTGATCATGTGGGTGGTCGGTGAGGTGGTCGCCCGGGAGGGTGAACAGCCCCGTCACCTGGCGGTGAGTCACCCGGCCGGGTGGGGTCCCTATCGCCGCGGGCAGCTCTACGCGGCGATGCGGGCGGTCGGACTGCACGACGTGACGCTCGTGCCAGAGCCGTTGGCGGCGGCGGAGAACCACGCCGTGCGTTCCCGTGTGGTGCCCAAGGCGTCGTTGGCGGTGTTCTCGCTGGGCAGCCACGCGTTCTCCGCGTCCGTGGTCCGGCGCGCGCAGAACCGGACGTTCGAACTGGTCAACCACGTCGACGGCGTCGACCACCACACCGGCGCCGACTTCGACGACCTGTTGTACGGACTGGTGCGCGGCCGGCTCGGCAAGGACGGCCACGTGTCGTCCGCCGAGTGCGAGGCGGCCAAGCGGGCGTTCGGCCCGTCCGCGCCGTCCGTGGTGGTCAGCGGGATCGAGATCGCCCGTGACGAGTTCGTCGAGGAGATCCGGCCGGCCGTCGAGCACCTGGTCAGCACGTTCGTGCGCGCCGTCGGGGCCGTGCAGCCCGACGCCGTGCTGCTCGTCGGCGGCGCCTGCCGGATGCCCGTGATCGGCGACGTGCTGTCGTCCTCGGTCGACTGCCGCGTGCTGGCCGAGGCCGCCCCGGAACACTCGGTCGCCAAGGGCCTCGCGGTCGCCGCGCGGCTCGTCCTGCTGGGCCCCGAGGTCGAGCCGGAACCGCTCGACACGTCGGTCCTCCTGCACACCCGTGAACAGTCGATGCGCTTCCCCGTCGGCGAGGTCCCCGGCCCCGACGACGACGAGTTCACCGCGCCACCGCCCCGCCCGCCGGTGGACGTGTCCCCACTGGAACTGCCGCCGAGGCGGGTGAAGCGCGTGACGAGCGTGCTGAAGCCCGTCGGGCGCCGCTCGAGTTCCAGCTCCCGCTCCCGAGACGATGATGAGGACGGCCGTTGAGCGTGACCACGCGAGCCAGGTTGGTGCTGGACGCCCCGGTGCGGGGTGTCCTCGACCGGATCAACGAGGCCGCCGCGGGCACCCGCCTGCGCGTAGTCGTTGCGGCACCTGGTGGTTACGGCAAGACAGCGCTGCTTTCGGAGATCACCAACACCGCTGTGCGCGTCGTGGACGACGCGCACCTGCTGGACGACGCCTCCCTGCGCGAGCTTGCCGACGAACCGCTGTCAGTTCTCGCCTACCGCCCCTGGCCACGCCGTGCGGTGCTGGCCGACCTGACCCGAGGCGCCGTGGTGGTGCCGCTGGCGCCGCTGTCCCGCGACCAGGTCCGCGAGATGCTGAACGCCCCCAAGCCCGTCGCCGACTTCGTCTTCGCGCAGACCGGCGGCATCCCGTTGTTCGTGGAACGCCTTGGCGCTTCTTCCGAGGTGTCTGCGGACGTCCTCGGCGCGTTTCGCGCCGACCTCGACTGGCTGGACGCCGACCTGCAGAAGTTCCTGCTGGCCGCCGAGGCCGGCGCCGCCCAGCGCCTGGACCTGCTGTCCGCGTTGCTGGACAAGGACTTCGACGAGGTCAGCGACATCATCGAGGCCGCCCGGGCCACCGGCATGCTCGCCGAGGACGGCACCCTGCTGCCGTTGGCGCTGCGGGCTGTCGGTGCCCTGACCCGTGCCGAGCGTCGTATCGCGGTCCGGCAGAAGCTGGCTCAGCTGCAGCTGGATCGTGGCGGTCCGGTGCTCGAACTGGTCCGGCCGTTGGTCGACACCGGCATCGGTGGACCCGTGTTCGTTGCGGCCGCCCGTGAGGCCGTGGCTTCCGACCCCGCTTTGGCCGCACGGCTGTTCAAGGCTTCCACCGGTGGTGGCACGCCTTCAGCCGAGACCGCTGCCTCCTGGGCCACCGCTTCGGCCATGGCCGGGGACCTGGACGGGGCGTTGCGCCTCGCCGACCAGGTCATCAGCGTTCCTGACTCGCCGCATCGGCGGACCGCTGCCGAGGTGGCCGCTGTCGCCCTGGCCCACCGGGGGCAGTTGGCCCGGTCGACCGAGCTGTTCCGGTGGGCTGCCACGCCTTACGCGGCTGCCTTCGCCGGGATCGGGCTGATCGGGACCGGGCACCTGTTCGAGGAGACGCCGCCGCAACCTCCGACGATGCTCGGCGGCGCGGCCTCGTTGATGCTGCAGGGCGTGCGCCAGTCCGTGGCCGGCGGCGAGACCGCGGCACTGTCCACTTTGGTGCGTGCTTCGTCGATGCTCGAACCTGCCGGCGGAGCGGTGTTGTTGCCGGACAGCCCTGCTGCCCTGGCCGCGCTGGTCGCCGTGCACTGCGGCGAGCCGAACGTTGCCGAGTCCGTGCTCGACCGGGCCGTGGAGAACGGCACCGGTGGGGTGCTGATGTCCGTCCGGCACCGGTTGTTGCAGGCCTGGGTGCACATGTTGCGTGGAAACCTCGGGGTCGCTCGCGAGACTCTCATGTCCGTCCGGGGCGCGTTCGAGCCTCGTGACTGGATCTTCGCGGTTGCTCTTGAGGTCGGAGTCGCCCGGCGGAACTCCGACCTGGCCACCTTGCGGCGCACCTGGGAACAGGCCTGCGAGGCAGTGCTTCGGCACCCCGTGGACCTGTTCAGCCTGCTGCCGTTGGGGGAGTTCGCTGCCGCTGCCGCGCGGTTGAGGGATCAGGAGCGGCTGGCCCCGCACCTTGCCCAGGCTGCTGTTCTGTTGCGGTCGTTGGGGAACCCGCCGCTGTGGGCCACGCAGTTGCACTGGGCGCTGCTGCACGCCGCGATCATCGATGAGAACTCTGCTGTTGCCGAGGAGCACGCTGCTGCCCTCGCCGTGAATCGGGAGCGGAGTCGGTATTGCGCTGTTCTGTCTGCTGCGGCTGAGTGCTGGCTGGACGTCGTCGCCGGCGAGGTCGATGCCGATCGGGTCGAGGAAGCTGCTCGTAGCCTGCACGCGGTCGGGCTTTGGTGGGACGCCTCCAGGTTGGCCGGGCAGGCCGCTATTCGGACGTCTGATCGGCAGGCGATGGTTCGGTTGCTCGACTGTGCTCGGCTGTTGCAGGGGCGGCCGGTCTCTGCTCGGCGGGCTGCCGAGGCTGATGCTGTTCCAGTTGTGGAGGATGCCGGGAAGTTGAGTGACCGGGAGCGGGAAGTGGCTCGGTTGGTGGTGGAGGGGATGACCTACAAGCAGGTCGGGGATCGGTTGTTCATCTCCGCCAAGACCGTTGAGCACCACATGGCTCGGATGAGGCAGCGGTTGGGGGCGGCTTCTCGGTCTGATCTTTTGGCTCAGTTGCGGCATATTTTGGGGTGAGGGCTGGGTCGCTTTGTGGGGCTGACCTGGCGTGGGCTGACCTTGCGTGGGCTGACCTTGCGTGGGGATGACCTTGCGTGGGGATGATCCTTGGGCGACCGTTGCGTGGGCGACCTTTGCGGTGGGCTGACCTTGTGTGGGCGACCTTTGTGTGGGGCGACCTAAGACGGTGGTCACCTTGAGGGCGGCCAGGTCACCTTGAGTGCTTCCCCTGGGGCTCTGCCCCAGACCCCGGCAATCTGATCAGGGGGCCAGCGCCGTGGGCAGGTAGATGGCACGCCGGTTGCTTTGAGCGGCTGCCTGTTTCGTAGTTTGCTTGCGTTGGCGGTGGGGTCCCATCACGAGCCGCCCCAAGAGCGGGCCACACCTGAAGAGGGGTGTCAAGCGGACGAAAAGCGTGTCCGCTTGAC
>NZ_JBSGUQ010000040.1:0-19521 GCF_053608005.1 Lentzea sp. NPDC055074
TTTTTAATTTCTACCTTTTTTTCTTCTTGTCCCCACCCCTCTTTGCATGTGGCCCGCTCTTGGCTCGGCTCGTGATGGGACCCCACCGCCGACGCCACCATTCAAATCAACAGGCAGCCGCTCTAAGCAACAGGCGTGCCATCTACCCACCGGCAGCGCTGGCCCCCTGATCAGATTGCCGGGGGTCTGGGGGCAGAGCCCCCAGGGAAAGCACGCAACGCAACCTGGCCGCCCGCAACCGGGGAACGCAACCAGGGAACGCAACCGGGGAACGCAACCGGGGAACGCAACGGACCAGGTCAGACTATTCCTTCGCCAACTCGTCCAAAACAGCCTGCAAATCCGAAGCCAACACAGGCACCAAGAACGCAGCAGCAACCTTGTGGTTCTTGTCCACGACAAACGTAGAAGGCACAGTATTGGCAGGAACCCCACGAAAAACATTGATGAAGCTACGAGCCGAAGCATCATAGATGGACGGATACGTGAGGTTCCGATCCTTCATGAAGTCCCGAGGATGATCCTTGGAGGTCTCCTTGACATCAACCCCGAGCACCTGAACCCCAGAATCGAACAACTTCTGCATCTCAGGTGCCTCGGTACGGCAGGGCCCACACCAGGCCCCCCAAATGTTGATCACAACAGGCTTCCCGGCGAAGTCAGCCAGCCGGACGACCTTGCCATCCTCGAGAAGAGACTCCCCCTCGAGCCCCTTCAACAACTTCCGCTCAGCTACCGGATACCGGATCTCGACCTGCCCTCCAGGAGCAACGAGATAAAAATCCCCGGCCCCAACAGAAGCAGCATCCTTCCCAGTACTACACCCAGCCAACAACAACACCAGAACAAGCAACCGCTTCATGCCCCGGTCACCCGAGGATTGGTGGCCCCAACAGGCTCGGAGTAGGCAATCCGAACCAACTGCTCCCCGTCGAAAATCAACGAGGTCAGGGAAGCCAGCGAACACTCCCGGCGACGCGGGTCGTGCCACATCCGCTTGCCCTCGAGAAACCGCCGCACAGTCCAAATGGGCAACTGATGCGAGACACAAACGGCTTCGTGCCCCTCGGCTGCGGCACGAGCCTTCTGCACGGCCCCCATCATCCGATGAGCGATCTCGATGTAGGGCTCGCCCCACGAAGGCCGGAACGGATTCACGAGCTTCGACCAGTGCTGAGGAGACCGCAGAGCCCCGTCCCCCACAGCGACCTTCAACCCTTCGAACTGGTTGTCGGCCTCGATCAGCCGCTCATCGGTGGCCAGCTCCAGCCGATGCGAGTCGGCGATCGGAGCGGCAGTCTGCTGAGCCCGGTCCAACGGCGATGCCACGACGTGCACGATGTCGTGGTCGGCGAGGTGCTCGGCGACGGTCAGAGCCTGCTTCTGCCCGCGCTCGGACAGCTTGAAGCCGGGCAGGCGCCCGTACAGGATCCCGGTCGGGTTGTGCACCTCACCGTGACGGAGCAGGTGGACGACGGTGCGGCTCACTTGCGGGCCTCCTTGGCAGCACGAGCCGCATGCGGCAGCGCGTCGGCGATCACGGCGAACTCCTCTTCACCCATGGCGGCGTTCACGAACCAGGCCTCGAACGCCGAAGGCGGCGCGTACACGCCTCGGTCCAGCAGCGCGTGGAAGAACGGCGGGAAGCGCCACGTCTCACAGGCCTGCGCGCCCGCGTAGTCCTTCACCTCGTCAGAACCGAAGAACACGCTCACCAGGTTCCCAGCGAACTGCACGCGGTGCTCGACGCCCGCCTCGGTCAGCGCGGCGGTGAACAGCGCGCCCAGCCGGGTCGCGTTGCGGTCCAACGCGCGGTACACGTCCTCGTCGGCGGCGCGCAGGGACGCGAGACCAGCAGCCACCGCGACGGGGTTACCGGACAACGTGCCGGCCTGGTAGACGGGGCCGGACGGCGCCAGCCGGGCCATCACGTCCGCGCGGCCACCGAAGGCCGCGGCCGGGAGGCCGCCGGACATGACCTTGCCGAACGTGTAGAGGTCGCCGGGCACGCGCTCCAGGCCGAACCACCCGGCGCGCGAGACGCGGAAGCCGGTCATGACCTCGTCCATGATCAGCAACGCGCCGTCGGCGTCGCAGATCGAGCGCAGCGAGGCGTTGAAGTCGGGGCCGGGCGCGACCGCGCCCATGTTGCCCGCCGCGGCCTCGGTGATGACGCACGCGATCTCGCCGGGGTTCTCCGCGAACGCCGCGCGCACCGCCTCGACGTCGTTGTACGGCAGGACGATCGTGTCCTCGGCCTGCGCGCCCGTGACGCCGGGGGACGACGGCAGGCCCAGGGTCGCGACGCCGGAGCCCGCCTGGGCGAGCAGCGCGTCGACGTGGCCGTGGTAGCAGCCGGCGAACTTGATGACCTTGCGGCGCTCGGTGAAGCCGCGGGCGAGGCGGATCGCGCTCATCGTGGCCTCGGTGCCCGAGTTGACCAGGCGGACCTGGCGGACCGGCTCGACGCGGTCGATCAGCTCGGCCGCGAGCTCGATCTCACCCTCGGTCGGCGTCCCGAACGACAGACCCTGCCCGGCGGCCTTCCGCACGGCCTCGACGACGGCGGGATGGGCGTGCCCGAGGATCATCGGGCCCCACGACGCCACCAGGTCGACGTACCGGTTGCCGTCCGCGTCCCACAGGTGCGGACCCTCGCCGCGCACCATGAAACGCGGGGTGCCGCCGACGGAGTGGAACGCCCGCACCGGAGAGTTGACCCCGCCGGGGGTCAGCGTCGACGCGCGCTCGAACAGGGCCTGGGATCGACTCGCAGTCACGTACCCCAGTCTCACATGTCGGAGTCGGCGGCTTTCTGCGGCCGGGCGCGCACGGCCAGCATGATCTGCCTCACCGCGTCGAGAGCGAGGACCACGGCGAGGGTGGCGGCGGCCGCGGCCGTGCCCAGCCAGTTGCCGTGCAGACGGGTCGAGATCAGCGGCTCACGACCTTCGAGCGGGTACTCGAGGCGCACGACGCCGCGGTTCCAGCACCACACCGCGGCGATCACCAGCAGGACGATCGCGACGACCTCGCCCGCGGCGATGAGCCACCGCTTGGGCTGGTGCAGACCGGGACCGGCGGGCGGCGCCTGCTCGGGCTCCTCCACGACGGTGTCCGACTCCGGCTCAGTCACGGCCTCTGTCACGTCGCTCACCTTCTCACGACCCGCCGCAACGCCGCGAGGAAGGCTTCCGGATCGCGCGCCCACGCCAGCACCACCGTGCCGTCGACGAGCCGCAGCGGCACCGAGGTCGTCCCCTTGGGCACCGACCAGCCGCCCCCGAGCACCTTCGCCCCGGTGGGCGCGCCGACGTCCTGACAGGCCTCGATCATCGCGACCGGCAGCTTCTCCCGCCCGAACCGGGCGTCCTCGGCCGTGAGCTCGATGCTCCCGGTCTTGACCCGCAGGTTCACCCACACCACCGCGCAGAGCGTCAGCAGGAGTCCCACGATCGACCACAGCGCCACGGACGCGGGGCCGGTGACCAACTCGACCAGGTACCCGGCGACCGCGAACGCCGGGCCCCACAGGAGCGGCCACCAGCTGCTGCCGGACTCGCGGTAGAGCACTAGCGGACGTACCTGTTCGACGCCGGCAGGAACTGCAGCACGACGGCCGCGATGGTCAGGCCGATCACGACGATGCTGATCGCCACGCTCGGCTGCCAGACGTCCGAACCGATCGACACGAAGATGATCGCGATCATCGTCAGGAACCCGAGCACGGCGAGGATCGTGAGCAGGATGCGCGCCCAGTTCTGGCCGTTGCGCAGCACGACCGCGAACGCGACGTACGGCGCGGCCGCGACCAGCATCACGAACCCGAAGATCACCGCCATGGCCCGCACTCCCAGATCGGCGGCCTGCCGGTCCTCCTCGGTGACGATGCTGTCCTGGGTGAGGAAGAAGTCGGCGTTGGCGAGCAGCATCACGGGCAGCACGGCCACGGAGAGCACGGCGGCCGCGATCCAGATCCACATCGCCGCGGTGATCGTGGCCGGCCGCGGCGGCGCCATCTCGTGCGGCAGCACCGGCGAGAGCGGCGGCATCACGTAACCGGAGTTCGCGACCTGGTTGACCTGGTACTGGCCACCGGCCGAGGGAACACCCGGATAGGCCGCCGGGTTCTGCCACTGCGCGTGGTCGAGCGGCGGTGCCGGCTCCGGCGCGGGAGGCATGGGCAGGCCCATGTTGTTCACCGCGGTCACTTCGTACGTCCCGGCCTGCGAGCTGTACTGCGCCTGCGGCTCCTGCGGGGCGTCCGCGTTCGGCTGCCAGGGGTTCGGGTCCTGCGGGTTGCTCACTGCTCACGCACCTCCGCCAGCCACTGTGCCGTACGCGCCTGCCACGTGAAGACGATTGCGAGGCAGATGAGCAGCAACGTGACCAAACTCGACGCGCTGACCCCCACGAACAGGATCCAGATCATGTGGACGACCGCGATGAACGACAACGCGATCCGCGCCCAGTTCCGGCGCTTCAGGAACAGTCGCGTCAGCCACGCGTAGGCCACCACGAAGATCACCGCGACCGCCGTCAAGGTGCCGAGGAAGCTCGTGACCTGCCCGGACGACCAGTCCGTCAGCCGCTGCACCTCACCGCGCTGGAACCACAACCCGGCGGTGGTGAAGAGGACGAAGACGGCGATCGCGAGCCACAGTCCGACCGCGACGCGCACGGTCCACGGCTGGTCCTGGTCGTCGTACTTCACGCCGCCTGCTCGCTCTCGGTCAGGTACTCGGTCGACTCCCGGAGGTAGAAGAACGCGAGACCGACCATCCCCACCAGCGCGCCGATGACGCCGAGCGGGCTGAAGGTGAGCTGGTAGAACAACCCGAGCAGCACGGTGATCATCAGCGACGTGCGGCTCTTCCTCGCCCCCGCCTTCGCCTTGCGGGCGAACCACACGGCGAGACCACCGATCAGCAGCGAACCGGCGAGCGCCGAGATCCACGTGAGGTCGACGTCCCGGGTGATCGTCTCGACCGTCCTCGCCGGATCGGTGTTCGCCTGGACGTTGGCGTCGATGATGGCCTGCCTGAGCACCAGCACGGACAACGCGGCCAGGACGGTGAGCACCGCGCCGGCGACGACGACCCAGTAACCAGCCGTGATCTTGCCGGGGGTGCCCGATTCCTTCGGAGACGTCACGGTCGCGAACTTAGGACGGCCGGGTCGCGGTGTCCACCGCGACCCTCTTCCTGAAGTGCGCGGACACCCGGTACATCAGCACGATCGCGCACGCGTCGAGCACGGTGGTGACCGCGGTCACCGCGAGGTCGACCGGCCGCATCTCGACCCCGAGCGACGCCGCGACCCCACTGGCCCAGGCGACCAAACGGAACAGTCCGAACGCGACGGACGCGCCACCGAGCACGGTCAGCACGATCCTGGCCCAGTTGCGGCCGCGCGCCATCGCGTTCGCCAGCCGCGTGTACGCGACCACCAGCACGACGGCGATCAGCAGTCCGAAGAGGACACCACCGTTGACACTCGCGTCGATCTGGTCCTGCCCCATCGAAGGGTTCTGGCGCCGCACCTCGGCGACGAGCATCTCGCGGTCGAGGAGCTGTTCGAGGAACCGCAGCATGCCGACGCACGCACTGGCGATCCACAACCAGCGCGCGACGTCGATCAGCTTCGGGGGCGGAGTTACCGATCCAGCCACCGGGCGGCTTCCACTGCCCAGTACGTGAGCACGATGTCCGCGCCCGCGCGACGGATGGACGTGAGCGACTCCAGGATCGAACGCTCGCGGTCGATCCAGCCGTTGCGGGCAGCGGCCTCGATCATCGCGTACTCGCCCGAGATCTGGTACGCCGCAACGGGAACGTCCGAGATCTCGGCGACCGCGCGCAGCACGTCCAGGTACAGCAGGGCGGGCTTGACCATGACCATGTCCGCGCCCTCGGCGAGGTCCAGCTGCACCTCGCGCAACGCCTCGCGGGCGTTCGCCGGGTCCTGCTGGTAGGTCTTGCGGTCTCCCGCGAGCTGCGACTCGACGGCGTCGCGGAACGGGCCGTAGAACGCCGAGGCGTACTTGGCCGCGTACGCGAGGATGCCGGTGTCCTGCAGGCCCGCGGTGTCCAGAGCGTTGCGGATGAACGCGATCTGGCCGTCCATCATGCCGCTCGGGCCGACGACGTGGGCACCGGCGCGGGCCTGGGCCACGGCCATCTCGCCGTAGACCTCGAGGGTCGCGTCGTTGTCCACGCTGCCGTCGGCGGCGAGCACGCCGCAGTGGCCGTGGTCGGTGAACTCGTCGAGGCAGCAGTCCGACATGAGGACGGTGCTGTCGCCCAGTTCGGCGCGCAGGTCGCCCAGCGCGGCGTTGAGGATGCCGTCCGGGTCGGTGCCACCGGAACCGACGGCGTCGCGCACGGCCGGGACGCCGAACAGCATGATGCCGCCGACCCCTGCCTGCACGGCCTCGACCGCGGCCTTGCGCAGCGAGTCACGGGTGTGCTGGAAGACACCCGGCATGCTGCTGATCTCGGCAGCCTCCGACGCGCCTTCCTTGACGAACATCGGCAGCACGAGCTGACGGGGGCGCACCTCGGTCTCGGACACGAGGCGGCGCATGGCGGGCGTCGTGCGCAGACGCCTCGGCCGGTGAAGTGGGTACATCTCTGACTCCCTGACGGAGAGAGTCGAAGGGGCCACTCAAAGGATCTTGAGTGGCCCCGACGGCTTCAGTGTGTTCTAGCTCCTGCGCAGACGCTTGGTCTTGCGCGGGGGAGGAAGGGCTCCCTCGGCGCGCAACCGGGCGGCGTGGGCGGCCAGCGCGTCGACCAGCGCGGGCACGTTCGCCTCCTCGGGCTGCACGTCGACCCGGAGGCCGAACTCCCGCGCCGTCTCGGCGGTCTGCGGGCCGATGCACGCGACGAGCGTGCGGGCGTGCGGCTTGCCCGCGATGCCGACCAGGTTCCGCACGGTCGACGACGAGGTGAAGCACACCGCGTCGAAGCCACCGGACTTGATCATCTCGCGGGTGTCGGCGGGCGGCGGGGCCGCACGCACGGTGCGGTACGCCGTCACGTCGTCGATCTCCCAGCCACGTTCGCGCAGGCCCGCGGCCAGCGTCTCGGTGGCGATGTCGGCCCGCGGCAGCAGCACGCGGTCGACCGGGTCGAGGATGTCGTCGTAGGGCGGGAAGTCGTTGAGGAGACCCTCGGACGACTGCTCACCGGACGGCACGAGCTCGGGGATGATGCCGAACGAGCGCACCTTCGCGGCCGTGGCCTCACCGACGCAGGCGATCTTCACACCGGAGAACGCACGGGCGTCCAGGCCGAACTCGCGGAACTTCTCCCACACCGCGCGAACGGCGTTGGTCGAGGTGAAGACGACCCACTGGTAGCGGCCGTCGACGAGACCCTTGACCGAGCGCTCCATCTGCGCGGGGCTGCGGGGCGGCTCGACCGAGATCGTCGGCACCTCGACGGCGATCGCGCCGTGCGAGTGCAGGCGCTCGGACATCGCGCCGGCCTGCTCCTTGGTCCGCGGGACCAGCACTCGCCAGCCGTACAGCGCCCGCGACTCCCACCAGGAGAGCTTCGAGCGGTTGGCGGCGGCGGCACCGACGGTGACGACCAGCGGGCCGCCCATCTCACCGGCGTCGGCCGCGACCGCGGCCAGCGTGGTGTCGATGGTGCGCTGCTGGAAGCCGGTGCCCTCGGCGGTCACGGCGACCGGGGTCTGCGGCGCGAGGCCGTTCTCGACCAGGTTCGACGCGGCCTCGGCCAGGTGCGAGCCGGTCGCGTGCAGCACCAGCGTGCCGGGCGCGGCCGCGAGGCCCGCCCAGTCCGTCACGGCGCGCACGTCGACCTCGGTGTGCACGCCACCGAGAGCGACACCCGCGTACGCCGGCACCGCGGTGCCCGAGGGCACTCCGGGGACGACGTCGAACGGGATCGTCGACTTCGCGACGGCCTGCGCTTCCTTCACGACCGAGTCGAGGGTGAGCGGGTCACCGGCGACGAGGCGAACGACGGTCGAGCCGTTCTTCGCCTCGGTCACCAGGTCCTTTGCCACGTCGGCGGCCTCGCCGACAGCGGGGCGGACCTCGACTCCCTCGGGCACGGTCGCGAGGACGTCCGCGGGGACGTCCGGGTCGGTGACCACGAGTTCAGCCCTGGTGAGCAAGTCGTGGGCCCGGACCGTGAGCAGCCCGGTGTCGCCGGGGCCGGAGCCCACGAAGGCGACGCGTCCGGGGGTCTTGCGTGCGCGGGTCATCAGGGCACTCCCCATCGATTACGCCTCTGGACCGCTGAGAACGGCGGCCCCGAGGTCGAGCAACTCGGCGGCCAGCGCACGGCCGAGTCCCTCAGCTTCGGTCAAGTCACCGGTGGCGGACGCGCGGAGGAGATCGTTCTCCGGCGTCGCTGCGACCCCGCGCAGGGAAAGTCGGTACACGACCTTGCCCTCGTCGTCGAGGTCTTCCACCACATCGGCCAGCGCGCCGACCGGCGCGCTGCAGCCCGCCTCGAGTGCGGCCAGCATGGCGCGCTCGGCGGTCACAGCGGCCCGGCTGGCCGAATCGTCCAAAGTGGACTGGATCAGGTGCTCGGCGTCGACGTCGTCGACCCGGCACTCGACTGCCAACGCACCCTGTGCGGGTGCGGGAAGCATCTGGATGGGCTCCAGGTTCTCGGTGATCTCACTCGTGCGGCCGAGGCGCGAGATGCCGGCGCGAGCCAGCACCACCGCGTCGAGCTCACCGTTGCGGACCTTGCCGATCCGCGTGTCCACGTTGCCGCGCAACGGAACGATGTTCAGCCCGAGGCCGAGGGCCTCCAGCTGGGCCGCGCGCCGCGGCGATCCGGTGCCCACAGTGGACCCCGGCGGCAGCTCGCCGAGCGTGAGACCGTCGCGCGCCACCAGGGCGTCGCGCGGGTCTTCGCGCTGGGGCACGGCCGCGAGCGTCAGACGGGGGTCCGGCGCGGTCGGGAGGTCCTTGTAGGAGTGGACGGCGACGTCGATCTCGTCGTTCGCGAGCGCGTCACGAAGAGCCGACGTGAAGACGCCGATGCCGATCTGCGCGATGGGCGCGTCGGAGAGGTCGCCCGGCGTCTTGATGACGACGATCTCGACCTGTGCTCCGGCAGCCTTCAGCGACTCGGCCACGGTCCCCGTCTGCGCGAGCGCCAGTGCGCTGCCTCGGGTACCGATCCGTAGGGTGCGGGTCACCGCGTTTCACCATCCACAGAAGACTTGGTCTGACTGACAACCCCAGGCGACTGGGGGTCGAGCCCGAACAGCTCGCGGAGAGCCTCCGCGTAGCCGGTACCACCAGGGGCGGAGGCGAGCTCCTTCACCCTGACGGTCGGCGTGTGCAGGAGCTTGTCTACAACGCGACGCACCGTCTTGGCCAATTCACCGCGTGTCGCGGGGTCCAGTTCGGGAAGTCGCGAATCAAGACGGAGCAGTTCGGCGTCGACCACCTCGGCGGCCCGCTTGCGCAGGGCCGTGACGGTCGGCGTGACCTCGGCGGACCGCTGGCCCGCGAGGTAGGCCTTCACCTCGCCGGCGACGAGCTGGACGGCCAGGCGCGTGTCCTGGCCGGCGGGCGCGTCGGAGAGGCGGCGCTGCAACGTTTCCAGGTCCACCACACGAACGTTCGGCAGCTCGGCCGCGGCCGGGTCGACGTCCTTGGGCAGGCCCAGGTCGCACACGACCAACGGCCGCGAGCGCTTGCTGATCATGTCCGCGCGGACGACCGTGTCGACCGACCCGGTGCACGCGAAGACGATGTCCGCGAGGTCGATCTCGACGGCCAGCGCGGTGAGGTCGACGGCCATCGCGGGGACGCCCTCGGCCTTCAGCGACGTGGCGAGACGCACACCGTTGGCCTGCGTCCGGTTCGCGATGACGACCTCGCCGATGCCCGCCCGGCGCAGGTGGGCGGCGGCCAGGCCGCCCATGGCACCGGCGCCGACGAGCAGCGCGCGCTTGCCGACGAGCGTGCTCAGGTGGGCCTCCGCGTCGCCGAGGGCCTCGGACACGACGGACGCGCCGGCGTGGTCGATGCCCGTCTCGGTGTGCACGCGCTTGCCGACGCGCAGGGCGTTCTGGGTGAGCTCGTGGACGGTCTTGCCGACGGTGCCCGCCTCGTCCGCCGCCGCGTACGCACCGCGAAGCTGGCCGAGGATCTGGGACTCGCCGACGACCATCGAGTCGAGACCGGCCGCGACGGAGAACAGGTGCTCGACGGCAGCGGCGGCGTAGTGCACGTAGAAGTGCTCGTACAGGGCCTGGGGCTCGATCTGCGCGTGCTGCGCGAGAACCTCGACGACCTCGGACATGCCGCCGTGGAACGACTCGACGACGGCGTAGACCTCGACCCTGTTGCAGGTCGACAGGACCATCGCCTCGGAGACGCTGGGGGCGGCGAGCAGCTGACCGAGGACCTTGGGCATGTCCGGCTCGGCCACGGTGACGCGTTCCAGGACCGGGACTGGGGCGGTGCGGTGCGACAGACCGACTACGAGCACGCTCATGCACTCACCACGTCTGCCGGAGCCGCCTGGCTCACGCTCACGGGCGAATCACCATCCCGTCCACACCGAGTCCGTTGTTGCCGACCGAGACGCTGGCAGCCTCGTCCGCACGTCGAGCGACGTGGAACGACAGGATCTGCATCTCGACCGCCAAGTCAACCTTGCGCACCTCGACGTTGTCTGGAACCTGAAGGACAACTGGTGCAAAGTTCAGAATGCACTGGACGCCCGCAGATACCAAACGGTCGCAAACCGACTGAGCGGCCGGTGGCGGCGTCGCGATGACGCCGATCGACACCTCGCGCTCGCGACAGATCGCGGTGATCTCGTCGATGTGGTTGACGGGGATGCCCCCAACAGGGATTCCGACGAGATCGGCGTCCACGTCGAAGAGGGCGGTGACCGGGAACCCGCGGCCGGGGAACCCGCCGTAGTTCGCGAGAGCGTGACCAAGGTTACCGATGCCGACGACGGCCACGGAGTGGTTCCGGGTGAGGCCGAGGATGCGCTCGATGTGGCTGACGAGGACCTCGACGTCGTACCCGACGCCCCTCGTGCCGTAGCTGCCGATGTAGCTCAGGTCCTTGCGGAGCTTCGCCGCGTTGACGCCGGCGGCCTGGCTCAGCTCCTCGCTGGAGACGGCCGTGACGCCGCTCTCGGACATGCCCGACAGCACGCGGAGGTACACGGCGAGCCGGGCCACGGCGGCCTCGGGGATCGCGCGGGCGCGCTCCTTGTCGGCAGCCTCTGCAGGGGTGGTGGTCGTCTCACCTTCGCCCCGCTGTGATGCCACGCTCTCCGACCTCCGGGTGTGCTTCACCGCAGGGACCCGCGGCGTTGGTGATGCTCACACCGTACCGCTTGTGAACGCATGCACAAAGTCGGTGATCGGGCGTCACAGCGCTGGTGACAGGGCGTGACCAGCGCTTCCTCGGTTCATGATCACTACGGGGTGAGCGCCTACTCGACGGTGAAGGTGACCGAGTGCCATCCCGTCGCGCCGTCGGGAACCGGGTCCAGGCGCGCCTGGTCCTGGGTGAACCCGGATTTGTCGGTGGCCCGGCACTCGACCGTGTGACTGCCCTGCGAGAGCTCCAGCTCGATCTTCCACATGCGCCAGGTGGTGTCGCTGACGTCGGCCGCGAGCTCGGTCTCCCGCCAGGGCCCGCCGTCGATGCGGACCTCGACCTTGGCCACGCCCTTCGGCTGGGCCCACGCCGTTCCGGCGATCACGGCCTTGCCCTGGACCTTGCCCATCCGGCCGGGCCGGTCGATGCGCGAGGACGCCTTGATCGGCGCCCGCGTCGCCCAGCCCCGCGGGATCCAGTAGCCCTGGTCCTTGGCGAAGGTAGTCACGTTGAGGTCGGTGACCCACTTGGTCGCGGAGACGTAGCCGTAGAGCCCCGGGACCACGAGCCGCGCCGGGAACCCGTGCTCGGCGGGCAGCGGTTCGCCGTTCATGCCGATCGCGATCAGCCCGCGCTCCAGCACGTAGTCGAGCGGGCTGCCGGCCGTGAACCCGTCGTCGCTGGTGCTGAACAGCTGGTCGGCGCCCGCCTTCACGCCGGCCTCCCGCAGCACGTCGCCGATCCGGACGCCGACGAAGTTGGCCGTCGAGATGTACGGGCCGCCCACCTCGTTGGAGACGCAGGTCAGCGTGACGGTCTCCTCGACCAAGTCCCTGCTGCGGATCTCCTCGAACGTCAGCACCGTCGGCCGCTCGACCATGCCGTGCACGCGCAGCGCCCACTCCTCGGCCCGGATGCGCGGCACGCTCAGAGCGGTGTCGATCCGGTAGAAGTCCTTGCCGCTGGTGATGAAGCTCGGGGTGCCGTCCTTGACGAAGTCGGCGTTGAACGGGATCTCCGGCGCCTTGACCTTCGGCGTCAGGTCGCCGACGGCCTGCCTGCTGCCCTCGACGTCCGTCCGCGCGCCGAAGAGCTGCCCCGCGACCCCGGCGAAGACCGACAGCCCCGCGGTGACCAGGAACCCGCGCCGGCTCTCGCTCTCCTCGGCCTCCCTGTGCAGGTAGCGGAACACGTAGACGCCCGCGGCGGTGCTGGCGACGGGCGCGAGGACGGCGAGCTGGCCGACGTCCGGCCTGGTCACGACGGCCGCGACGCCCACGAACCCGAGCAGCACGGCCACGAGCGTCCCCGGCGCGGGGTTGTTCCTGCTGGCCAGCCCCGCTCCGACGCCGATGGCCGCGAGCACGATCCCCATGCCGATCAGCAGCACGAGCTTGTCGTAGGTGCCGAACGTGGTGACCGCGAAGTCCTTGAGCCACGACGGCGTGAGGTCGATCGCGGCGTTGCCCACGGCGAGGTACGGCGAGGCGCTCAGGCCGACGAAGGCCGCCACCAGGTGCCCGGCCGCGAGGGCGGCGATGAGCGCGAGCAGTCCGGTGAGTGCGGCCTTGGCGGGCTTCATGCCTCTCATTCGACACCTACCCCGCCCTGGTTCGCTCAGGTCGTAAGCCCTCGGTAACCAGTTGTCAGGCGAGGGCCGCCCGCAGGCGGTCCTCCTCGACCTTCCAGTACCCGTGCTCGGCCCCGTCGACGAGGAACACGGGCACCCGGTCCCCGTACTCGGCCCGCAGCTCGGGATCGCTGTCCACGTCCTCGACGGACCAGGTGGCGCCGAGGTCCGCGCAGATCCGTTCGATCTCCACGGCCGCCTCCTCGCAGGAGTGGCACGACACCCGGCTCATCAACGTCACGTGGTGGCTCATGCCCCTCATGCTCCCAGGGGCTTGCGCAGCACCGCGCGGGCGAGCTTGCCGGTCGGCGAGTGCGGCAGGGCCGGGGCGAACTCGACCGACGTCGGCACCTTGAACTTGGCGAGGCGCGCGGCGCAGTGGGCCACCACGGCCTCCGAGCTGAGCTCCTGGCCGTCGCGCAGCACGAGCACGACCTTCACCGACTCGCCGGTCTTCTCGTCCGGCACGCCGACGGCCGCGGCCTCCAGGACCTCGGCCATCTCGCCGACGACCTGCTCGACCTCGTGCGGGTAGACGTTGAAGCCGTTGACGATGATCAGGTCGCCGGCGCGGTCGACCAGGTGCAGGTCGCCGTCGGCGTCGATGAAGCCGACGTCGCCCGTGCGGAACCAGCCGGAGGAGTCCGGGCCGTGCGCGCCGTCGGGCCAGTAGCCGCTGAAGAGGTTGTCGCCCTTCGCGGACACCAGACCGGTGCCGGGCTCGTCCTCGTCGATGTCGAGCACGGAGCCGTCCGTGTCGACCAGGCGGATCTCGACGCCGGGCAGCGCCTGGCCCACCGAGCCGGGCTTGGGCACGCCGCCGACCAGCGTGGACGTGAGCACGGGGCCGGTCTCGGTCAGGCCGTAGCCCTCGAAGATCGGGATGCCGATCGCGCCGCGCATCTCCGCGATGACCCCCGCGGGCAGCGGGGCCGCGCCGGAGGTGAACAGCCGGACCGTCGCCAGCTTCTCGCGCAGCAGCTCCACGGGGTGGGCCAGCAGCGCCCGGTACATGGGCGGCACGCCGACCATCGTGGTGACGCGGTGCTCCTCGATGACGTCCAGGGCGGTGGACGGGTCGAAGCGCTCCAGCAGGACCGCCGTGGCGCCGGCGCCCGCGACCTGCAGCAGGCCGGGGCCGAGGCCGTAGACGTGGAACAACGGCAGCGCGAGCAGCACCCGGTCGCCCGCCGTGACGGGGGCGGGGCGCAGCGCGGCGCACTGCGAGACGTTCGCGAGCAACGCCCGGTGCGACAGCATCGCGCCGCGCGGCACCCCGGACGTGCCGGAGGTGTAGCCGAGGACGGCCAGTTCCTCACCGCCGCGCACCGCGTCGAACGGGTCGGCCGTCGCGGTGACGTCCGGGACCTCGACCACCTGGGCGTCGGAGCCCTCGCCGTCGCCGACGAGCAACGCGGCACCGGAGTCGGCCAGGATCCGCTGGAGCTCGCGCGGCGGGTTGCCGGGGCCGGTGGGGACCACGACACCGCCCGCGCGGAGAATTCCGAACACGGCGACCACGAACTCGGGGCTCGTGGGCAGCCGTACCGCCACTCGGTCGCCCGGTTCGAGTCCGGAATCGGCCAAACGGCGGGCGAAAGCATCGATCGCGCGGTCGATGGTTTCCCACGTGAGGCTCTTACCGCTCGCTACGTCGACCAAGGCGACGTGGCTGGGTCCCCGCTGTGCCGAAGCACGGACCAGATCTGAGACATTGCGAGCGGAAGTCAACATGGCCTCCTCATGAACAACTGGACGCTTCGAGCAGTCTTCCACGCGTGACGAGCGTCATGAAGCAGCGGTTCCCTCGTCTTACCCCTGGAACCCCGTCCGCTACCTACTACGGAGTAACAACACGTATGCTGCCGCCACGGCGACTCTGTGGAGGTGCCGCGAGCCGATGACCGCGCGGGCACGACCGAACACGATCAGGACCACCCGAACCATGACGGGGGGTCAGCACGACAACGCCGCAGACGAGCCGTGGCAGCTCGTCAAGGCCGCCCAAGAGGGTGACACCGAGGCGTTCGGGGTGCTGTACGACAATTACGTCGACATGGTTTTTCGCTATGTCCTCTTCCGGGTGGGCGGCGATCGCGCGTTCGCCGAGGACGTGACCAGCGAGACGTTCCTGCGCGCGCTGCGGAGCATCGGTTCGGTCAGCTACCAGGGCCGTGACGTGGGGGCGTGGTTCGTCACCATCGCCCGCAACATCGTGTACGACCACGTGAAGTCGAGCCGCTACCGGCTGGAGGTCACGACCGCCGAACTGCAGGACAACCGCGAGGAGACGAGCGGCCCCGAGCAGGAGGTCATGACCGAGGCGACCAACGCGGAGCTTCTCCGGTGCGTCTCACAGTTGGGGGACGATCAGCGCGAGTGCATCGTGCTGAGGTTCATCGAAGGCAAGTCGGTGTCCGAGGTCGCGCAGCTCATGGACCGCAACGAGGGCGCCGTGAAGGCACTCCAGCACCGGGCCGTGAGGCGGCTCGCACAGATCCTCCCGTCCTGGTTGCGGTGATCGTGATCGCAGGGGCGTAACCCAAAGCAGATCAACTTCGTTACTCGGGCTGAGATGGACGGCAAGGGAAGAACACCGCGGTGGCGGCAGACGGAGCACGAGCGATTCGCCCGTGCCGTTGAAGGCGGCCCACAGCCGGTAGGGAACGACGACCTCGCTGAGGACCTCGCGATCGTCGAACTCCTCCGGCGGATGGACGTCGGCCCGGACGCCGAGACGCGCGAACGGATGAAACAGCGCGTGCTCACGGCGCCCCCACCCGAGAAGCCATTGGTGCTCTCGTCGGTAAGACGGGTGGGAGCGCGCGCACGAGTGGCAGTCGCAGCGGCCGCGGTCCTCTGCTTGCTGTTGTCCCTCGCAGGTATGAGCGTGCTGCTCAGCCGTGACGCGCTCCCGGGAGACCCCCTCTACGGCATCAAGCGCACCACCGAGAGCGCTTCGCTCGGCCTGACGTTCGACGACGAGGACCGAGCCCTCAAGCACCTCGAGTTCGCCGCGTCCCGGGTCACCGAGATGGAGACCCTGGCCGACCGCGCCTCGGACTCGTCCGCCCAGCTCACGGCACTGACCGACCTGGACGCCGACGCGGTCGAGGGTGCCCGCCAGCTCACCACGTACGGCACGTCGTCGGACAAGACGGCGCTGCCGGCCCTCAACGAGTGGGCGCTGGCCCAGTACGTGAAGCTCGGCACCCTGCGCTCCCGCCTGCCCGACGACGCACGGGCCCACGCCGACACCACGATGTGGTTGCTGGCGAGCATCGCCCAGCGAGCCCACGACCTGGCGGCCCGCGCGGCCTGCGACGCCGTGATCAGCGGTTCGTCCGACCCGCTCGGCCCGTTGCCGGCCAGGGACGAGTGCGCCGCCGTGGTCACCGACCCGAGCACGTCACCGGGCAGCAGGCCGTCCTCGGTGCAGCCGAGCGTCTCGAACCCGCCCGCGCCCTCCGGTTCGGTGAACCCGTCCGTGCAGCCCACGCAGTCGGTGGCGCCGGGCACGTCGACCGCGCCGTCGGCGAAGCCGGGAACCTCGACCCCGCCCACCTCGGGCAAGCCGGGGATCACGATCCCGCTGCCCCTGCCGTTGCCGAGCATCTCGCTCCCGCTGCTGCCCGGCATCAGCTTCGGCTGAGCACCGCGCCGCGCATGATCGCGAGCTCCTCCGGTGACGCCTGCTCGCGCCACCGGTGGGCGACGGCGGCGTAGGTCGTGACGTCGTGCCAGCGGTCCTGCGTGCGGAACAGCTCGCGCAGGGTCGCCTCCGGTTCGAGGCCGGCGGCGGTCATCACGCCGCCCATCAACGTGTGGTCGGCCCGATGACCGGCCCACACGCGATGGATGCCGAGGGGCCCGAACGCGTGCGCGAACAACAGCCGCCCCGCCTCCGCCCCGCACCCCTTCAGCGGCGAACCGGGCAGGATCACGAGACCCGTGCACATGGCGTTGCTGCCGTACTCCTCCAGCAGGAGCCCGATCATCCCGGCCATCGTGTCGTCGTCGTGCGAGGTGATGGCGAAGACGAGCTTGCGCGGAGTGGGTGTGTAGAACGCGGCGGTGGCCTTCTCGGGCGTCATCCGGTCGACGCCGAGGTACCGCGTGAGCACCGGACTTCCATAAATGCGCTGGTAGACGGGCAAGTCACCGTCTTCGAGGGGACGCAGCCGAACGTTGGGGCCGATGAGCACCGTCATGGCGCACCGCCGACGAGCCGCTCGAGGTCGACGTAGTAGCGCCCGGACGGCTGCGGCTTCCCGAGCAGGATGCGCCGAGCGGCGTCGGTGACGAGAGCACCCCCGAGCATCGTGCCGGAGGCGAGCTGCGGCCAGCTGCTCAACGTGCGCCCGATCTCGTCCATGGCCTGCACGAGCGCGGGAGAGATCCGCGTGCCGTCGACCATCTGCACCATCAGCCGCACCATCTCGCCCCGGTCGAACCCGGCGACATCGGCCGCCGTGACGTCCCCGACCCGCCCGTGCAGCAACGGCCGGTCAGGCTCCAGGTCGTACCGCTCGACGTCGAGCAGCCCGCGGTCGTTGGTGTCCATCAGCACCGGGATCCCCCGCTCCCGAGCCTGCTCCCGCACCGCGACCTTGACCCAGGCCGTGTCGCACTCCTCGACGACCAGGTCCACCCCGTCGAGTAAGCCCGCGAGGTTCTCGCTGGTCAGCCCGGCCCGCCAGATCTCCACGTCCAGGTACGGATCGAGCTCGAACAACTGCCGGGCGCACAGGACCGTCTTCTCGACACCGAGCTCGTGCACCCCCGTCCGCAACCGGTTGAGGTTCGACAGCCCGAGCCGGTCGAAGTCGGCAAGCCGGAAACTCCCCCCGACCCCCTCCATGGCGGCGGTGACGGCGGCGCTGTTGCCCACCGACAACCCGATCACCGCGACCCGCTTCCCGAGCAGCTCTTCCTGCTCGGCGCGGGTGATCTTGTTCCGGTTCCGGTCGGTCCGCACGAACCGGAACTCGTCGCGGGGCAGCACGTGCACCAGCCGCCCACTCCAGGGGTAGAACGCCCACGTTCCGTAATCGACAGGATCCAGTCCCTGGAGCACCTCGGCCTTGGCCGCGGCCCACTCCCCGGGTGTTCGAACCCGTCCGGGCTCCCGAGCGGAGATCAGCTCCTCGAGCTGCTCGTCGATCCGATCGTGCACGGCCGTGACCTGGCCACCAGCGAACAACTCGGCAAGCTGACCAGCATCGAACAACTCGGCCCGCCAGGACAGCGCATCACAGTTCTCACCAAGCTCGGGTAACGCTGAAATGATCATGCTCATGGCCCAAGTAGATCATCTTCGCTACGCCGAACGGCGGACATCGCTCCGTGTCGACCCGAACACACCGCGTAACCAAAGATACGGGACCAAACGCGCGCCACGTCTTCTGCACCAGCTCCCAGCGGGTTTGGGGGACTGATCGCTAGGCTTGGGACATGGCAGGCAAGCGTGACGTGGAGAGCGACCGGCTGGCCGAACTAGCCGGCGAGGCATCGGCAGAGGCGGCGATCCAGGCTGCCGCGATGGCGCCGGAGCTCGAACAGTCGCTGAGCGTCCCGCCGGACCTCACCGCCGCAGCCTTCTTCGACGTGGACAACACGATGATGATGGGCGCGTCGATCTTCCACTTCGCCCGAGGCCTGGCCGCACGCAAGTACTTCTCGTCCTCGGACCTCGCGGGCTTCGTCTGGCAGCAGCTGAAGTTCCGAGTGGGCGGCCGAGAAGACCCGGAGTCGGTGAAAGCCTCCCGCGAACAGGCCTTGTCCTTCGTCTCGGGCAGAAGCGTCGCCGAACTGGTCTCCCTGGGCGAGGAGATCTACGACGAGCTGATGGCCGACCGCATCTGGAAGGGCACCCAAGCCCTGGCCCAGATGCACCTGGACGCGGGCCAACGAGTCTGGCTGGTCACCGCCACCCCGGTAGAACTCGCCCAGATCATCGCCCGCCGCCTGGGCCTGACCGGAGCCCTGGGCACGGTCTCGGAATCAGAGGACGGCGTGTACACGGGCCGCCTGGTGGGCGACCTCCTGCACGGCAAGGCAAAAGCACAGGCAGTCCGCTCACTGGCAGCGAAAGAGGGCCTGAACCTGCGCCGCTGCACCGCCTACTCGGACTCGTCGAACGACGTCCCGATGCTCTCGGTGGTGGGCACAGCGGTGGCGGTGAACCCGGACTCACAACTGCGCGAGATCTCCCGCCGAAAGGGCTGGGAGATCCGAGACTTCAGAACGGGCCGCAAAGCGGCCAAGATCGGCGTCCCGTCAGTCCTGGGAGCAGGAGCCCTGGCAGGAGCGGTAGCGGCAACGCTGGCATACCGCCGCAGGGTGAAGTAGCAGGCTGATGCAGGCGTCCCCTTGATTTGAGAACCCCCCGCACCAAAACGTACTCAGGGGGTCTGACAGTCCCGCGATGCCGAAGGCGAGCCGTCTTCAGCAAGAGCTAGGGGCGGTGGGGTCCCATCACGAGTCGCGCCACAGCTCTTGCTGCATGCAAAGAGGGGTGTCTAAAGGGCAACCGGTTATT
>NZ_JBSGUQ010000041.1:0-11221 GCF_053608005.1 Lentzea sp. NPDC055074
ACACCCGGTCCCATTCCGAACCCGGTAGTTAAGCCCTTCTGCGCCGATGGTACTGCACTGGTTACGGTGTGGGAGAGTAGGTCGCCGCCGAACTTGTTTCGAAGTAGGCCCTTGCGGGTCGAGTGCCACAAGCGCTCCCCGCAGGGGCCTTCTTCGTGTCGGCACCAAGATCCTCGACACCTGCTCGAAGAAGCTGGTCGCAGAGGTCGAGCCGAGCACGGGCGCCGTCAAGTCGGGTTGAGGACCGCGACCGGCTACCGTCTTGCCATGCACAACGAGCAACGTGCCGCCCGACGTTCGGCCGGCGTGGGCAGGACCGCCGACCTCGCCACCAACCCGTTCCGTGTCGACCGCGACCGGGTCGCGAGCTCCCCGTTCTTCGCGAGGCTCGGCGGAGTCACGCAGGTGGTCAGCTCCACCGGCTCCGGCCTGCTCGTGCACAACCGCCTCACCCACAGCCTGAAGGTCGCCCAGGCGGCCCGTGCCATCGCCGAACGTCTGACCGTCCGCCCCGAGCTCACCGCGGTGCTGGAGAAGCTGGGCGGATGCGACCCCGACGTCGTCGAGGCGGCCGCGCTCGCCCACGACCTCGGCCACCCGCCGTTCGGGCACCTCGGCGAGCAGGTGCTGGACCGGCTGGCCCGCCACCGGTTCGGGTTGCCGGACGGGTTCGAGGGCAACGCCCAGTCGTTCCGCATCATCACCACCACGGACGTCCGCGGGCCCAAGGCGCTCGGACTGGATCTGACGGTGGCGGTGCGGGCCGCGATGCTGAAGTACCCGTGGACGCGTCACCAGTCGCTCGATCTGCCGGTCGCGCCTCGTGGTGCGTCCGAGCCGGATGACATGCCGGGGACCGGTAGTTCGAAGTTCTCCGCGTACGTCACGGAGATGAGCGACCTGCGGCAGGCGCGGGAGCCGTTCGAGGGGCGCATCGAGTCGTGGCAGCAGACCGTCGAGGCCAGTGTCATGGACACCGCGGACGACATCGCGTACGCGATCCACGACCTGGAGGACTTCCATCGGGTCGGGGTGCTGCAGCACGCGACGGTGGCCGCCGAGCTCGGCACGTGGCAGGCGCAGGCGCTCGACCTCGCCGGGCTGAGCGACGCGGAGCTCAACGCCGAGATCCGGATGCCGGGACGGTCACTCGAGACGCTGCGGCGGCGCATGCACCTCAAGGACTCGTGGGTGATGAGCGACGAGGCGTTCGCGCTGGCGGTGCGGAAGGTCAGCAAGGAGCTCGTCGACGGGCTGCTGGCGGTGCCGTTCGACGGGTCTGTCGAGGCCGAGCAGACCGTTGCCGGGTTCAGTGCTCGGTGGACTCGCCGGCTCGTCGACGCGGTCGGGGTGATCGAGGAGCCCACGCCTCGGTCGGGGCACGTCGTGCTGGCCGTGCAGCAGTGGCACGAGGTGCAGGTGTTGAAGTTCGTGCACCGGCGCTTTGTGTTGCTGCGGCCCGATCTGGCGTTGCACCAACGTGGACAGGCCCGTTTGCTCAGTTCGCTGGTGGACGCTTTGGAGCAGTGGGTGACCGATCGGGCAGAGGCGGATCGGTTGCCGCGCAGGCTGCACGACCTCGTCGAGCTGGCCGAAACGGAGTACGCGGCGCTCGCCCGGACGGAGCCGTCCACATTGGTCGGTGCGGCCGGTGACCTGCCGGTTGGGCCTGATGCCGTAAGGGGATTGGCGCGAGGACGTGCGGTCGTCGACTTCGTCGCGTCGCTGACCGACAACCAGGCGGCCGCGCTGCTGGAGGCGCTTTCCGGGCGAACCGGTCAGTTGTGGACTGACGCTTTTGTTCTGTGAAGTGTGATTGTGTCTGCTAAGTGAGAAGTAGCCCAATCGGATGCTGACTGTGATCAGGCAAGCACCATACGTTGGCGCCTCGACCGGGAATCGCCGGTCGCAGGCCGCGTGCTCGGGGGCACGCCAACGTTCGGGGGAGAAACTCCTGTGCGCCGATCTCGAAGAGGCACGACCTTAGTCACCGCAGGTACCGCAGTTCTTCTGGCCGCACTCACCGCCGTCACGCCGGCGTCCGCAGATCCGGGCAAGGCGTCCAAGTCCATCACCGACCGCACGGCAGCGCAGATCGCCGCGCTGCAGAGCGTCAAGAAGTCGCTCACCCCTGCCGAGTCCAAGGTGGACAGCGCACTCGTCGTGGAGGCGCGCAAGCGCGTCTCGGCCGCGACCACGAGCGCTCTTCCGCAGGTGCAGACCGGCGTTGCCGTGACGCCGAAGGCCACCACGCTCGTCGACATCCGTGCCAAGCAGTACTCCGAGGACCTGGTCAACGCTGTCCGCGCGGCGGGTGGGCAGATCCGGTCGGTGTCCTCCGAGCACCGCACCGTGCGCGCCGAGGTCCCGGTCGCGAAGATCTCCGAGATCGCCGGACGCTCCGACGTGGCCCGCGTCGAGCCCGGCAGCGACGCGATGACGCAGGACGTGAAGAACAAGCGGGACACCAAGGCCCGCAAGCAGGCTCCGTCCAAAGAGGACAAGTCGGCGGAGATCGAGCGCCGGCTCGGGGAGAAGCAGCTCTCCGTCCAGGCCGCCAAGGTCGCGGAGAGCGACAAGGCGCACAACGCCGAGGCCGCACGTGGTTCGTACCGCGTGACCGGTGTCGGCACAAAGCTCTGCGCGCTGTCCGACGGTGTGAGCTCGCTGGCCGTGTCGCAGGCCTCCGGTGAGCTGCCCGCCGTCGACATCGTGCCGGGTCAGGCGGGTTCCGGTGACGAGGGCACCGCGATGCTCGAGATCCTGCACGACCTCGCGCCCAACGCCGAGCTCGGCTTCGCGACGGCGTTCAACGGTGACGCGAGCTTCGCGGACAACATCAAGAAGCTGCGCTTCGACCTCGGCTGCGACGTCATCGTCGACGACGTCATCTACTTCAACGAGTCGCCGTTCCAGGACGGCATCATCGCGCGTGCGGTGGACACGGTCGTCGCCGACGGCGCGCTGTTCTTCTCCAGCGCGGGCAACCAGGGCAACGTCGTGGACGGCACGTCCGGCCACTACGAGGGCCAGTTCGTGGACTCGGGTGTGGGCGTCGGCAAGTTCGCCGGCTCCGCGCACGACTTCAACCCGGACCCGAACGCCAAGCAGCTGTTCAACCCGCTGTCGAACTTCTCCGGCGACACGCCCACCGTGCTGCACTGGGCCGACCCGCTGGGCCAGTCGGCCAACGACTACGACCTGTACCTGGTCAACGCCCAGGGCAACGTTGTCACCTTCAGCCAGAACAACCAGGACGGCGCGCAGGACCCGTACGAGCGCATCAACACGCCGTCCAGCTCCGCGGGCACGCGCCTCGCGGTCGTGAAGTACCGCGGTGAGGACAAGTACTTCGCGCTGTCGCTGTTCGGCGGCCGGTTCGCCGACACCAACGACGGCCTGAAGAAGTACGTCACGCCCGGCACCACGCGCGGCCACTCGGCGGCGAAGGGCGCGATCTCGGTCGCGGCCGCTCCTGCCGCCGGCGCACTGCCGTTCGACCTCGAACCGGGCGACCCGGCCAACCCGAGCGGCCCGTACCCCGGCGCCTTCACCAGCTCGCAGAAGCCGGAGCGCTTCACCTCCGACGGCCCGCGCAAGACGTTCTTCGCGCCGGACGGCTCGCCGCTCGCCGAGACCCGGCAGAAGCCGGACATCACCGCGGCCGACGGCGTGACCACGTCGGTGCCGGGCTTCGCGCCGTTCTTCGGCACGTCCGCCTCGGCTCCCAACGCCGCGGCGATCGCCGGCCTGATCCTGTCCGGCAACCCGACGCTGACGCCCGCCGAGGTCAAGGAAGCCCTTGTCACCACGGCGATCGACATCGTCGAGTCCGGTGTGGACAACCGCACCGGCGCCGGCATCGTGATGGCCGACCGCGCCCTCGCCTACACGGGTGCGTCGCCGCAGGCACTGGCCCGCGCGCAGAAGCCGACGATCGTCAACGACGCCGACGGAAGCGCTTTCCTCAAGCCCGGCACCACGTCCACGGTGACGCTGCCGGTGGCGAACAACGGTGACGGTTCGGCCGCGTCGACCTCGGTCGTGCTGTCGACGACGTCGGCCGGCGTGACCATCGCGCCGCGCTCCAAGTACTACGGCAACATCGACCCGGGCCAGACCGTCAGCAACACCTTCAAGGTGACCGTGCCGGCGTCCGCCGGGCTCGGTTCGGCGGTCAAGCTCGACGCGCGCGTGACCTACGCGGGCGCGACGTCGCCGACGACCACCTCGTTCACGCTCCGCGTGGGTGAGCCGTCGCGCGAGTTCAAGACGTTCGCGTACGGCGGCGCACCGGTCGCCATCCCGGACAACGACCAGACCGGTGTCTCGATCTCGCTGCCGGTCACGGGTGTCGGCGCGGCGTCGAACCTGAAGTTCTCCGTGGACGGTTCCGCGTGCTCGACCACCGAGGGCGCGACGACCGTCGGCATCGACCACACCTTCGTCGGCGACCTGGTGGGCACGCTCACCTCGCCGTCCGGCAAGTCCGTGACGCTGTTCTCGCGGGCGGGTGGCACCGGCAACAACATCTGCCAGGCCGTGTTCACCGACGACGCCACGCTGCCGTTCTCGGGCGTGACGAGCGCGCAGGCACCGTTCACCGGGTCCTGGAAGGCGGGGGCGCCGCTGTCCTCGCTGACTGCGGACGCCGCGGACGGCAACTGGGTGTTCAAGGTCGCCGACGTGGTGGGCTCCGACCGCGGCTCGATCCGCTCGGTGACGCTGTCCGTCGCCGGCTGGGTGTGATGAGCTGAGCTGACCGAACGGAAGGCCCCCGGCTCACGAGCCGGGGGCCTTCTTCGTGCACGAGAGCGTGGAGAACGACGAAAGGGGCGCCTCCCTGGCCGGGAAGCGCCCCTCACGCGTCTGTCAGAGCCCTGCTAGCGGTTCGGCCACTCCCACCGGATGCCGAACACGCCGGGACCGAACCCGAGCGCCACGGCGTGCACGCCGCCACCCGAGTCCAGGGTGAGGTTGCGGCGCCGCGAAGGCGTCTCGTCACCCGCGGGCACGCTGTACTGCTGCACGCGCGACGGCAGGTTCGTCTCGTCGAACCGGACCTCGATCACGTACTCGCGCACCGGCAACCGGAACTTGCGCGCGAACGTGTTGTTGCCCTTGGGGGCGTGGCCCTCGGGGAACACCAGCTGGTATTCCATGATGAGGGTCTCGCCGCGGGTCAGCGGACGTTCGAACATCATCTCCGCGACCATGATGTTGGCCTCGTGGTCACGGGCGATGCGGCCGAGGTGGCAGTTGCGCACGTTCAGGATCTCGGGGAGCACGTCGCTCTCCTCGGTCTCGAACACCAGCGCCCAGCGGTCGGGGCCGTCCTGTTCCGCGCGGAGGATCTGCCGGACCCACACTGATTTCTGCCCGCCGTCGGCAGAGATCTCGATGCGGTCGTGCTGGCTGATCCGGCCGAGCTTCAGGTCGGACGACGTGTCGACCTTCGAGAGCAGGTTCGCGACCCGCTCCCTTCGCGCCCAGAGGGCGTCGATCGGCATCATCGTCGTCGGACGGCATCGGCGGCCTCGCGGACGAGGTGGGCCGAGCAGTGCCGACAGTCCCGACTGAGGCACGCCCAGGACCGACTCGAGGTGCCGCAGCGCCTCCAGTGATTCAGGGCGTTCAGGCCTTCGTCGTCCTGATTGCCAGTAGCTGAGCGTCGCGACACTGATGGTCACGCCGCGCAGCGCCAACCGGTGCTGGATGCGGTCGAGGCTGAGCCGGCTCGCCTTGATCGCCGCCCTCAACGCTTCGGGGAACGGTCCCGTCGTCAAGAGCTGCGTAAGGCTGCCGTGGCCCGTTGAGTCCGTCTCGTCAACGGTCAGTGTTGGTCGACCGGCAGCAGTCGTCATGGTGACTCCCCGCTGTCATAAGATCACGCCCCAGTGACCCTACCCGTCCGTGAACATCGCTGGTCGGAGCCGGATGGAGTCAATGGTTAATCCATACGGTTGATGAGTTCACGCTTTCGAGACTCATCTGTCAAGCACTCCGAACCCATCAGTAACATCTCTGTGCCGTTCACCGCCCGTGTCGGAGTGGTTCTAGTGTGTGCATGATGACCAACTCGGGCGTGCTGACTCCCGAATCAGACGTTCCCGGCATCTGGGAGCCCGCCCGGTGCGGCCTGGGGGCCGTACGCCCGTTCTGCTGTACCAAGGGGTGGGACGTGTGAGCCGCGTGCGGCCGGTGCCCGGTGGACGGGCCGTCGAGGTGGAGCCCGAACGCGTCGAGGGCTGGATCGGCAGGTTCTCCGAGCGGCACGGACCGGTCGAGATCCGCGTCGCGGAGGCCGAGGTCGTCGTCACCGCCGAGGACGGCGCGACGGCCACGTTCCCGACGCGCGGCGGTACCTCTATATACGAGGTGGTTGAAAAGTTGACGGAGCCCCGCAGGATCGGGCTCGTCCTGGTGCGGCTCGGCGGTCACAGTGTCGGGGTGGCTTTCGGCGGCAGGGTCGAGGTGTCGGCTACGGACCGCAAGCAGGTCCACGGCCGCATCCGGGCCGGCGGGTGGTCGCAGCAGAGGTTCGCCCGGCGTCGTGAGGGGCAGGCGAGGGTCGCGCTGCAGGCCGCCGCGGACGACGTGGCGAGGGTGCTCGTACCGCGGCTCGCCGAGCTCGACAGCGTCGTGCTGGGAGGCGACTGGCAGGCGCTGGACGTCCTGCGCAACGACCGCAGGCTCTCGGGCGTCTTCTCCAAGGCGGAGGACCGGGTGCTCGACGTGCCCGAACCCCGGCGGACGGTCCTGGACGAGGCCGCCGAACGGGCCCGGTGCGTCGAGATCGTGATCCAGGACACAGGGGCAACCCCGCCGGGACCCGGTCGCATGGATACGGGTGAGGGTGCCTGATCCTGGCGCCACTGACCTGCTGGAGCTGCAAGTGCGCAAACGAATGGTGATCGTGGCCGGAGCGGTGGCGCTGGGTGCCATCGGCATCGCGGTGCCCGCGCTCGCGCTGAGCGGCGACTCCTCGCCCCGGCCCACGACCTCGGCTCCGCAGCCGCCGACCTCCCTGCCGACGACTCCGCCGGCCACCACGCCGCCGGTCTCCACCTCGCCGACGCTGCTGCCGACCACCCCGCAGCACCCGCCCACGTCGGTGCCGGTCGAGACCACGCCGCCCGTGACGAAGCCGCAGCCGCCGTCGACGACCCCGGTGCCGCCGTCGTCGTCGATCCTGCCCACGCCGCTGCCGACGAAGCCGGGTCCGACCACCTGGACCCCGCCCGCGACGACGCCGCCGGTCTCGTCGACCCCGGCCGGGTGAGGAGCACCCGCTGAACTGGGAGGCCGAGTTCACCGACTGCTTCGACCGGTGCGCCGACTCGATGCGCTTCACGGCGTTCCTGCTGTGCGGCAACTGGCACGAGGCGGAGGACGTCATGCAGTCGGCGTTCTTGAAGCTGTACCTGGCCGGTCCGAAGCTCAGCGACCGGTCGGGGCTCGAACCGTACCTGCGCCAGATCGTCGTGCGGACGTTCCTCGCCGAACGCCGCAAAGTGCGATGGCGCAGGGAGAAGCTGACTGACGCACCTCCCGAAGGCCTGTCCTCCGTCCCCGGGACGGAGGACAGGCTGGTGGTGTGGCAGGCGCTCACCGCCGTGCCCGCACGGCAGCGCGCTGTCCTCGTGCTGCGCTTTTGGCACGATCTCAGCGTCGAGGACACCGCGGCGGCGCTGAACTGCTCGACGGGCACCGTGAAGTCGCAGAGCAGCAAGGGCCTGGAGACGTTGCGGCGCAGGCTGGGCCCGGAGTTCGACCACTTGAGGCTGGAGGTGTGATGGTTCGCGAAGACGACCTGCGGGCGACTTTCTCCGCTTTGCACGGGGAAGAGGCGCCGCCGCGCGCCGTCACGGCCACCGACCTCATCCGGCGCGGCCAGGCCGTGCGAGCGCGCCGCCGCACCATCGCGGTGGTCGGCACCGGGCTCGCGACCGCGGGGGTCGTGGCGGTGGCACTTGCGGTGCTGCCCGCCGCGACACCCCCGGAACCGGCGACGCCGCCCGTCCCGTCCTCCACCACCACGTCGCCGGTGCCGACGACGACCTCGCCGCCGACCTCGGTCGAACCGACGCCGGCGACCGTGCCGCCACCGACGCCCCCGCGGTCCAGCCTCCCCGTGAAGCCACCACCGCCCGGCTCCGGTTCTCCTCCCAGCACGCTGTCGACTCCGCTGACGTCGACGGGCGCGCCCACGTCCGCGTGGACCAGTCCCGTGTCGACCTCGCCCTCGACCACCCGCTGACCCGGCACAATCCGGGGCATGAGCGCTCAGATCCGCCTGGTCGAGGTCACCGACGCCAACCGTGACGCCGTGACCGCCGTGCGCGTGCACCCCGCGCAGGAGCAGTTCGTCGCGTCCGTCGAGAAGTCCTTCCAGGACGCGCGGGAGAACCCCGATGCCAACCCGTGGTTCCGCGCGGTCCACGACGGCGACGAGCCGGTCGGGTTCGTGATGCTGAGCTGGGACGTGACGCCGCGGCCGGGCATCGTCGGGCCGTACTTCCTGTGGCGCCTGCTCGTCGGCGCCGGGTACCAGGGCCGCGGCTACGGCACGGCGATCCTGGACGAGGTCGTGGCGTTGCTGCGTGCTGAAGGGGCCACCGAGCTGTTCACCAGCTACGTGCCGGGGGAGGGGTCGCCCGAGCCGTTCTACCGCGGGTTCGGGTTCGTGCCGACCGGCGAGACCGACGAGGACGGCGAGGTCATCCTGCGGCTGGAGCTCGGCTCGCGACCGTGAACCGCCGGTCCTCGCCCGGGTTCTCGAGCTCGTCGAGCACCGCGACGGCCAGGTCCTCCGCCGAGATCGACGACGGGCCGGTGAGCAGCACGTCCGTGCCCCGGCGGTAGGTGCCGGTGCGCTCGCCGGGTTCGAGCAGCGCGGGCGGGCTCAGGTAGACCCAGTCGGCCCGGTGGGCCTCGCACTCCTCCAGCTGACGCATGCTCGCCGCGGCGAGAGGACGGATGTGCGCCGGGACGTACCGGGTGTCGTCCAGCACGAGGCCCTTGCCGTCCGGTGTTCGCAACGGTGCGGCTCCACCGACGACGATGACGCGCGTTCTGGCCGCCAGCACCGCATCCAGCACCGTGGTGGTGGTCGTGCCCGTGGTGGCGACGACGACACCGTCCACTCCGGACAGAACGCTGTCCATGAACAGCCTGTCGGTGGCGTCACCGCCGGTCCTGCGGGACACGCCCGTCACGGGGTGCCCGCGCCGTTCCGCCTCGATGACGACGCGCGATCCGACCATGCCGGACGCGCCGACGACCGCGATCCTCACTGGAGAGCTCCTTTGGCGAGAACGGGTGCGGGCCGCTGGGCGGCGACGATCGCGGCGAGGGCGAGGGCGAAACCGGTGAGCTGCACCGGGTCCAGGGTCTGGCCGAGGACGACGACGCCGAGCAGCGCGGCGACCATCGGGGACAGCAGGCCGAGCATCGAGACGGACGTGACCGGCAGCGTGGTGATCGCGCGGAACCACAGGACGTACGCGAGCAGGCCGCCGACGCCGCCGAGCCACAGGTAGCCGAGCAGCGCGGGGAGGCCGATCGCCGGCGGCGGCCCCTCGAACAGGAACGTCACCGGCAGGAGGAACAACCCGCCCGCGGTCAGCTGCCAGCCCGCGAACGCCGTCGGGCCCACCCCGTCGGGCCTGCCCCACTTCTTCGTCAGCGTCACGCCGAGCGCCATGGTCGCCGCGCCGCCCAGCCCGGCCAGCACGCCGACGAGGTCGAACCCGGCCGCGGGGCCGAGCACCACGAGCCCGACGCCCACCACGCCGACGACGCCCCAGGCGAGCCGCCACGCGGACGGGCTCTCCCTCAGCACGCCGACCGCCAGCAACGCCACCACGAGCGGCTGGGCGGCGCCCAGGGTGGCCGCGACGCCACCGGGCAGGCGTTCGGCCGCGATGAACAGGAACGGGAAGAACAGGCCGATGTTGAGCACGCCCAGCGCGGCGGCCCTGCCCCACCACGTGCCCTTCGGCAGCGTCCTGGTGACCGCCAGCGCGATCAGGCCGGCGGGAAGCGCGCGGAGCAGGCCCGCGAAGAGCGGGTGGCCGACCGGCAGCAGCTCGGTCGTGACCACGTAGGTGGAACCCCAGACCACCGGCGCGAACGCCGCGAGCGCGGTGCGGGAGAGATCGCTGTTTCTCACGTCGTCCAGTGTTGGCACGCTCGATCAATGAGTCCAACACATGCTTTTCATCTGATCCATCGTGATTCAAGATGGGTGGAGTGGAGCTCCAGCAGATGCGGTACGTGGTCGCGGTCGCCGAGACCGGCAGTTTCACGAAAGCCGCCCGCCAATGCCTCGTCGTCCAGTCGGCACTGAGCCATCAGATCGCGCGGCTCGAACGGTCCCTCGGCGCGCGCCTGTTCGACCGCACCAGCCGCAGCGTCCGGCTGACCCCGGCGGGGGCGGCGTTCCTGCCGTCCGCGCGCCAGTGCCTCGACTTCGCCGAACGGGCGGTGGCCGAGGTCGCCGCGGCGGTGGGGGAGGTGCGTGGACGGGTGGTGGTCGGCGTGATCCCGACCGTCGCCGCCGTGGACCTCCCGGCGGCCCTGAAGGTGTTCCGGGACCGGTATCCGCAGGTCCGGGTCGCGCTGCGGATGTCGACGAGCTACGAGATGGTGCGCCAGGTCCGGGAGGGCGGGCTCGACCTCGCGTTCCTCGGGCTGCCGCTCGGGGTGCGGCCGGAAGGGGTGCGCGGACGCGAGCTGGCACGGGACGAGCACGTCGCCGTGGTGGCGCCCTCGCATCCACTGGCGAGCCTGGAGTCGACGAACCTGAAGGCCCTGGCCGACGAGCTGTTCGCGGACTTCCCGGCGCAGTCGCCCGGACGCGTGCAGTCGGATCAGGCGTTCTCGGTCGCGGGACTGCACCGCGAGGTGGCGTTCGAGGTGACGACCGCGGAGCTGATGGCCGGCCTGATCCGGGAGGGGCTGGCGGTGGCCGTGCTGCCGTCGCGGTACACACCGCAGCTCAGCGGGGTGGTGACGGTGCCGATCGTCGACGGGCCCTCCCGGGTGGAGCACCTGGTCTGGAACGCGGCCGGGCTGACACCGGCGGCGGCCGCGTTCCTCGACGTGCTGGGTGTGGTGCCGGACTAGGCGCTGTCCTGCAAGTCTCGTTGGGCGACAGTGGCGGCCGAGGGACCCGGAGGCGGCACCGCCGCAACGCCCGGATACGCCCGGTATGAGG
>NZ_JBSGUQ010000042.1:0-10464 GCF_053608005.1 Lentzea sp. NPDC055074
CCCCACCGCCGACGCCACCCAGCAACGCAACAGGCAGCCGCTCAAAGCAACAGGCGTGCCATCAACCCGCGAACAGCGCTGGCCCCCTGATCAGACTTGGGTTCTCGTGGTCGTTGCAACGCCTGGGTTGTTCGGGGTTGTGATGTTCGAGATCCGGGAGGATCGGTCGAGGCGTGGGCGGCTGGATCGGGAACGGGCCGCCTATCTTGATCTTGTGGCGAGTGGTGTGAGCAGCCGGGAGGCGTGCCGGGTCGTCGGCGTGAACTACCGGACCGGAAAGCGGTGGCGTCACGGCAGGCCGCGGTCGAGATGGAACGCGGCGTCGCCGCCCATCACCGAGGCGGCGGCGCCTGTGCGGGGCAGGTTCTTGAACGAGGACGAGCGGATCGTGATCGCTGACCGTCGCCGGGCGGGTGTCTCGATGCGGCAGATCGCGGCCGAGCTGGGCCGGGACTGCTCGACTGTTAGCCGGGAACTGCGGCGCAACGCTCACGAACACTCCGGCGACTACCGGCCTCACGCCGCCCAGGCTCGTGCCCTGGCACGCCGGCCACGGCCCAAGATCGGCAAGATCGCCGCGAATCCCGTGCTGCGCCAGCCGTCCAGGACGGCCTGGACCAGAGATGGAGCCCGGAACAGATCGTGAAACGCTTGCGCCGCGACTTCCCCGATCGCCCGGAGCTGCACGTGGTCCACGAGACGATCTATCAGGCCCTCTACGTCCAAGGACGCGGTGAACTGCGCCGCGAGCTCACCGCCGCGTTGCGCACCGGGCGGGCGCTGCGCCGCCCGCGCCGCCAGGCCCAGCAGCGTGTTCCGCGCATGGCCACCCCGATGGTCATGATCAGCGAACGGCCCGCCGAAGCCGAGGACCGGGCGGTCCCCGGACACTGGGAAGGCGATCTGATCATCGGCAAGGACAACAAGTCCGCCATCGGCACCCTGGTCGAACGCGTCACCCGCTACGTCCTGCTCGTGCACCTGCCCCACGGCCGCACCGCCGACACCGTCCGCGACGCCCTGATCGACACCATGAGCGGCCTGCCCACGCACCTGCGCAGATCACTGACCTGGGACCAAGGCGCCGAAATGTCCGGCCACGCCGGGTTCACCATCGCCACCGACATCCCGGTCTACTTCTGCGACCCACACTCACCCTGGCAACGCGGCAGCAACGAAAACACCAACGGCCTGCTACGCCAATACTTCCCCAAAGGCACAGACCTCTCCGTCCACAGCCGCGAACACCTCGAAGCCGTCGCCGTCCAGCTCAACGGCCGCCCACGCGAAACACTCGGCTGGGACACCCCAGCCGAACGCCTCGCTAAACTTCTGACCGACGCCAGTTGATCATTCGCGTTGCGACGACCCCTGGAATCCACCAGATTGCCGGGGGTCTGGGGGCAGAGCCCCCAGGGGAAGCACTCAAAGCAAAGGTGGCCGCCCGCAAGGTGACCCACGCAAAGGTCGCCCCACACCAAGGCAGCCCACCGCAAAGGTCAGCCCCATGCACTGGTCGCCCCACGCCAAGGCAGCCCCACGCAGACGTCAGCCCACGCAGACGTCAGCCCATCGCAATGCTCGCCCCACACCAGGTCAACCCCAACACAAAAGCCAGCCCAACCCCAAAGATCAGGAAGACAACGTACGAACCCGCCGAGTCGCCTCAGCCCGAGCCGCCAACTCCCCATCCCCGGGGAAATCCACCCGAACCAAACACAACCCGTGCGCAGGAGCCACGGTGACCCCGCTAGCACGCCCGTGAAGCGACAAAAGGGAGGCAGGCCACCCAGCCACCTTCCGCCCCTCCCCGACAGCCAGCAACGCCCCGATCAACGACCGAACCATCGAGTGGCAGAACGCATCAGCGGACACGAACGCCGTGACAACCCCGTCGACCTCGGACCGCACCAGCTCGAGCCGCTGCAGCTCCCGGATCGTGGTAGCGCCCTCGCGCCGCTTGCAGAACGCGCAGAAGTCGTGCTCCCCCAGCAACAACCCAGCGGCAACGTTCATGGCGTCGACGTCCAGAGGACGAGGCCAGGCAAGAGTGTCCAACCGCCGCAACGGATGCGCCCCGAACTCGGCGTCCGCAACGCGGTACTCGTAGTGCCGCCGCAACGCCGAGAACCGGGCGTCGAAGGCAGCAGGCACCACGCGAGCACCGAAAACCCGAACATCCGCGGGCAATGCCCGAGCCAACCGCTTCGGCAGGCCGGCAACATCCACGGACACGGGCAGATCAGCGTGAGCGACCTGTCCGGAGGCGTGCACCCCGGCATCGGTGCGCCCGGCCACCGTCAACGACACGTCCTCCCGCAACACCATGGAGAGCGTGTCCTCGAGGACCCCGCACACGGTCCTGCGAGACGGCTGCCGAGCCCACCCGGAGAACTCGGTCCCGTCGTACCCCAGGTCGAACCGAACACGAACGAGCCCGCCGCCCCCGGAACCGGGAACGACGGGCTCGTCAGCGTTCAGACTCAGGACTTGTCCTTGGCGGACTCGTCCTTGGCCTCGGCGTCCTTCGACTCCTCGGCCTCGACGGCCTCAGCGGTCGGCTCGCCGTCAACCTCGACAGCGTCCTCGGCCTTGGTCTCGTCAGCGTCAGCCTCGACGACAGCCGCGGTCTCAGCCGGCTTCTCGTCCTTGGCGAACTTGGTCTTGCGCGCAGCCTCGGCCTCGGTGGAGACGAGCTTCTGCTGCACCAGCTCGATGATGGCCATGGGGGCGTTGTCGCCCTTGCGCGCCAGCGTCTTGGTGATGCGGGTGTAGCCACCGGAACGGTCGCTGAAGAACGGACCGATCTCGGCGATCAGCTTGTGCACGACGTCCTTGTCGCGGATCACCTTCATGATCTCGCGACGGTTGTGCAGGTCGCCGGCCTTGGCCTTCGAGATGATCTTCTCGGCGTACGGACGCAGCCGCTTCGCCTTGGCCTCAGTGGTCTTGATCCGGCCGTGCTGGAACAGCGCCGTCGCCAGGTTGGCGAGCAGCAGCCGCTCGTGCGCCGGAGACCCACCGAGCCGTGGGCCCTTGGTAGGGGTGGGCATCGCTTACTCCTGTAACTGAAAGAGATCCTCTAGCTCTGAGTCAGAGCGTCAGAGCTGCTCGGTCTCCGCGTAGTCCTGGCCGTCGTCGTGCGGGTCCAGGCCAGTGCCGGCGCCCCAGCCCGTGTCACCGGGGTGGTAGTCGGCAGCAGCCGCGGACGGGTCGAACCCAGGAGGCGAGTCCTTCAGAGCGAGGCCGAGACCGACGAGCTTCATCTTGACCTCGTCGATCGACTTCGCACCGAAGTTGCGGATGTCCAGCAGGTCCGCCTCGCTGCGCGACACGAGCTCGCCGACGGTGTGGATGCCTTCCCGCTTGAGGCAGTTGTAGGACCGGACGGTGAGGTCCAGGTCCTCAATCGGCATCGCGAACGCGGCGATGGTGTCAGCCTCGGCCGGCGACGGGCCGATCTCGATGCCCTCGGCGTCGATGTTCAGCTCGCGAGCGAGACCGAACAGCTCGACCAGGGTCTTACCCGCGGAGGCAACGGCGTCCCTCGGAGTGATCGAGGGCTTGCTCTCCACGTCGAGGATCAGCTTGTCGAAGTCCGTGCGCTGCTCGACACGAGTCGCCTCGACCTTGTACGTCACCTTGAGAACCGGCGAGTAGATCGAGTCGACGGGGATGCGGCCGATCTCGGCACCCGCCTGCTTGTTCTGGACAGCCGGGACGTAGCCGCGACCGCGCTCGACGACGAGCTCGATCTCCAGCTTCCCCTTGCCGTTCAGGGTCGCGATGTGCAGGTCGGGGTTGTGCACGGTGACACCGGCCGGAGGCACGATGTCGCCCGCGGTCACCACACCGGGGCCCTGCTTGCGCAGGTACATGGTCACCGGCTCGTCCTCCTCGGACGAGACGACGAGCTCCTTGAGGTTCAGGATGACGTCGGTGACGTCCTCCTTCACCCCGGGAACCGTGGTGAACTCGTGCAGCACGCCGTCGATGCGGATGCTCGTGACAGCAGCACCGGGGATCGACGAGAGCAGCGTGCGGCGGATCGAGTTGCCGAGCGTGTAACCGAAGCCCGGCTCCAGCGGTTCGATGACGAACCGGGAACGGGTCTCGGAGACCGCTTCCTCGGCGAGCGAGGGGCGCTGGGAAATCAGCACTGGGTTCTACCTTTCGACAACGACGCCCACTATTTGACGCCGTCAACAACGGCCGGTCGCGTTGACCGGCAAACGCACTCGGCACACCCTTCGCGCCGATGCGGGACCCGACCCGAGCCACCGTCCCAGAAGGACGGTGGCTCGGAGAGGATCACTTCGAGTAGAGCTCGACGATGAGCTGCTCGGTGACAGGCGTGTCGATCTGCGCGCGCTCGGGCAGCTGGTGCACGAGGATGCGCAGGTTCGAGGACACGACCTGCAGCCAAGCGGGAATCGGCCGGTCACCGAAGGACGCGCGCGCAGCCTCGAAGGGCAGCGTGGGCATGGACTTCGGCTTCACGTCGATGATGTCGAACTTCGACACCTGGAAGCTCGGGATGTTGACCTTCTGGCCATTCACGATGAAGTGACCGTGGCTGACCAGCTGGCGAGCCTGGCGACGCGTGCGGGCGAGGCCTGCGCGGTACACCACGTTGTCGAGGCGGGCCTCGAGGATCTGGAGCAGGTTCTCGCCGGTCTTGCCGGGGCGACGAACCGCTTCCTTGTAGTAGCGCACGAACTGCTTCTCGAGCACGCCGTAGGTGTAGCGAGCCTTCTGCTTCTCCTGGAGCTGCAGCAGGTACTCGGACTCCTTGACCCGGCCACGGCCGTGCTGGCCGGGCGGGTACGGACGGCGCTCGAACGCCTGGTCCCCACCAACGAGGTCAACCTTCAGACGACGCGAGATGCGCGTCGCGGGTCCCGTATAACGAGCCATTAGTTCTTACTCCTCCCCGTGCCTCAGACCCGGCGCCGCTTGGGCGGGCGGCAGCCGTTGTGGGGCTGCGGGGTCACGTCCTGGATGGTGCCGACCTCGAGACCGGCGGCCTGCAGCGAACGGATCGCGGTCTCACGGCCGGAGCCGGGACCCTTGACGAACACGTCCACCTTGCGCATGCCGTGCTCGGCGGCCTTGCGGGCGGCGTTCTCGGCAGCCATCTGCGCCGCGAACGGCGTGGACTTGCGCGAGCCCTTGAAGCCCACGTGGCCGGCGGACGCCCAGCTGATCACGTTGCCCATCGGGTCGGTGATCGACACGATGGTGTTGTTGAACGTGCTCTTGATGTGCGCCTGGCCGTGCGAGACGTTCTTCTTTTCCTTGCGCCGGACCTTCTTGACCCCGGCGCCCGTACGGGACTTGGGTGGCAAAACGAACTCCTAAGTTGAGGGCAGTAGACGCGAGGTCTTACTTCTTGCCGGCCTTCTTCTTGCCGGCCACGGTCTTCTTCGGACCCTTGCGGGTACGGGCGTTCGTCTTGGTGCGCTGTCCGCGAACGGGCAGGCCACGACGGTGCCGAAGACCTTCGTAGCAACCGATCTCCATCTTGCGACGGATGTCGGCCGCGACCTCACGGCGAAGGTCACCCTCGACCTTGTAGTTCGTCTCGATGTGGTCCCGCAGCTTGGCGAGGTCGTCGTCCGTCAGATCCTTCACCCGGAGGTCCGGGGAGATCTCCGTGGCGGCGAGCAGCTCCTTGGAGCGCGTACGACCGATGCCGAAGATGTAGGTGAGCGCGATCTCCATCCGCTTTTCGCGGGGGAGGTCGACGCCAGCGAGTCGTGCCATGTGGCGGTTAACTCCTGTCGATTACTTCCAGGTCTGCTCCTCGCCCAATTCCGGTGACTGACTCGCTGTGTGTCGTTCCGGCTGCTCTCACAACCGGTGTCCCGGCCCCGGCCTGGAAATCCGGGGGTGTCCGCACGCATGGAGCCCGTGCGGTAGGTGCGAGGAGTGTCTCGTTACTGCGTCATCGAAGATCTCGACGAGCGCGAGTGGAACTGCTCAGCCCTGGCGCTGCTTGTGGCGCAGGTTCTCGCAGATCACCATGACCCGGCCGTGACGGCGGATCACCTTGCACTTGTCGCAGATCTTCTTGACGCTCGGCTGAACCTTCACGCCTGAGATCTCCTGCTACTGGAGGTCACTTGTAGCGGTAGACGATGCGCCCGCGGGACAGGTCGTAGGGCGAGAGCTCCACGACAACCCGGTCCTCAGGGAGGATGCGGATGTAGTGCTGTCGCATCTTGCCGCTGATGTGCGCGAGTACCTTGTGACCGTTCTCCAACTCGACCCTGAACATCGCGTTGGGGAGCGGCTCGACTACGCGGCCCTCGACCTCAATGGCCCCGTCCTTCTTGCCCATGTCCTCCGCGTTTCGTGACGGTGATAAATACGTTTGGGCGCGTCCCAGCCCGGTTCGATCTCACCTGCGAGGGCATGACAGAACCGGCGCGACAGATGCGCCACCTGACCAGTGTACGCAGTTCACTGCGGCAACCCAAATCGGGTCCGCTCAGGACCCGCGTCGGGCCGCGCACCCCGTTCGAGCACGGGTCTCAGACGCGCGATGTCGTTGATCTCGGACTCGTGCCTGCCGAGCACCGACTTCAACGTCCGCAGGCGCTGGGCGGCGGCCCGCCACCCGTAGCCGGTGTCGTCAGAACACTGCTGAGCTGCGTTGTTGAGCGCGACGTCACCCGATCCGATGCCGTAGCTCTCAAGGCTCGGGTCACCGGGACCGCGCTGGGCGAACCCGGCCCGGTCGAGGCAGTGCAGCAACGTCGTCCCGTAGGACCGCGTCTCGGCGGCCTCCGGCCCGGACCGGAGCAGGACGTCCCACTCCCGGACCACGACGTCGTGCAGCACAGTGATGCGACTCACGGCGTCGACGTACTCCCACGACGCGGTGGCGCGGACGTTGCCGCCGCACCCGCCGTCGACGGGCTCCGGCGGGCTGACGAAGTTCGGACGCCGCACGACCACGTCGGAGAACGGCGGCCGGCAGCCTTCCGCCGCCGCGATGGCGTCGGCCAGGAAGATCCGGTCGGCGATCCGCTCCGCCGGCACGTCCTGGTAGGTCAGATCGGTGGCCGGCTTAGAGGCAGCACAGCCTGCTAGTGGAATCAGAAGGGCGGACAGGACGAAACGGGTTACCCCCACAATGCCCCCAAGCATTGGACTCGTTCGTCACCTCGACCGTATCGGCCCTGACAAACGAAATAGCCCCGTTCACCGAAGGGCGAACGGGGCCATGTCCAAACCGTTGGGGCTACTTGCTTTCCTCCGGCGCGGTGAGCACCCAGGGGCCGTCCTCGGTGATCGCGACGCTGTGCTCCCAGTGCGCGGCACGCGTGCCGTCGAGCGTGATGACGGTCCAGCCGTCCTCGAGCTCCTGGGAGTCGTCGGTGCCGAGCGTCAGCATCGGCTCGATCGCGATGGCCATGCCGACCTTGAGCCGCGGACCCTTGCCCGGCTTGCCGAAGTTCGGCAGGAACGGCTCCATGTGCATCTTGGAGCCGATGCCGTGGCCGCCGTAGTCCGCGACCACGCCGTACTCGATGCCGTCGCGCTCCCCCGACTCGATGGCCGAGGACTCGATGGCGAACGAGATGTCCGTGAGCCTGCCGCCGGCCACCGCGGCCTCGATGCCCGCGAGCATCGACAGCCTGGTCGCCTCGGACAGCTTGTGGTCCGCGGGAGACAGCTCGCCGACGCCGACCGTGACGGCCGAGTCGCCGTGCCAGTCGTCGAGGATCGCACCGCAGTCGATGGAGATCAGGTCGCCCTCGGCCAGCACCTGCGTCTTGCTGGGGATGCCGTGGACGATCTGGTCGTTCACCGACGCGCAGATGCTCGCCGGGAAGCCGTGGTAGCCCTTGAACGACGGGATGGCCCCGGCGTCGCGGATGGTCTGCTCGGCGATCTCGTCGAGCTCCCACGTGGACACACCGGGCTTCACCGCGTCGACGACGTTCTGCAGCGCCCGTGCCACGACCAGGCCGGAGGCGCGCATGGCCTCCAGCTGGCCGCGGGTCTTGATCTCGATCTTGCTCATGCCTTCACGATCTGTTGCACCGGTGACGACAGCACGGAGCCGCTGAAGCAGCCCGCCTGTCACTTCTCGTTCAGCGCGGCGAGCGCACGCTCGCTGATCTCGTCGATCTCACCGACGGCGTCGATGGAGATGACCTTCTCCGCGTAGTAGCTCAGCAGCGGCGCGGTCTCGTTGCGGTACACCTGCTGGCGGTGCCGGATGACGTCTTCCTTGTCGTCCGTGCGCCCGCGTGCGAGCAGCCGCTCCACCACGACGTCCTCGTCGACCCGGAACTCCAGCACCGCGTCGAGCGAGTGGCCACCGACAGCGAGGAACTCGCCCAGCTTGTCGGCCTGGGCGACGTTGCGGGGGAACCCGTCGAGCAGGAACCCGTCCGCGGCGTCGGACTCGGCCAAGCGCTTGCGCACCATCTCGTTCGTGATGGAGTCCGGCACGAGAGCGCCCTCGTCGAGGATGCTCTGCACCTCCAGCCCGAGCTCGGTCTGGTTGCTGATGTGTGACCGGAAGAGGTCGCCCGTCGAGATGTGCGGCACGCCGAGCTTGCGGCTCAGAACCTCGGCCTGGGTGCCCTTGCCCGCGCCAGGCGGGCCAACGAGAACGAGTCGCATCTAGCGGAGGAACCCTTCGTAATTGCGCTGCATGAGCTGGCTCTCGATCTGCTTCACGGTGTCGAGACCGACACCGACCATGATCAGAACCGCGGTGCCGCCGAACGGGAAGTTCTGGTTCTGGCCGTCGCCGGTCAGGTCCAGGAACAGGTTCGGCAGGATCGCCACGATGCCGAGGTAGAGCGAACCGGGAAGCGTGATGCGACCCAGGACGAACTTGAGGTACTCGGCGGTGGGGCGACCGGGACGGATGCCGGGGATGAAGCCACCGAACTTCTTCATCTCGTCAGCACGCTCGTCCGGGTTGAACGTGATGCCGACGTAGAAGTAAGTGAAGAAGACGATGAGCAGGAAGTACGTGGCGATGTGCACCCAGCTCGACTGCTTGACCAGGTAGGTCTGCACGAAGGTGGAGAACCAGTTCTGCTCGGTGGAGGAGCCCTGGGTCAGACGCACGATCAGGTCCGGCAGGTACAGCAGCGAAGAGGCGAAGATGACCGGGATGACGCCGGCCTGGTTCACCTTGAGGGGAAGGTACGTCGACGTACCGCCGTACATGCGGCGGCCGATCATGCGCTTGGCGTACTGCACCGGGATGCGGCGCTGAGCCTGCTCGACGTAGATGACGCTCGCGATGATGATGAGTGCGGCCACGACCACGAGGGTGAACGTGAGGGCGCTCTTGTCGAGGATGTTCTTGCCCTCGGCGGGGATGCGGGCGGCGATACCGGTGAAGATCAGCAACGACATGCCGTTGCCGATGCCCTTCTCGGTGATGAGCTCGCCCAGCCACATGATGACCGAGGTACCGGCGGTCATGGTGATGACCAGCACGATCAGCGTGAAGATGCTGTCCTTGCCAGGAATGACGTCCTGGTCGCACTCGCCGAAGAGCTGCCCGCGCACGGCCAGCGCCACGAGACCGGTCGACTGCAGGATGGCCAGACCGATCGTCAGGTAGCGCGTGTACTGCGTGAGCTTGCCCTGACCAGCCTGTCCTTCCTTCTTCAGCTGCTCGAACCGCGGGATGACCACGGTGAGGAGCTGGATGATGATGCTCGCGGTGATGTAGGGCATGATGCCCAGCGCGAACACGGACAGGTTGAGCAGAGCACCACCGCTGAACAGGTTGATCAGCGAGTAGATGTTCTGGCCTTCAAGCGCTTCAGCACACGCCCGCACGTTCTTGAAGGACACGCCCGGCGCGGGCATGGTCGCACCAAGCCGGTACACAATGATGATCCCGAGCGTAAACAGGATCTTCTTGCGTAGATCCGGCGTCGCGAGAGCCGAGCGGAATGCGCCGAGCACGCGAACCTCCTGAGCGTTGCCGACCCCCAGGGACCGGCACATGCGGTAGTTGGCAGGCCGAGTCAGGTAGCCACGACCAAGCAACCCGGAGGACATCCGGGTTCAGCCCGCGACTCTAACAGCCCTCCCCGACCAGGCCGTACCCAGTGGCCAATCACAGGTTCCAACCGGTTGATCTCTGACCGAACCACTAGGCCATCCGGGGTACCGCCTCCGGCAAATCCGTGCTACGAGCAGCAATTACGCCGACCGCGAACGTCCACACACACCTCAAAGTTCCCGCAAAAATCCCCGCAGAGCAGAACCCACCAGACACCCCAACCGAGACAGCAGTCGCACGCCCAGGGACGGCAACGCGAAGCCGAAGGCGAGCCCTCAAGCGATGCCGAAGGCGAGCAGTCTTTCCATAAGAGCCGGGCGGTGGGGTCCCATCACGAGTCGCGCCACAGCTCTTGCTGCATGCAGGTAGGGGTGGGGACAACTCACCCACGAGCAGGACTTGAACCCCCA
>NZ_JBSGUQ010000043.1:0-8537 GCF_053608005.1 Lentzea sp. NPDC055074
GCCGCTCTAAGCAACAGGCGTGCCATCTACCTGCTCACGGCGCTGGCCCCCTGATCAGATTGCCGGGGTCTGGGGCAGAGCCCCAGGGGAAGCACGCAACGCAAGGTGGCCGCCCTCAAGGTGACCACCGTCTTGGCTCGCCCCACGCACAGGTCGCGCCACGCAAAGGTGACCACCCGCCAGCCCGCGTCAGTCCAGCCCGCGTCAGTCCAGCCCGCGTCAGTACAGCGCCGAAGCCAGGTTCCGCCGTGCCGCAGCAACACGAGGGTCATCCGCCGGGAACAGCTCGAACAGCCCCACCAAATGCTGCCGGACACGATCCCGGTCGTCCCCGAACACCCGCCGGACGGTCTCGACGAGCCGGGAGAACGCCTCCTCGACCATCTGCCCGGCAACCTGAGCATCCGCAGCCGCAAGCTGCGCATCAACGTCCTCAGGCGCACCATCGGCCTTGGCGATCACCGCAGGATCGACGGCCTCCGCCCGCTCGGCGAACCGGGCCTGCGCGAGGCCCTCCTTCGCCAGCTCGTTCCCAGGCTCAGAGGCGAGAATCTCCGAGTAGAACCCCTGCGCGGCAACGTAGTCACCGCGTTCGAAGGCCTCCTCGGCGGCGACGATGCGCGGGTCCTCGGGGATCTCCTCGGGCTCCACCGGGCCTCCGGCGCGCGCCTCTCCGGCCCGGATCCCGGGCAGGCGGTCCCGCAGCGCGTCCAGCAGCCGGGCGATCCACTGCGACAGCTCGGCGTCGTCGATGGGGCCGGCGAAGGCGTCGATGGGCTGCCCGGCGGCGACGGCCACGGTGGTCGGCACGGACTGGACCCCGAAGGCCTGCCCGATGCGGGGCGCGCTCTCCAGGTCGACGCGCGCGAGGATCCAGGACCCGCCGGACGTCGAGGCGAAGCGGGTCAGGGAGGCGGCCAGCTGCTGCGACTCGGGGCTGTAGGAGGCCCCCAGCAGCACCACGACGGGCACCTGCAGGGACTGCTCGACCACAGCCTGGAAAGAAGCCTCGGTGACGTCCACGATCCACGGCGCAGAGCCGTTGTCAGGCGCGGGAGAACCGCCGGAGGGGGCGGCGGGCGAGGCAGCGGCGGTACGGGCCGCGTCGGCTCGGGCCTTCAAAGCGCCCAGATCGACGGCGCCGGAGAGCGCGGCGGACAGTGCGGCGGTCTTGCGAGGATCAGGCCTTGTCACGTGTTCCATCCTGGCACGGCTAGTTCCCGGACCGGGTCCAGGGCCATCGGGTTGACGCGCATCGCCTCGTTGGCCGAGGCGATGCGTAGAGCTAGCGGTGTCATCAGGTCGATGAACCGCGACGTACCCACTTCACCCAGCGCCTTCCACGGGTCCAGAGCGGCCGCGTCGGTCGCCCTTTCCACCGCGGGGAGGTCACCGGGCAGATCAGCGGCGGCTTCCCATTCTTCGACAGTCCAACCACGCGCGGTTCGCATGTATGCCGGATCGAGGGAATGCTCACGCGCGTAGAGCGCAAGCGCTTGGCACGGGCCGATGCCCGCGGCCACCAGAGCGGCCACGTGCCCGTCCCCTCGGGCCTCGCGCAAGATCGTGCAGGCGTGCCACAGCGCCAGATGGGGCTCGATGGGCCACGGCAGCGCCCGGTTCGCGGCCGACAGCGGACGGCCGGCGAGGGGAACCGCCAGCGCCGCCCTGCGCGCGAGTGTCGCGGCCTCGGCGATGCCGGACGTGTCCACCGAGTCCAGCAGGCGTCGCAACGCGCCGTCGGCACCTGCCAGCCGGACGCGCAGGTACTCGGACGGCGAGGCGACCGCCCACGCGTCCGGCAGCGCACGGCGAACCATGCGCGGCGCGAAGTTGTAGAAGACCGCCGTCACCAGCTCCGGCGACGCGGCGCCCAGCGGTGCGGCGCGCATTCCGAAGTAGCCCATCCATCCGCCCTTGCAGCCCAGCGCGTCCGTCGCCGCGCGGGACTCGGGCGTGAAGTACGTGACGTCGTGGTAGGGCTCGAACCTCAACCACATCTGCCTCGCGTCCACGCCCGACACGCTAACCCAGCGAACGCCACCGCAAGGGCGCACTCACCGTCACGGCGTAGAGACGTTCGGCCATCCGAGCAGGCCCGAACGACCCGCCGTTCACGACGAGTCCGAGAGGTGCTCCTCGATGCGTGCGACCTTGGCCTCCAACTGGCCTGAATGGCCGGGCCGGATGTCCGCCTTGAGCACGAGCGAGACACGCGACGCACTGGCCTGAACGGCTTCCGTCGCGCGCTTGACCACGTCCATCACCTCGTCCCACTCCCCCTCCACCAAGGTGAACATCGCGTTCGTCTGATTGGGCAGGCCGGACTCCCGCACGACCCGGACCGCCTCGGCGACCGCCTTCGCGACGCTCCCGGATTCGTCCGAACCGGACGGAGCAACACTGAACGCGACGAGCACGTGCACCTCCTGGTGATCCACGAGTTGTACTGACTGGTAGCTTCGGTGCCCATGACACCGCTGCCGTTCGATCCGATCGCCCGCGCGGCCGGACTGTGGGACGACCGGATCGGTTCCGCGACGTCGATGGCCGCGGTCACGAGCGTCATGCGTGTCCAGCAAATCATCCAGTCCGCCGTGGACGCAGCCCTCAAGCCGCACGGGCTCACGTTCGCGCGCTACGAGGCATTGGTGCTGCTCTACTTCTCCCGCAAGGGCGCGCTGCCGATGCGGGTGATGGGCGAGCGCCTGCAGCTGCACCCGACGAGCGTCACGAACATCGTCGACCGGCTGGAGAGCGACGGCCTCGTCCGCCGCACGCCGCACCCGACCGACCGCCGCACCACGCTGGTCGAGATCACCGACGCCGGCCTGCAGCGCCGTGAGAGCGCGACCGCGGCCGTCGTCGACGTCAACCTCGGTCTCAAGGGCCTCACCGACCGCCAGACCGAGCAGCTCACGGACCTGCTCGCGAAGGTGCGCCGGGCGAGCGGCGACTTCGAGGACTGAGAAAACCGTTTGGGCGAGCGGGCCGACCTGTGGCCTGATGAGCCCATGATGTGGGATCGACCGGACCGTTCCGTCGTCGCGCTCGTCCAGACCCCGAGCGGGTTCACCGGACGCACCAGAGCGATCCCGGTCGAGACACCGAACTGGAACCACGTCGAGCCGGTCAACACCGTCCTGCGCGACCTCCTCGGCGTCGAGACGAGCGTGCTGCGCCTGCTCTCCACCGAGGGCGGCAAGGTGCCGTTCGGCGGTGTCGTCACCTATCACGTCGAGGCGCACGAAGAGCCGGACCACGGCCTGCTCGCCCCCGCCGACGCCCCCGCGCCCGACGCCGAGCACCGGCTGCCGTGGGCACGCCTCGGTGGCCCGGCCGACCTGGTCGCGTGGGCGGACACGGTGATCACCCGCACCGGCCCGGCGGCCCAGGTGCGGACGTGGAACCTGTCGAGCGTGCACCGCCTGCCCACCGCGGACGGCCCGGTGTGGCTCAAGGCCGTGCCGCCGTTCTTCGCCGACGAGGGCTCGGTGATCAAGATGGTCGCCGCCCACGACCCGGCACTCGTGCCCGAGGTGCTGGCGAGCGCGCCGAACCGCGTCCTGCTCGGCCAGGCCGAGGGCGCCAACTGCTGGCGGGTGACCGCCGCGCAGATCGAGGACGTCGTACCGCGCTGGGTCGCCGTGCAGCACGCGCTGGCGGGTGAGGCGCGGCTGCGGCCGTCCGCCGTGCCGATGCCGGACTTCGGTCTGCCCGACACGCTCACCCACGGCGACTTCCACCCCGGCAACTGGCGCAGCAGCGGCGTCGTCATCGACTGGTCCGACGCCGTCTGGGGTCACCCGGCGCTCGACGCGTGCCGGCTCATGGAGTACGCCGAGCCCGGCCTGCACGACCTGATCCGCCGCGTGTGGAGCGAGGCCTGGCTCGCGCACCGACCGGACAGCAGTCCGCTGGAAGCGCTGGAGGTCGCCCCTCGCGCGTCCCGGCTGCACAACGCCGTGAAGTACCAGGAGTTCCTCGACAACATCGAGGAGTCCGAGCGGGTCTACCACGAGGGCGACCCGCAGGTCGAGCTCCGCGAGGCCCTGCGTCTGGTCACACCGTGAGCGCACGGTCCATCGTCGCCCTGGTCAGCACGCCGAGCGGGTTCGCGGGCCGGACGGACGCGATCGACGTCGAGTCCCGCTGGTGGGCCGACGTCGAGCCCGTGAACGAGGCGCTCGAACGGCTGCTGGGCGTCCGGACGAGCGTGCTGCGGCTGATCTCCGCCGAGGGTGGCGAACGGTCCGGCGGCGGCCTGGTCACCTACCACGTCGAGGCGCACGGCGAACCCGACCGGACCTGGCTGCGCCCGTGCGAGGAACCCGCCGCGGACGCCCCGCACAGGCTGCCGTGGGCGCGGCAGGGCGGGCCGGACGAGCTGCTGAGCTGGGCCGACTCGTACGTCGAGCGCACCGGTCCGCCGGTCCAGGTGAAGTCGTGGAACCTGTCGAGCGTGCACCGGCTGCCCACCGCGAACGGCTCCGCGTGGCTGAAGGCCGTACCGCCGTTCTTCGCCGACGAGGGCGCGGTGATCGCGATGGTCGCCGAGCACGACCCGGCGCTCGTACCCGAGGTGCTCGCGAGCGCGCCGAAGCGCGTCCTGCTCGGTCAGGCTCACGGCCAGGACTGCTGGGACCCCGCACCGGAGCACGTCGAGGACATCGTGCCGCGCTGGGTCGCGGTGCAGAACGCGCTGGCGGGTGAGCCCCGCGTGCGGAGGTGCGTGGTGCCGATGCCATCGTTCGGACTGCCGGACACGTTGGTGCACGGCGACTTCCACCCCGGCAACTGGTTCAGCAGCGGCGTCGTCATCGACTGGTCCGACGTCGTGTGGGGACACCCCGCACTGGACGCGGGCAGGCTCGTCGAGTTCTGCCGGCCCGGGCTGCGCGACCTGATCCGCCGCGTGTGGAGCGAGGCGTGGCTGCGGCACCGGCCGGACAGCCGCCCGCTCGACGCCCTCGACGCCGCCCGCCGGGCCTCACACCTGCTGCTCGCGGTGCAGTACCAGCAGTTCCTGGACAACATCGAGGAGTCCGAGCGGATCTACCACCGCGGCGACCCCGAGAGGCACCTCAGAGCTGCTCGGGCGCTGCCTGGGTGAGACGGCCGGTCTTCGAGGCCCAGCGCTCGAAGAGCACCGTGCCGAACGGCGGGATGCTCGACAGCAGGCCGAGGACCAGCGTGCGGGCGTCCCACTTCAGCGGTTCCTTCGTCATCAGCGTGACGAGGATGAAGGCGACGAAGACGAAGCCGTGGATCGGGCCGAAGATCTTCACGCCGATCTCGTTCTGCACGACGACGTACTTGAAGAACATCCCGAGCAGCAGGCCCGCCCAGGAGAGGGCCTCGGCCAGGGCGAGGATGCGGAACCGTCCGACCACGCTGGAGAACGTCATGGCTCCCCATCATGAACCGTGACGGGGAGCACACGACCACCGGGTCTGTCAGGATATGTCCTATTCCTCCCATTTGAAAACGCGGGAGGCGATGAACCCGACCACGAGCGAGAAACCGACCAGGATGGCCGACGGCACCACCAGCGCCTCGATCCCCTTGCCGCGCACCAGGACGTCGAGCATGCCGTCGTTCATGTGCCGCAACGGGAAGATCTTCGAGACCGCCTGCAGCCACGCCGGCGCCTGGTCCACGGGGAAGAACGTGCCGGACAGGAACGCCATCGGCAGCACCACGATGTTCGCGGCCGCCGACGCCGCCTCCTCGGTCTTCGCGAACGCGCCGACGAGCATGCCGAGCGCGAAGAACGCGATGGTTCCCAGCAGCAGCAACGGGATCGCGAGCCACCAGGACCCGGAAAGCTGCAACCCGAACACGGGCAGCGACGCGATGCCGATGAACGCCGCGCCCTGCACCAGCGCCACACCCGCGCTGACCAGGATCCGCGACGACAGCACGGACGTCGTCGAGATCGGCGCCAGGCGGATGCGCCGCAGCACCTGCTTGCGCCGCCACGACACGAGCGTCAGCGCCGAACCGAACACCGCCGACACCGCCACACCCCACGACAGGATGCCCGGCGTCAGGTACTGGATCGGCTTGAGCGACGCGTCCTCGACCTTCTCCGCGGCGAACGTGAAGGTCGGCGGCTGACCGGTCGCGGCGAGGTTCGCCTTGTCCACGAACCCGTTGATGATCCCTAGCACGGTCGCGGACTTGACCTGGTCGCTCTGCGCGAACCGCACGTCGAGCTGCTGCCCGCGGATGATCAGCGCTGCGGGCAGGTCGCCGTCCTTGACCTTCTGCACGGCGGAGCCCTCGTCGTTGTAGGACTCCAGCTCCAGTGCGCCGCTGTCGCGCAGCGAGGACACGATCGGCCCGTCGCCGACCACCGCGATCTTGGTCTTGTCGTCGCCGGCGTCGCGCAGGAGCAGGCCGAAGATCACGAGGAACATCAACGGGAACAGGAAGGTGAAGAACAACGTCACCTTGTCCCGGACGAACCCCTTGAGCATCGCCACCGAAAGCGTCTTGAACGCGGTCATGCGCGGTACTCCCGCCCGGTCAGGTTGAGGAAGACGTCTTCGAGGGTGGCCGTGCGGACCTGCAGCCCGTCGAGCGCACCGCGTTCGGCCAGCGCCGACAGGACGGGAGCGGGCCGCCGCGTGGAGAGCGTCAGCGACACCTCGTCCTCGTGGGCCTCGTCCACACCGTCCAGCTCTGCAGCGTCCACAACGGACAGAACGCCCTTCTGCAGCGTCACGTGGGTGGGCGCGTCGAGCCCGCGCACCAGCACCGCGGGCCGGTCGAGCGCGAGGACCCTGCCGTTGTCCATGATCGCCACCCGGTCGCAGAGGATCTCGGCCTCGTCGAGGTAGTGGGTCGTGTAGACGATGGTCTTGCCGCGCTCCTTGATGGCGCGCAGCACGTCCCAGAGGTTGCGGCGGGCCTGCGGGTCGAGCGCCGCGGTCGGTTCGTCGAGGAACACGATGTCCGGGTCGTGCACGAGCGCGCACGCGATCGACAGCCGTTGCCGCTGACCGCCGGAGAGCTTGTTCTCCTGCTCGTTCGCCTTGTCCGCGAGGCCGACCAGCTCCAGCATGTCCGCGGCCGTGCCGGCACTGACGCCGTAGAGCGCGCCGAACGTCTGCAGCTGTTCCTTCGCCGTCAGCTTCTCGAAGAACGCCGACGCCTGCAGCTGGACACCGATGCGCGGCAACAACTTCACGTTGCGCGGCCACGGGCTCTCACCGAGCAACCGCACCTCGCCGCTGTCGGGCTCGCGCAGCCCCTCGACGATCTCCAGCGTCGTCGTCTTCCCGGCGCCGTTGGGCCCCAGGATGCCGAAGAACTCGCCTTCGGCCACGGTGAACGAGACGCCGTCCACCGCCTTCAGCTCGCCGTAGCTCTTGCGGACGTCCCGCACCACGACCGCCGACCGTTCCTCCGTCATGGGCGAGACGGTAGGTCAGCACGTGGCGGTTCTCGCCGTGAAACGACCAAAGTCGGAGCGAAGTCGAGACGAACGAGGTCAGCCGCCTGCAACGAGCAACGGGCAAGAGGTGTAGACGTCGTTCAACCTGCGCAGCGCGGCGGCGAACTGCTCGAAGCGGGCCCGGGGCACCGCCGCCCGCACCTCGCCCAGCACCGTCCACAGGTACCGGTGCTCGGCGGTCTCCACGACCGGCGGCGACGCCTCGCCCGGGACGTCGGTCGCGAACGCGAGGGCCACCGCCGCGGCGCGCAGGCACGCGGTCGCGAGCGTCACGCAGTCCTCGACGAGCGGGCAGTCGTCCTGCGCGCGCACGACACCGCTGACGGCGAACCGGACGGCCTGCATCAACGCGAGGTAGAGGCGCTGGCCCGCCTGGGCGCGTTCGAACGGAAGGTTCTCGGTGCCGCAGCCCGGCGTCACCACGGTCATGCCGACCTGGGGGCGGCGCAGCACGTGGTCGAAGAGCGCGGTCGGGGCCCAGAGCAGGGTGCGCCAGGAGTCCTCGGGGATCGAGGTGCCCATCCTGGCCGCGTTCTCGAGCACGTCGAGGTAGGCGATGAGGACACCGGAGAGGAACACGCCGCCTCGGTCGCCGCCGACCCGCACGACGCCGAAGCGGTCGTCGAGGTCGCCGTCCTGGACGCGGTAGCCGGGGGTCCACTCGATGACGCCGCTGCTCGCGAGCACCACGCGCGCGAGGCGCTGGTGCACGGGCGACGCCGAGAGCACCGTGTCGTCGAGGCCCATCTGGACGAGGGTGGACGCGGCGTGCTGGAGCGACTCGCGCCGCTGTGGCACGAGGTCGGGATGCAGCAGGCGGAACGGTTCCACGTCACCCCTCCCTTCGTCGTCGTACCCACGATGAACGGCAGGGGGCCGGAAGTCATCCGGATGAACCGCAGCGTTACGTCTCAGTTGGACGCCTCGGGGCCTGTGTCGAAGTCGGGCCTGGCTGTCGCGGACCAGACTTCGACACAGGCCCTAGGTGTGATGTCCAGGGACGTTGTTCCGGACGTGATGGCTTGCGGTGAAGACAGGTGAAGGCCTCCGGGTGTGAAGTGGAACTGCTGAGGAA
>NZ_JBSGUQ010000044.1:2500-4590 GCF_053608005.1 Lentzea sp. NPDC055074
ACTCAGGATACATTCAAGAGAGAACGAAGTTTCGACTACGGGGTTGTTACCCTCTACGACGGACCTTTCCAGGTCGCTTCGTCTACCTCGTTCCTTTGTAACTCCGTATAGAATGTCCTACAACCCCAAGAGGCAAGCCTCTTGGTTTGGGCTATGTTCCGTTTCGCTCGCCGCTACTCAGGAAATCGCATTTGCTTTCTCTTCCTCCAGGTACTTAGATGTTTCAGTTCCCTGGGTCTGTCTTCCATACCCTATGTATTCAGGTAAGGATACCATACCATTACGTATAGTGGGTTTCCCCATTCGGAAATCTTCGGATCAAAGCTTACTTACAGCTCCCCGAAGCATATCGGCGTTAGTCCCGTCCTTCATCGACTCCTAGTGTCAAGGCATCCACCGTGCGCCCTTTCTAACTTAACCAAACTAAAAATTAAAAAATATGAGCTACACTGTTATCTAGTTTTCAAAGAACATACATTTATATATGAGAGATAGTTCTCTCAAAACTGAACAAAACGAAACACGGAAACTTATATTGATGAACAGCGTTCATCAATTCTCCATAGAAAGGAGGTGATCCAGCCGCACCTTCCGATACGGCTACCTTGTTACGACTTCACCCCAATCATCTGTCCCACCTTCGGCGGCTGGCTCCAAAAAGGTTACCTCACCGACTTCGGGTGTTACAAACTCTCGTGGTGTGACGGGCGGTGTGTACAAGGCCCGGGAACGTATTCACCGCGGCATGCTGATCCGCGATTACTAGCGATTCCAGCTTCATGCAGTCGAGTTGCAGACTGCGATCCGAACTGAGAACAGATTTGTGGGATTGGCTTAACCTCGCGGTTTCGCTGCCCTTTGTTCTGTCCATTGTAGCACGTGTGTAGCCCAGGTCATAAGGGGCATGATGATTTGACGTCATCCCCACCTTCCTCCGGTTTGTCACCGGCAGTCACCTTAGAGTGCCCAACTGAATGCTGGCAACTAAGATCAAGGGTTGCGCTCGTTGCGGGACTTAACCCAACATCTCACGACACGAGCTGACGACAACCATGCACCACCTGTCACTCTGCCCCCGAAGGGGAAGCCCTATCTCTAGGGTTGTCAGAGGATGTCAAGACCTGGTAAGGTTCTTCGCGTTGCTTCGAATTAAACCACATGCTCCACCGCTTGTGCGGGCCCCCGTCAATTCCTTTGAGTTTCAGCCTTGCGGCCGTACTCCCCAGGCGGAGTGCTTAATGCGTTAGCTGCAGCACTAAGGGGCGGAAACCCCCTAACACTTAGCACTCATCGTTTACGGCGTGGACTACCAGGGTATCTAATCCTGTTCGCTCCCCACGCTTTCGCTCCTCAGCGTCAGTTACAGACCAGAGAGTCGCCTTCGCCACTGGTGTTCCTCCACATCTCTACGCATTTCACCGCTACACGTGGAATTCCACTCTCCTCTTCTGCACTCAAGTTTCCCAGTTTCCAATGACCCTCCCCGGTTGAGCCGGGGGCTTTCACATCAGACTTAAGAAACCGCCTGCGAGCCCTTTACGCCCAATAATTCCGGACAACGCTTGCCACCTACGTATTACCGCGGCTGCTGGCACGTAGTTAGCCGTGGCTTTCTGGTTAGGTACCGTCAAGGTGCCAGCTTATTCAACTAGCACTTGTTCTTCCCTAACAACAGAGCTTTACGACCCGAAAGCCTTCATCACTCACGCGGCGTTGCTCCGTCAGACTTTCGTCCATTGCGGAAGATTCCCTACTGCTGCCTCCCGTAGGAGTCTGGGCCGTGTCTCAGTCCCAGTGTGGCCGATCACCCTCTCAGGTCGGCTACGCATCGTCGCCTTGGTGAGCCGTTACCTCACCAACTAGCTAATGCGCCGCGGGTCCATCTGTAAGTGACAGCCGAAACCGTCTTTCATCCTTGAACCATGCGGTTCAAGGAACTATCCGGTATTAGCTCCGGTTTCCCGGAGTTATCCCAGTCTTACAGGCAGGTTACCCACGTGTTACTCACCCGTCCGCCGCTAACATCAGGGAGCAAGCTCCCATCTGTCCGCTCGACTTGCATGTATTAGGCACGCCGCCAGCGTTCGTCC
>NZ_JBSGUQ010000045.1:0-2060 GCF_053608005.1 Lentzea sp. NPDC055074
CAACCAGGCTTTGATCCGGGGGTTTCCGAATGGGGAAACCCGGCAGTCGTCATGGGCTGTCACCCGCTGCTGAACACATAGGCAGTGTGGAGGGAACGAGGGGAAGTGAAACATCTCAGTACCCTCAGGAAGAGAAAACAACCGTGATTCCGGGAGTAGTGGCGAGCGAAACTGGATGAGGCCAAACCGTATGCGTGTGATACCCGGCAGGGGTTGCGCATGCGGGGTTGTGGGATCTCTCTTTCACAGTCTGCCGGCTGTGAGACGAGTCAGAAACCGTTGATGTAGGCGAAGGACATGCGAAAGGTCCGGCGTAGAGGGTAAGACCCCCGTAGCTGAAACATTAACGGCTCGTTTGAGAGACACCCAAGTAGCACGGGGCCCGAGAAATCCCGTGTGAATCTGGCGGGACCACCCGCTAAGCCTAAATATTCCCTGGTGACCGATAGCGGATAGTACCGTGAGGGAATGGTGAAAAGTACCGCGGGAGCGGAGTGAAATAGTACCTGAAACCGTGTGCCTACAAGCCGTGGGAGCGTCGCTCATTGGTTTACCAATGGGTCGTGACTGCGTGCCTTTTGAAGAATGAGCCTGCGAGTTTGCGGTGTGTTGCGAGGTTAACCCGTGTGGGGAAGCCGTAGCGAAAGCGAGTCCGAATAGGGCGATTGAGTAGCACGCTCAAGACCCGAAGCGGAGTGATCTAGCCATGGGCAGGTTGAAGCGGAGGTAAGACTTCGTGGAGGACCGAACCCACCAGGGTTGAAAACCTGGGGGATGACCTGTGGTTAGGGGTGAAAGGCCAATCAAACTCCGTGATAGCTGGTTCTCCCCGAAATGCATTTAGGTGCAGCGTCGTGTGTTTCTTGCCGGAGGTAGAGCACTGGATAGGCGATGGGCCCTACCGGGTTACTGACCTTAGCCAAACTCCGAATGCCGGTAAGTGAGAGCACGGCAGTGAGACTGTGGGGGATAAGCTCCATGGTCGAGAGGGAAACAGCCCAGAGCATCGACTAAGGCCCCTAAGCGTACGCTAAGTGGGAAAGGATGTGGAGTCGCAGAGACAACCAGGAGGTTGGCTTAGAAGCAGCCACCCTTGAAAGAGTGCGTAATAGCTCACTGGTCAAGTGATTCCGCGCCGACAATGTAGCGGGGCTCAAGCGTACCGCCGAAGTCGTGTCATTGCGATATATACCCCCAACGGGGATCGTGATGGGTAGGGGAGCGTCGTGTGCCGGGTGAAGCCGCCGCGGAAGCGAGTGGTGGACGGTTCACGAGTGAGAATGCAGGCATGAGTAGCGATACACACGTGAGAAACGTGTGCGCCGATTGACTAAGGGTTCCTGGGTCAAGCTGATCTGCCCAGGGTAAGTCGGGACCTAAGGCGAGGCCGACAGGCGTAGTCGATGGATAACCGGTTGATATTCCGGTACCCGCTGTGAAGCGTCAAACATCGAATCAGGTGATGCTAAGTCCGTGAAGCCGTTCCGGACCCTTCGGGGAAAGGAAAGTGGTGGAGCCGGTGACCCAAGCTGGTAGTAGGTGAGTGATGGGGTGACGCAGGAAGGTAGTCCATCCCGGGCGGTGGTTGTCCCGGGGTAAGGGTGTAGGCCGTGTGATAGGCAAATCCGTCACACATTAAGCCTGAGACCTGATGCCGAGCCGATTGTGGTGAAGTGGATGATCCTATGCTGTCGAGAAAAGCCTCTAGCGAGTTTCATGGCGGCCCGTACCCTAAACCGACTCAGGTGGTCAGGTAGAGAATACCGAGGCGTTCGGGTGAACTATGGTTAAGGAACTCGGCAAAATGCCCCCGTAACTTCGGGAGAAGGGGGGCCATCACTGGTGATCGAACTTGCTTCTTGAGCTGGGGGTGGCCGCAGAGACCAGCGAGAAGCGACTGTTTACTAAAAACACAGGTCCGTGCGAAGCCGTAAGGCGATGTATACGGACTGACGCCTGCCCGGTGCTGGAACGTTAAGGGGACCGGTTAGTCACCTTTCGGGGTTGCGAAGCTGAGAACTTAAGCGCCAGTAAACGGCGGTGGTAACTATAACCATCCT
>NZ_JBSGUQ010000046.1:0-1160 GCF_053608005.1 Lentzea sp. NPDC055074
CCCGAATACGCCCGGTATGAGGGCGTGGCGGCGGCACCGCCTCCGGGTCTCTCGCCCGCGCCTGTCACCGAACGAACTTGCAGGACAGCGCCTAGGTGTAGTGCCCTGAGACGTTGTCGACGCGGCTGATGGGTGGTTGTCCGCCGAGCGCGGTGTGGGCTCGGTGGTGGTTGTAGTGGTGCAGGAACTTTGGCAGGGCGTCGGCGCGTTGCTGGCCGCTGGTGAATACCTGGGCGTAGGCCCATTCCTCGGCGAGGGTGCGGTTGAAGCGTTCGGCTTTGCCGTTGGTCTGGGGCCGGTAGGAGCGGGTGAGGCGGTGGCTGGCGCCGATGTCGGCCATCGCATCGCGGAAGGCGTGTGAGCGGCGGTAGGCCATTGCGTTGTCGGTCATGACCCGCTCGATGGCCGGGATGCCCTGTATGGCGAGGGCTCAGGCTGCTCTGCGCAGGAAGGCTGCGCAGGTGGTGGCGGTCTCGTCGGGGTGGATCTCGGCGTAGGCCAGGCGGGTGTGGTCGTCGATGGCGCAGTGGACGTACTCGTAGCCGACGCGGGGTGCGGTGCGGGCGGCGTTGCGCTGGGCGCTGTCGCGTCCGTGGGCCCGCCAGCCGCCGCCGTCACGTAGCCGGCCGAGCTTCTTGACGTCGACGTGGACCAGTTCACCGGGGCGGGCTCGTTCGTAGCGGCGGATCGGTTGCCCGGTCGGGCGATCGAGCCAGGCGAGCCTGGGTTCGTGATGCCGGGTCAGGACGCGATGGGCGGTGGAGGCGTGCAGTCCGAGGATTCCGGCGATGCGAGCGGGTCCGAGCCGCCGGGTCCGGCGCAGCTGGAGGATCTGGGACTCGACTTCGGGCGTGGTGCGGCGGGGTGAGTGGTGCGGGCGGCTGGACCGATCGGCCAGGCCGGCGTCGCCTTCCAGCCTGTGGCGGCGGACCCATTTGTGGCCGGTGGCGCGGGAGATGCCCATCTCCGCGGCGACGTGGGCGACCGGGCGCCCGGCGGCGACACGCTCGACGAGCAGCCGCCGTCCGTGCACGGTCAGACGGGCGTTACGGTGGTACACGAAGACCTCCGTGTGCGGTGAAGACCTAGACACCTCCACCACACACGGAGGTCTTCCTCATGATCAAGGCGACATGCCGGACACACCGTCAACAACGTCC
>NZ_JBSGUQ010000047.1:0-1112 GCF_053608005.1 Lentzea sp. NPDC055074
CTAGGTGTGATGTCCGGGGAGGTTGGTCAGCCGGGTGATGGGTGGTTGGCCTCCGAGGGCGGAGTGGGCTCGGTGGTGATTGTAGAAATGCAGCCAGCTGGGTAGTGCTGCTCGGCGTTCGTGATCGGTGTCGTAGTGGCGTGCGTAGGCCCAGCCGTCGGCCAGGGTTCGGTGGAAGCGTTCGATCTTGCCGTTGGTCTGGGGCCGGTAAGGACGCGTGCGTTTGTGGCGGATGTCGAGCTCGGCGCAGGCGTCTCGCCAGGCGTAGGACTTGTAGCAGGCGCCGTTGTCGGACAGGACGCGTTCGACGGTCACTCCACGTTCGGCGAACCAGGCGACGGCGCGCCGCAGGACCGCGATGGCGGTGACAGAGGTTTCGTCGGCGTGGATTTCGGCGTAGGCGACGCGGGAGTGATCGTCGATGACGGTGTGCAGGACCGCGGTGCCGACGGCGGGCCGGTAGGCGGCGTGACGGCGGCCGGTGCGGGTCGCGGTGACCTCGCGGTTGCGCCTGCCTTGTTGCCGGCCGACGAAGCGGTGGCCGCCGCCGTCGGGGATGTTGCCGAACTTGGTGACATCGACGTGGATCAGTGACCCGGGATGCGGATGTTCGTAACGGCGCAGCGGTTCCGCGGTGATCCGGTCGATGCGGGACAGGCGGTTGATCCGGCAGCGCACCAGTACCGCGTGTACGGTCGAGGCCGCCATCCCGAGCCGGCCCGCGATCTGCACCGGCCCCAGTCGGTGCCGCCACCGCAGCGTCACGATCGCCCGCACGACGGGTTCGGGAGTGCGGGCAGGACTGTGCCGCGGTCGGGAACTGCGGTCGGTCATGCCCGCTGGGCCTTCGTCGCGGTAACGCTGCGCCCATTTGCGGGCGGTTTTCTCGGCGACCATGAACATCTTCGCCGCCTCGGCGGGGCGCCAGTTCTGCTCGACGATCAGACGTGCCAGTCGTAGGCGGGTGCGTGGGGTCAGCGTCGCGTTAGGGTGGGACACGAAGGCCTCCAGGCCGTGAAGCGGTTCCTCAGCAGTTCCACTTCACACCCGGAGGCCTTCACCTGTCTTCACCGCAAGCCATCACGTCCGGAACAACGTCCCTGGACATCACA